>JAKPPV010000020.1 GCA_029547145.1 Methanobacteriota archaeon
CCGGATGTAATGGTATTCGGTCTTCGTCGACGACTGCCCCGCCCGGTCGGTGACGGAAAGGGAGACGGTGTAGAGCCCGCTCGTCGTGTAGGTGTGGGTGGGGTACTGGAGGGTGGACGTCCCGCCGTCGCCGAAGTCCCACCGCCACTCCTTCGCGTTCGGGGTGTAGTCCAGGAACTGGACGGTGTGCGGTGCCGGCCCGGACTGGGGGTACGCGGCGAAGGAGGGGGACGGGCCGGCGGTGGGCGTCGGGGTGGGTGTCGGTGTCGGGGTGGGGTCCGGCGTGAGGGTCACCGTCGGTGTCGGGGGGACCGTCGGTGTCGGGGTGGGCACGGGCGGGTCGTAGACACAGACACCCAGCTGCTCCACGGAGTAGCCGTACTGGGAGACGATCACCCTGCCCGTGGGGGTGACCGCGATCCCCCGCGGGTGGCGGACCTGCCTTTCCGACGACCCACCGATCAGGGTGCCGTCCGGCGAAAAGACCCGGAAGTCCGTCGATCCCACCTCCTCGAACCCGGCGACGATCACGTTGTCCGCCCGATCGATCGCGAGCCCCTCCACGCCGTTGACGAACCCGCTGTCGATCGGGGAGACGGCACGGTACGCCGGGTCGAAGACGGAGACGGTGCGCGAATTCCGGACCGCAATCAGGATATGGTCCGTGCCGTTCACGGCGATCGTCCAGGGATTCACCCCGGAGACGAACTCTTCGACCCGTCTCCCGTCCCGGTCATGCACCTGGACCTTCGGGTAGCTCGAGAGCGTGACGAAGACGAAGTCCGACGAGTTCACCGCGACACCGTAGGGGTACCCGGCCGTGTACCCGACCTCCCTGATCCTCTCACCGGATGGGTTCAACACCAGGAGCTTCTTCTGACCGAAGTCCGCGACGAAGAGGTATCCCGTCGAGTTGACCGCGATCCCGGTGGGGGTTGGCACGCTCCCATGCCGCCCACACCACTCCAGCGAGGGGCTGAAGATCTCGATCGTGTTCGCCGAGTACTGGCAGACGTGGATGTATCCCGATCCGTTGACCGCGACGCCCCACCAGCCCGTTGCCAGGCAGTCCCCCCCGGAACAGGTGAGGCACTGCAGGAACGGATACCCGGCAGGTGCGGCGGAAACCACCAACACGGTCTGGAGAAGGGCGAGCAGGACGAGCCCGGCGATACGGACCGTTGGACCTGGCATGAACGACTCCCGTGCAGAGTGCTGTACCACCCGGTATTTTCAATTTTTCGAAGATGCCCCGGCGGGACGGGACCACCGTCCCGGGCATCTCGTCCACCACCCGCCGCCCCGTCCCGCCCGGTCATCGCGGGGAGGGCGGATCGGCGAACGGAGCTCGTAACCCCCATCCGTCCCCCATAGAAAGAGAGTACGGCTCATGTTCGCATATCTCGAGGGAACGGTCGACCCGGTCGACGAGCGGTCGGCCGTCATCGACGTGGGGCTGATCGGCTTCCGCGTGCAGGCACCGGCACCGGTGCTCGCGGCGCTCCGCCCGAAGCGGGCCTTTCGCGGGATTTCGCTGCGCCTATCGTCACGAGATCTTTTTCACAACCATTAATTTTTTCACAATCTTGTTTCTCACATGCGCTCTCTTGTTATCGCACTCGTCCTCCTCCTGCTCATCACTTCCCAGCCCGTCGCCGGGCTCGCGGGACTGGTGCCCATCCCGCCGAACACCCTGGCGCCCACCGACCCCGACGGCGACGGGAAGTACGAGGACCTGAACGCGAACGGGCGGAAGGACTTCGCGGACGTCGTGCTGTTCTTCAACCAGATGACCTGGATCGCAGCGAATGAACCGCTCGCCGCCTTCGACTTCAACGGCAACAACCGGATCGACTTCGCCGACGTCGTCGCCCTTTTTAACGACCTGAGCGCGACACCCACCCCCACCCCCACGACAGGCGGGACCTTCATCTCCCAGACGGTCACTCCGTCCCAACAGGAGCAGGTTGTCTGGGGTGGGGGTGTAAACGTGACCATCCCGGGAGGGGCCCTGAATGAGACGGCGCTGGTGCGCGTTCAGTCGGTCGCGTCGCCCCCGTCCCCGCCCGCAGGAACCTCCAATCTCACGGTCTACGACATCACGGTCGGGAGCCAGGTCCGGTTCGACCCCGCACTGGCGATCGAGATCCCGTTCTCGCCCTCGGTGGTCCCGCCGGGGTCCTCCGCTGACGACGTGATCCGGGGGGTCCGATGGGACGAGACGGCCGGAACATGGCGCGATGTCCCGTGCGCCGTCGACGAGACACGCGGCGTGGCCGTACTCGAGTCGGACCACCTCTGTGTCGAGGGATATACCGTCCGGCTCCAGCCCCCCCGCCCGTGACCGAGGTGATCACGAATCACTTCGTCGTGCACTTCGATCCCGAGGACGACGCGACGATCGCGTCCAGCTGGGCGGGGGCCTTCACGACCGCCCAGCAGATGGCAAGT
Source organism: Methanobacteriota archaeon (assembly GCA_029547145.1). Lineage (GTDB taxonomy): Archaea > Halobacteriota > Methanomicrobia > Methanomicrobiales > Methanospirillaceae > UBA288. The sequence continues at coordinate 2,452 of JAKPPV010000020.1, forward strand.
GCGGTTGCAACCGAGCTCGAGGACGCGCATTACGACTACGATGAATTCTATGAGTTACGCCCCCCCGTCCCCTCCCGGTTCGCCTGGGACGGCAAGATCCATGTCTACATCGGGGACTATTACGAGAGCGAATGGGGCTGGTTCACCAAGGATATTCACGTTGCCCGGACCCCATTCGTCCCGCAGCCCACAGGCGCCGCGAACAGGGCGGCACTGGTCCGGGAGCTGCGGCACGAGCTCTTCCACGCGGAAGAGAACGCCTGGTGGACGGTCGATACGATGCATGTGAACCGGTGGTGGACGGAGGCATGGGCGGAATACGCCTCGACGTACATGTACTCCGGGCTGCCCGGCACCGACTACCCGCTCGATCCCACCTTCTGCAAGAAACCCCTGACGACCGTGGACGGGAACCACGAATACCAGACGGCGCACTTCATCGAGAAGCTGCGGAGCCTGATGACCTCCCCTCCGGGATCGTTTGCATCACGATGGTATTCGACCAACCGGCTCTGGACGCTCACCGCTGGGCATGGCGGTTCATTTAACGCACTCGACGGCGTGATCAAAGCGGAGAGCGGCGCCTCCCTCTCGGATGTCTATAAGGAGTGGATTATTAACGAAATCTGGAGCGATCACGGGGGCAATGCGAACTGGATCGTCGATAACCGGCTCCTTGACGGGTCCGTCGAGACGATGGACCTGGATGCCCATCACCGCGAACTGAGCTTCACCGTTCCCGCCGGGGGAACCTGTTCTGTCAGGGGGGTCCGCGTGACGCCTTCAGTGGACAGGGCCCGGATGATCGCTGTCAGTGTCTCCGCGCCGTTCCCCGATGGAGTCAATTTCTTTATTGAAGAAGTCGGCGTACCCCTCGGCGATCCCAGAGACGGTCAGTACCTCCACCTTAGTTCTGTCGATTCTTACTCGGGAGAGAGAACGATCTACGTCGTCCTGACGAACGCGGATGACGCCCCTCATCATGCCACCGTCTCGGTCGACGAGCCCATCATCACGGCCAATCCGGGTGCGCCGACGGTCGACTCGGGGATCGAGTTCCCGATCCAGATCAGGGCCGAGAACCTCCCGTATGGGCTCGACGAGATCACTTTCACCACCGGAGCTCCCTCTCCATATTCCGGTTACAAGTTCGGACTAGACAGGAAAGATCCCCTCCTGGTCCGCGTTGCCGGCAATAGCGCAGAGACCGTGCTGTATATTACCGACGGATCGTCCAATGTCGACCATTCGGTGGCGATCTACGCGAAAGAGAACGGAGTCGCGCTCGCCGGAAAACAGATCGATTACCACGTCAGGTAGTGGGGACGTCATGTCTTTTCGGATCCCGAACGACAGTCTCGCCGGTGGCAGTAACGGCAAAGAGGAACGGTCATGAACGCCCGGAATTGTAGGACACACTTGCGATCCATCATGGTGATCCTCCTGCTCCTCGTCGCCCTCGTGCCCACGGCGTCGGGGCAGGCGGGGGTGATCCCGATCCCGCCGAACACCCTGGCACCCACCGACCCCGACGGCGACGGGAAGTACGAGGACCTGAACGCGAACGGGCGGAAGGACTTCGCGGACGTCGTGCTGTACTTCAACCAGATGACCTGGATCGCGTCGAATGAACCCCTCGCGGCGTTCGACTTTAACGGCAACAACCGGATCGACTTCGCCGACGTCGTCGCCCTCTTCAACGACCTGGGCGCGACACCGACGCCCACCCCCACGCCCACCGTGACGGGGATCGCGCCGGTATCGGCGTACGCGGGTCGCACGATCAGCGCCACCGTCTCGGGCACCGGCTTCGCGAACGGGATCGAGGTCGCCCTCGTGGGAGGAGGGACGACGGTCCTCGCGACGAACGAGACGCTGGTCAGCACGAACGAGGTCGCCTGCACCCTTGCGATCCCACCGGACGCGTACATCGGCTCCTATGGTGTCACGGTCCGGAATCCAGGCGCGAGCAGCTGGGTCACGAAGACCGGTGCCTTCACCGTCCTGGCACCGCCGGACGTGACCGTCACCGGGATCGCCCCGGCGACGGCGTACCGGGGGACAACGACGTACGTCACGATCTACGGGACAGGGTTCGTCCCGGGCGCCCAGGTCCGGATCACGGGCGGAGGACAGACGATCGACGCCACCGAGGAGTCCGTGCCGGGTCCGACGACGATCCTCTCCACGCTCACCATCCCTTCGAATGCGTATGTCGGATCGTGGGACGTCGGCGTGCGCAACCCCGGAGAGACCGCCTGGGTCACGAAGGCGGGTGCCCTCACGGTGCGGGACCCACCGATACCGACCATCACCGGGTTCTCGCCCACGACGATCTACCGGGGGAGCATCACCTCGAGACCGGTTGCGGTATACGGAACGAACTTCATCGATGGCGTCGAGGTCGTCCTCGCCGGGGGGGGCCAGACGGTCGAAGCGTTCGGCGAGAGCGTGCAGGACAGCAGCACCATCAACTGCAATGTCTTCATTCCAACCAATGCATACCTCGGGTCGTGGGACGTTCGAGTCCGGAACCCGGGCACCGCCACCTGGGTCACCAAGACGAACGCCTTCGTCATCCGGGACGTCCCGACCGTCTCGAGCATCTCGCCGTCGTCGGCGGCCCGGGGGCAGACAGTCACGGTCACCGTCAGCGGGTCCAGCTTCGGTGAGGGGCTGAGTGCGTACCTCTTCACGCCGGGCACAATGGTCTGGGGGACCGACGTCACCCTTCTCAGCGCCAACCAGTTCAGGTGTTCGTTCGCGATCCCGTCCGATGCCGCCGTCGGGGGATATACGCTTGCCATCATGATCCCGGGCATGTCCTACACGGTCGAGAGCTCCGAGGGATTCTTCACCGTCCGCGCGTGAGTGGGACTGGGGACGGTTCCACCCTTGCCGGGACCGAACTCTTAACCCCGGAATGGGCGACATATAAAAAGGGAGCGAGGGATGTTCGCATATCTCGAGGGAACGGTCGACTCGGTCGACGAGCGGTCGGCCGTCATCGACGTGGGGGGGATCGGCTTCCGCGTGCAGGCACCGGCACCGGTGCTCGCGGCGCTCCGCCCGGAGCGGGGGCGGGTCCGGGTCCACACCCACCTCGCGGTCCGCGAGGACGGGTGGAGCCTCTACGGCTTTCTGGACCCCCGGGACCGGGAGGTCTTCCGCGCCCTGATCGGGGTGACCAAGGTCGGGCCGGCCCTCGCCCTCAAGGTCCTCTCCGTGGTCCCCGTCGACGAACTGGTCCGCGCGGTCCGGGGGGAGGACGAGGCGGTCCTCACCCGCGTCCCCGGGATCGGGGCGAAGTCGGCCCGGCGGCTCGTCCTCGAGCTCCGCGACCGGTTCGCGGGGCTCGGGACCACCCCTGGCGCCCCGGAGGGGGTCGGTCCGCAGGATGCCGCGTCCGACGCCGTCGCCGCCCTGGTCGCGCTCGGGTTCGGCACCCGCGAGGCCCAGGAGGCGGTCGGAACCGCCCGGGCGGAGGCACCGGAGGGCGACCTCCAGGGCCTGATCCGCGGGGCGCTCGCCCAGCTCAGGAGGGGATGAGGTGAGGGACGGGCGCGAGGTGTCACCGGCGCTCCTCTCCGACGAGGCCGAGGAGACCGCGATCCGGCCGGTCTCGCTCGAGACGTTCATCGGCCAGTCCGACGTCCGGGAGGCCCTCGCGATCGCGATCGAGGCGGCGAGGCGGCGGAATGAACCGGTCGACCACATCCTCTTCTCCGGGCCGCCCGGGCTCGGCAAGACCACGCTCGCCCACATCATCGCCCGGGAGATGGGGGCCGCGATCCGGACCACGACCGGCCCGGTCCTCGAGAAGCCCGGGGACCTCGCCGCCCTCCTCACCGCGCTCGGCGAGGGGGACGTCCTCTTTATCGACGAGGTCCACCGGGTCTCGCCGGTCGTCGAGGAGGTGCTCTACTCGGCGATGGAGGACTTCTTCATCGACGTGATGATCGGCGAGGGGCCGAGCGCCCGGTCGATCCCCCTCTCGCTGGAGCGGTTCACGCTGATCGGCGCCACCACGAAGATCGGCAACCTGGGCGCGCCCTTCCGCGACCGGTTCGGGATCGTCTGCCGGCTGAACCTCTACGACGAGCCGGACCTGGTCCGGATCGTGGAGCGGTCCGCCGGGATCATGCGGATCCCGATCACGCCGGATGGGGCGCTTGAGATCGCCCGCCGGTCCCGGGGGACGCCACGGATCGTGAACCGCCTTCTCCGCCGGGTCCGCGACTACGCCCTGGTCCGGGGGGACGGCACGATCACCCGACAGTCCGCGGACGAGGCCCTCTCCCTGCTCGGGATCGACCCTCTCGGCCTCGACGACCTGGACCGGCGGATCCTCTCCACGATCGTCCGGGAGTTCGGCGGCGGCCCCGTCGGGGTCCGGACGATCTCGATCGCGGTCGGCGAGGAGGTCCGGACGATCGAGGAGGTCTACGAGCCGTACCTGATCCGGATCGGGTTCATCCGGCGGACCCCGCAGGGGCGCGAGGCGACCCCGGCGGCGGTCCGGCACCTGGACGCCATGACCGGCGGTCGTGCCTAGGGGGATGGGGCCAGAAGGTCGATTGCGGCCGCGGTGAGGGCAGTCACGCCCGCCGTCAGCACGGTGAGGGGGTCGGGCGCGAAGTCGGCGGCGTGGAGCCGCCCCGGGCCGGCCCCGATCCGGAGGTAGCAGAGCGGAACGGGCGGTTCGGCCGCGCCGAACGCCCCGAAGTCCTCGGAGCCCGACGAGGGGCCGAGCATCCCGACCCGCTCAGGCCCGATCGCCGCGCCAATGGCGGCCCGGAGACGGCGGACGAGGGCCGGATCGTTCGAGAACGGCCGGGCCGACTCCGGGAGGAGGGTCAGCACCGGGAGGCGGTCCTCCGGCACACCGGCGGCCCGGGCGAGCCCGGTGGCGACCCGCTCGATGCCGCAGAGGAGCCGCTCCCGCACCGCGTCGTCGAAGAAACGGATGTTCAGGCCGAGCCGGACCTCGTCCGGGATCGCGTTGTGCTTCGCCCCCCCGTGGACCGAGGCGACGGTGAGGACGGCGAAGGCCTGGGGGTCGACCTCGCGGGAGACGACCGACTGGATAGCCACGATCACCTGGGCCGCGAGCAGGACCGGGTCCCGCGTCTCGTCCGGATGGGCCGCGTGCCCCCCCACGCCCCGGACGAGGAGGTCGAGCGACTCGCCCCCCGCCGACGCGATCCCCTCGGTGAGGAGGACCTGTCCCGCCGGATGACCTGGGGCGACGTGCAGCGCGAGGGCCGCATCCGGCCGGCCGAACCGGTCGTAGAGGCCGTCCGCACGCATGGCCGCCGCGCCCGAGACCCACTCCTCGGAGGGCTGGCCGACCAGGACGAGCCGGCCCCGCCACCGCCCGCGGAGGGCCTGCATGGACCGGGCGAGCCCGACGAGCGCGGCCATGTGCAGGTCGTGGCCGCAGGCGTGCATCACCGGCACCTCGTTCCCCCGGGAATCGACGGCGGTCGCCCGGCTCGCGTAGGGGAGGCCCGTCTCCTCCCGCACGGGGAGCGCGTCCATGTCGGCCCGCACGAGGACGACCGGGCCCGCCCCGTCCTCGAGGACGGCCGCGAGACCGTGCCCCCCGATCCCCCGCGCGACCCGGCAACCGGCCGCCTCCAGGGCAAAGGCCAGGCGGGCGGCGGTCCGCTCCTCCTGGCCGGAGAGCTCGGGATGGGCGTGCAGGTCCTCGTAGAGTGAAAGAAGGTCGGCATCGACCGCCTCCGCGACGGCCGCCTCGATCGGGGTCATGCAGGGTACGTCGCCCCGCGGGAGAGATAAAGCCGGCGACGCCGTGCGGGGTTCAGAATAAGAGGGGCGGGGTCGAACCCTGTATGATGAGGACAGTTGGCCACCTTTACGCGGCCCTTTTCGCCGCCGTGCTCCTCCTGCTCGTCGTGCCGGCCGCCTCTGCGGCGGAGAACGCGACGCAGCAGGCCCCGGGGGCAGAAAACCCGCAGGTCGGGTACATCCAGATCAACACCGTCCCCGACGGGGCGACCGTCTTCGTGAACCGGACGAAGATGAACGGCCTCACACCGCTGACGATCAGGGTGCCCGCGATGGTGCCCCAGGAGATCCAGGTGAACAAGTACGGCTATGCGACCGAGCGGAAGGTGATCACCGCCCCGCCGAACGGGACCGTCCCCTACACGTTCACGCTCCGGACCCTGCCGGGGGTGGACCGGCCCGAGACCGAGCGTCCGGGCGCCGGACGCTCACCGACCGCCCCGGTCGTCGGAGCGGGTGAGACCGCTCTTCCGACGGCCGCAGAGGCGGACGCGCCCGGGTCGCCCCTCTCCCCCCTCGCCGTGCTCGCCGCCCTCGGTCTTGCCGGCCTGCTCGTCTCCCTCCGGCGCTAGCGCCGGCGCCGGGCCGCAACGGCCGCCCCGAGGAGGGGGGCATCGCCGCCGAGCGGGCTCGTGACGACCTCGGGGCACGGGAGGTACCGCTCCATCCGGGCGACGGTGGGACCGACGAGCAGGTCCGCCTGGGCCTGGACGACGGCGCCGTCGAGCACGATCCGCGCCGGGTCGTACGCGACCGTGAGGGCCGAGAGGGCGCGCCCGTTCAGCACCGCGACCGCCTCCAGGAAGCGGCGTGCGCCGGGCTCGCCGGCCCGTGCCGCCGCGAAGATCTCCGGGGTCGCCGTGTACTCCGGGTCGCCCGCCCGCCTCTCCACCGCGTAGAACCGCGGCAGGTTCCTTCCTGAGCAGTAGCCCTCCCAGTGGTTCGGGTAGCCGCAGCTGCAGACGAGCCCGTGACGGGTCTCGACCGTGATGTGCCCGATCTCGCCCGCGTTCCCCCCGCGCCCCCCGAGGAGGTGGCCCCCGGAGATCACGCCGCCGCCGATCCCGGTCGAGATCGTGACGTAGACCAGGTCGTCGCACCCCGCGCCGGCACCGTGGGCGTGCTCCCCGAGGGCCCCCGCCCGGGCGTCGTTCACCAGGGTGACGTCTCCGCCCAGGGCCTCCGAGAGGGGCCCGACCAGGTCGATCCTCGGGTAGGGAAGGTTCGGGGGTGAGACGACGGCGCCGGTCACAAGGTCGAGCGGCCCCGCCGCAGCGATCCCGACCGGGCGGGGGCGGGGGCCGCCGACCCGCCGGACCGCCGCCAGGATCGCGTCGGTCACCGCCGCCCCGTCCGGCCCGCCGGTCGGCGTCGCGAAGACCTCGCGCGCGAGCACCCGCCCGTCTTCGTCGACGAGGGCGACCCGGACCCGGGTCCCCCCCAGGTCGACCGCCACGACCGTCTCCATCCCCCTCACTCCTTGAAAAAGAGCACGATCCGGTTCGTGTTGGTGCCCCCCCGGTGGTTGGCGACCCCCCAGATGTGCGAGGTCTTGGTGAACCTCGACCGGTTGACGAAGACCGCCTGGCAGACGAACCCCGCCTCCTCACCGAGCGGTACCACGTGCTCGTCGAGCGGGACCGTGCTCCGGCGTACCTCGCCGACCTCGAACGCGACGTGACCCCCGGGCGCGGTGACCCGGAAAAGCTCGGCAAAGACCTCGCCCATCACCCCGGACCAGGCCCGGACCGTCCGGCTCATCGTGATCCCCGACGCGACCCTCTCCTCGTCCAGCCCGTTGAACCAGCAGCGGAGCCAGTTGTCCTTCGCGTAGGCGACCTGGTCGAGGAACGGCGGTGAGGTGACGGTCAGCCGGACCGAGTCCGGGAGGAGGCCCGGGGTCGACCGGGCGTCACCGGTCATGAACCGTGCATCCTCCGCCCGGCGGGCGAGGCGTCTGCGGTCTTCGTCCGAGAGGTCGCGGAGGAGCCGGGCGGTCTTGTGGACCACGATCCCGTCCACGTCCTTCGGTGGAGGTGTCTGGCGGAGCCGCTCGTTGATCCGGCGCTGGCTCTCCGGGCTCGCCGCCTGGTTCGGCGGCAGGGTGTAGACCGAGAAGAAGTTCCGGGAGTGGCCGGAGAGGCGGTTGGTCGCGACCATCCGGATCCACCGGTCGAGGTCGTCCTCCCTGTCGGAGGCGGCCCGCTCGAGGAGTGCCCGGCGGAGCGAGACCAGGTGTGCCTCGGTCACCGGGTGGTAGAACATCGAGAGGTCCCGGTCGGCCCGCGCGGACGGGTCGAACGGGTAGGAGGCGAGCCGTTCGGCGACCGCTCCGGGATCGGGAGGGGGTACCAGGCGGGGAGCGGAGAGCAGGGCGGAGAGGGGGTTCGCGTCGTTCGCCGCGACGCGCCGGTCGAGGAGCGCCGCCTCGAGCGCGGTCGTCCCCCGGCCCGAGAACGGGTCGTAGACCAGGTCGCCGGGTCCGGTGAGGCGTTCGATGAAGAACCGGGGGAGCTGTGGCTTGAAGCAGGCGCGGTAGGAGAGCTCGTGGAGGGAGTGGGCCTGCCGCTGCCGGGGGGTCCAGAACTCCGCCTCGAACCGTTCGACCCTGCGGCCCCCATAGAGAACCGTCCCCACCCGGACACCGGGAGGCAGCGGGAACCGGTCAAAGACCGGGGAGAGGCGGGAGATGCCGGTCATGCGCGCACAGAAGATAGGTGGCGCCGGAAGATAGGTATATGGTCTGGCACCGCTCCACTCAATTGAATGGCTCCGAAGGGTGTCCTCTTTCTCTGCACGCACAATTCGGCCCGCTCCCAGATGGCGGAAGGGCTCCTCCGCCACCGGTTCCCCGGGCGCTTCGAGGCCTACAGTGCCGGTACCGATCCCACGACCCTCGACCCGTGCGCCGTCCGGGTGATGGCCGAGATCGGGATCGACATCTCGGGCCAGCGGGCGAAGTCCCTCGTCGAGGTCCTCGACCTCCCGATCGAGACGGTGGTGACCGTCTGCGACCGTGCCCAGGAGACCTGCCCGTTCTTCCCCGGGGCGAAGGAGACCCTCCACGTCTCCTTCCCCGACCCGGGGGCGGTCGAAGGGGAGGGGCGGCTCGAGGCCTTCCGCCGGGCCCGGGACGAGATCGCCGACTGGGTCGAGAGGACGTTCGGGAGATAAACGGCAGGTATTTATAATCGATCGAGGATAAGGGACCAGTGCGCCTCCACGAGGAGGGAGTGGGTGAGACGAAGATGGCAGTCCCGGACGACCTCAGACAGGTGATCGAGGGAGCGGGGGGGGCGGAGGTGCTGAGGGCGCAGCTGCCGGACCCCGAACGGATCCGCACCGACAGTCGACTCTTCCATACCCTCTCGGACCCGCTGCGGCTCTCCATCCTCTTTTTGCTCCAGTCCCGGCCGCTCTGCGTCTCGGTGATCAAGGAGGTCCTGCGGGTGCCCGACTCGAAGCTCTCCTACCACCTGTCGGTCCTGCAGTCGATGCGGCTGATCCAGGGCGAGCGGCAGGCGAACTGGATCATCTACCACGAGACCCCGCTCGGACGCCGGATCGTCTCCCGGATCGAGGAGCTCTCGCGGACCGAACGCGAGTTCCAGCCCCCCGAGGCGTCGAGCGCCGAGATCTGACCCGACCGGACCCGGGTCACCCCTTCGCCTCGTCGGTCTTCCGCTCGTGTAACAGGAGCGCTGCCCGGTTCCGGACGAGGGGGGAGGGGTCGGAGAAGGCCTGCCGGATCAGGTCGGTCGCCCGTTCGCCGCCGATCCCGCCGAGGGCGATCACCGCGCCGAGGCGCAGGTCCGGATCGGGATGGACCAACAGGGAGGAGAGGGGGGCGAGCGCCTCCTCGCCGAACCGGCCGAGCAGGCGCCAGTCCTCCGAGGCGAGGGCGAACCCCAGCGCCTGCTCCTCGTCCGCACCCTGCCACCCGGCCCCGCGGAGGACCCGGGCGGCGCCGGCACGGACCTCCCGCTCCGGGTGCCCCAGCGCGGCGACGAGCGGCTCGAGGGCTTCAGGGACGGCGCGTCCGAGGGAGACGACCGCCGCCTCCCGGACCGCGTAATCGGGGTCGGCGAGCCGGTCGACGACCAGGCGGAGCGCCATCGGGGTGCCCAGGAGACCGAGCGAGGTGACGGCCTCCTCACGGACCCCGGGGTCGGGGTCGAGGAGCGCCCCCGCGAGGGCCGCCACGGTCCCCGGTGCGGGGATGGCGCGGAGGGCCTCCGCCGCCGCCCGCCGTTCGGCGGGGTCGCCGGCGAAGAGCCGGCCCGCGAGCGGTCCGAGTCCGCGCGGGTCGCCGGTCCGGCCGAGCCGGCGGAGGAGGGCGGGCGCGTCCGCGGGGTTTCCGGCGAGGGCGGCGAGGAGGACGGAGACCGGATCCCTGGACGCCGCATCGGTCCCCGCCGGTTCCTCCTCGGGAGGGGAGGAGGACCCCACCGGGGCGGCGGGTCCGGTGGGACCGGGGGCCTCCTCTCCTGGCGGGGCGAATGCAGAGAGCGGCACCGTGGGCGCCTTGGACGGGGAGCTGACCGGCACCTCCACCGGTTCCCGGTGCCAGGCCTCGAGCGTCACCTCGTCCTCTTCGGCCGCCGGGAGGACGACCTCCCGCACCGACGGGACGGGGGGCGCGCCGGACTCCCCGCCGAGCCCCGGCGGGCGGAGCGAGGCGAGGGCGGTCCGGGCGGTCTCGGCGACCTCGGGGTCCGGGTCGTCCGCGAGCGGGACGAGCCGTTCCTCCGCGACCACCCCGAGCTCCGTGAGTGCCCGGATCGCCCGCACCCTGACGGCCGTCGGCCGTTCCGCATCCGCTGCGATGTCGGCCAGAGGGGGGGCGGCGGCGGGGCCGATCCCCCCGAGGGCGGCGATCGCGGCCGTCCCCGCGTCGGGCTCCTCGCGGGCGAGGAGGGCGAGGAGGGCGGGCACGGAGGCGGTGTCGCGGAGGGCGCCGAGGGCGTGGGCGGCGGCGATCGCCGCCGGCAGGTCGGCCCTTTCGAGCACAGGGCGGAGGGCCGGCAGGACATCCGGGCCGAAAAGGGTGAGCGCCGCGGAGGCCGCGGACCGGACCCGGAGGTACGGGTCCGAGAGGGCGTCGATCAGCGCGGGCACCACCCCCGGGTCTCCGGACTCACCGAGCGCCCAGGCGGCGTGCTCCCGGACCTCCTCCTCCCCGTCGGTGCGGAGGCGCACGAGGAGCGGGGCGGTCGCCCGGGGGTCCATCAGCCCGGCGAGGGCGTCGATCGCCGCGCACCGGACCAGGCGGTCGGGGTCCTCCAGTGCGCCGAGGAGCGGGCCGACCGCGTCCGGTCCGAGCCGGCCAAAGACCTCGACCGCGACCAGTCGGAGTGCCGGGTCGGGCTCGCCGAGGGCCTCCTCGAGGGTGGCGAGGAGCTCTCCCGGGGGCGAGCGGGATCCCGCCTCTGCGCCGTGGCGGAGCGCCTCGTCGATGAACTCGCGGATCGCGGTCTCCCGGTGCATCGAGGGGGGGGCGGAGATGCGGGTCCTGAGGGGGGAGGCGCCCGCCCCCCGGGCCGCGAGGTCGGCGAGACGGACGAGGAGCGGCCGGTCCCCCCCCGGTCTCCGGCCCCGGTCCTCCGGCGGCGGGGGGGAGAGCGCGGGCGGCGGCACCGGGGTGACGGGCTCGATCGGTCCCTCCGATACCGCCGTCTCCTCCGGGCCGGGGGCGACCGCCCCGGCGTCGGGCCCGGCCCGGACCAGGAGACCGATCGCTCCGTCGCGGATCGTCGGGTTCGGGTGCGCCCGCGCCTCCTCGAGCGCCCGCCGGCCGACCGGGCCGAGAGAGAGGAGGGCCTCGCCGGCCCCGGTCCTGATCCCGAAGTAGTCGTCGGCGAGGGCCTCGATCAGGGCGGGGACGGCGGGCTCCCCGAGCCGAACCAGCAGCGGCCACTGTTCCGTCGCTAAAAGGAGCGCGATCGTCTCCTCCTCCGTCTCGGGGAGCCACCCGAAGGTCTCGAGGGCGCCGGCGGCGGCGAGCCGGACCGCGTGGGAACGGTCGTGGAGGGCCCCCCGGAGGAGCGGGATCGCCCGCGGCTCCCCAAGGAGGCCCAGGGACTCGGCGGCCGCCGCCCTCACCTCCTCCTCGGGGTCATGGGTCAGCAGCCCCGCGAGAGGGGGAAAGGCGGCGACGTCCCCGATCCGGCCGAGCGTCCGCGCCGCCGCCTCCCGGATCCCGAAGTGCGGGTCCCGGAGGGCCCCGATCAGGTGGGGCACGGCCACCTTGTGCATCCGGATGATCGCGTCCCAGTCCTCCAGGGCGAACCGGTAGGCGAACTCCTCGCGCTCGTCGGCCGGCGTCCACTTCGACTGTTCGAGCGCCCGGGCCGCACCGAGCCGGACGCGGTGGGAGGGGTCCGCAAGGCGGGCCTTCAGCGCCGGCCAGGCGGTCCTGCCCATCTCCCGGAGGGCGAGCACCGCCCCCCGCCAGAGCTCCTCGCGCCCCGAGGCGAGCGCCTGAACAAGCCCGGGGATCGCCTCCTCGCCATACCGGGCGCAGAGCGTCGCCACCGCCGGGTACACCCGTCCCGTATCGTCCCCCAGGGCCGGGATCAGCCGGGCGGCGTCGAACCCCGGGCGGGCGGCGAGGACCTCGATCGTCCGCCGCTGGACCTCGCGGTTCCCGGTACGGAGGAGTTCGAGGAAGGGGGCGAGGTCATCCTCCGCGAGGTGGGAGAGGGTCCTTGCCGCCTCCTCGCGGACGAGGGCATCGCGGTGGTCGAGGAGGGGTAACAGCCCCCGGATGTTGCGTTCGGCCGCGAGCCGCTGCACGTTCGGCCGGAAGAGGTCAAAGAGCCCGATGACTGCATCACCTGGAATACTACCCGATATCTGGAGGGAACCGGTATTATCAGTATTGGCCCCGACCCCCCTCGCCTCCGGGCAGGTGCCGGCCCCCGGGCGTCGGATCCATTCCCCAATAGAACCGGAAAATATTTCCCTTCAGGAGAAAATTTTCGTCAGGAGATAGACAGAAGTACCATGTTTCTCCGCCGTGTACTCGAGACGTCGTTCCAGACCGCCCTCGCCGAGGAGCTGACGCGCCGCGATATGACGATCCGGGAGCTCTCGGACCGGACGGGGATCCCCCTCCCGACCCTCTACAAGATCTCGTCGGGGGAGCGCGACCCCCGCCTCTCGACCGTGCTCGGGATCGCGGAGGCATTCGAGCCCCGGCAGCAGCGCCCGGTCGCGGTGATCGCGGCCCGGTTCCTCCTCGACGCGGTCGCCGGCAAGGAGATCGAGGTCCGGGACCGGCGGTACCCGGTCCGCGGGTACGCGGCCAGCTCGCTCGAGGAGTGCCTCGTCGCCGCGGTCCGCGCCGAGAAGGAGGGGGCGATCGCGATCGTCTGCGCCCCCGTGCTCGCCTCGATCGTCGAGCGGATCGTCGACGTCCCCGTCGTGATCCTGAAGCCCGGCCCCGAGACCCTGGAGGAGGCACTCGAGTCCGTCCGCCGCCGGCTCTAGGCGTCCATTCGCCGGTCCCGATGCCCGGCCCCTCTCACCGTCGGGCGTACCGCCGGTAGAGGGCGTCGAAGACCCCGAGCTGTCCCTCGTAGAGCCCGGCGGCGGTGTTCTTGTACTCCAGGCAGGTCGCGTTCTCCGGGTGCGCCCGGATCCAGGTGAAGGCGTGCTCGAACGGCACGCCGCCACCGGGCGCGTCGAGCGGGGTGTGGCGGTCGAGGACCGACCCGGCGGGGGAGTTCGAGAGGTGGTGGTAGCGGACGGGCAGGTGGTCGAACGCGGCGAGCGCCGCCGTGTAGTCCCACCCGAAGTGGTTCGCGGCGACGTAGAGGTGGGCGAAGTCCAGGCAGTAGCCCCGGATGCGCCCGTCGCCGAGGGCACGGAGCTCGTCGGCCGACGTGCCATAGAAACGGAGATCGCGGGAGACGGCGGGGAGGTTCTCGAGGAGGAGGCGGGGGTCCGTCCACTCGTCGAGGAACGAGGCCATCGCATCGATCGCCCCGGCGGGGGTAGACCCGACCAGGCACCCCCCGTGGATGACGACCCGGTCCGCACCGAGGAGGTCGGCCGACTCGAGGGCGGCACCCATCCCCTCCTGGAGCCGGGCGCGGCCCTCCGCCGGGGTGAGTCCGTACGGGGCGGTCGGCTCCACCGGGTTGACCCCGTCCCGGTGGTGCGGGGCGTGGACGATGAACCGGGTGTCGAGGGCCAGGTAGGCATCCAGCCTCCGCCGGTCATCGGGGGTCAGCGGCCCCGGGACGTAGACCTGGACCGCGTCGAGCCGCCCGTCCCCGACGAGCCGGGCGAAGACCGGGAGGGCCTCCGGGTCCCGGAGCCGGACGGCACCGGCGATCCGGTAGGGGCGTGACAGAGACATACGGGAGGTTGAGTGCCGATCCGAGATGAAACCAGGGTCCGTTCTCAGGCGATCAGGGCCGCGATGATCCCGGCGAGGAAGATCCCGTCGAAGGTCCCGGCACCGCCGATCGAGACCATGCCCGCCCCGAGGCGCGGGTACTCCCGCCAGAGCAGGAGGTCGGCGCCGATCAGGGTACCGAGCGTCCCGCTGATGTATCCGATCGCCGGGCCGGTGCCCGGTGCCAGGGACCCGAGGAGGAGCCCGGCGAGCCCGGCGCAGAGGGGCGGGATGAAGAACGGCGTCGTGATCCCGAGCCCCGGCACCGGGCGGGCGGAGAGGCGGGTCACGATGGTGACGGCGAGCACCCCGGCACCAACGAGGAGGAGGCAGACCGGGCCACCGAGGCGCACCGCGGCGAGGGTCAGCCCGATCGAGACGACGGTCGGGATCACCGCCCCCCCCAGGTTGACCGCGACCGTCGTCTCGGGCGAGAACGGCGGGATCCGGTAGAGGCGTTCGACCATGCGCCAGCCCGGCGGGAGCCGGAGCGGGAACGGGTCGCGGGCCCGGACGCGGGCGACCGGGATGTTGACGAACGAGCCGGCGAGGGTGAGCGCGAGGAGCGCGAACACCTGCAGGGGCGTGAAACCGAGCCGGGCGAAGGCCCCGCCGACGAGCTGGAGGAAGAGGAGGGGGACGAGAAGGAGGAGGGCGGCGCCGAGGAGGAGGAGGAGGACCGGGGAGACGGGAGAACGGTCCACCTAGTCCACCCGCCGTCCCTGGATCGCGAGGTGATCGCGGTGGTATGGCGAGAGGGACCGGACCGAGTCGACCGCGTAGCCCCCCTCCTCGAGCACCCCGACCGCCTCCTGCCCGACCTCGTCCTGCGGTCGGCGCTGGTCGATCGAACGGACCTTGAGCATGAGGGCGAGCCGGCCCCCGGGGACAAGGAAGGGCCGGTTCCGGACCGCGATCGCCGCCTGGTTCGGCTGCGCGACGTCCTGGAAGAGGAGGTCGACGGGCTCGAGGAGGGGCGCGTACCGGCCGGGCCGGCCGGCGTCCGCCAGGATCGGGATGATGTTTTTCCGCCGCCGCGCCACGGCGAGCAGGTCCTGCATCGGCCGGGGGGCGAACTCGACCGCGTAGACGACCTCCGCGTAGTCCGCCACGTGGGAGACGGTCGTGCCGTTTGCCGCTCCCAGGTAGAGGACCCGGGTGCCGGGGGGGAGGTCGAACCCGGGGTCGAGGTGGGCGAGGGCGGCGAACTTGGACCGGCGGGGGTCCCAGACCCGCAGGCCCCCCCGGGTCCGCTCGCCGTACACGCTCCCCTCGCCGGGCGAGAGGAGGGTGCCGTCGCGCCAGATCATGCGAGCACCCCGTCGATCCGGGCGTTCGCCGCCTCGATGAAGGCGGGGTCCGGCGTCCCCCGGTAGCGGTCGATACGGGCCGCGATCGCCAGGCGGGAGGCGAGCACCCGGGCCACCCGCCCCCGGACGGCGGGCGGGGCGTTGTGGACCCGCCGGTGCTGGAAGATCAGCCCGTGCTTCGGCGGCGGCGTGCCGGTTCGGATGTGGGAGAAGAGGGCGCTCCGGGCCCCGAGCACCTGGAGGCCCGAGGCGGGGAGGCGGGCGAGCGCGTCGAGCGAACCGGCGGCGGCCATCAGGCGCGCCGCGACGAGCCCCCCGACGAGCCCGGAGGAGTTCGGCATCACCCGGAACGCGGCGCGGGTCACCTCGCGGGCGAGGTCGGTCCGGGCGGCCCCGAGCGCCTCGATCTGGAGGAGGACGGACCGCAGGGGGCCCCGGGCCCGCGGCAGGAGCACCTGGACGAGCCGCCGGGCGGGCACCGCCCGGAACTTCCGGGAGAAGCCCGGGTCCTGGGTCGCGTACCACTCCACCGCACGCTCGGTCAGGAGGTTGATCACCCCGTCGAGCTCGTCGAGGGTCCGGACCATCCGGAGGAGCTCGAGATCGGGCCCCCGGAGAGCCTCCGCCACCCGGTCGGCCGCCAGGCGCATCGCGAGGTCGTGGAGCCGCGCCAGGTACGCGGCCCGGTCCGGGACGACGCCGCAGGCGACCGCTGCCTCCCAGGTGCCCGGCACCGTCCCGTCCATCGGGCTCTCGAGCGAGCCGAGCCGGGCGAGGGCCTCTGCCTCGTCGGTCGGGGCCGGCCTGCAGGTCCCGTCCTCGTCGATCTCCCCCCACCAGTACCGCGCCGTCACGGGTACGGATCGGGTCCCGTCCGGTAAAAAAGGCACCGCCTAGAAGCCGGCGAAGCCGAAGGCCCAGGCCATCACCGGGAGCATGATCGCCCCCATCGCGTGGACACGGCGGGTATTGACGAGCGGGGGCACGGACCCGACCAGGGTGGCGAGGCAGAGCACGAGCAGGCCGAACGGCCCGGAGAGGAGGAGGCAGAGGAGGACGAGGAGCGCCGCGACCGCGAGGTTCAGGCGACGCCCGTCGAGCCGGGCGAGGTGGCGGGCGGACCGGGCGCACCGGACGGTCAGGAGGAACCCCCCGACGGCGGCGGCGAGCCCGGCGGCCATCAGCACGGGCATCGCGGGGAGCTCGAGGCCGGAGATCGCCGCCATGACGCCGTTCCGGGTCCTCCCGAGGGCGAAGAGGGCGGCGAGCCCGATGAAGGCGTTCGCGGTGTTCGCCGCCGAGGTGGCGACGATGAAGCCGCGCCGGTCGCGGTCGTACCCGACGACCGCGTCGAGGAGGCCATTCGCGGTCGCGTTCGAGAGCCCGGGGAGCCACCCGACGAGGAGGCCGGCGAGCGTGCCCAGGAACGAGTGGCGGGCGAGGACCCCCGACGGGATCGAGATGCCGGAGAAGTGCTGGTCGGGCACCGGCCCGTGCGAGGCGGAGAGGAGGACCGGCAGGCCGAAGAGGCCCGAGAGGAGGGGGAGAAAGACCGCGTCCCCGCCGAGGGTGTGCCAGGCAAGAAAGCCGTACCGGAGTGCGAAGAGACCGAGGGCGCCCGAGACGGCGAAGGTGCCGAAGGCCCATCCCGGGGAGTCGGAGGAGAGGACCAGGTAGCCCGCCACCGCGACCAGGAGGATCCCGATCCCCCAGTCAAGCGCCGGCTGGAGCGGCGGAAGGAGGAGGACGCAGGCGACCGAGAAAGGCACCGCAAAGCAGAGCGAGAGGGCGGAGCCGATGGCCGAACACCGCACCGCCTCCTCGCCGCGCCCCTCGAGGCAGAGGGCGTGGGCCGGCAGGACGGCGAGCGCGGTATCGGGGTCGGGGACGCCGAGGAAGGTCGCCGGGATGTTGTCGAGGAAGGAGTGCGTGATCAGCGCGGCGAACATCGCCGCCGCGAGCCCCTCCTCGCCGAGCAGGGAGCCGAGGCCGGCCCCGGCGGCCAGAAGGGCGGAGGCGAGGGTGTTGGCGTGGATACCGGGCGCGAGACCCGAGAGGGCCCCGAGAACGACGCCCAGCAGGGTGCCGGCGACCAGCCCGAGCATATCCTCCCGGTCGGAACGCGAGACCATAAGGGGATCGGAATCGTTTAGTCCGGGCGCGCCGACGACTCTGGCGGATGAGAATCGCCATCACCAGGCTCCCGGAGAAGGGCGCGGACGATACGGAACGGTGCGCCCGGTTCGGCCACTCCTGCTACCCGGTCTCGCCCCTCCGGGCCGAGGTCTATCCCGATGCGAGGGACGCCTTCATCGCCGCGCTGGAGAAGGGGCGGTTCGACGCCCTCTTCTTCACCTCCGCCCTCCCGGCCGACCTGGTCGGGCCCGCCCTGGCGCGTTCGGGACGGCGGACCCGGGTCGTGGCGATCGGGCCGGCGACGCGGGCCGCGCTCGCCCGGCACGGGGTCGAGTCCGAGGTCCTCCCGGGGTTCTACTCCCGCGACTTCGCCCCGCACCTGGGAGCCTGGCTCCGGGGCCGGAGGATCGGCCTCCCCCGGGCGGATGTACCGAACGAGCCCCTTTTAGAGGCGATCCGGGCGGCGGGGGGCGTCCCAGAGGAGTTCCGGATCTACGGACTGCGCCGGACCGGGGAGCCGCTCGACCTCGACGGGGCGGACGCGGTCCTCTTCACCTCGGCGAACTCGTTCTCGGAGGCGGTCTGGACCCCCCGCCCGGGCCTGCTGGTCTGCGCGATCGGGGAGGTGACCGCGGAGCGGATGCGGGGGGCCGGGGTCGAGCCCGACGCGGTCGGGGACGGGTCGCTCGAGGGGGCGCTCCGGGCGATCGGGGCGATCGGGACCCGATGAGCGGGAGCCTCTGCCCCGGCCCGGGGATCGTCGTGATCGACAAGCCCCGGGGGCCGTCGAGCCATCAGGTGGCCGCCTGGGTCGGCGAGATCCTGGGCGCCCAGGTCGGGCACGCAGGCACGCTCGACCCCCAGGTCTCCGGGGTGCTCGTGGTGATGCTCAACCGCGCCGTCCGGCTCGCCCGGTTGCTGCTCCGGCACGACAAGGAGTACGTCTGCGTCCTCCGGCTCCACGGCGACGCGGACGAGGCGCGGGTCCGCGAGGTCGCGGCGGAGTTCGTCGGACGGCTCTACCAGCGCCCCCCCCGCCGGTCGGCCGTAAAAAGGCAGCTCCGGATCCGGCGGGTCCATGCCCTGGAGGTGCTCGAGGTACGGGGCCGGCTGGTCCTGTTCCGCGTCCGGTGTGACGCGGGGACCTACATCCGGTCGCTCTGCCATCACCTCGGGCTCGCGATCGGGTGCGGCGGCCAGATGGCAGAGCTCCGCCGGACCCGCTCGGGCGCCTTCGGTGAGGAGCAGGCGGTCACCCTCCACGCGCTGAAAGATGCGGCCGTCCGGGCGGCGGAGGGCGACCGCTCCGCGCTCGCCAGCATGGTCCTCCCGGTGGAGGCGGCGGTCCCGGACCTGAAGGCGGTCGTGATCGGGGACCGGGCGGTCGACGCCGTCTGCCACGGGGCGGCGCTCGCCGGGGTCGGGGTGCTGGAACTCCCCGGGTTCCGTGCCGGGGAGACCGTGGCGCTCGTGACACGGAAAGGGGAGCTCGTGGCGCTCGCCCGGACGCTCGTTGAGAGCGCCGCGACCTCCCCGGGACGGACCGGGCTCGTCGCCGCACCCGAGACCGTCTTCATGGCCCCCGGGACGTACCCCCGGGGGTGGCGCAGGAAATGATGATATATCGCTTAGATTCCTGCCAGGTTCGATTCCCATATTTTTTCCCCATAGTAAATTTTTTAATATAGAGAGTGGGATAAGGAGAATGGGTGTGCAAGGCAATGAACGACCGGACCTGGCTGGTCACGACCGTGGCCCTCCTTCTTCTCCTGGCTGGCATCCCCGTCCTCGCCGGCGCCGCAGAACTCTCCCACCCGGTCATCCGGAGTACCGATGCCGAACTCAGGACCTGGATCGCCGAGTACGAGTCGGCACCCCCCGTACCGGTCGACCTCGCCCGCCAGCGGTCGCTCGCCCGCACCACCGGGTCGAAGAGCCTGCTCTCCCTGATCCCGTACGACACCCGCGAGCGGAACCAGGGTGCGGTCGCGAACTGCTGGGTCTGGGCGGGCACCGGCATCCTCGAGGCGGCCCATACGGCCCGCGACGGGGTCCGGGACCGTCTCTCGGTCCAGTGGTTCGACTCCACCTACAACGGCGGGAGCGGGCCGTCCTGGGCGGGGAACGGCGGGTCCCTCGGCGAGTTCGTCCGGTTCTACAACACCGAGCGGATCGCGGTCCCCTGGTCGAACCCGAACGCCTCGTACCAGGACGGACGGACCTGGTGCCGTGACAACCAGCGGGCCTGGGTACCGGCCGGCGCGATCGGGACGGAGCCGCACTACGACCTCGAGACGGTCGTGCAGCAGAGGATCGTGACCCGGGGCGTCGGGGATGCCGCCGCCCGGGCGAACATCAAGGCCGTCCTGGACAGCAACCGCCCGGTCTACCTCTCCGTGCGCCTGCCGGACAGCGAGGCGTGGTCCGCGTTCGAGTCCTTCTGGAACACCCGTCCGGAGACGGCGGTCTTCAACATCACACCCTACAACGGGCGGACCTGGTCCGCGACGGCGGGGGCCCACGCCGTCCTGGTCGTCGGGTACGACGACACCGACCCTGCGAACCCCTACTGGCTCGTGCTGAACTCGTGGGGCGACGGGAACGGCCTGCGGCCGAAGGGGACGTACCGGCTCTCGATGAACCTGCCGTACGACGGTTTCTACCAGGGGTCGTTCGCGGTCCCATCGACCGAGTGGCAGACACTGCAGGTGGAGTACGATACGATGGCGCCCACGGCGACGCCCACCCCCGTGATCACCCCGGTGACCCCCGGGTTCGACGGGTCCTGGGAGACCGAGTCGGGCCTGATGGTCCTCCATGTCTCCGGCAGGAACGTGACGGGCACCTACGAGATCGAGGCGGGGAGGATCGCCGGCACGCTCTCCCCCGACGGTCGCACGCTCACGGGCACCTGGTCCGATGGCCCCACCTACGCCCCGCCCGACGACCAGGGGACCCTCGTCCTGGTCCTCTCCGGGGATGGCGCCTCGTTCGAGGGTCACTCCTACTCGGCGGACATGCAGCGGCAGGCGGACCTCTCGGGCCGGCGGGTCGCCGCGACGCCGGGTCCGACCCCGACGGTGACGACGACCCCGTCCGTCCGGGCATTTCCCTCCGCGAACTGCACCCCCCGGGACGTGAACGGGGACGGGCGGTACGAGGACATCAACGGCAACGGTCGGACCGACTTTGCGGACGTCGTCCTGCTCTTCAACCACCTCGACTGGTGCTGCGCCAACCAGCCCGTCTGCTGCTTCGACTTCAACCGGAACGGGCGGATGGACTTCGGCGACGTGGTCACCCTCTACGAGGGGATCTAGGGAAGAGGGCATAGGATTAATTGCCTGTCCCGACAACCTGATCCCCTGTTCTGTTCTGCTGAGGTAGTCTAGACCGGTAGGGCGCAGGCCTGGAAAGCCTGTGGGGCTTTGCCCCTCGGGAGTTCAAATCTCCCCCTCAGCGTCTCACCGCGGTGATCTCCGGAGCCGGATGGCGACAGACTTCGTTCCCCGCCCTTCGACCGGGCGCGGACCCGCAGACGACCCCGTCCTCCTGTCCGGCCCTCCCCGCGCCCGTCACCGGGGTTCCGGTGCCGACGGCATGCCCGCCCGGACGGACCCCGGCGCGACGGGTCACGTTCTGATGACGAGATCTGATGATGGAAGTCGCAGGGCAAAGTCTCATCATTCCGGACGGCGGACGCTCCCCTGTCCCCGGGAGCAACGCATCACTGTTCCGGAGGGCGGATGCATGAATCGGGCCGCACTCGTCTTTGCATCCACCCCTCTGCCCCGGGTTCCCGATCCTGCGCCGGCACCGACGGCGTCGCGGACCCCCCCTACGGACCGGCCCGCGACCCGGGGTGGATCCGGTATGATTATCCCCGGTTCGCGCCACCATCATCCATGCGTCTTTTACCTGCCGCACTCGCCGCGGTCCTGCTCCTGGTCGCGCCGGCACTCGCCTGCTCGACCTTCGTCATCACCCCCGGCGCCTCGGACGACGGGTCGATGTACATCGCGCATACGAACGACGGTTTCGGTCCCTCGGTGATCGGGCACAACGTCTCCGAGGAGGACACCCACCTCGTCTACGTCCCCGCCGCCGACCATCCCCCCGGAGCGAAGCGGACAGTCCGTTTCGACCCGAACTCGGGCTCCGACGACCCGGTCGACCGCGCCTCGACCGACCACCGGAACACCTCCGAGATCGACGAGGTCCCGCACACCTATGGCTACCTCACCGGGAGTTACGGGATCATCAACGAGGTCGGGCTGATGTCGTCGGAGTGCACGGACTACGTCCGGGTCCAGCCGAACTGGGATCCCGGGCGGCGGATCCTCTACTCGTCCGAGCTCTCCAACATCGCGCTTGAGCGATGCCGCACCTCCCGGGAGGCGGTGGAACTCGTCGGGGGTCTGATCGACCGGTACGGCTACTACGGGACCGGCGAGACCCTCCTCTTCGCCGACCCGAAGGAGGCCTGGGTGATCGAGATGTGCGGGTACGACATGAACGGGACGGGGGGGCTCTGGGCGGCAGAGCGGATCCCCGACGGGCACGTCTTCGTCGCCGCCAACACCTTCCGGATCCGGGAGATCACCCCCGGGCGGGAGGACCAGCTCCATTCGAAGAACCTCTTCTCGGTCGCCGAGGAGCGGGGATGGTGGCGCCCATCGGACGGGCCGCTCGACTGGCTCAGGACGGTCTCCACCGGCGAGTACTCCCACCCCTACTACTCCCTCTCGCGGGTCTGGCGCCTCTATGACCGGGTCGCCCCCTCGCTCAACCTGTCGCCGTACGTCGAGGGGACCTACACCACCGCCTACCCCTTCTCGACGAAGCCGGACGTGCCGCTGAACGTCACGACGGCGCTCTCGCTCTTTCGGGACCACTACGAGGGGACGGTCTTCGACCTGACCAGCGGACCGTCGGCGAGCCCCTTCGGCGACCCGTACCGCGACTCCGGGCCGTTCGACAACCACCAGCCCTTCCCGCCCGGGGAGGTCCGGCCCGGCGCCTGGCCCCGGCCGATCTCGCCCCTCTTCTGCAGTTACAGCTACGTCTGCCAGGGCCGTTCCTGGCTCCCGGCCGACGTCGGCGGGACCGCCTGGATCGGATTCGCCGTTCCGGCCGAGACCGTCTACCTCCCTGTCTACGCCGGTTCCACCGCGCTGCCGGCCTCCTTCGCGACGGGGAACCGTTCGGCGGTCTCACGCGACTCCGCCTGGTGGGCCTTCAACCTGGTGACCAACTGGGCCCGCCTCCGGTACCGCGACATGATCCCGGAGATCCAGGCCGAGCAGCAGTCGATCGAGGCCGCGTCGCTGGAGAACCGGACCGTCGTCGACCGGGAGGCCCTCCGGTTGCGGAACACCTCGGGAGAGGCGGCGGCCCGTGCGTACCTGACGAACTGGACGGTCTCGCACGCGGATGCCGTCCTGGACCGCTGGTGGGCCTTCTCGGACCGGCTGATCGCCCGGTACGCGAACGGGATGGTGAACGATGCTGTGAACCGGACCGCCGCGAACCCCGGGTATCCGGCCGCCTGGCTGGACGCGAACGGCTACCAGTACGGACCCCGGATCTACGACCTGGAGGGATTGAAGGCGATCCCCGACCTCGTCTTCGTGAACGAGACGGTGTTCGCCCGTCCCGGCGACGAACTTTCCCTGATCAATAAGACCCAGCGGCGCGCCGGGAACGCGACCCCCGTGCCGGTTGGAGAAGGATGAAATAACCGGAACCTCCACTTTCTCTATGGACGACGAGCCGGGCTCCGTACCCCCGGTATCGGTTGACGGGTCCGCACCGGACCGGACCGGGTACCGGGCCCTCCTGGCCGGAACCGCGGTCGCCGGCCTCGCGGTCTCCCTCCTCCTCATCTCGAGCCCCGACCTGGAGGCCGAGCTCAGGCTCCTCGGGGCGGGGGCGCTCCAGGTGGCCCCCTTCGTCCTCGTCGCGATGGCCGCCTACCTGGCCGAAGACTCGCGCCCCCTCCGGTACGTGACCGGGGTGCTCCTGCTCGGCCTGATCGGGGCCCTGGTCCTGGTCTCGTTCGCGTTCGGCCTCCTGGCGGTGCTGCCCCCCGGGGGACTCGACGGCCCCGACCTTCCGCCCGGGACGGAGGGGACCGCGCTCGCCCTCCTCGGGCTCGGGTCGCTCGGCGGCCTCGTCTCGCTCGCCGGCTTCCTCCACCCGGTCCGGCGCCTCCTCGCACGGGTGATCCCGCTCGACCCGGACTCGTTCGTCCACGGCGTCGCCCTCGTCCTCGTGCTCGCGATGGTCCTCGTCCCCCCCGTCCCCCTGATCGTGAACGGGGCCCCCCCCTTCCTCTCGGAGGCCTTCCTGGACGACAGCGGGAGCCCGGAGAGCCCGGGCGACTTCGCCCGCTCGGAGGCCTACTCCCTCCTCTTCGTCATCTACGCCTCGTTCCTGATCGTCGGGCTCTTCATCAGGCGGACCTTCTCCGAGGCCCTCGAGCGGCTCGCGTTCGTCCGACCGACGGGCCGGCAGGTCGCCTTCGCGGTCGGCGCAGGGCTGGTCCTGGTCGTCGCCTTCGGCCTGGTCGACCGGGCGATCGCCGCGGGCTGGGGGGCGATGGGCTGGGCGGTCACGGACGACGAGGCGTATCACCGTCTCTTCTCCGACGTGCTCTCCCCGCTCGGGGCGGTGACGGCCGCCGTCTCCGCGGGGGTCGGGGAGGAGCTGGCGGTCCGCGGGGTGCTCCAGCCGGTCTTCGGCGTCCTCCTGCCGAGCCTCCTCTTCGCCGCCCTCCACGCATGGCAGTACTCCTGGGACGCCCTCCTCTCGGTCTTTCTCGCCGGGCTCGTCTTCGCCTGGATCCGGAAGCGGTCGAACACCACCACCTGCGCGATCACCCACGGTCTCTACGACCTGGTCCTCTTCGGGGCGATGGCGGCGGGGATCACGATCTGATGGTACGATGAAACCCCTCCTCCGCCTCCCCCTCCTCATCATCATCATGCTCGCCCTCTCCGTCGCCGGGTGCCTCTCAGCGGAAGGGACTGCGCCCGGCGGGCCGGGGGCGGACCTGCCATCGCCGTCCCCCTCCCCGGGCGTGAGCCCGGAGGCGGGTGTCACCGTGGAGACGCCGGCGACGACCGGTCCCGGTCTGCCCACGGTACCGTCGACGGCAGAGACCGCCGACGTCCTCTTCTTCTGGGGCACCGGTTGCGAGAACTGCGAGGAGGCGAGACCCTTCGTCGAGGCGATGGCCCGGACGCACCCGTCCCTCCGGTTCGAGTCGATCGATATCTACGCAAGCGAGGAGAACGCCGCCCGGTACTACGAGGTGAACCGCGCCCTCAACGTCACCCCCCGGGGGGTGCCCGAGGTGATCGTCGCCGGGTCGGCCCTCTTCGGCGACGAGGAGATCCGGAAGGGGCTCCCCGCAGCGCTCAGGACGATCGAGAAGGGTGGGAGCGGGCGGAGCGGGTAGGGGCACGTCGGAGTCACCTCTATCATCCCGGGGGACGATCGATCGTACATGACCGATGGACGCCGGGGGATCGAACCGGAGGTCGTGTACGACCTGTGCGGGCTGGTCGACTACCAGCCCGGCTCGATCGCCTCCCGGATGCTGGTCTTTAAGAAGGCGGGGACGATCACGCTCTTCGCCTTCGACGAGGGGGAGGGGCTCCCCGAGCACACGGCCCCGTATGAAGCGGTCCTGACCGTCCTCGAGGGGACCGCCCGGGTCACGATCCGCAACCGGGCCTACACCCTCGGGCCCGGGCAGGTGATCGTTCTGCCCGCATCCGTGCCGCACGCGGTGCAGGCGGTGACCCGGTTCAGGATGGAGCTCGTGATGATCCACGAGCGGGAGGAGGGTCGAACGCAATCAGACCTGAGATAACATCGGAAAGGTTGAACCGGTCGGACGACCCATTCACGAGGGATGAAGCAGGTCGCCCTCTACGGCAAGGGAGGTATCGGCAAGTCGACGACCTCGGCAAACCTCTCCGCCGCCCTCGGCGAGAGTGGGCGGTCGGTCCTCCAGGTCGGGTGCGACCCGAAGCATGACTCGACGCGGATGCTGATGCACGGCGAGCCGATGCCGACCGTGCTGGAGCTGGTGCGGGAGCGCGGGGCGGCCTCCGTCGCCCTCGGGGACGTGGTGCGGACCGGGTACGCCGGCGTCCGGTGCGTCGAGGCCGGCGGGCCCGAGCCCGGGATCGGATGCGCGGGCCGGGGGATCATCGCGACCTTCCAGCTCCTGGAGGAGCGGGGGGCGCTCGAGGCGGACGTGATCGTCTACGACGTCCTCGGCGACGTGGTCTGCGGCGGTTTCGCGATGCCGATGCGCGAGGGCTACGCCGAGGAGGTCTACCTGGTCACCTCGGGGGAGCTGATGTCGCTCTACGCGGCCAACAACATCGCGAAGGCGATCGCCCGCCTCGCCGAGCGGCCGCGCTGCCGCTGCCGGCTTGCCGGCGTGATCCTGAACGCGAAGGGGATGGAACGCGAGGAGGACCTGGTCGGTGCGTTCGCCGGTGCGATCGGCTCGCGGCTCGTCGCCACGATCCCGCGGGACCGGGTGGTCCAGCTCGCCGAGCTCCACCGCCGGACCGTGATCGAGTACGCCCCCGACTCGGCCCAGGCCGGGGTCTACCGGCGGCTCGCCGAGGACCTGCTCTGCAACACCGATCTCGCGATCCCGCGCCCCCTGACCCAGGATGCCCTCGAGTCCCTCGCCATTGACCACACCCCGCTCTGACGGGTGTACCCTTGCCGGCGCCCTCTCGGTCGCTGCCGCAGTCGCGGACGGACTGACCGTCATCCACGGCCCGGCCGGGTGCGCACACCACCACGTCTCGCTCCTCCTCACCACGCTCCTCGACCGGCCGGAGTCCCGGATGCCGTGCCTCCTCTCGGACGACCTGGGTGAGGAGGAGGTGATCTTCGGGGGTGAGGCGGCCCTCGCCCGGGCCCTCGACGAGGCCGTCGCACGGTCACCCGGCTCGATCGCGGTCCTCTCGACCTGCGTGGCCGAGGCGATCGGCGACGACTGCAGGGCGGTCGCCTCCCGTGTCCCCGGGACGATACCGGTCGTCGTGATCCCGGTCGGGGGATTCTTCGGCGGGGGTTTCCTCGAGGGCGAGCGGGCCGCCCTGCACGCCTACGGACGCCTCGCCTCCCGGCTTTTCGACCCCGGGCGGGGCGACGACGAGCCGGTGGTCGTGCTGGTCGGGGAGAAGAACCTGGAGTTCGAGGCCGACGCCCACGCCGACGAGCTCGGCCGGCTCCTCGGGCACCTCGACCAGGCGGTCGGGCTCCGGTTCGTCCGGGAGGCCCCCACCGCCGCGCTCGGCCGCCTGCCCGGCGCCGACCTCCTGGTGCTCCGCGAGCCCGCCCTCGGGCCGGTCGCGGACCGCCTCCCGGTCCTCCCGGGCACGCCCCGGATCGACGCCTTCCCGGTCGGGCTTTCGGCGACGGTCGGGTTCCTCTCGGCGGTGGGGGCGGCCCTGGGCCTCGATGCGGACGCCGCCTGCGAGGCGGAGCTCGACCACCAGGAGACGGTCCTCGCCCGGTTCGCCGGCCTCGCGGGGAGTCGCGTGCGGCTCCCGGCAGGGAACCGGTGGCTCGCCGAGCTCGCGGAGGCCCTCGGGCTGGTCGTCGACCCCGCCGGGGTCCCGCTCCCGGTGCCGGACCCCGCGCCGGTCGGGACGGCGGGGATCGCCCGGCTCCTCTCCCGCTGGAGGCGAGCGCTCTGACCCCGTCCCCCTGCCGGGCCGGGCCGCTCGTCCCCTGCGCGATGGTCGGGGCGGTCGCCTGCCTCTCGGCCTACACCGGGATCGGGGTCGTCGTCCATGGCTCGTCCGGGTGCTGGTTCTACCCGTCGTCGCTGTTGAAGACGGACCTGGGGTGCACCGACCTCTCGGCGGAGGAGGCGGTGATGGGGTCGGGGGAGCGGGTGCGGGCGGTCGTGGAATCGGCCCTCGCCCGCCACCCCCGGGTCGCGGTGGTGAACACCTGCGTGCCCGGCATCGTCGGGGAGGACCTCGCCGGCCTCCTGGACGGCCTGCCGGTCACCCTCGTCGATGCACCCGGTTTCCTCGGGGACGCATCCGTCGGCCATACGGCCGCCGTTGCCGCACTCCGGCCGGTCGTCGACCCGGACGCGGGGACGGTCGGGATCGACGGCCTCTCGCCCCTCGACCCGTTCTTCCGCGGGGACCTGCACGAGTGCGAACGCCTCCTCCGCCTGGCAGGGGCCGTCCCCGGCACCCGGTACGCGGGCGGGCCGGTCGAATCCCTCGGGCGGGCATCACCCGTGTCGGTGGTCGCGAACCCGGTCTACGCCGCCGGGCCGGGCGAGCGGGCCGGTGACCTCCTGGGGCTCGAGGCGGTGCGGGCGACCTTCGCCCGCCTCGCGGACCGCGACCCGCGGATCGACCCCGGACCGGTCGAGGAGGAGTGCCGCGAGGCCGACATGCGGTGCCGGCGCGCCTGCGAGCGGTACCTCGCCCGGCACGACCCTCCCCGCGCGGCGATCCTGGGGGACGGGGACCGGGTGCGGGCGGCGGCGCGGACCCTGGTGCGCTACCTGGACGCGGACGTGGTGCTGCTCGGGGACCGGGCGGGGACACCCGGATCTCCCGGCGAACGGTGGTGGCGGGCCGGCGACCTCGGGCTGGTCCAGGAGGCCCTCCAGGCGACCAGCCCGGACCTCGTCCTGGGCTCCTCGTTCGAGGAGCGCCTTTCACCCGGTGCCGCCTTCGTCCCCTTCGCCCCCCCGGTCCGGGGCCGGCCCCGCCTCGCCTCCGTCCCGCTCGCCGGGGTGGAGGGGACGCTGGCACTCGTCGAGGCGGTGCTCCTGGCGTGCACGGGGCGGCGAAAGGCTTGAGGACCGGGGATGCCCACGGAGAGGGGATGACGGGCAGACGAAGGGACGCGATCCGGCCCGGCCTGAGGGTGGCGATCGTCCTGAAGCAGGACCAGAGAACCGGCCGGACGGTCGAGGGGATCGTGGCCGGGGTCCTCACCCGCTCGGCGACGCACCCCCACGGGATCAAGGTCCGGCTGACCGACGGCCGCGTCGGGCGGGTGGTACGCCTGATCGGGGACGGGGGGACGGTTGGGAGGAGTCGAACGGTCCCGGACCAGGATAGAAAAACGCTGCCGCACGATGCGGGGCTCCAGAAAAGAGGTGCCGGGGATTGAAGGCCCCCGGTGGCCAGCACAGACCCTGTCCGGCCCGGTGTCCGGTTCAGCTCCCGTGGGTCAGCTCCTCGATCACCCCCCGGCCGAAGGGGTCGTCCTCGAAGACCTCCCCGACGGTCTGCCGGACCTGCTCGTCCCCGATCCGGTTCAGGGCGGCAGCCGCCATCCAGCGGCAGCACTCGTTCTTTCCGTGCAGGTTCGACAGCAGCGTCGGGATCGACCTCGGGTCCCCGATGTGCTCGAGCGCCCAGATCGCCGGTACCCGGACCTTCCAGTCCGCGTCCGAGGCCGCCACCATCAGGGCTTCCACGGCCGGTGGCCCCACGCGCTCCAGCGCCACGGCCGCACGCCATCGGGTCTCGCGGTGGACGGACCGGAGCAGCGGGGCGACGTCGAGGACCGCCGCCTCGCCGAGCGTCCCGATCGCCGCGGCCGCGTCGAGCATCTGGTAGGTCGTACCGTGCACGAGCAGCCGGACGAGCTCGCTCGTCCTCGTTGTTTCCTCACTCATCTCTCTTCCCCACTGTCGACGCGTGTTCGACGGACCAGACTCGGGACGAGAAAATGATAATGATTTGCAGCACGGGATCGCCCGGCAACGTCGCCCGGCAGGGGAATCAGGAGGAGGTGTTGCCCTCCCCGTCCGAGGCGATCGGCATCGGGGGGAGGGTCGGGATCGTGACCACCGGGAGAGGGTTGGGGAGCGTCGTCGGCGCCGACGTCGGCACCTGGGTCGACGGCTCGGGGAGGGGGACGGTCGTGGGGAGCGTCGTCGGGGTCGTCGTCACCGGTGCGGGTGTCGGGGTCGTCGTCACCGGTGCGGGCGTCGGGGTCGTCGTCACCGGCTCGGGGGTCTTCGGGGGAGAGGTCACCGGCGGCGCGGTCGTCGTCAGGACGGGGGTGACGACGGTGGTGATTGCCGTCGTCGACGCCGTCGTCGGCAGGGAGGTGACGGACGGGACAGGGAGCGTGGTCGCCGGCACCGTCGTCGTCCCGGGCACGATCGGGGTCCAGGTCACCACGGGCTGGACCGTTGCGGTGGACTGGCTCACCACCCGGACCGTCTGGAACGGCGTCGGGGTGTGTTTTCCGCCGGTATAGGGGTCGTAGGCGGGGCGGGTCGTCGACGTTGTCTGGACCGGGGACTCGCCGTTCGGCGTGGACGGTGCTCTACCGGCCGACGGGGTCGGGCTCGGGGCGGCGGTCGGCCCCTCACCCTGCCCGCTCAGGCTTCCGGACGGGGCGAGGACGACGGGGCGGAGCCCGTCCTGGCCTGCATTGATGGCTCCCGGGACCCGGTCACCGGCAGAGAGCCAGAGGGGCCGCCCCCGGAACAGGGTCTGGGTCGTCCCGTCCGTCCCCTTCACCTCCGAGAAGTCGCCCGCGTTCACGAGCGGCGACGGCCCGATCGGGGGCGAGGCGTGGAACGGCAGAAAGCCCGTGGTCCGGACGGAGGCGTTCGGGCTCTCGGGCGCGTAGAGTGTCAGGCCGTCCGGGGTCGTCAGGTAGACCCCCCAGCTCGCGTTCTCCATGACCATCAGGGTGTACTCGGTCCGGGCCAGGAACGTGATGTTGTTCGCACCCTGGCTCTTCGCATCACCCGGGGCCCGGTCGTTGATGTAGTAGTAGAGGGGCCACCCGCGATAGGTGGTCTGCTTTGAGCCGTCGGGGCGCGTCAGGATGCCGAACTGCCCCGGATCGATCCCCCGCCCGCCCGGCATGCTCTCGGCGAAGAACGGGGGATAGAACCGCGAGACATCGCCCAGATCCGCGATGATCCCGGTGTTCGGAATATCCCTCGCGATCACGTAGAGCGAGCGGCCGTTCGAGTCCGTCAGGACCTTCCCGTAGGTCGGGTGGTCGGTGATCTGGACCGTCAGGGGCTGGGTCTGGCTGCAGCCGGCCATGAGCACGCATGCACCCAGGATCAGGACCAGCACCAGCACCGGCGCGGCACCGGAAGGACGGATCATGGCAGTGAAGAGTTTGGGACCCCGATTATATGATAGCTCTGTTCGGGTGCACGAACCGGTGACAGGGCAGTACAGGACGCAGTCGTATCACCCGAGACGGGCCGATCCGGGAAAGGGAGGAAGCATCAGAGACCGGCCAGGCGGAGGAAGGTCCCGATCGTGCACCCGGTCATCGTCGTCGTCGCGGCGAGGAGACCGAGACAGACGGTGCGGATACTCTCCGAGAGCTCGACCGGGCGGTACGGCCGATCGAGACTCCGACGCCGCACCGCGCGGGAGACGGGCGCACTGCCCGAGACGATGGGGCGGTTTCTGCGGATCCGAACCATATCAATCACCACGAGAGAGACGGTGCTGCGACCGTTCAACAGAAGGTGATCCACCAGCATCCTTAAAAATTATTCTGACCCGGAGGGACGAACCCTAGCGGACCTCCTCCGGCTCGACCGTGATCACGTCCGGGGTGTCGACCGGGGCCGATGCCGCCGCCGGGGGCGCCTCCTCCCCGGGAAGGAGGATCCAGGCGAGCAGGTACGCGAGCAACCCGAGCCCCCCGCTGAAGAGGGTCACGACGACCCAGATCAGACGGATCACGTTCGGGTCGATCCCGAGGTAGACGCCGATCCCGCCGCAGATTCCGGCCACCATCCGGTCCGTCCGGGAGCGTTTCAGTTCCTTCATGCGCCTCCAGTCGGCGACAGGATATTTATGGTTTCCGGCCCCGCCCCGGTCAGAGGGTGGAGAAGAGCCGGACCGCGTCGGCGAAGTCGATCCGTTCGTTCGCGTTGAAGTCGAACGCATCGACCGGCTCGTGCTCGCCGATCCAGGTCATCTGGTTGAAGAAGAGCACGACGTCCGCGAAGTCCGAACGGCCGTTCCCGTTCACGTCCTCGTAGCGCCCGTCGCCGTCCCTGTCCCGCGGCGGTCCCGACCCGCCGGGCACCGTCACCGGGTCGCCGACCGTGCGGGCGGTCACCTGGAACCGGTCCAGGTTGAGGTAGCCCCTCGGGAACCGGACCCGGAGGGTGTGGGGGCCCGGGTCCAGGTACCGTTCCTCCGCCGCCCCGACGACGTCGTAGCTCCCCCACCCGCCGGTTCCCGGGACGGTGACGGTGTAGGTAGGTGCGCCGTCGACCAGGACCTCGATCCGGCCGCCGTCGTTCGGCGATGCCACCCGGGCATCGAGCCGGTGGATGCCGGGCTGCCGGACGGTGACGTCGAACTCGAGCCACTCCCCGTCGCGGACGTAACAGACGGCGTACCCGCCGGGGATCTCCTCGATGTCGACGTCGTCGGACCGGTAGGCGCCCCCCTGGTTGCCGGGGGTCGTGTCCGAGAACCCGCCCGGCCGGTAGTCCTCCGCCTCCACGGCACCCGGGAGGGGGACGGGTGTCGGCGCAGGCGATGGCGTCGGGGTCGCGGACGACGGGTTCCAGCCGGCGAGCCGGGCGAAGAGGTGCCAGGCGGCATACGCCTTTTGGTTCGCGTTCAAAGGCTCCGTGTGGGCTGCATTGCACCAGTACCAGTCACGCCCCTCGACGTGGCCCGCCTGCCAGGCCCGCGCCCAGTTCCCCCCGTCGTAGTTGCACGCGTCGTCTCCCCCGCGCGCGAGGTAGCCGTTGCCATCGGGGTCGAAGGACTCGATGTCGGCGAAGTCGTAGAGCACACGGTTGTTCGCCCGGCAGAACTCCCGGATCTGCTCGTTCCGGAGGTGCAGGTTCCCGCCCGTCCCGGTCCCGTCCAGGTGCCCGGTCATGTAGACGAAGGTGACGGATGGGTAGTCCCGCTCGAGCCCGCTCATGAGGGAGAGGTAGGTGGAGATGTCGGCCGCCGTCGCGCTGGAGACCTGCCCGCACCACGACCAGATTACCACGTTCACGTCCCGGTTCTCGGGCCGATCGAGGTAGGCGCGGGTCCGCGCCGCCCACGTGGTCCGGTCCGGGTTGCCCAGGTCCCCGGGGACGAAGTAGTCGTCCAGGTCGAGCGCACCCCCGGACCCGCCCTCGTTGAAGGCGTAGGTGGACGGGGGGAGCGGCGCACCGGCGAAGGTGAAGAGGCCGGCCATCCCGTCGACCAGCTGCGAACCGTGCGAGGTGTGACCGTAGGCGACGTGGAGCTGCGCCCGCGCGGCCTCGATCGCCGGTGCCGGGATCGGGTCGAGATCGGCCGCGGTATGGTCGACGATGAGGGGAGAGGTGCGGGCACCCGTCACCGGCGGCACCGCGAGGACGGCGGCAACCAGCACCGCGAGGAGGAGGAGACGTGCGAGGTGCATCGGAGACCGATCGCCACCGGCGCGGATAAACCTGCTGGAGAGAGACCCGGCCGGCCGAACGGCCGATCCCGGGAACGGCGTCGTTCGGAGCGCCCGCAGGACCGCGTCGTCCCGTGAAGGCCGGGCGGGGGCCAAAACGCCCGTGCATCCCCCCTTCGAGATCAAAAAAAAGGTCCTGAACCGGGATTTTCTGCGAATCCGGCGGAGGATATTCCACCGATGAGATTATCTATCTTGGACGGCCAAACTGGATCTATGAGCGCTCCATTGCGCGCGTGATCCTGATGAGACCCGTTACCGCAATCCTCCTGATCGGACTCCTGGCGCTGCTCCTCCCCCTGCATGCGATGGCGGCCGGTCCGACGATCATCGTGGCCGCAGCCGACGCGAGCCAGGCGTCCAAGGCACAGGCACAAATCCTCTGCAGCGGGGATAGCGACCAGCAGCAGATCAACTACGCCTTCACCCTGCTCCCGCCGGAGGGCGGCACCGTCCAGCTCACGGAGGGGACCTACTATACGAACGGCTGGATCCACCCGAAGATGAACTCCAACTTCTACGGCGCGGGAGAGGACCGGACCGTGATCAACGTCTACAACCCGAGCCAGTACTACAACCCGATCCACCTCATGCGCCCGAACATCCATGTCAAGGGCTTCACCCTCCGGGGTATGGGCTTCTTCCTGATCCGGACGAACGGGGTCCTGATCGAGGACGTAACGGTGACCTCCGTCGACGTGAACGGAGTCCGGCAGCCGGTGGGCGGGAACGGGATGTTCTTCATCTGGGTGGACAACCCCGAGACGGGTGACATCACCTTCAGGAACTGCAAGGCGATCGACTGCAACACCCACGGGTTCAACATGAACGCGAACCGCAACGTCTCGCAGGAGAGGAAGGACGGCGTCCTCCCGTGGACGATCAGCAACCTCCGGTTCATCGACTGCCAGGCGATCCGCTGCGGCTTCGGGATGGAGAACGGGTCGAACTCGGACTTCACCTGCGGATTCGACGTGCAGGAGGCGAACAACCTGGAGAACGTCCAGCTGATCAACTGCCTGGCGGAGGACAACTGGGAGAACGGTTTCCACTGCGAGCCCGGCTGGTACCTCGGGACGAAGAACTTCTACATGGAGAACTGCGTGAGCCGGAACAACGGCCAGCGGAAACCGGCCAAGGCACCGTACCGCGACTCCTACCTCTCGGGATACTACGTCCACCGGAACTCCTACCTGAAGAACTGCTACTCGGAGAACAACAAGAACGCGGGCTTCTTCGCGCACGACGGGGTGAACACCACCTTCGTGAACTGCGTCGACGACGGTTCCACCTACGGCTTCAAGATCGTGAAGGGCTGCAAGGACATGCTCCTGAAGGACTGCTGGTCCGAGAACGCGAAGGAGTGGGCCTTCTGGGGCGCGTTCGGTGACAACATCCGGGTCGAGAACTTCCACCAGCAGAAGATGGGCGGAAAGGCGGTCGACGGCGGGGCACCGACGCAGTCCAACATCGGCTGGTATTACCACGACGCGCAGTACCACCACTCGGTCTCGTACTCGTACTTCGACATCACGGGGTACGGTCCGAACATCGAGGTCCTGAACCAGGAGGGGATCGACAACAAGTACGTCCTGAACCGGGCGAAGACCCCCTACCCGAAGCCGGCCGTACCGCAGATCGCCGCAAAGTCGATCCCACCGCTCCCCCAGCCCGGGCAGGGCGGGTCGTTCCCCGTCGGCCCGACCATCGTCCCGCCGGTCACCACGGTGCCGATCGTCCAGCCGACCCAGGTGGTCCCGACCGTGACCGGCGTGGTCCCGACGGTGACGTCGCAGCCGACGGTCGTCACGGGCCCCGACTCGTGGGCGGCACGCGGGTTCGGGGCGGGCCGCCGGTACTCGGGGGCGACCTGGGGCACCGGCTCCGGGACGGTCCGGGTCCAGCCGACGGTGACCACCGCGACGGGCGGAGTCGTCCGGCCCTCGACACCCTTCGGGATCGGGAGGGGCGGCGGGTCGTACGGCGCCTTCGGCGGGCGCTGGCTCGCCCGGTGAACCGCCTCCCGTCCCCCGTCTCCGGACCCCGGGGACGGGGGACGGGACAGGCGGTTCGAGATCACTTTTTTCTGTCCCGGCCCCAACAGGTGGTCGGATGAGGATCGCGATCGTCGGGGCCGGGCACGTCGGCGCCGTGACCGGTGCCTGCCTCGCCGAGATGGGCCATTCCATCGTGCTGGTCGACCGCGACGAGCGGGTGCGGGAACGGCTCGTCCGGGGCGAGGCGCCGTTCTTTGAACCGGGCCTCGGGGCGATGATCCGGGGGAACCTCCCCCGCCTGGAGACGACCGCCGACCTCGCCACCGCCGTCGGCAACAGCAGGATGACCTTCCTCTGCGTCGGGACGCCGTCGAACAGGAGGGGTGAGGCGGACCTCTCCGCGGTCCGGGCGGCGAGCGCGGCGATCGGAGAGGGGCTCTCCGGGACGTCCGGTCCCCGTACCGTCGTGGTGAAGAGCACCGTCCCCCCGGGCACGACGGCGGAGGTGGTCCGGCCGGCGGTCGAGGCGGGGTCCGGACGGTCGGCGGCGGACGGTCTCTCGGTCGTGATGAACCCCGAGTTTCTCCGCGAGGGTTCGGCGGTGCGGGACTTCTTTCTCCCGGACCGGATCGTGATCGGGGCCGACGACCCGGCAGGGGCGGAGGCGCTCGAGGCGCTCTACCGGCCCTTCTCCTGCCCGCGCGTCCGGTGCACAACCGCGACCGCCGAGATGGTGAAGTACGCCTCGAACGCGTTCCTCGCCGTCCGCGTCTCCTGCGCGAACGAGATCGGGAACCTCTGCAAGTCGCTCGGGATCGACGCGCACGAGGTGCTCGGCGCGGTCGTGCTCGACGGCCGGATCGGTCCCCGGTTCCTCGGGGCGGGGCTCGGGTTCGGGGGCTCCTGCTTCCCGAAGGACGTCCGGGCGCTCGTCGCCCTCGCCGGTTCGCTCGGGTGCGGGGCAAGGCTCCTCTCCGCGGCGCTCGAGGTAAACGACCGTCAGCCGGCGGCCCTCCTCGACCTCCTCGAGAAGCGGGTCGGGATCGCCGGGCGAAGGATCGGGGTGCTCGGCCTCGCCTTCAAGCCCGGGACCGACGACGTCCGCGAGAGCCGGGCGATCCCGGTGGTGCAGGGGCTCCTCGACCGGGGGGCCCGCGTCGTCGCCCACGACCCGATGGCGATGGAGCAGTTCCGGCAGGTGCACCCCGGGATCGAGTACGCGGCGAGCGCCGCCGAGGTCGTCTCGGGGACCGACGCGACCGTGATCGTGACCGAGTGGCCCGAGTTCGAGGGGATCGACTACTCCGGCCGGATCGTGGTCGACGGGCGCCGCTGCCGGCGGGCGGAGGAGACCGCCGCGGTCTACGAGGGGATCTGCTGGTGACCCGGATCACGCGGGCGGTGATCCCGGCGGCCGGCCTGGGGACCCGGTTCCTCCCGATGACCCGGTCGATGCCGAAGGAGATGCTGCCCGTCGGTCGCAAGCCCGTCATCCAGTACGTCGTCGAGATGGCGGTGGACGCCGGGATCACCGAGTGCCTGATCATCACGGGCCGGGGGAAGCGGGCGGTCGAGGACTACTTCGACCGGAGCGACATCGCGGAGAACGAGGAGAACGCACGCCTCGACGCCCTGATCGACCGGCTCGACATCTACTTCGTCCGCCAGAAGTCGCCCCGGGGGCTCTGGGACGCGCTCCGCTACGCCGAGCCGTTCGCCTCGGGGGAGCCGTTCGTGGTCCTGCTCGGGGACACCTTCACCCGCCCCTCGTGCCTGCCCCCGCTGATCGAGGCCTACCAGCGGCACCGGGTCTCGGCGATCGCGGTCCAGCCGGTTCCCGAGGAGCTCCTCGACCGGTACGGGGTCGTCGAGGCCACCCCCTGCGGGAGGGGGGAACTCCGGATCACGGACCTGGTCGAGAAGCCGGACCCCCGGAAGGCCCCCTCGAACCTGGCGGTGCTCGGCGCCTACCTCCTCACGCCCTCGATCTTTCCCGCCCTCGCGCGGACCCGCCCGGGGAGGAACGGGGAGATCCAGCTGACGGACGCGCTCCGGGAGGCGGCGGAGGCGGGCCGGCTGGTCGGCGTCGTCGCAAGCGGGCGGCGCTACGACATCGGGGAGCCGATGAGCTGGCTGCTCGCCAACATCGAGCTGGGACTGGCCGACCCAAAGACCAGGGAGGCGGTGCAGGGACTTCTCGAGGAGCTGGGTGCCGGGAAGGGCGGGGCGCTCCTCCAGGACCGATCCCCCCTGATCCGCTGACCGGCGGTGCCCCCCTTCCGGGAGAGGGCCGCGTGTCCGCTATACGTGCGTCACCGGTGCCGGAGGACCGGTTTCACTTTCGCGGGCGCAGGGATGCCCCTTCAGGAGCCGGGAGGGGCGATATCAGGGACCGGGACGGGCCCTTCCGGCCCGCCCGGGAGCCGGGATGAGGAGCGGATGGGACCGGGAACGAGGGGGAAGGCGCCGTTGACCGCGGCACGGACCTTCGCCCAGCAGGCCCTCGAGGCCGACGGGTACACCGTCGTCCGGTCGGCGAGCGGGACCAGGACGGTCGACCTCGTCGCCTGGCAGGCACAAAAGGTCCGGTTCATCCTGGTCCGGCGGGTCCGCGAACACCGTCCGGCATCGGTCGTCGCGGTCCGGTTCGCGGCCGAGATCGCGACCCTCCGGGAGATCCCCCTCCCGGACGGCTACACCTGCACGGCAGAACTCTGGCTGTTTCACCGTCCGGACGGGTTCCGGCGGTACCGGGTCTACCGGGGCGGGATCATGGAGGCAGGGAGCGGGAGACAACCCGCCTGCCGCGCGTGACACGAACCGCAGGTTCTTGGGCGATGCCGCCCGATCACCCGGGAGAGAGGCTGTGCATGACCGACCCACCGTACCTCGCCGGCCCGGTCCTGAACTGGTGCACGGAGAACGGGGTCGTCCCGGTCCCCTGCCGGGCCGGGAGCAAGGCCCCGATCGGGGCGATCTCGAGCCGCGGGGTCTACGGGGGGGCCCCGCCATCCCCGGAGGCCCTCCTCGCCCGGTACGGCCGGGAGCGGTTCGGTACCGTGGTCCGGGACTCGTTCCACCTCCCGACGCCCGAGCGCCTGGAACGGATCGCCCGGTTCTGGCGGACCCCCGGCGCCCGTCTCTGGGGCCCCGGGGTGATCTCCATCTCGGTCGACATGAACTACCCGACGGCGGACGGGTACACGGTTGCCTGCCTGGACATCGACGACGACACCTGCCTTCCGCTCCTCGACTCCCCGCCGTTCGAAGGGTGCCCGGTGGTCGTGGGCCGGCACGGGGCAAAGGCCCTCTTCAAGCTCGACCGCGAGGGGGGGCGGACCCGGCCGATCACCCAGTTCGCCGCCGGAACGCAGGGGTCGCCCGCGTTCGAGCTCTTCACCTGCTCCAAGCACGCCCTGGTCTTCGGGCTCCACCCGGCGTCGACACCCGAATGCCCGGTGCGCTACCGGCTCGTCCCGGGGAGGCGGGGGCGGATGCCGGTCCTGCGCTGGTCCTCCGTGGCGGCGGCGCTCCTGGCGGAGGCGCGCGGGCGGGGCCTCGTCGTCCGGAAGGGGTCGGGGCCCGACCTCGACCAGGCGGGCCTGGAACGGTGGGTCTGATGCCTCAGGACAGGTAGGTGCCGCTCCCGACGAACCAGTCATCGCCGGCCATCGCGACGTAGACCTGCTTTCTCCAGAGCCCGGTCTGGTGGAGACGGTGACTGGTGAGGTATGTGACGAACCCGCCGCCGTCCCGGGCCGCCAGTCCCATCTGCCGGACCATCCGGACGCCGTCCGGGTCGACCAGGTCCCAGTGGCTCGTTCCGACGGACGCCGGGTCCGCCGGGAGGGCGAGGACGGTGCCGTGAAGGTCGTAGGCGAAGATGTACCGGTCGCCGCGGACGAAGGTGCCGTTCGGGTCGGAGAACGCGGCGAGCGCGGCGTTCTTTCCGTGCGCCTGCGCGTAGCGGACCGCCTCCTCGACGAGGGAGACCGTTCCTTCGACCGGGTCGGGGTCGACCGGGAGGTAGACGCCCGAGCCGAGCCACCAGTCCTCGCCGACCCGCTCGACGTACCCGAGCTTCGGTTCGGTCGCGTTGCCGTGCGCCGGGTTGACGTACCAGAACCGGACGAAGCCCGTGCCGTTCCGGGCGGCATCCCTCAGGTTCCGGATGAAGAGCGTTCCACCGGCGTCGGGCTCATCGAGCCGGCTCGTGCCGACGAGGTGGCGCTGGAGCGGGTGGGCGAGGGTGACGCCGTCGAAGTCGTAGGCATAGATGTAAAGGTCGTCCTGGAAGAACGGGCCCGAGGTGTTCATGAACGCCGCGAGTGCTGCCTCCTTCCCGTGGAGACGGGCATAGGCAGCGGCACCGTGCACGAACGCGACCATCTGGGCGGTCGTGTGCCCGGAGACGTTCGCCGGGGGGACGGCGGACGTGGTCGCCGGAACGGGGGGAAAAGGACTGCTGGAAGGGGTGGTGGTGCACCCACCGGCGACGAGCGCCAGGACGAGGCAGGCGGTGATGATGCAATGACGCATACAAGAGGAACGCCCCGTCCCTTGATGGGACTTGCGGTTTCGACCCCACGGAGGCAGACGGCGGCGCCCCCGGAAAGGGGGCGCCGGGCGGAGAGAGGGGGTGTTCGAACGTCTACGCGAGTGCCGGGACGGTGTCCGCCCAGGCCTCGACCGCCGCACGGATCGCGTCGTCCTCGTACGAGGAGATCGTGACCCGGTTGCGGTTGAACCCGACCGTGTAGACCTCCCCGTTCGGGTCGTGGCAGCGGAGCGTGGTTGAGAACGAGTCGTCCTCGGTTGCGTGGACGGGCGTCCCGCCCATCGCGGACGCGATGGCCGCGCTCTCCATCACCGCCGTCACGTTCGCCGCATGGGCGGCGATCGTCGGCGACCGCACGGTGACCGTGCCGACGGTCCGGGCATCCCCGTCCTGGAAGACGATCCGCGCCGTGTAGCCCTCGCGGGTCTTCTCGACGGCGGGCAGGGTCTCGCCCCCGGACTGGTACGGGGTGCAGCCGAACGGGTTGTTCACAAGGACGTTCTCGACGATCGCGGCGAACGCCGCGATGCTCTCGATCGGCGATGCCAGGGTGCGCTGGGCACTCCGGGTCACCGCCCTCTGGACAAAG
The DNA here is from genome assembly GCA_029547145.1 of Methanobacteriota archaeon. Taxonomy (GTDB): domain Archaea; phylum Halobacteriota; class Methanomicrobia; order Methanomicrobiales; family Methanospirillaceae; genus UBA288. The sequence goes on from JAKPPV010000020.1 coordinate 42,731, forward strand.
TCTCCCATGGTCCTGTTCTCCGGCCCACTCGGGGCCGTCATGATGGTCGCCCGGGCCGGGCTTGAGCGCGCTCCCCCTGCCCCGCCCGACCGCCGTTGCGCCCCCCAAACGGAGGACGGAGGACGTCGGGAAGAGAAAAAGAAGACTGATACGCCGTTTTTACTTTCACCCCGCACGCCCGGACAGGCGGGGAGTCCAGTTGACCGGGCAACTGTTGCGCCATCAACTTTTATCTCCCCGGGCACCGCACGGGTACCCTCAGGTCCATAAAGATGTCCGCCGAGATCCCGCTTGCCCGTCACCTCTCGATCGTGCTCCGGCACCACTACGCGACGATGAACGAGCAGGTCCGGCCCCTCGGGCTTTTTGTCGCCCAGGTCCCGATCCTGCTCCGGCTCTCCGCCGGCCAGAACGTCACCCAGGAGTCGCTCGCCCGTCACTTCCACTTCGATAAGGGGGCGGTCGCACGCGCGGCCCGCGGGCTGGAGGAGGCGGGGCTGATCCGCCGCGAGACCGACCCGTCGGACCGGCGGGCCGTCCGCCTCTTCCTGACCCGCGCGGGCGAGGCGCTCGTCCCGGAGATCCGCCGGATCGAGCGGGAGTGGGAGGCCCGGGTCATGGCGGACCTCCGGCCCGACGAACGGGACGCCTTTTGCTCCCTGCTCGGGCGGGTGGCGGCCTCCTGCCTGGACGGGAGGGACTGCCGTGAGTGAGGTCGGGGAGGGATGCCTCCCGCGCCGGCCCGAGACGGCCGGCGTCGCGCTGCTGCGCGGAGACCCGAAGAGGGCGATCATCCGCCTCTCGGCGCCGATGATCGCCGCGATGCTCCTGATGTCGACCTACAACATCGTGAACGCGATCTGGGTCGCGGGGCTCGGGTCGGACGCGATGGCGGCGATCGGGTTCGTCACCCCGCTCTTCATGATCCTGATGGGGCTGGGCTCCGGGATCGGGGCGGGCGCCACCTCGGCGATCGCCCGCCGGATCGGGGCCTGCGACCGCGAGGGTGCGAACCGTGCGGCACTCCACGCCCTCGCCCTGGCGATCGGCCTGGCAGCCGTCCTGACCCTGCCCCTGGTCGTCTTCGCCGAGCCGATCGCGCTCCTCTTCGGGGCCGGGAGGACCGCGGGGCTCGCCGGCGAGTACGGCCGGATCATCTTCGCCGGGATGGTGCTCCTCCTCTTCGTGAACATCGGGTACGCCGTGCTCCGCGCCGAGGGGGACTCGAAACGGACGATGTGGGCGATGGCCGCCTCGTCGGTCCTGAACATCATCCTGGACCCGGTGCTGATCTACTGGGCCGGCCTTGGGATCGCCGGCGCCGCGTGGGGGGCGCTCATCTCGATGGCGATGGTCTCGCTGATCCTCCTCTACTGGTTCTACGTCAGTAAGGACACCTACCTCTCGCTCTCGTGGCGCGGGTTCTCTTTCGACCGCTCGATCATCGTCGACATGCTCCGCGTCGGGCTCCCCGCCTCGCTCGAGTTCGGGCTGATGTCCCTGCTCGCGATTCTGGTGAACTGGATGCTGGTCCTCTCGGCGGGGACCGATGCGGTCGCCGTCTACACGGCGGGGTGGCGGGTCGTCATGTTCGCGATCATCCCGATCGCGGCGATCGGGACGTCGGTGGTCTCGGTCGCCGGCGCTGCGTACGGGGCGCGGGAGTTCGGCAAGCTCCGCGTCGCACACCGGTTCGCGACCGGGTTCGGGGCGGCGATCGCGCTCGGGATCAGTGTGATCACCTACGTCTTTGCCCACCCGATCGCCTGGCTCTTCGCCTACTCGCCCGAGAGCGCGCACCTCGCGCCGCAGATCGCGGCGTTCCTCGCGGTGATGTGCTTCTTCTACCCCTTCGTCCCGCCGGGCATCGTCTCCGGCTCGGTCTTCCAGGGGACCGGAAAGGGGGTCTACTCCCTCGTCGTGAACCTCCTCCGGAACCTGGTGTTCATCGCGATCTCGGCATACCTGTTGGGGATCGC
>JAKPPV010000037.1 GCA_029547145.1 Methanobacteriota archaeon
TCCCGAGCCGAGGCGCTCGCGGAACTTCGCCGGGAAGAAGAGACGGCCCTTGTCGTCGAGGCGAGGGGTGTGGGTACCGAGGAACAACGCACCCCACCTCCCCTTCCGCGCACCCGTGATCGACACTGCTCACCTGTTTCCTCCACTTTACTCCACCTTGTCTCCACATGCACGCAATTGGAGTCACAGATGTCTGCAACTTTCAGCATTTGTGCAGGTCACAACAGGTGGAGGAAAGTGGGGAGATGGTCGATACAAAATCGCTGGGTCAGACCCCGCCCCCCCCGGCACCCCGAAGTTCGCGCGGACGATCGAGCACCGAAAGCCCCACTGACGGGATCGCCTGCGAGGATGAGGAGAACTGACCGAGCGGGAGGGACGTGGCATGACGACTTGGCACCAACAGGCGGAGGAGGTGTCAATCGGGGCGGCCCTCGACAAGGTGTTGCAGGTCAGCAGTGATCTGACCCGGGCCATGAACACCGTCATCGAGGGCAAGGAGGACGTCGTCCGGACGACGGTCACGGCCCTCCTCGCCGAAGGACACCTGCTCATCGAGGACGTGCCGGGCGTGGGCAAGACGATGCTCGCCAAGACGCTTGCCAAGTCCATCGACTGCACCGTTCGGCGGATCCAGTTCACGCCCGACCTGCTGCCCAGTGACATCACCGGCGTGAGCGTCTACAACCAGGACGTCCGCAGTTTCGAGTTCCGCCCGGGCGCCGTCTTCGCCAACGTCGTCGTCGGCGACGAGATCAACCGGGCGTCCCCCAAGACCCAGTCCGCCCTCCTCGAGGCGATGGAGGAGGCTCAGGTGACCGTCGACGGCACGACCTACGCCCTCCCCCACCCCTTCATGGTCATGGCCACCCAGAACCCCATTGAGATGGAGGGGACCTATCCGCTCCCCGAGGCCCAGCGGGACCGATTTCTCGCGCGCATCTCGATGGGCTACCCGCCACCCCACGCCGAGACCGACATGCTCGACACGCACTCGGCGGACTCCCCCTTGGACCGCCTCCAGCCGGTGACCGAC
>JAKPPV010000004.1 GCA_029547145.1 Methanobacteriota archaeon
ATCCGGTCGCCCTCCACAACCCCCGCGAAATCGCGCCGCGCCCTCACGCCGTCGGCCTCCTGCTCGACCGCGAAGGCGATGCGGTCCCCCGTCACCGACGCATCGACGATCGCCGTCTCCGCGCCCCCGCGCCGGAGCATCCCCCGGATCCGCTGGTAGCGCTGGTCGATCGTGAGCGAGGCGGCTCCCCCGCCCCGCCCCGGTTCGGTCCACGTCCAGGTCCCCGTGACGTTGGCCGGGACCACCCAGTAAAAAATCCGGCGGGTCCCGACGAGGACCGTGCGGTCCGGCTTCCAGTTGCCCATGTCGAAGGTGTTGGACACCACGCGGGAGCCGGGCTTCATCTCCGTCAGGAACTTGGGGCGCAGCCGCAGGTTCACGTGGGTGAACAGGTAGATCAGCATCACCGTCGCCTCGCGGACGTCGGTCTCGAAAAAATCCTGCGTCACGAAACGGGTCCGCTCCTCGACCCCGGCCGCCCGGGCCCGCGACCGGCACAGCGCGATGAGCTCCCCGTCGATGTCGACCCCGACGCCGCGGCAGCCCGTCCGCCGCACCGCCTCGATGACGAGCCGCCCGTCCCCGCAGCCCAGGTCGTAGACCACGTCGTCCGCCGTCACGCCGGCCAGACGGATCATCTCGTCGACGACCTCGTAGGGCGTCGAGACGTAGGGGACCTCGGCGAAGCTGTGCTTGCCCAGGTAGAGCCCGTCCCACAGGAAGCCCGTGTCCTCGGGCGAGGAGAGATCGGATCGCTCCCGCGGCAGAAACGTGAGAAGCGCCACTGCGGCGGCAGCAATCACGGCGACGGCAAGCCAGGACCTGTTCATCCTTTTCACCCTGAAGAAACGCAGCGGCCGATCCCCATGCGCGCCGGGCCGTCACTCGTCGGCCGAGTACTCGAGCCCCGCGTTCCGGAAGTTTGGCGGGATCCGGCAGATCCGGTGGCTGCTGTTGGCGAAGACGATCTCGTTGGTGCCCTCGGCGTGCAGCTCCATCGTGTCTTCCTTGAGAAACCGGAAGACCAGCTCCACGCTCGCCCCGCGGATGTTCCGGATCTGCATCTGCACGAGCACCCGGTCGTACAGGAAGAAGTCCTTCTTGTACTCGCACATGGCGTTTTTCGTGATGAGGACAAGGCCGTCCCGGATGGCGTCGAGCCCGCCCGGCACGCACTCCTTCACCCACAGGTCCCGCGTGATCCCCTGCAGCGTGAAGAAGTGCACGAAGTACATGTGCTGCAGCAGGTTGGTGTCCCCGATCGTCACCGTCGTCCGG
>JAKPPV010000005.1 GCA_029547145.1 Methanobacteriota archaeon
GTCCGGATGCAGACATCGACGAAGAAGGGCCCCGCCGCCGTCGAGAAGGGGATCACGATGCTCGGGGCCTTCAGGATGTGGCTGATCGTGTGCCGCTTCCCGTGGACGACGGTGGGAATGGCCGCGTAGACGCGCATCCCCATCTTTTCCATCTGCGTCCGCGACGCCCCGGAGATCATGTTCGTGAGCTCCCCCGTGGCGTCGATGATCTCCTGGGTCACCCCGTCGAACCGCTCGCCCAGCATGTTGGCGACGACCCTGCAGATGCAGGCCTCGGAGAAGCTCAGCGCCAGGGACCCGAGGGCATCGCCCGTGATGCCGATGATGCCCGAGACATCCCCGAAGGCGGATTCGTCCGTCTTGACGTGGGGCTTGCCGGGGACGGCATCGATGGCGGCCATCTTCTTCAGGACCTCCAGCGTGCCGCTCAGGAAGGGGTTGATGTACTTGACGTCCATGCAGGCTCCCCGCCCGGGGGGAATGCAGGCGGCCCCCCCGAACGCGCGTGGCTGATTCTGCATGGTTTGCAACCGACGTGCCAGCGCACCGCCGTCGGCCGCTACGGTCCGAACTCCATTTTCTGCGACTCCGCCCCGATCGGGCGTCTGGTCCCCGGGTCGCGGACGGCCCGCCACCGGCCCGTCCTGACCCGTGTCCCCTCGGTCGATACGACCGTCCCGACGATCCGGTCGCCCTCCACGACCCCCGCGAAATCGCGCCGCACCCGCACGCCGTTTGCCTCCTGCTCGACCGCGAAGGCGATGCGGTCCCCCGTCACCGACGCATCGACGATCGCCGCCTCCGCGCCCCCGCGCCGGAGCCTCCCCCGGATCTGCTGGTAGCGCTGATCGATCTCGAGCGCGGCGGCGCCCCCGCCCCGCCCCGGCTCGGTCCACGTCCAGGTCCCCGTGACGTTGGCCGGGACCACCCAGTAAAAAATCCGGCGGGACCCGACGCGGACCGTGCGGTCCGGCTTCCAGTTCCCCATGTCGAAGGTGTTGGACACCACGCGGGAGCCGGGCCTCATCTCCGTCAGGAACTTGGGACGCAGCCGGAGGTTCACGTGGGTGAACAGGTAGATCAGCATCACCGTCGCCTCGCGGACGTCGGTCTCGAAGAAATCCTGCGTCACGAAACGGGTCCGCTCTTCGACGCCCGCCGCACGGGCCCGCGTCCGGCACAGCGCGATGAGCTCCCCGTCGATGTCGACCCCGACCCCGCGGCAGCCCGTCCGCCGGACCGCCTCGATGACGAGCCGCCCGTCCCCGCAGCCCAGGTCGTAGACCACGTCGTCCGCCCGCACGTCGGCCAGGCGGATCATCTCGTCGACGACCTCGTAGGGCGTCGAGACGTAGGGGACCTCGGCGAAGCTGTGCTTGCCCAGGTAGAGCCCGTCCCACAGGAAGCCCGTGTCCTCGGGCGAGGCGAGATCGGATCGCTCCCGCGGCAGAAACGTCAGAAGCGCCACTGCGGCCACAGCGATCACGGCGATGGAAAGCCAGGACTTGTGCATCCGTTCCCCCCGAAGAGACTGAGCGGCCGATCCCCGTGTGCGCCGGTCCGTCACTCGTCGGCCGAGTACTCGAGCCCCGCATTCCGGAAGTTCGGCGGGATCCGGCAGACCCGGTGGCTGCTGTTGGCGAAGACGATCTCGTTGGTGCCCTCGGCGTGCAGCTCCATCGTGTCTTCCTTGAGAAACCGGAAGACCAGCTCGACGCTTGCCCCGCGGATGTTCCGGATCTGCATCTGCACGAGCACCCGGTCGTACAGGAAGAAGTCCTTCTTATACTCGCACATGGCGTTTTTCGTGATGAGGACGAGGCCGTCCCGGATGGCGTCGAGCCCGCCCGGCACGCACTCCTTCACCCACAGGTCCCGCGTGATCCCCTGCAGCGTGAAGAAGTGCACGAAGTACATGTGCTGCAGCAGGTTGGTGTCCCCGATCGTCACCGTCGTCCGG
>JAKPPV010000026.1 GCA_029547145.1 Methanobacteriota archaeon
CCCCTCATGGTTCCCCAACCCAGGGGCAGTACCTGCACCCAAGGTTCGTCTATTCGACCGAATCAATGCTACGCTCTGGCCGTCGGTGCCCTGGACCAGCATCTGAGTATCCCGATCCAGGGATCCCTGACCCAGACCACGGTCTTCCGTACGCTGGTGGGGATGACTGCGATGCAGCAGTCCATCCACACCATCAGTTCCCTACTGGAACGGAGTCCGTGTGAAACCTCACTGCGGTACCATCTCGCCAAGCTCTCTATGGATGACCTGGAAGCCGTGAATTCGGCAATTCTGGCGCACGAGCTCTCCTCAGTCCTCAAACCAGGAAGAGCGTACACGTTTGCCATCGATTACACGAACGACCCATACTACGGGTCGGCTGTCCCGGAGAACGAGCAGTATGTCATCCGGAGCCAGCTGAAGAAATCGACCAACGACTTCTATTCGTATGTCACGGTCTACGCGATCACGCGAAATCGCCAGGTGACGCTGGCGGTGTATCCTGTCACGAAGGGTACCTCCAAGGTCGCATATATCACCCGGTGCCTTGAAGCGATCACGGCAGCCGGCCTGACAATCCAGGCACTCTGCCTGGACCGGGAGTTCTACGCGTACGATGTCATCGAGTTCCTGATAACTGAGAACGTCCCGTGTATCATCCCGGTCAAGAAACAGAGCGTTGCGATGAAACAGCTCCTGAACGGGACACAATCCCGATTCGGGGACTATATCATGCATGGAAAGACACCGCTCAATCTGAAGATCGCGATCGCTGTGACGTACGCGAAAGGAAAACGAGAGAAGCATGGAGTCGAGAATCTCGGGTATGTCGTCAACGGCGTCGACTGGAATCCTCAGAAGATCCACACCACGTACCGATCCCGGTTCGCGATCGAGTCGTCGTACCGAATGCGCAACAAGGTGAAACCCAGAACGTCAACCCGCAACCCGGTGATCCGCTATCTCTTTGCCATTATCTCATTCCTGCTCAGAAACCTCTGGATGGCCGTTCTCTGGACCCGGTTTTCACCCATGAAACCCGGGCCGAGAACCATCGAGATGTGCGCGTTCCGGTTCGATCAGTTTCGGCTGATAATCTGGGAAGCGGTGCGATCGACCTTGAAGATCGTGCGAAACATCCCAGCACGCAGAAACCCGGGATAGCCTAAGGAAACCTCGAGCGCGAACGAATGAAAAAGGGTACGGAGGGATATTAGCGAAGTACTGATCCTCGACCTCCGGATGACAGTACGAAGCGACGCCCGGATGGTATGGCAAAAAAGGTGACGGGGACCCCCTCGATCCACCGGAGAATCCCGGCGCGCTCCCGCGTTGGCGCCCCCGATCGATCCGGGTCGGGTTTTTGGGCCACACACTGGTCAACCCCCCAGCTCGTACGAAAATGATGGAAACGGGCCAGATCCCCCCGTTCTACCGATCGGAGCCATTACCCGGACCATTCCGCGAAATCCATCGGAAGGGACACCGGCAATCTACCAGGAGCTGGTTCGGTACGTCACGGGAACCCGGGACCACCCATCCCGGACACCACCAGCCAGAACTGCGAACGCCTGTCCGCGCTAATTGTCTGAGAATCGGTGCAATCCGCCGACCGGGGTCACATCCGGCAGAGCAGAGGTGGCGGTGGAAGTGCGCCGATCGCCTCCCGGATGCAATCCCGTTGCCTGGATCACGAGGGACGAGATCTCCTGCAGCTACGTTCAGGTGCCCCCCCCCGTCCCTCCTTTCCGGGGATCGCATCCAGGAACCCGGTTTCTCTCCCTGCAGTGCCTCTCCGGGTCCAGGACCCCTGGCGCCATTCCGGCAAGTGCGCATCCGTCAAAAAGAGCGTCGGCACCGTTCCCCCGTGAAACGGGGGTCGGGCAACGGTATGCGGGGGAAGGGATTCGAACCCCTGAACTCCTTCAAGAGGCGCTCTTGAGGCGCCCGCCGTTGGCCGCTTGGCTACCCCCGCGCGGATCATGGTTCGGTCTTCGATGGTATAAAGTCGTAGTCCTAGATGAAGTCGGCAAGTCCGAGCTGTTCGATGCGGGGCTGGCCGAAGGTCGACTCGATCGCCAGGTCCAGCACCTCGATCCGCTGCCGGGTATACTCAGTCACCCGGTACTCCCGGCATATACGGCGTGACATCTCCAGGTACTTCTTCACCGAGGACTCGTGCACGGTCTGGATCACCGCCTGCCCGCAGTTCGTGCACTTTCCGCCCAGCGGCATCCTCCGGAACTTCGCCGAGCACCGTGTGCAGCGGAACTTCTGCTTGGAGAAGGCGGAGAGGTTGCCCATCAGGTCCCGAATGAAATGGGTGTTCAGCACCCGTTCCGCGACATCGTCCTGGTCGACCGCTCGGATCCGGCGTGCGAGGGCGAGTTCCGCCTCGAGTTTCTCAACCATCGTCTCGAGCGTGGTATAGGTCGATTCGAGCGGTCCCTGGGAGATGTCGGAGGTGTCGTGGGTGAACCGGAAGCCCTCGAGCTGCGCCGGTGTCCCGAGACGCCGCTCCACCCGGTCGATCAGGTGATCGAGGTCCTTCGGGTGCCGGTACTCAAGCGCTGCCAGGTAGAGCTCGACGGGATACCCGCTTCCGATGTCGACGTTCAGCGACTCCTTGTCGATCTCCCTCGGGTCGAGACGGGTCGTCAGGACGAGCGGGGCGTCCATGGAGCCCCCTCTCGTCTCCGGGAGGAACCGGCGGGAGAAGTTCAACAAGCCATCGAGGAGGAGCATCACGCAGTCCTCGTCGCCGTCACACTGGCCCGTGAAGATTCCGTTGGCGAGCACCGAGTGGTCCTCGGCAACGGTGAGGCAGTAGACCCGGTCATCGGGGCACGGTACCCGCTCGATCCGTGCCACCCGGTCCGCGATCACAACGGGCCCGGTGGGCGCCGGCAGCGGGTCCCCGACGCGGACCTCCACCGCGCGAAGACGCCGGACCCGGTCCTCCTCGAGCACGAGCATCGCGTGGTCCTCCGTAACCGCGAGCGACCGTCCCTGCACCGTTTCGATCCGGAGGAGTGTATCCGGTGCCTGATGGATCGAGACCGCCGTGATCCGCCGTACGCGCTGGCGTCCATTCTGGTCGATCGCCCTGGTCATGAACGGGCGCACGGGGTCCGACCAGAAGGTGCCCCTGTGGTCGAGATCGGCCCGGGTAAGGTCGAACTGCTCGATGACGAAGTCGCGGACCGGCACGCGGCGCCAGGCGCCCGAATGGTCCCGGACCTCGATCTCGGTCCCGCCGAAGAAGCAGTTGCGCCGTTTCGCCGCGTGGAAGAACGGGTGGGCGTACCCGACGTTCGCCCTCGTGAAACCGAGAAGGCGGCAGAGGACGCCGGCGGAGGTGTGCGGGGCAAGTCCGATGAGGAGCCGACCGACGAGATCGCCGGGTTCGTTGGCCCGGTAGTACGGGGAAAGACCGTAGACGTGCTCGAGCTCCTCGTCGACGAAGTGCGCGACCCGCACCAGCCACTCCCCACACTTCTCCGACACCAGGATGTCCTGGGGCTTCAGTTCGATCACCTGGTCGGGCCTCTCGAGCGGTCGTCCGTCGATGTCCACGGGATATCCCAGGGTTGCCAGGACCGATGGCTCGACCCCAATCTCATTTGGCCGGACATGGGTCACCGGGAGGTCGATCATGTCGTACCGGACGGTGCCGTCCTTGAAGACGTAGAGCCCGGCTTTTGCCCGGAGGATGCCCTTTGCCAGGTCCTCTGCCACCTTCTCCCGGGAGATCATCCCCTTGACCCCCTTGACCATCGTCACCTGACCGGCCCGCAGCCCGCACCGTTCCATCGCGGCAGCGAACTCGTCCCGGATGTTGATCGACACCTTCTGCGAACAGGCGGCGGGCGTCCCGCAGGCAGGGCAGACCGCTCCCTCGACCGACCGGTTGCACCGGGGACAGCGGAAGACGGGCTCGGTGTGAGCGCCGCATTCGCACCGGTTCCTGAACGTCACCGCACCGCAGGCGGGACATCGCCGTTCCCCCATCTCTGCGGTGATCAGACCTCCGTCCATGTTGGGTCGCGCGGCGTACGATGTGGCCTCCTGGATCGAACGGCGGGAACCGCCCGCATCGCCAACGGGGAAGAGGGCATGGGGTGGGGGCTTCATCTCCCGGGGTTTTGACTTGCCGGGCCGCCCCATCCGTCCGCCGATGCGGGTGCCTCCCCGAGCCCGCAACTTCATCCCCGAGAGGTGCTGGAGGAGGGCGAGGGTGTCATGGCACGGCGCGTCGTCCCAGGCAGGTCTGAGCTGCAGACCGAGGTCGAGTCCGAGACAGGCGAGCAGGATCAGGCAGGGTTCGATCACCACCTCCCCGTTGCGGACCCGGTGGAGAACGAGCGCCTCCTCCAGGGTCTGTTTCATCCGGGGGGTGTCAGGAAGATGGAGGGCCATCCCTTCGAGCCGACCGTTCGCCGAGATCCATTCGGCGAGCACCCTGACCTGCTCCGGGAGGAGATCGTCGAGAAACGGCTGGAACGAGGGGTGCAGGTACCCTCCCGCGAGGGCGTACCCGATCGCCTCGATCTCGTCGGTCGGCGGATCCGCTTCGTGCTCCTGCCGCCACCACTCGTCGCAGTACCCGACGGGGACCAGCACATGGTTGTTCTCCAGGAACTCCCCGTAGGAGATCAGGATCTCACCGACATCCAGGATCGAGACCACCTCGGGCCGAAGCCGGAGCGCTTCTTCGAGGGTGTCGATCCGGACGACGTCCCCGTCCCGGAGCAGCACCGTCGGCCCCTCGATCGTGTCCACGGGCACGATCCCTGCCGCCTTCCCCGGTCGTTCCACCTTCATCTGGGTGCCGACCGCGAGGAAGTCGTCCAGGATATGCATGGTTGCCGGGTTGAGCCCCGCCGCGGCGAATCCTGTGTTGCGCGACCGACCGTACCGGAGCCGGAACCCACCTGTCCTCATCGGGTGGGAGAAGACCGGTCGGCCGGCGATCAGGTCCCGGAGGTACTTGTCCCGGGGTTTCACCCCGACTTCGTCGTCGGAGGTTCTGGATGCACCGCTGATCAGGCGCTCGAGCCAGTCCCACCCCTCCATCCTCATCGTGCGCACGTGCTTCTGCACCTTGGGGGCCTTCAGCGCGACGCCCTCGGCGATCACGAGGGCCATTCCACCCCTGACCGTATTCGTCTCCACGCGTTCGAGGTTCCGGTACCCCGAGACCTCCTGCTGCTCGGTCGGTTCGCCGTCGATGCAGACCGGGCAGTTCTGGATGATCAGCCGGATCTCGTTCTCCCCCGGGAGGTACTGGAGGCTCATGATCGAGTTGTACTGCCGGATCTCCTCCACGTACCGCTCGACCTCTTCGGGGCGCGGGATGTAGCGGTTGATCCCGAGGGCCTGGCGGACGTAGTCACCGACCAGGACGGAGAGGGCCTGCGCAGTCCCCCCGGCGGAGCGGATCGGGCCGGCGTAGTAGATCTTCAGGTACTCGGTGCCGTCGTCGTTCCGCCCGATACCGACCTTCCCGATCCCCTCCGTCGGCGCGGACACCACCCCTTCGGTCAGGAGCGCCATCGCTGTCCGGATTGCGTGGTCGAGGATCTCCTCCCTCGTCGTCTCCCCGAACCTGCGCGCGACGAAGTCGTCGCCGATCCTGAGGGCAGCCTCCTCGCGCGACATCTGCCCCTCGAGTTCTCTGATCCGGGCCGCCACGCCCCGGATACCGAGTAACGCCTCCACGCGGTCGGCGAGGTCGTTCGCGATCGGAATCTCGACCTCTGTCGTGGGATCGAGCCCGCGTCTCCGGGCCTCGCTGGCGATCCCGATCGCATCGGCGAGCTGGGCCTGGAGCCCCTCCAGGTATGCCTCCATCGAGGGAGAGACCTCGGTCATCGGATCATGATGGGCGGTCCGGCCTTATCCGGTTGTTGCCGATCGGAGCAAGGACTCCAGGACGAGCGCCGTCCCCCGTTTGTCGAGCGGCTGGTTACCGTTACCGCACCGCGGTGAGTAGATGCAGGACGGACATCCTGACTCGCACGGACAGCTCCGGACCAGTTCGAGGGCCGTTGCGACGACCTCCGGGAGCAGGCCTGCCGTCATCCGGGCCAGTCCCGTACCGCCCGTCAGGCTGTCGTAGATGCAGATGACCGGAAGCCCGTCCCCGTTCTGCCCCTGTAGCGGGAAACGGAGGGAGGAAAAGCCACCGACATCGTTCCGATCGCAGAGGAGGTGAACGGGAAGGACCCCGATCAGGGCATGTTCTGCACCGTGGAGGGCGCCTGCAGGATCCATCCCCCCGTCCGAGAGTGCCGTGACGAGCCCCGGGTCGATCGTCCACCAGCAGCCGATCGTCTCGAACGAGAGGGGTGGAAGGTCGAGGGGGTGGACCGCGACCGTCTCTCCGTACCGGTGGATCCGATACCCCGGGAACTCCTGGACCACCATCACCTCACCCGTGCAGACGACGAGGTCCCCGAACACCCGTTGGTCGTCGACCGTTCCGGGAGTGATCGTGGTCGTGCGGACCGGTTGGGTCTGGTAATCGGCCTGGACGGGCTCCGCGGTGCAGGATCGTGCTTCGAGGTCCATCGATGTCACGCGGTAGGTCTCACCCTGGTGGAGGAGGATCGCGCCCGGGTGGGCTTCCCGGTAGGCCTGCCCGCGGTCCATGGTCTCGAGGAGTCTCCCCCCGGCGTTCACCGTGAAGCGGTCGTCGTCGATCCCGGAGAGGTCCACGGCATCCACCGCCCGGCCCCTGCCCGAGTAGATGTACCCCCGGGGGGTCTTACGGAGGAGGAGGTGCTCCGAGAGGGGTTCAAGGAGCGGGAGATAACCATCTCCAAAGAGGTCCCGGTCGGGATCGGTGAGCGGGAGCTCGGCAGCGGCGCAGAGCAGGTGACCGGCGAGCACCGCCGGGTTCGAGGGGTCGAGACCGGCATGTTCGTGCGGTCGCCCGAAGAATTCCTGCGGATGGGCCATGTAGTACTGGTCGAGCGGACCTTCATTCGCCACGAGTACCGTGAGCGCGGGCTCACCTCCCCTCCCTGCACGCCCCGCCTGCTGCCAGGTGGCAGAGATCGAGCCCGGATACCCGGCGATCACCACGGCATCGAGCCCCCCAATGTCGATCCCCAGTTCGAGCGCGTTCGTGGTCACCACTCCCTTCAGGCGCCCCTCCTTGAGTCCCCGTTCGATCGCACGCCGCTCCTCGGGAAGGTAGCCTGCCCGGTATGTCGCAACCAGTCCGGGGTCGTCGAGTTCTTCGCGGGCCCAGGTCGCGAGGAGCTCGGCGGTCTTCCTTGAAGGTGCGAAGCAGAGGGTCTGCAGACCAGCGTCCATGCAGTCAAGGAAGATGCGCTTTGTATCCGAGAGCATGGCGCCTCCCCCGGCCCGTGGGTTGAACAGGACGAACCTGCGGGGGCCCTGGGGCGCCCCGCTCTGCTCGATCGGTGTGGTCCGCCGCCCGGTCAGGACTTCGGCGAACTCCCGGGGGTTCGCGAGCGTCGCGGTCGACAGGATAAAGAGCGGATCGCTCCCGTGGTGCCGGCAGACCCGCCGCAGACGTCGGATGAGCAGGGCGACGTGTGCACCAAAGATCCCCCGGTACCGGTGCGCCTCGTCGATGACGATCACGCAAAGCCCACTGATGAACCGATGCCATTTTCCATGCCAGGGGAGCACGTGGTGAAGTTCGTACGGGTTTGAGAGCACGATCCTCGACCGGTTCCGGATGCCCGGTCTCGCCTGGGATGGCGTATCCCCGTCGTAGACGGCGGGATATATCGGGATGCCGCTCGCTTGCTCGATCCCCCGCAGGGTCCGGAGCTGATCGTTGGCGAGTGCCTTGGTCGGGTACAGATAGAGTGCGGTGGCATCCGTCTCCGTCTCCAGCCGTTCCAGCACGGGCAGTGTGAACGCGAGGGTCTTGCCCGATGCGGTCGGTGTGGAGATCACGACATCGCGTCCCCTGCGAACCTCCTCGAGCACCTCGACCTGGTGTGTGTAGAGGTGGATACCCTCCTGTTCGAGCCAGGCGGCGAGGTGGGGAGGCGGGGGGGACCGTGGCACGGCATACGAGGCCCTGGTTCCCGGAATGGCCTGGACGTGGGCGACGCCCGGTGCTCCGATCGCGAGTCCGACCCTACGCCGCATGGCAGACCTCGCGCAGGGCGGCAACGATCCGGACCATCGATACGAGGTCCTCGCGGTTGTGTCTGAGGATCGGCAGCAGGGGGCCCGGGTTGCCGGACCGCTGGAAGGCGGCATAGAACTCAGGAACCATCGCGGAAGGAAGGTCGTCCTCCCTGACGTGTCCGAGGACGCAGGACTCGATCGTCCCGAGACGACAGTTGGGAAGCCGATCCCGCCAGCACCGGCGCGCGAGGGGGAGGAGGTCCAGGTGGTGGGTGGGGCGGGGAGCTGGAAGACCGTAGAACGCAGCACGTTCGACGAGGTACGGGAGGTCGAAGGATCGCCCGTTGAAACTGATCAGGAGGCTCCTGTCTTCGATCTCCCGGAGGGCGGCATCGAGCGCCCCACACTCGAAGGCGAGGTCGGTGACCAGGTGCTGCTCGACCTCGACGTGCCCCGCGCGGAGCCATGCGAGCCCGAAGAGGACCACCGGCCGTGAGAAGAGCCCCAGGGTCTCGAGGTCGAGGTAGAGATGGTCTGCCTCGGAGTACAGCTCTGTCGCCAGAAAGACCCCGGGGTGGGAAGGGCCGTGTCTCTCGATGCAGATCCGGGCAATATCGGTAGGACTGCCTTCCTCGAGCACCTCGAACACATCCCGCGCGGCGGGTCCGAACCGGCGGTTCCAGCAGAGTTCACCGATCACACCGTATCCCCGGCGCCGGAGACGGGTTTCAAGGGCTGGTCCGATACCGCGAACCAGGCGGAGATCCTGGTGGAGACGTTCGAGGGCGGCGCGGGGGGATGGTGCGGATGAGGGGGCCGGTTCCGAAGATCGGACGATCCAGGTCCCACCGAGCGCCCCCTCTTCCGCCTGCCCGCCGAATACCTCCCCGAGGCCCGCTCCCTGGTGGAGATCGAGGAGGTGCCGAAGCAACTCTGTTGCCCGCTGGTAGTCGCTGGAGAAGATGTGACGGTCGATAAAACCGGAGCGGAAGATGTTGTCGTTCCTGATGACGGTGTACTCCCGCTGTCGGTCGATCGTCCCGGCGAGCCTTGCCGCGACCTTTCCGAAGGGTTCACTCACCACCGGCACATGGAACCGTTTCGGGAGAATACGATGAAAGGTTCCGGTCGCGGTGCGAAAGTTGGTCAGGTATATTTTCGGAGAAACGAACGGACCTTCTCTGACTCGAGCCATCCCCGGTCGAGCTGGTCCACTATCCGATCGATCTCCCGTGCCTGCTCGATGATCCTCTCCGCATCGGGTGTCCCAAGGAGGTCCGCGAGACCGACGATCACGGCGAGGGGGTTCCGGATATGATCACCGAGGGTCGCAAACTGAAGGATGTTCTGCTGCAGCTGCTCGTGTGCCTCCCGCCGGATCCGTTCGAGCTCGCGTCTCGTCGAGATGTCCCGTATCACATAACAGTTCACGACCCGTTCCTCTCCAATGATGATCGGGGTGACGGTCACCTCCACGGGAACCGGTGTTCCATCGCTGCGCAGGAACTGGCACTCGGTCGTCGTTCCCTCGGGTGGAAGAGGTTGCCCGGGCACGACGAGATCGCGCATGTGCAACCCGAGCAGGGCGAACTGGGTGTACCCCAGCAGGTCGGCCACTGCCCGGTTCGAGTCCTCTATCCCCCCCTCTCCGGGGTCGACGATCAGGATGCCGTCGGTCACCTGCTGCACAACACCACGGTAGCGGTTCTCTGATTCGGTGAGCGCTTCCAGGATCCGGTTTCGCTCGGTTACGTCGCGGGCGACGACGACCACGTACCCCTCGCCCGAGAAACGGGCCCGCTGCATCGTCATCTCGACCCAGAGCGGGTCGTCCCCGCTGCGTCGGAAACGTACGCTGACCGTCTGCTCAACGAGGGCGATCCCGCTCTCGACGAGCAGGTCGACGAACCTCAACCCGATCACCTCCCGGGCGCTCAGTCCGAGGCGGGCGCATGCCGATGCATTGGCATCGATCACCAGGCCGTCATCCTCGCGGATGAGAAAGAAGAGGTCGTTTGACCGGTCGAGAAGGAACCGGAACCGCTCCAGTTCTTCGAGCCGGCGCTGGAGCTCCGGGTAGTGGCTCTTGCGCGTCGAGTGCTCGCCGAGCCCCAGGATCGACTCGCGGAGCCGGTCCCGGTCAGTCTGATCAGAGGGCCCGCTCATAGCACCTCCGGACCATCTCCTCGTCGGGGACACGCGGGTTCGTCGCCATGCAGGGATCGAGGAGGGCATTCTTCGTCAGTACCGGGATGTCCTCTGGTGTGAGGCCACAATCGGCCAGGGTCTGGTCGACACCCAGGATCCGGCGGAACGAGGAGATCCGATCGACGAGAGCGGCACACACGACCTCGGAAGACTGCTGCCAGACTTCCAGGCCGAAGGCTGCCGACACAGCACGGTAGCGGTCGGCCGCATACGGGAAGTTGCAGTGGACCACCTGCTCCAAGAGAATCGCATTACAGATGCCGTGGGGGATGTCAAGGTATCCCCCCAGGCTGTGGGCGAGTGCGTGCACCGCTCCCAGGCTCGCATTGGAAAATGCGAGCCCCGCCTCGAGACTGGCAAGCATCGTCTCATTCCGGTAGACGGCGTTGCCGGGGTGCTGGACGGCGAGGGGGAGGAACGTGGCCAGGCGGCGTATCGCCGAGAGTGCGAAGAGGTCGGTGATCGGTGACGCCCCCGTGGAGACGTAGGCCTCAACGGCGTGGGTCAGCGCGTCCAGTCCCGTGCTGCCGGTCAATCTGGGAGGAAGGGTGCAGAGCAGGTCGGGGTCGAGCAGAGAGACATCGGGCACGATACTCTTGGAGATGATGGCGAACTTCAGCCGTCTCCCGGGCGAACTGAGAATGGCGAACTGCGAGACATCGGCGGACGAACCGGCGGTCGTGGGAACGCATAGGAGCGGAGGACCGGGTCGGTCGATCCGGTCGACCCCCTCAAACTCCTCGATCGGTCGTCCGGTCCCGGCGACGACCGCGATCCCCTTGGCGCAATCCATCGGAGATCCCCCCCCACCGCGACCAGGGCATTACACCCCTCCGCGCAGAAGAGGCGGGCGCCCTCGGCGACCTCGTTGACCCTCGGGTTCTCTGAGACGCCGTCAAAGAGCACGTGGTCGACTCCGACCTCCTCCAGGACATCTCCGACGGATGCGGCATGACCGGCCGCAATCACTCCCGGATCCGTGACCAGGAGCACCCTTTTCCCCCCAAGGTTACTTGCATACCGCCCTACCAGACGGTGGGCCCCCTCTCCACAGACGAACTCCGGGGCAACGAACTTGTTCAGCATACCTGCTTTCATGTGCGGTTCACCAGCCTGTGGTTTCCAATCCCGTCCCTCTCCGGTGGCCAATCCCCATCACCCGGCGGGGAGACCGGTACATGGTTACCACCGGCCAAGAGCGTGAAACGGACGGCAGTGCCGGCCTCCGGATGTCCTTCGATCCGATCGACGACCCGGCAGCTCCCCCCGTATCTCCTGACGAGCGAACTGACGATATAGAGACCCAGTCCATGTCCGGACCTCTCTCCCTGCCCGGTCTCGAAACGTTCGAAGAGATGTCTCTTCTTCTCCTCGGGGATACCCGGTCCATCGTCCTCGACCGAACATTCGATCCCACCCTCCGTCGGCCTGGCACGAATCCAGATGGTCACGTCCCTGCCCCCGTGTTTCAGGCTGTTCCCGATCAGGTTCGTGAAGACCTCTCCCAGGAGACGGTCAGCCAGCACCTCGCAGGGTGGGACTTCGTTGATGATCCGCGCCCCGACGAAGACCTCCATCTCTGTCCGAACGAGTTCATCGAGCCGGATGGGACACAGGGGGGTTTTGTCCTGTTCATGGATCTGCCGGATGGTCGAGACGTTCCTGATGATCTCATTCACTTTGGCGATCCCCCGCTGGATCTGCGACAGGGCACCCGGGGATGGCTTCTCGAGCTGCAGTGCAAGCAGCTCCGAAGCAGCGCCGATGGTGGTCACCGTGTTGCCCACGTCGTGCATCAGGATGTCGAGATAGAGGTTCGCCTGTGCGTGCGCGTCCTTGAGCCGTGCCTCGACCAGGGCCTTTCCCACGGCCGTTCCGATCTCGCAGATGATCGACTCGATCACCTCCCGCTCTTCGCGATCGAGGAGACACTCCCTTTCTGACAGAAACATCAGGCAGCCGACCGGTCGCTCCTCGGCGGTCAGCGGTATCCAGAGCAGGTCCCGCCACGCCTCTTTCCGCACCGCACCGAGGAGGGCCGTGCGGACCTCCTCCTGCGCACCCTTCTCGGTACTTTTCATCAGGTCCAGGTACGGTCCCGCCAGCCAGATCGACCGGACCTCCTCCACCGTTCCGGGTAAAAGACCGGTCTGTACCACGAGAGCCCCGTCCGGATCTTCGTGTTCGAAGAGATGGATCATGCCCGCTTCGAACCCCGTGTAGGAGAGCAGCAGGTTCAGCACGTTCGAGAGTCGTTCGCGGAGCCGCGCGGGAGACGTGATGGCGGTGGTCGCTGCGTGCATGATCGAGAGCTCCCGGTTCCTTCTCTGGAGCTCGGCCTCCTTCTGCCGTCGATATCCGACCTCTTCAAGCGCCCGGTCCCGCATCTCGCGGTGCAGGCCGACCTGTTCGACCAGGTCGGTGACGTCCTCGATGGCGACCAGCGCCCATCTTATCTTCCCGTCCCGGGGTATGGCGGTCACGGTCACTTTCTGGTGCTGTCGTCTCCCTCCCGGCAGTGTGACAGGGAGCATCTCGGGGTGGAGCTGTGATGAGAAGACGGCGGGAGTCCCCTGTTGAAAGACGTCCTCGAGTCGACCCGCGTACCGGGGCTCGAGCAGGTGCGGGTACTGCTCTTTTAACTGGTGTCCGACCATCTCCTCCCGGGACAGACCAGTCCAGGTCTCGAGCGTCCTGTTCCAGAACTGGATGACCAGGTCTCGGTCCAAAACAAACAAACCGATCGGAACCATGTCGAGGACCGACAGACTCTCCATACCGACCCCCATCATCAGACCTCCTATCCTTCCAGCGATTCGATCCCGAGGAGGAGCTGATCGAGCGAACCGACCTCCAGGATCAGCACGATGTCCCCCTCGAGGTGGAGCTCCTCGAGGCAGAACCGGGTCCGCACGAGCAGCACCCGGTCGCCTGGAGATCGCATGCTCGTGCGCATGACTGACGCAAGGTCACCCTCACCGTAACAGGGGAGCGAGAAGCTGACCTGCTGCTGCAACAGGTTCATCATCGACCCGAGCACGCAGTTCACGACGATATTTCCGATCTCGGTCAGGGTCACCGCCCTGAGCGCATCGATGTCGGGCGTATCGGCCGGCTCTCCCGTGAGGTGCGAGACGAGGATCGCCGCCTCCGTCTTGGGAAAGATCAGTGCAGCCGAACCTGATAACGGTCCTCCGAAACCCATCTTCACCGCAGAGAGCTGCCTGGAGTCCTTACCTATGAGCGACTCGAGCTCACCGGCTTCTGCCAAGCGAATCCAGGGGACCCGGAGGCGGATTCGGGAAGAAGTCATCTCGTTGAGCATGGCAGCTGCCCTGCCGACACCGATATTGATCAGCTCTTTCAGGGCGTCGAGCTGCTCATCGGTCAGGATCCGGGTCATCGTCCCGAGAGCTCCTGGACGAGGGAGAGCAGTGTGCTGCGCTGCGGCGGCTTGTTGAGAAATGCCCTTGCCCCAAGGGCCAGGCACTGCCTTTTTGTCGCCTCCTGGATATCCGCCGTCAGGATCGCCGTCGGGAGTCCGGGCAGCTCCCGGTGCAGTACCTCCAGCACGGCAAACCCATCCATCTCGGGCATGATCAGGTCGACCAGGACAAGGTCGAATCCTTCTTTTGCCAGCGCGACTCCTTCTGCGCCATCTGTCGCCTCGACTACCTCGTGACCCTCGGGTGTGAGCATTCCGCGGACGATCCTTCGCTGAAAGGCCGAGTCATCGATGATCAGGATTCGCGCCATGTCCGTGTCATTGGTTCGCCGCACTGCGCAATAACATTTCACCTCGACACCGAATCCCGTTGACTGGGATCTCTTTTTGCTGTCCCCCGCTAACCTGATCCACGATGTCATCACCCCTGGAGGACGAGTTCATGCGGCGTGGCCCGATCCGCCGCGTCGGTGTGATCGGGATGGGATATGTCGGGATCCCCGCAGCGGTGCTGTTCGCGCATTCTCCCCGTCTCGAGCACGTCTATGGATTCCAGCGTGCATCCGCCTCGTCGGGGTACAAGGTCGGGATGCTGAACCGCGGGGAGAGTCCTCTGAAGGGCGAGGAGCCCGACCTCGAACCGCTGCTCGCCTCTGCGGTCAGATCGGGCCATTTCGAGGCGACGTCCGACTTCTCGAAGATCGCCCTCTGCGACGCGGTGACGCTGGCGATCCAGACGCCCTTCTCTGACCCGAAGGACCTTCTTCCCGACTTCGGTCCGCTCTTCGAAGGCCTGAGCCAGGTGGGCCGTCACCTCGTGCCGGGGATGCTCGTGGTGCTCGAGTCGACGGTCACCCCCGGCACGACCGTCGGCCCTGCCCGCGAGCTCCTGGAGTCCGAATCCGGCCTCTCGGCGGGGGTCGACTTCGGTCTCGCGCACGCTCCCGAGCGGGTGATGGTCGGGCGTCTGGTCCGGAACATCCGTGAGCACGATCGTGTCGTCGGGGGGATCGATGCTGCCTCCACAGCCCGCGCGGTCGAGCTGTACCAACATGTGCTCACCTCGGGGCAGGTCATCCCGATGACGGCAACGGCCGCAGAGGCGACCAAGACCGCAGAGAACACGTTCCGGGACCTGCAGATCGCGGCAATCAACCAGCTGGCGCTCTACTGCGAGGCGATGGGGATCAACGTCTACGACGTCCGGGCGGGTATCGACTCACTGAAGGGCGAGGGGGTGACGCGGGCGGTCCTCTGGCCCGGTGCGGGGGTCGGCGGTCACTGCCTGACGAAGGATACGTACCACCTCGAGCGAGGTGTCCGGGAACTCGGTGCCGGCCGGCTGGACTTTCCCCCCGACCTGATGTCGCTCTACGTCTCGGCCCGGCGCATCAACGACTTCATGCCGCGTCACATGGTTCACCTGCTCTCCGACGCTCTTGCCCAGGTCGGAACGCCGCTCGCAGGAGCCCGCATCGCCCTGCTCGGCTGGGCCTTCCTCGGCAACTCGGACGACGCACGGAACCCGCCGTCTGAGCCGTTCCGCGATGAGGTGCTGGCCGCCGGTGCCACCGTGCGCGTCCATGACCCCTTTGTCAGGCAGTATCCCGGGGTACCGATCGAGCACGATCTGGATGCCGTGCTCGGGGGCGCAGACGCGATCGCCGTCTTCGCCGCGCACAACGCCTACCGTGGGCTCGATCCCGCCCGGGTAAAGGCGCTCTCGGGCCGTGATCACCCGGTGATCGTCGATGGCCGGAACGTGATCGATCCCGACGCCTTCATCGGGGCCGGTTTCGCCTACCGGGGAATCGGGCGCGGAGACCGGAACCGGCATCTCCTGCGGTAAACGGCAGAGAATATTTTCCCGATTTTTGATCGTCCGGTCCTTCGGGAAGGGGCGGAGCAGACAGAGAAACCAAGGTTTTTAAACGAGTGGACAAAATTGTAGAACTGCAGTATGTACCATGTGCTGCGGTGCCCGGGGTGCGCGACCTTCACCTACGCCGATCGGTTTGAACGCTGGAAACTCTGCCACGTCTGTGGGGAGGTGATCAACGTCAAGGCCGTGCCGCATTACCTCGATGTCAGGGACTACCGGGACGCCGAGGAGGTGGTCAACCAGCTCGAGGACTACCTCTACATCTCCGGGCGACAGGACCTCTCGCAGACCGAGTTGCTGACCCTTCGCCGGGAATATTCCACCTGGTTGCGCACGCAGAACGCCGAGCCCCAGTCGCCCTGAGGGGGTACCACGGTCTCCTTCACCTCCCTTCTCCCCTAGCCGATCGAGAACGAGATCCAGTCCAGGTTCTGGTGCCCCGAAGGAACCACCCGAATACGCGTGGTCCCGGCAGAGAGGCGAATCCTGCCCTGAACAGTCGTAAACCGTTCATGGCTTCCTGTGTTCGGCACGGGTATCGTGACCGAACTCCCGCCCGGCAGCTCCAGTCGGATCGAGGTCCCGCTGAAGGGGCTTGAGACCCGGAGCAGGACGCTGTACTGCCCGGTACGCTGAACATCGAGCGTGTACCTGAGCCATTCACCGGGACGCATGTATCCAACGACGGTCCCGATCCCCGGGACGGTGGTGATGTCGACCCCGTCCTGCCTCAGGGATCCTCCCTCGTTCTTCGGGCTCGTATCGTGGTACGCCGACCCCTCGCCGCCCAGGTCGTAATGCTCCGCCTGGATCGTCCCCGGGACCACGAGGTGTGTGTACGGTCCGGACCGGACAGGTGTCCCCGTCGGGACCGGGGTCGGGTGCGCCGTGGCAGGCACGGACCGGATCGCACTGTACCATCGTCCGGCCATTTTACGGTACCCCGCTCTGCTCGGATGTACTCCGTCGGACGAGAGATCGGCCTGACGATCGAAACCGGTGAACATGTCGACGACCGTCACGGGCGCGCGCGTGGTGTGATACCGGTTTGCGACCTCGCGGATCATTTGATTGTACTCGGCGATCCTGCGGTATGCGGCGGCGTCCTTCGCTGGCACGATCTGCGCGACAAAGATTCTGACCGACGGGTTCCGGACTCTCAGGACAGTGATGATCCGCCCCATGTCCTGTCTCATCGCGGTGATCGGGGTCGTCTGTGTCCTGGTGAGGTCATTCGTCCCGATGTGGAGCAGTACGACATCGGGCGGAGGATAGTACCTCAACCAGCCCGGGAGCGCGTCCGCGAGCTGGCGGACGGTGTACCCTGAATGCCCTTCATGCTGCGGATCGAATCCTTTCGGCCCCCCATGGGAGAGAGAACCGACCATGTTCACGTCCTTGTGGTCATCGACCATCTGTGACCAGAGGATCGAACGGTATCCCTGCATCGCATCGCCACGGGTGATCGAGTCGCCGAGCGGAAGAATGTTCGTTGTGGCTCCGGCCAGATGCACGATGAAGAATGCACCGATCATTGCAACGAGGAGAACCTGGAGTTGCCTGCGTTCCGTGATGATCCTCCACCTTCCCTGCCGGATGCGGCACGGGTACGATCAGGGTTGACTTCGAAGGGGAAAAAGAGTATCAAATCAGCCTGCATCCCGGGCGAGACGGAGTATTATTCATCGCTGTGCCGATGATACGTCTGCACCGGCATAACGTTCCTGACGAACCGGCGTTGAACGGCGATACCGGTGCCACGCGGAGGTTATCGGAAGATCAAACGCACGTTCCGGCCGGATTGAATCTTCGGCCCGCACGGCTCGTCGTTCGATCGATCCATCGCCCGCTGGGGGTGCACGAACGATTCCAGGAGCGAACCTGTCTTTGGACGCTCTTCTCCTGCGCCGAAAAGACCGCGAAGAGCTCCAATCGGTATTCTCTAGGTGCCCTCGACGTACCGCCTGAAGACGCCCTTCTTCACCTTCAGAATCTTGCATTCCGGGCATCGCCATGTATTCGGCAGGTCCTCGAAGGAAGTCCCGGGGGGGATATCCTGTGTCCTGTCTCCCTTTGCGGGGTCATAGATGTAATGGCATTCCAGGCAGATCCACTTCTCCATGGTCATGTTGACTGTCCTCTGCAGATCTGTGGTATGCGATAGATAAATTCTTGGCAGAAAAAAAGTTTGAACAAGGGGATTCAGAACAGGTCCTTGAGGTGGATCGTCACCGGGCCGAGGGTGCCGCCAAAGTTGCCGGCGCTGAGGAAGACCACTCCCGGGATCATGGCGGCCGCCCTGATGCCGACCGCCATCGCCTTCCGGACGGCTGCCTCGTCCACCCCGTCGATCACGATCTCGTACAGCGCGCCGACATTCTCGGGGACCTTCGATTCCGGAACCTTTTCGCGGAGCGTCGGGCAGTATGCCTCGTTCGTCGAGGCGTTCATGAACTTGTACCGGGAGCCGACCTTCGAACCGGAGGCCACGATCCCGCCGGGGAACGGGGTGATCACGCCGGGAAGGTCACTGATCGCGTCGACCGCCGCCTTTGCCCCCATGAGCGCTGCCATCTGGTTCTCGCCCATCACGAAGAAGTTACCGCCGGCCACTCCCTTCACCGCACCGTATTCCTCCTCGACGACGAAGTCTCCCTCCATGATCGGGATCGCCCAGCATGCCCGGTCACCCACCCGGACCTCATGCTCGTACTTGTCGCCGAAGAAGTGCAGCTTGACCGGGATCTTCTCCTCTGCATCGGGCATGCCGTTGAAGGCCGCCGTCGTGGGTGCAGTGAGGATACACTCGCCGATCCGCTCGATCAGCTGCTCCTTCAGTCTCTTTTTGGACGGGTTGCAGATCAGGATCGCGTACCCTGGCCGGCCATCAGGCGTCCTCTCTCCAGGGAGGTATTCCTCAATGCCCGCCTCGCAGGGGCACCCGATCGTCGAGGTGGCGAATCCGGTTGCCTCCACGGCCGCCGCCCGGGCGAAGTCCTTCGTCGCTGCCGTGATGATCACCCGGGAGATCCATGCCGGGAAAGCCTCTGCGTAGGTGTCGTCGATCGGAACTCCGTTGTACTCCATACAAAATCCCTCGTTTCTCTCACGTTGCGAATGATGGCTCAATAACCTTTCGACTTTTAAACGGACAGGGAGCGCATACACCTGCATGAATCCCGATGTCGATTATCATTTACTGTTGCTTCGAGATAATGTGGAACAGTTTATTCCCAACAGAACGGAGGAAGAATCGGGCGCATTCAAACAGAGAAGTTTATTAGCATAATTTTACCAATCTTCAGTTAATCGAACGACCTTCGATGATAATTGCTGGTGTACGACCATGGCATTTGCAGTGCATATAAACATGGAGCGCTGCACCGGGTGCAACAACTGTGTGGTTGCATGTCCGGTGGGAGCGCTCGAACTCTTTACGGAGGATCCGGTGACAAACGAGAAGATCTACCGGGTAAAAGACGGGAAGGCGCTCGTCCTGGACTTCCGTGCTGAGCTCTGTGCCGGATGCGGCGTCTGCGTCGAGGCCTGTCCCTACGATGTGATCAGGCTTGATGCGAACCCACAGCACGCCGAGGCCGGTGCGCAGTAATCAATTCGATGCGAGAGGGTTCTTTTATGGCAATGTCAACGATGTTTCCGAAGTTCTCGAAGAGGAGGGAAGGGGACAAGGTGGTCATGGAGCAGAAACTCCTCCAGACCACGAACAACCTGGTCCTCGATGTCAAGGAATGTGCAGGATGCGGCATCTGTGTTGAAGCATGCCCCGAGGAGGCGATCACCTTCGGCCTCGTCGGCGCCGCCAGGCGGGGTGCGATCGATGAACCTGCCGTGAACGTCGACCCGGAGAAGTGCTCCTACTGTGGAGTCTGCGTCTGCCTCTGTCCGTTCTCTGCCCTGAGTCTCAGGGTTGACGGGGAAGAACGTCTCCCGATCGTCGAGAAGGAGGGTTTCCCGCAGTATGACCGGAATATGAAGGTGGACGACGAAAAGTGCGTCCGGTGCACCATCTGTTCCGACGTCTGCCCGGAGGATGCGATCGATCGCGATGTGACCGAGTTCGAGGGCGTCTCGGAGGCCGGCGAGCCCCGCCAGGCGGCGCTGAAGTCCTCGACGACCTTCACCGTCGACAAGGAGAAATGCAACCTCTGTGGCATCTGCGCCGTCGTCTGCAAGGACATCGAGATCAAGCGGGTTCCCACGTCCGGTGCCTCGACGAAGCTCGAGGGTGAGGTGAACCGGATCTCGGAGAAGGACTGCGACGCCTGCCAGGTCTGTGTACAGCTCTGCCCCGAGGAGGCGATCACCGTCGAGCGGACGGTCGAGAGCAACAAGCTCGAGGGCAAGGTCGAGATCCTTCCCGAGAACTGCATCACCTGTACCTGGTGCAAGGTGACCTGTCCGGAAGAAGCGATCACGATGGACAAGCTGATCGAGGGCGAGATCGAGGTCTACCCCTCCAAATGCCCCGGTGGCTGCTCCACCTGTATCGAGATCTGCCCGACCAAGGCACTCTACCTGCCGGCCGCGAAGCCCGCCTCTGAGCTGGCCGAAGGCCAGGAGGCGAACGTCGCGATCAACAAAGACCTCTGCATCAAGTGTGGCGCCTGCGTCGTCGCCTGTCCTGCCGAGGACGCGATCGTGCTGAAGCGGACCTCGTTCCGCATGAAGGGCAAGGAGACCGACCTCTACAAGAAGATCCTCGACAAGCTCTGCACGCGCCGCACGAGCAAGGTCAAGGAAAGCACCCCCGGTGATGTCGAGCTCAAGCAGGTCGGCGAAGCCGAGGCGGCATAAGGTGGGTTCATCATGGTGACCAAGAACTATCCCGACCCGAAACTGAACGAGAAGCTTCGCGACCGGTACTATCGGCGCGACCAGTCCAAACCTGAATTTACGAAGGCCGTGCGGGAGATCTCGGGCACGATGGCACACATGTGCTATCAGTGCGGGACCTGCACGGGTGGCTGCCCATCGGCTCCGCGGTCGACCTATCGCATCCGCGAGTTCATGCGCCGGGGCGTCCTCGGTCTGGACCAGGAGGCGTTGACGGACCCCGACCTCTGGCTCTGTACCACGTGCTATTCCTGCACGGACCGGTGCCCCCGTGACCTCGCGCCGACGGACGTGATCATGGCGATGAGAAACCTTGCATTCCGTCAGGACATCATCCCGGTCAACTTCCTCAAGACCGTCCAGGCGATCTACTCCTCGGGCCACGGCGTCCCGAACAACGATGTGAACCGAGCGGCACGCGAGAAACTCGGTCTTACCCGCGACCCGCCGACCACGCACATGTATCCCGAGTACATCAAGGGGATCCAGAAGATCCTGGACCACTATAACCTCAAAGCGAACGCGGACCGAATTGTCAAGGAGAGAGAAGGATGACGACAGAGCGCAAGTACGCCTTTTTCCTCGGGTGTATCGCACCGAACCGCTACCCCGGCAGTGAATCGGCCTCCATCCGCACGAGCAAGAAACTTGGCATCGACCTTGTCCCGCTCGAGGGTGCGAGCTGCTGCCCTGCTCCCGGTGCGTTCGGCTCGATCGACCTGAACGTCTGGTACGCAATGGCCGCACGGAACATCGTGCTCGCCGAACAAATGGGGCTGGACATCGCTCTGATCTGCAACGGGTGCTACAAGTCGATCTACGAGGTCAACCACAAGCTGAAGCACAACAAGGAGCTCCGCGACGCCGTGAACGAGGTGCTCAAGGAGATCGACATGGAGTTCAAGGGGACGATCGACGTCTGGCACCTGGCGGAACTCCTCTATGATCCCGAGATCGTCGGCGTGGAAAAGATCCGTGCCTCGGTCAAGGTCCCCCTGAAGGGAACCAAGATCGCGGTCCACTATGGCTGCCACCTGATGAAGCCGAAGAAGGAACGCCACATGGGATCCACCGAGGCGCCCCACTGGATCGAGGAACTCGTTGAGGCGCTCGGCGCGGAGGCGGTCGAGTACCGCAACAAGATGCAGTGCTGCGGTGCGGGCGGCGGCGTCCGTGGATATGATCTGGCGCACTCGCTCGACATCACGAACGAGAAGCTCCAGAACATCGTCGAGGCTGGTGCGGATGCGGTCACCGAGGTCTGTCCGTTCTGCCAGCTCCAGTTCGACCGTGGTCAGATCGAGATCGAGGAGAAGTTCGGCATCAGGTACAACATGCCGGTCTTCCACTACAATGAACTGCTCGGGCTCGCCCAGGGCATGAGCCCCGAGGAGCTGGGCCTGGATCTCCACGCGATCAACACCGAGCCGTTCCTGAAGAAGGTGCTGTGAGGAGAATAAACATGGCAGAAGCTGTTTCACCGACAACGTCTGAGAAGTCCAAGGCACCGCGAATCGGAGTCTATATCTGTCACTGCGGGACCAACATCGCCGGTTCGGTCGATATCTCCGCGGTGGAGGAATACGCAAGGACGCTTCCGAACGTGGCACATGTCGATAATTACCAGTACATGTGTTCGACGCCCGGTCAGGGCAAGATCGAAGAGAGCATCAAGGAGAAGGGCCTCACGGGAGTCGTCGTTGCGGCCTGTTCCCCCCGTCTGCATGAACCCACCTTCCGGACGGCGACGAAGGAGGGTGGCCTGAACCCGTTCCGGTTCGAGATGGCCAACATCCGCGAGCAGAACTCGTGGGTGCACATGCACGACCGCGAGGGGGCGACCGAGAAGGCCAAGGACGCGATCCGGATCGCGGTGGCAAAGGCCTCCCTCCTCGAGGACCTCTACCCGAAGTCCGTCCCCGTCGAGCACGCGGCGATGGTCGTCGGTGCAGGTGTCGCGGGCATGCAGGCGGCGCTCGACCTCGCGAACGCGGGGATCAAGACCTACCTGATCGAGAAGGCCCCGACGATCGGCGGCCGCATGTCGCAGCTCGACAAGACCTTCCCGACACTCGACTGCTCGCAGTGCATCCTGACTCCGAAGATGGTTGACGTGGGCCGGAACGAGAATATCGAGCTGATGGTCAACTCCGAGGTCGAGGAGGTCGAGGGATACATCGGCAACTTCGACGTCACGATCCGGCGCAAGGCGAGCGGTGTGCTCTCTCCCAAGGAGGCCGAAGCCCGAGGTATCGTCGGCGGCGGCTGTACGGGTTGTGGGGACTGTGTCCCGGTCTGCCCGGTGACAAAGCCGAACCCCTTCGAGATGGGGATGGCGCCGCGCAAGGCGATCTACATCTACCACCCGCAGGTCGTGCCGCTGCTCTACACCATCGACTGGGATTCCTGCGTGAAGTGCGGCCTCTGTGTCGAGGCATGCGGGGAGAAGAAGGCGATCGACCTGGAGATGCAGGACGAGCTCGTCAAGGTCAAGGTCGGCACGGTCATCCTCGCAACCGGTTACGAGCTCTTCCCGATCGAGAACAAGGAGGAGTGGGGATACAAGCGGTACGAGAACGTGATCACGTCCCTCGAGTTCGAGCGGCTGATCTGTGCGTCCGGTCCAACCGGCGGGCACCTGGTCCGGCCTTCGGACGGGACCACCCCGATGCGGATTGCGTTCGTGCTCTGTGCCGGTTCCCGTGACAACACCGGCATCGGAAAGCCATACTGCAGCCGGTTCTGCTGCATGTACTCGCTCAAGCACGCCCACCAGATCATCGAAAAGATCCCCGGTGCGGTGCCGTATCTCTTCTACATGGATATCCGGTCTTTCGGGAAGGCCTACGAGGAGTTCTACTACCGGATCCAGGACGAAGGCGCAAAGTTCATTCGCGGACGTGTCTCGAACATCCAGGAGGACCCAAAGACCAAGAACCTCTATGTCTACGCGGAGGACACGCTCCTCGGTCGCCCCATGGAGCTCGAGGTCGACATGGTCGTGCTCGCGGCAGCGGTTCAGCCGACCGACCTCACGAACAAGACCCGGAAGCTCTTCGGCGTCTCCTGCTCGCAGGACGGCTGGCTCCTCGAAGCCCACCCGAAGCTGAACCCGTGCGGGACGACGACGGCCGGTGTCTACCTCGCGGGCGCCTGCCAGGGCCCGAAAGACATCCCCGACGCGGTCGCCCAGGCGGAGGGCGCAGCATCTGCGGCCTCGATCCCGATCCACAAGGGGGAGGTCGAGCTGGAGCCGTACTACGCGATGTGTATCGAGGAGAAGTGTGCGGGTTGTGGGATGTGCGTGAACCTCTGTCCCTACTCGGCGCTCTCGCTGGTCGAGAAGGACGGGCGCACGGTCATGCAGGTGACGGAGGCGAAGTGCAAGGGCTGCGGCACCTGCGGCGGGTTCTGCCCCGGCGGTGCGATCTGGATGAACCACTTCGCGACCCCGCAGATCCTGGCTCAGATCGATGCCTTCCTCATCGGAGGTGAGCAGTGATGGCAGAGAACCCCGAGGGCTGGCAGCCCCGCATCCTCGCCATCATCTGCAACTGGTGCTCCTACGCCGGTGCCGACCTGGCCGGTGGAGCCCGCATCCAGTACCCGCCGGATGTCCGTGCAATCCGCGTGATGTGCACGGGCCGGGTGGATCCGCTCTTCATCATGAAGGCGTTCACCGACGGGGCGGACTCGGTCCTCGTCTCGGGCTGTCACTTCGGTGACTGCCACTATCTCGAGGGCAACTACAAGGCAGCGAAACGGATGTTCCTGGTCAAGAGCCTCCTGAAGAACATCGGTCTCGATGACCGGCGCCTGCGCATGACCTTCGTCTCCGCATCGGAGGGTGCGAAGTGGGCGAAGGTGATCGAGGACGTCGTCAACGTGACCAGGGAGCTCGGCCCGTCGCCCTTCAACCGGGAGTTCGGCGAGTTAAAGGAGCTCGTTTAGGCGGTGTTGAGCGGTGGCAGATGCAATTCGTCTCAACCTGATCACCGGCAGGACCATCCAGCAGGGCGTCGCGATGGAGGGCGGCAAGGAGAAGCCCGCCTACACCGAGGCCTGCGGCATCATCGAGATGGACCCCGTTGACCTCAAACGGCTCGGGGCCTACCGGAACACCAACGTCCGGGTCACCTCCGAGTTCGGATCGGTCGTGGTCAAGGCGGTGGAGGCGACGCAGGGGCCTCACCCCGGCCTCGCCTACATCCCCATGGGCCCCTGGGCCAACGCGGTGGTCAACCCGAACACCTATGGGATGGGTATGCCAACCTTTAAGGGCACGCCGATACAAGTTAGTCTCGCTACGAACGAACATGTGCTGAGCTCGGTCCAGCTCGTGCAGAAGCTCGTCAAGGAGTAGGCAATGGCAAAAACAGTTACCGATGTAATCTGCCCGTTCTGCGGGACACTCTGCGACGACCTCGAAATCCAGGTCTCGGACGACGGAACCAGGATCCTCGAGGTCTACAACGCCTGTGCCATCGGCGCCGAGAAGTTCCTCCACTCCCAGTCAAAGGACCGGGTGACCCGTCCGCGCATGCAGCAGGAGGACGGCTCGTACAAGGAGGTCTCATATGACGAGGCGATCGAGTACACGGCCCGGATGCTCGTGAACGCGAAGAAGCCCTTAATGTACGGCTGGTCCTCCACCTCCTGCGAGGCGCAGTCGATCGGCCACGAGATCGCAGAGGCGGTCGGCGGCATCGTCGACAACACGGCGACGGTCTGCCATGGCTCGTCCCTGATCGCGATCCAGGATGTGGGGATTCCCAGCTGCACGCTCGGAGAGATCAAGAACCGGGCCGACGTGGTGGTCTTCTGGGGTTGCAACCCCTCCCATGCGCACCCCCGCCACCTCTCGCGGTACTCGATCTTCCCGCGTGGTTTCTTCACCGGGAAGGGCCACAAGGGGCGCAAGATGATCGTCGTCGATCCCCGCAACACGGACACCATGAAGATGGCAGATGTGGGCCTGCAGCTCGAACAGGGGCGGGATTACGAGCTCCTCTCTGCACTCCGCGTTGCGTTCCGCGATGAGGAGCTGCCCGACGTGGTCGCCGGAATCCGGAAGGAGAAGATCTACGAGGCGGCCGAGATCATGAAGAACGCCCGCTTCGGGGTCATCTTCTTCGGTATGGGAGTCACCCAGTCGCTCGGCAAGAACCACAACATCGACATCGCAATCATGGTGACCAAGGACTTAAACGAGTTCACCAAGTTCTCCATCATTGCGATGCGCGGTCACTACAACGTCACCGGTTCCGGAGCGGTGCTCGGATGGCAGTTCGGCTACCCCTTCGCGACCGATCTCTCGCGCGGGTTTGCGCGGTACAACCCCGGAGAGACGACCGCGAACGACCTGCTCCGGCGTGACGAGTGTGACGCCGTCTTCGTGCTCGGTTCGGACCCGGGTGCGCACTTCCCGATCTCGTCGGTGAAGAAGATCGCCAGACTCCCGTCCGTCGCCGTCGACCCGCACATCACGCCGACCACAGAGATCTCAAAACTCCACGTCCCGGTCGCCTTCGTCGGCGTTGAGGTCGGAGGATGCTGCTATCGGATGGACAACGTTCCGATCGAGTCGCGCAAGGTCGTCGATCCACCGGAGGGGATGATGACCGACACGGAGTTCCTCACGCGTGTGCGTGACAGGGTGGCCGAGCTGAAGGCACAGGCGCCCGTCGGTGCCCCGTCGGCGGCAGAGCCCCAGGAGGCATAACACCAATGGCAGAGATCCTGATCAAGAACGGATTCGTCTTTGACCCCGTTACCGGCGTCAAGGGCGACAAGAAAGACATCGCCATCAGGGACGGCAAGATCGTCGATTCGGTCTCATCATCCGCGAAGGTCTACGACGCGTCCGGCAAGACCGTCATGGCCGGCGCCGTCGAGATCCATGCCCACGTTGCCGGGCCGAAGGTGAACGAAGGCCGGAACTATCGGCCCGAGGACAAACTCTTCGTCAACAGGGCCGCCGAGAGCAAGGGGACCAGGACCACCGGCGGTTTCTCCATCCCGACCACCTTCAAGACCGGGTATTCCTACGCGAAGATGGGATACACCGTGGTGATGGAAGCCGCGATGCCCCCCCTGTACGCGCGCCACGTCCACGAGGAGATCCGGGACACCCCGATCGTCGACGAGGGGGCCTTCCCCGTCTTCGGCAACAACTGGTTCGTCCTCGAGTATCTCAAGAACAACGAGGTGGAGAACACCGCTGCCTACATCTCGTGGCTGCTGCGTGCCAGCAAGGGATACGCGGTCAAGATCGTGAACCCCGGCGGCACGGAGGCATGGGGATGGGGGCTGAACTGTCTCTCGGTCAACGATCCGGTGCCGTACTTCGACATCACCCCGGCACAGATCGTGAAGGGGCTGATCGAGGCGAACGAGTATCTCGGGCTGCCCCATTCGATCCACATCCACGCGAACAACCTCGGAAACCCCGGGAACTTCTCGACGACGCTCGACACGTTCCGGCTCGCCGAGGGATACCGTGCCAACAACCGGTTCGGGCGCGAACAGACGATGCACCACACGCATGTCCAGTTCCATGCGTACGGAGGCGACAGCTGGCTCAACTTCGAGTCGAAGGCGCCCGAGATCATGGACTACGTCAACTCCCACCCGAATCTCACGATCGACACGGGCAACGTCACCCTCGATGAGACCACGACGATGACCGCCGACGGTCCCTTCGAGCACCACCTGACCGAGCTCAACCACCTGAAGTGGGCGAACGTCGACGTCGAGCTCGAGACGGCGGCCGGAATCGTGCCATACGTCTACAGTCCGAACGTGAAGGTCTGTGCGATCCAGTGGGCGATCGGTCTCGAACTCGCCCTCCTGGCCAGGGATCCGATGCGGTGCTTCATCACGACCGACCACCCGAACGCCGGGCCGTTCACGCGGTATCCGCGGATCATCAAGTGGCTGATGTCGAAGGCCTCACGTGACGAGCGTCTCAACACGTTCAAGCATGCCGATAAGGTGATCTCCGCCACGAACGTCGGAGGCATGGACCGCGAGATTACGTTCTACGAGATCGCCCAGATGACCCGTGCCGGGCCGGCGAAGGCCCTCGGTCTCTCCGCGATGTATGGTGGTCTTGCACCCGGGATGGACGCGGACGTCGTGGTCTACGACATCAACCCCGAGACCTCGTTCAGCGGTGAGGAGATCGAGCGTGCGTTCTCCGCCGCCTCCCTTGTCGTCAAGACGGGCGTCCCGGTGGTCGAGGATGGTCGCGTCATCAACAACGGGAACAAGCGCACCCTCTGGGTCGACGCGAAGGTCAACGAGAACGCACAGGTCATGCGCGACGTCGAGGAGAAGTTCCTCAAGTTCTACAGCGTCAACCTGAACAACTACGAGGTCCAGGGACACCACTACATCCCGAACCCGTTCGCGATCGAGGTGGACGCGACCCAGTGAGGTGCAGGGATGGAGACAGTAACACTCACACTCAAGACCACCCCCACCCTCATGCTCGAGGCGGAGGCGATCAGCCCCGACGGTCTTGCCGGAAAGACCCCCGACCAGATCCGGGCGCTTCCCGTCTACATGGGCCGGGAGACGTACACGCTCGGTGAATACTTCGACGTCAGCGGAAGTCCCGGGTCGACGGCGGCGGAGACGAAGGTCGTCGTGAAGGGTGACCTCTCGCGGGTCAAGTACCTCGGGTCCAAGATGTCCGCCGGGGAGATGGTGATCGAGGGCAACGCCGACATGTATGTCGGTGCCTGGATGTCGGGTGGCAGGCTGACCGTGAAGGGCAGCGTCGACGACTTCGCCGGCACGGGTATGAAAGGTGGCGAACTGCTCATCGAGGGCAACGCCGGCAACTACCTGGGTTCCGCCTACCGCGGCGACTGGCGCGGGATGCAGGGCGGACTCATCCGCGTGAAGGGCAACGCAGGGTCGGACACCGGCTACTTCATGAACGGCGGCACCATCATTGTCGAAGGGAATGTCGATGTGCATGTCGGAACCCACGCCGAGGGCGGCACGATCGTGATCAAGGGGAACGCCAAGTCACGGCTCGGCGGTCAGATGGTCGAAGGGACGATCATCCTCCTGGGTACGGTCGACGTGATGATGCCGGGTTTCAAGTACGTCGGGGACGAGGAGGTCGACGTCGACGGACAGAAGTTCCTGATGTCCGCGTACATCGGGGACCTCGGCGAGCGACACCGGAAGCGGAAGGGGGCGACCATCTACGGCAGGCTCCTCATCCGGAAGCCCGCGCCGGCAGATATCGCAGCGAGCCGCGAGGCCCGTCTCGCCCGCGCACGCGAGGCAAAGAAAGCCCGGTTCATCGCTCCCGAAGAGACCGCTTCGGCCTGATCCCCTATTTTTCGTCCTTTTTCAATCCAGAATAAACGTTTATCTCCCTTCACCGCCCCACGATATATGATAGGACAATGACCTGCACCATCATCGTTGGCGGTTTTTTCGGAGACGAGGGAAAAGGTAAGATCGTCGCCCACATCGCTCACCAGGACAATCCCACGATCATCGCCCGTGGGGGTGTCGGCCCGAACGCAGGCCACACGGTCCAGGTGGGGGACCGACAGTACGGTGTCCGCATGGTGCCCTCGGGTTTCGTCTATCCGGATGCCCGTCTCTGCATCGGAAGTGGTGTCCTGGTCGACCCCCGCGTCCTGTTGAACGAGCTCGATACCCTTGATGCGCACAGGCGGTGTTTCGTCGACTTCCGCTGTGGCATCATCGAGGAGGAGCATATCCTTCGTGACAAGGCCTCGGATCACCTGCGCGAAACGATCGGTTCGACCGGGACCGGTTGCGGACCGGCGAACGCAGACCGGGTGATGAGGACCGGCCGGCTCGCCCGCGATCTCCCCGAGCTCCAGCCGTACCTGCTGGATGTGCCTGCCGCCGTGAATGCCGAGATCGAAAACGGCAACTCGGTCCTCCTCGAGGGGACGCAGGGCTTCGGGATCTCGCTGTATTACGGTACCTACCCCTATGTGACGAGCAAGGACACCTCCGCCTCCCAGATCGCCGCCGATATCGGCGTCGGACCGACCGTCATCGATGACGTGGTCGTGGTCTTCAAGGCCTATCCGACCAGGGTCGGGGAGGGACCGTTCTCCACGGAGATGAGCCACGATGAGTCGACCGCCCTCGGTCTCCAGGAGTTCGGGACCGTGACCCACCGGGAGCGACGTATCGGGGCCTGGGACGGCGAGATGGCACGTTATTCGGCGATGATCAACGGGTGCACCCAGGCGGCGATCACCGGGATCGACAAGGTCGACCACGCGTGTGCCGGCGTCACCGAGTTCCGCCGTCTCTCCCCGAGGGCGAAGGAGTTCCTGCGTGATGCGGAGGCGGATATCGGTCGGCCGATCACCCTCATCTCGACCGGCCCCGAGCTCTCCCAGATCATCGACCTCAGGGCCGAGTACTGCACGTGAGCAGAGCATGAAGAAGAGTATGATGGAGATCCTCTGCTGTCCTGTCTGTAAGGGGGATCTCACCCTTGAGGTGACGGAGGAGGACGATCACGAGGTGCTCGAGGGGCATCTCCGGTGCAGTGCGTGCTCGATCGACTATCCGATCGAGGACGGGATTCCCAACCTGCTTCCGCCCGGGGCCGGCGCCTGACACGGGCTGGTGCGTGGACGATGGCGAACGAGATCCACCTGAACAATGCGGGTATCAACAGCATCACCACCCCATCTGCCCCCGTCCAGGTGCTGGCCGGAACTCCGCTTCGGTTGAAGCTGATCAACCACGGCGCCCCGATACACCTCACGCTGACGTCGACGAATGCCTCACCGTTCTCCGATTTCTCCCACCAGAACCTCTTCGTTCGTGAGGAGGTCGTCCACGAGATTCCCATCCGCGAGGATGCATTTCCGGGGTCGTTCGACATCACCGTCGTCACCGGCTACGGAACCGTCCGTTCCTCATTCCGGGTGATGGTGCTGCGGGAACCGGAACGGCCTCCGGAACCCCCGGTTCGCCCGAAATACCGGACGATCGTTCCCGAGGATCGGGGACTGCCACCGGTGGTCCTGCTCTTCGCAGGAGCGGGCGTCGTCCTCTACCTGGTCTGGTGGGTGACCCGTCTCGAGGTCGTGAACTTTGCTGCCTTTGTTCTTTTGATGGCAGGACTCGTCGTCGGATGGTTGATCCAGCGATCGTAGGGGGGACGGTTCTCCTCTGTGCGCTGATCATCGATCGTATCGCCGGAGACCCGGATTCCCCGTACCATCCGGTGGCCCTCCTGGGGCGGGTGATCGCCTGGTGGGGACGCCCGGAGCGCTGGTCACCCCGACTGCAGCGGCCCGTGGGGGTGCTGTTGACCGTCGCCACCGCTGGTCTGTTTTCGGGTCCGTTCATCCTCTGCACCCGTCTCGGCCCACTGGTCCTGTTGCTCGCAGGCCCGCTGCTCCTCAAGGTCTGTTTCGCGTGGCGGGCCCTCGAGGAGCATGCTGCCATGGTGGAGACCGCACTTACCGTCGATCTCGAGGACGCGCGACGCATGGCCGGACGTCTCGTCTCCCGCGACACCGCCCCGCTGACCGCCGAACAGGTACGATCGGCCGCCTACGAGTCGGTGGCCGAGAACCTGGTCGACTCGATCACGGCCCCCCTCCTCTACTACTCCGTGCTGGGGCTGGGCGGTGCCGCCGTGTACCGGGCCGTCAACACCATGGACGCGATGCTTGGTTATCGCGACGAGCGGATCCGCCTCGGGTGGGCGGCGGCGCGACTCGACGATCTCCTTGGTTTCATCCCTGCACGGATCACCGGCCTGATCCTCCTGGCCTGGTTCTGGGCGATCGGGAGAGGTCCCCAGGCATGGCGGACGCTGCGCGCTGATCGGCGCAAGCGGCCCGGTTTCAACGGCGGTATCCCCATGGCGCTCATCGCAGGGGGTGTCGGCGTGGCCTTCGAGAAACCGGGCGTCTATCGGATCGGGGAGCCCGAGATCACCCTGGCCGAGGGGGGTCCGGGGATCGTGCGCGCCGTCCGCGCTGCGTCGGCAGGGACCGTCGTTCTCTGCCTGATCACACTATTTTTATGCGCCGTACTCGCCAATAGGATACAGCTATGAAGCTCGAGGAGTTGAGATTCGGGACCGAGCTCGTCAAGCGGGGGTTCGCCTCGATGCAGAAAGGCGGGGTGATCATGGACGTGATCAACGCCGACCAGGCCCGGATCGCCGAAGAGGCGGGGGCGGTCGCGGTCATGGCGCTCGAGCGCGTGCCGGCCGATATCAGGAAGGCAGGCGGGGTGGCACGCATGGCCGACCCGGCCCGGGTCGCCGAGATCATCGACGCGGTCTCGATCCCGGTGATGGGCAAGGTCCGCATCGGACACTTCGTCGAGGCACGGATTCTCGAGGCACTCGGTGTCGACATGATCGACGAGTCCGAGGTCCTGACCCCTGCCGATGAGGAGTTCCACATCGACAAGACCGCCTTCACGGTTCCCTTCGTCTGCGGAGCCCGGAACCTGGGCGAAGCCCTCCGGCGGATCAACGAGGGCGCAGCGATGGTCAGGACCAAGGGTGAGGCCGGCACCGGCAACGTGGTCGAGGCGGTGCGGCACATGCGGGCGATCATGGGGGAGATCCGGCAGCTCCAGGGGATGGATCGGCAGGAACTCTCCGAACGTGCACGTGCGATCGAGGCGCCGGTGGACCTCGTCGTCGAGTGTGCCCGGATGGGACGTCTCCCGGTCGTGAACTTCTCGGCAGGAGGGATCGCGACCCCTGCCGATGCGGCCCTGATGATGCAGCTCGGGGCGGACGGGGTCTTCGTCGGATCCGGCATCTTCCTCTCCGAGAACCCCGCGCAGATGGCGAAGGCGATCGTGACTGCGGTCGATCACCACGACGATCCCCAGATCCTGGCAGAATGCTCGAAGGGTCTCGGATCGGCGATGCGCGGTCTCGACGTTCACACCCTCCCGGAGAACGAGGTGCTCCGATTCCGTGGCCGCTGATACGGATATCAGGGTCGGGGTGCTCGCTCTTCAGGGGGACGTCTCCGAGCACGTCCGGGCGTTCGAACAGGCGCTCTCTGCCAGGATCGGTGAGCATCATCCTGTCGTCCCCGTCCGGCGCCCCATGGAGATAGAGGGCCTTGACGCCCTTGCGATCCCGGGTGGCGAATCAACCACGATCACAAGGTTGATCGAGAAGAACGGCCTTCGCCGTCCCCTGGCCCGTTTTCCAGGCGGCATCTTTGCCACCTGCGCCGGGATGGTCCTCCTTGCGACCGCCGTCGACGACCCCCGGGTCGAGCCTCTGGGGCTGGTCGACATGAGGGTCGTGCGCAATGCCTTCGGTCGGCAGCACGAGTCCTTCGAGGCCGATATCGCGATCGAAGGTCTCGATTCCCCGTTTCATGCGGTCTTCATCAGGGCTCCGGTCGCGGAGCTGGTCGGCACCGGTGCCGAGATTCTCGCCCGCCTGAACATCGGCGCGGTCGCTGTCCGGCAGTCCCTCCATCTCGCCCTCTCGTTCCATCCCGAACTGGGGCAGGACCTCCGTCTCCATGAGCTTTTTCTCGAACGGCTCTGATCGGCTCCTCCCAGGGCCTCTCCTCTCCAGCCGATGCGGGTTCGTTCCTGCTGTCACCGTTCGGCCCCGCCCCCTCTCGGAGGGGGTCGGTGTCGCCCTCTCTGACCCGTGAACGGTTCTCCGCTGTACCGGAGGTCCCCCCCCGCTCGTCTCAATACCATGCTCAGTCGAGGATGAGCGTCCCGACGACCCGGAGACGTCCCCCGTCCAGCCAGCAGAGCAGGACGCGGGCGTCGGGAGGATAGACGAGGGGCCGCTCGAGCTCGAGCCGGAGCTGGGGTCGGTGCCAGTCTCCCTCCACCCCGATGCTGATCACCCGGGCCGGCAGGAACTGCATCCAGTGTCCCACCGTCAGGACCATCCCCTCCTTTAGGGGTGCGGGCCAGTAGGGGACGATGGAGGCCCTTCCGGAGAGGTGGGCCGACTGGATCAGGTCGGGATCCGTTGTCAGCACGTCACCTCTGACAAGGTCCTCCGCCTCGATCCCCTTGAGCGCAAGGCCCACCCGGTCCCCCTGGTAACCCGCCGGGGCATCGTCATCGTGCCGCTGGATCGAACGGACCTGTATGGTCCGGTTCGAGGGAAGTACCCGCATCGTGTCATGGCGACGGACGGCCCCGTGCACCACGTCCCCGAGCACGACGGTGCCGATCCCCTTCACCGGGAACGCATGGTCGACGGGAACGGTCCCGGTTTCGGGGGTCTGATCCTCGACCAGCTCCGCAGCCCGTGTGAGGAGCTCCTCCCGGAGGGAGATCGGCGCGTCCTCGCGGAGCCGGTATCCCTCCACCACGGTCCCCCGTATGAGCGGAGCCAGCTGTTCAGGTGTCAGGTAGTTCCTGAGAACGAGATAACCCTCGCGAATCCCCATGCAATCGAGCATCAGCACCTGCTCTCCGAACCGGGCATTGATCCCATCCACGACCATGACCGCAGCTCGGGCCGGCGAGATGGCGAAGAACAGGGACGCAAGCCGCTCGGGATAGCGTGTGGGCTCGAGGAAGGTGACCGTCACATCCCCTTTCTTCAGGTTATAATACGTGATGTCACTCGTGGTCCCCGCCTTCCCGAGGTCCCTCGCATATCCGGCCGGTGCGAGGACCGCCACGTTCAGGTTCGGCATCACTACTGGTACGGTTCCCGTAACCATTCAAGCTGACGATCTTCGGGGTCCCTCGACTCTCGAACTCCCACGGCACCTCTGCCTCTCTCGCGGTGCGATCCCGTTGTTGCCGGGTACGGTTCGGGCAGCTGTTCCCGGCCCCGACTTCGATTCCTGTCGGCCCTTCTTGCGGGCCCGATGCGCGTCCCGTGTCCAGCCAGAAAGAATACGACCCCTTTGCCGACCCTGTCCCTGGACCGGGACGATCAGGGAGAGATCACTCCCCCCCCTTTCAGCCAATTCGAAGCGGTTCCATCGCCTGGTTCCCGGCCTTGACTCGTATGATATGGTGGATATCTGATTTACCTTGTCTCCTGAGCAGTTTCGATCTCCGTTATGCTTAAAACCTTACATGCCGAAATGGTATACATCTCCGTTTACCACGGACCGCGGGGAGTATAATGAGAGGCTATCACCTGGGAATCCTATGCTGTATCGCGGTCATGGTCTTCTGTGCCGGCGGTGCAACGGTCGTCGCCGGGACGGTCAAGATCATGCCGCTCGGTGATTCGATCACGAAGGGAAGCACGGCAACCCCCGAAGAGGCCCAATATCCGACCTACCGCTACTGGTTGTGGAACGATCTGGTCAAGAACGGCTACGATGTCGACTTCGTCGGTTCATGGTCTGCCCCGGACTTCAAGAACTTCACCTTTGACCAGGACAACGAGGGTCATGGCGGGTACTCCACCGACGAGATTCTCCACGGGGTACCGAATGATAAGTGGGAGAACGGGTATCTCTCCCGGTGGATCCAGGGATACGATTACGATATCGTGCTCCTGCTGATCGGCACCAACGATGTCGTGCGCGAGATACCTCTGAACGAGACCGTGACGAACATCAAGAAGATCGTCAAGGTTGTCCGGCAGAAGAACCCCCGTGTGACGGTCTTCATCGCGACGCTGCCTCCGACGAAGGTCTACCGGCAGGGTCTGATCGATCTGAATCAGGAGATACCCCGGATCGTCGAGGAACTGGATTCGCAGGAGTCACGCGTGATCCTCGTCGAGCAGTATTACGGGTACGATGGTGCGGCGGATAACCAGCCCCCCCTCTATGTCCATCCCTGCACCAGCGGTGAGAAGAAACTGGCGAAGAACTGGTACGATGCCCTCACCGCCTATCTCGATGGAACCCTGCCGACCCCCACGCCAACCCCCACGCCGACTCCAACCCCGACGCCGCTCCCCACGCCGGAACCCACCCCCGTGCCGACCGAGCTTCCGACGCCAGTCGCGACTCCGGCGGTGACGCAACCGACGTTGACCGTCCCCACCGTTCCGACTCCCGGGACGGTGGATCCTGCTTCGGGTTTTGGGGCCAGAAGGTATGTCGTCGGTGGTCAGCGGGGACTTGAAGGCTTCAACCGGTACGAATGGGGGACCAGTCCGCGCGGGGGTACGGTATCCGCACCGACGGTGACGCCCTACGCGGGGACGGGTTTCCAGTCCCGGGCATTCGTCCGGTGGTACCGGGGCGACCGCTGGAGCTCGGTTCCGAGATAACAGACACCCGGACAGCTTCTCTTTTTTTCTCGACACAACCCCGGGGATGTTCACCAGTCTCAGGGGCGGGGATCGGCTCTTTCCCATCCGGAATATCGCTGGTTCACGATCGTCACCCTGCTCTCCCGGATCGAATGCATTGCAGATCGCATCGGGTGCACGCAGGGTTCGAGGGGGGAGGGATCCCCCGATCTGGCGTGAACGGTGGTCAGATCTCCTGGAGCGGAATCGCCTCGGACCTGAGGTGATCGAAGAGTCGGTGACCCCAGGCGACCGCGGTCGGGTCGCGGGAGAAGAGATCGGTCGAGCTGTCGTATATCTCGGCATCTCTCTTGTAAAAACCGAGTGAGAGGCATTTATCCGTGACCGTCATCCCGAACCGGATCGGCCGATCGACGAGCCAGACATGGAAGTTATCAAAGGCATCGAGGGCATTGATCTGGGACCGGTACGGCTCCTTGTTCAGCAATGGAATGATCGACGTGTTGACGAGCAGGTGAACCGGGATGCCCTGGGTGACCCGCCCGCCCAGCGATTCGGCGAGCCCCGGGCTCATCACTGCCGAGACCCCGAATATCTCGTTCGCCTCGCTGATCAGCTGGAGGTAGTGGTAGTACACATGGAGGATATCCGTCCCTGTGTCGTAGATGATCTCGGAGTTCAGCAGATCGCCGAGCCGTTCGAGCAGGGGCCACGGCACCGTGGAGAGGTCGTGGTCCTCCCAGAACGACTGATGTGCGGTGAGCGTCCCCATCGTGAGTGAAAAGTCACCGATCTTCTGAGCGATCAGCATGCCCAGCGTCGTCGGTGCGTATCCCGAGCCCTGCGGCTCGACGAGCGTGAGTGACTCGAGTTTCCGAATCTTCGGGATGAGTGCCTGGGATGTGCTGCCTGTGATCTCCCTCAGTCTGGAGAGCGGTGTTCCTCCGGGTTCGACCGACAGGAGGATCTGAATCATCAGCCTCGACCCGTAGATCGACTGGATCGCCTTGTAATACCGTTCAAAGACATCGAGAGGGGTCATTCGGGTATCACTCCGTTCACGGTTGCCTCCTTTCCCTCTATTCGCACTCCTTGCATTAATACCCTTTTAAAAATTCACCGGCGCG
Source organism: Methanobacteriota archaeon (assembly GCA_029547145.1). Lineage (GTDB taxonomy): Archaea > Halobacteriota > Methanomicrobia > Methanomicrobiales > Methanospirillaceae > UBA288. The sequence continues at coordinate 36,852 of JAKPPV010000026.1, forward strand.
AAGAATGTTCATCGCGCCGGTTAAGATTCACGTCAGATGAGGGGGAGGATGGACCCCTGGAACAGGAAGATCACCAACCCGATGATGAGGAACTGTCCGTCCGAGAGGATGTCACAGATCAGGTCGTGCTGGTTGATCCTCCCGAACGAGGTGATGCAGCACTGGGTGTAGACATGGGCTCCCGTGTACAGGGCGGCGATAAACGGGGGGATCGTCGCGGCGATGCCGAGCATCACCACCACGCATGCCGTGGTCCAGTTCATGAGTCCGAGCACTCCTTTCGTCCTGTGGACACCGATCAGTACCGGAATCGTCCTCACGCCGGCAAGGGCATCGCCCTCACGGTCACGCATGTCGGGGAGGGACGAGGCGATGAAGGCGTATGTGAAGAAAAAGAGCAGGCAGAGACCCGTCTCCATGGTGACGGGTGAACCGTTCGCCACCACCGGCAGAAATACCAGGATTAATGACCAGGATCCGCCGACGACCAGGTTCTTCATCACCGGGATCTCTTTCAGTCGACGGTACCCGAGGCAGGAGGGGAGGATCGGCATACTGTAGAAGATACCGGCGATCAGGGGTACCAGGGTGACAAGGATGGCAACAGGACCATAGATCGCTGCGATCAGCACGGCGGCAAGATATGCCAGCAGGGCACCGTAGAAGAGCGGTTTCTCGAACCGCTTCGTGAACGAATACCGATCCTGGCGGTTGATGCTGTCCTCCTCCTCGTCCGTCTTCCGGTTCATGTTGTAGACAGAGAAGGGAACCAGCATCATGATCGCGAGCACCGGCACCAGGGGTTCGAGCCGCTGAATGAGGCACGAGGTGTAGACCATTCCCACGCCGGCGATCCCTACAAACGTCGATGAGAAGAGGAGAAAGTCGACGACCGACCTGACCGTCCTTCGGAGTCCGAAGCCAATCGCGGGAAGACGGACTCCATTATCCGTATGATTCGCATCACACACGGTAGGCATGAGGAGAATGTTCCGACTTCGTGTTAACGTTAATTATTACAATAAATCTTCATCATCCCGATGAATCCGAATCGAAGCGATGAATTCGAATCCGGGAAGGTAACTGGAAAAGGGGTGATGAACTCGAAAGGTCGTGATAAATAAATGAGTCAATTGTTAATGTGTTGTTGTGGAGCGATCGTTCGCGTCCCGGACGTTCAGGGGTTCGCGCCGATCGGGATCCACCTGATCAATGAATCTTATCCGGTATGCATGGGTGTAACCGAGGCGATGAATGAGATGCTGACAATGACGGTTCCGAGAAGAGAGGCGGTCGCAAAGGCAAGGGCGGCAGAAGTGGTCTTCCAGACACAGCTCGTGGCAATGGCCCTGCTCCCTTCGGTGGGAAGCGAAGCCGAGCTTGTTCCCCAGCAGCGCGAGCTCCTGGCGGCATACGGCGTCAACGTTCGTGATCTCAGGACGATCGTTCTCGAATGCGCCACGCTTGAGGGGCGAGAAGTCCGTATCGGCCGCTTCTGGCTTGACATGGAACTCGACGAAGGGGGGCGAAGAAGGCGTTTGCGCACCGAGGGCCATTTCTACGGGGTCGTAGAACGCGACGGCCCGGTGACGATCACCTATGCCGGCTCCGATGGCTTCGAGATGCGATGGCAGTCACCGACTCTGCCGGGGGGTGAATGCTCTCTGAACCGGTCCGTGGTCTGACGATGGAACGGAGGGTGGTCCCGGGGGGGACGGTTGACTCGCCTCCCATCACCATTCTCTATGTCGATGACGACCCGGACCTGCTCTCTATCGGTCGCCGCTTTCTCGAGAGGCTCGGTTCATACCGGGTGGAGTCCGTGCAGTCACCGCTCGATGCGCTCGATCGTCTCCGTCAGACTCCCGTGGACCTGGTCCTGTCAGACTATCAGATGCCCGACATGGATGGTATCACCTTTTTAAAGACGGTCCGCTCGACCTACGGGGATCTCCCGTTCATCCTCTTCACCGGCAGAGGGCGCGAGGAAGTGGTGATCGAGGCCCTCAACTCCGGTGCGGACTTCTACCTCCAGAAGGGCGGAGACCCCCGCTCGCAGTTCGTTCAGCTCGACTACACCATCCGTCAGGCGGTCACGCGGCGCAGGATCCTCCGACAGGCCCGCTTCTTCGACCGGTTCAACACCCTGTTCTCCTGCATATCGGCTGCAGCCCGGACCATCCTCAATCGCGACCTGTTCCTGCAGGAGTGCTGTCGGTCCGCGGTCTCCACGGGGTTGATCCAGCGAGCGTGGATCGGAAGGATGGAGGGCGACCCCGTCGAGATCGAGATCCTGGCATGCGCAACCGATGGTTCAGGAGACGACAGACGGTCACCATCATCTCTCCTCGAGGATGCCGTGGTTCTGGAAGCGTGCCGGGCGGCATGGGCAACGCGCACCCTTCAGACCTGCCTCTCCTCTTCGTTACCAACGCGGGTCTTTCCTCTCTCCTTCAATGGCCGGTGCGCCGGCGTATTCGTCGTCTCGGAGACGTATCCTGGTATGGAGGCGGACGAGGAGTACAGCCTTCTCGGCAGGGTTGCCCAGGAGATCTCGTCGGCCATCGAACGGTTCGAACGGGTATCGGACCTGGACCGGATGAAGGAAACCCTTTCAGACCTGTATGTACGGTTCGAGCTCCTTGCTGACCATACCCCACTTGCCTTCCTCACGCTCGATCCCTCGGGTCGGATCATCGAAACGAACCGGGCATCGCTGGACCTGTTCGGTCGGACCCGTGAAGAGATGGTCGATCGCCCCTTCGAGCAGCTCGTCATTCCGGAATGCCGGGCTCAACTCGAACGCCTCTTCCCCGGAGCGGCGCCCGCCAGGGGGAGAGAATGGCCGGTACGGCTCAGTCTCACCCGGGACGACCACCTCCCGCTAGATGTCGAGGTGACGAGCAGGGCGTCGCTTGGTCCGGATGGGCGCCTGCTCGGAGTGCACTGTCTTCTTCGTCCGCTCTCCCCTGCCGACAACAGGGTCTTCGCCTTCCAAAACGACCCGGAGTCGTCATCCTTCCGGTGTGGGTCTCGACGAATGGGGAACGGAGATCGCGCCCGGGCGCCATGACCCGTCTTCTTGATCGTGACCGGGGTCCTGAATACGGAAGATCATTCCATTTTCAAAACCCCTCCTGACCGCCTGTGCCGGCCCGTGATGCGACGATCATGGGGAAAAACAGCTCTCATGGATGAACCATTTCAGAAACCAGAGTGTGCACCGTGATCTCCGTCACGGTTGAGGCGACATGTCTTTGTGCCCTCTTCCCTCGATTCAACCGGCCGACAGGATCGGGCGTCGGAGCAGGCGGGTATGGCAGGAGGTCGATGACCGGGGTCACCAGTCTGCGGGAGACTGGTAACGAAGTCCGGTGGTGCGTCCTGAAGTCTTTTTATAATAGCAGTGTGATTTCATCTATCATTCTCATTCCTCTCCTGTTATACCGCGCGCGTGGATCCGGGGTGGACGTCGAGACCGGGTATGCCACAGGCTCATCATACAGAAGGTCCAATCTTCCCAGCAACCATGTGTCCACGACCTCTTCGTCTCGGGCTGGTCCAGTCGCCGGTCGGGAACGACCTGGAGGAGAACCTCTCTCGCACGATCGGGCTCGTGCGGTCGGCCCTCGACCGGGGGGCGCAGGTGGTCTGCCTGCAGGAACTCTTCCGGATACCGTATATCCCACGTGAACGGGGCGTCGATCCCACCCCCTTCCTGGAGACGGTCCCAGGCGTTTCAACCGACGCCCTGCAGTCGCTTGCAGAGGAGTACGGCGCCGTGATCATCGTTCCGGTCTTCGAAGCCGGCGACGACGGGGAGCGGTACAACTCTGCGGTCGTCCTGGGGCCGAACGGCATCCTCCACCCGGTCTATAGAAAGGTGCACGTCCCGCACGATCCTGGCTTCTGGGAACAGGACTACTTCTCTCCCGGGGAACGGTTCGTGGTCCACGACACCCCGTACTGCCGGCTCGCCGTCCTGATCTGTTACGACCAGTGGTTCCCGGAGGCAGCCCGGTCGGCTGCTCTCCAGGGAGCGGAACTCCTCCTCTATCCCACCGCGATCGGCCGGGTGACGGGCGGAAACCCGGAGGAGGGTGACTGGCAGGACGCCTGGGAGACGATCCAGCGGGCGCACGCGATCGCGAACAGCGTGCACCTCGCCGCGGTCAACCGGGTCGGCATCGAGGGTCACCTCCGGTTCTGGGGGGGGTCGTTCGTCGCGGATGCATTCGGTAACATCCTGGCCCGGGCGGGAGACGGGGAGGAGGTCCTCGTGGTGGAGGTGGACCTCGCCATGAACGCGCGCGTCCGGGAGGGGTGGGGATTTATGGCGAACAGGCGCCCCGGATCGTATGGCACCCTGATCGCAGGCGCGGCGGGTGACCCCTCCCCCGTCGTGCCGGCGGCGCTCGGGTACCGGATGCCGGCCGAATGGGAGCCTCACCGGGCCTGCTGGCTGTCCTGGCCCCATGACCCGCTCACCTTCCCGGACCTTGCGGCGGCGGAGGCGTGTTATGTTGAGATCATCCGCGCGCTCTCCGGTCACGAGATGGTCGAACTCCTCGTCAGGGACGACGCCATGGAGGGCCGCGTCCGATCCCTGCTCTTCGAGGCAGGTGTCGAACCGGTGAACCTGGCATTCCACCGATTCGCCTATGCCGACGTCTGGTTCCGCGACTATGGACCCACGTTCCTCCTCCATCGGGACGGCAGACGACGGATGCTGGTCGGGTGGCACTTCGACGCCTGGGGGAAGAAATACGATGCCCTGATGGCCGACGCAGCGGTGCCGGCCCATTTGGCCTCGCTCACCGGCTTACCCCTGACCCGTCCGGGTATCACGCTGGAGGGCGGTTCGATCGAGGTCAACGGGGCCGGTACCCTGCTCACGACCGAGGAGTGCCTGCTGAACCCGAACCGGAACCCGAATCTCTCGCGCGGCGAGGTGGAGCGATACCTGCGGGACTTCCTCGGGGTCCGGCATATCTGCTGGCTCGGGAGGGGGATCGCCGGTGACGATACCGATGGCCATATCGATGATATTGCGCGCTTCGTCGATGAACGCACGATCCTCCTGGCGGTCGAAGACGACCCGGAGGACCCGAACTGCGAGGTGCTGCAGGATAATCGACGGCGCCTCGAGTCCGCCGTAGACCAGGACGGGCACCCGTTCTGCGTGGTGGAACTCCCGATGCCGGCACCGGTGGTCGACGCCGATGGAAACCGCCTGCCGGCGAGTTACGCGAACTTCTACATCGGAAACGGTATCGTGCTCGTGCCTGTCTTCCAGGATCCGAACGACGAGCGGGCGCTCAGGATCATCCGCAGGGCCTTCCCGGGACGGGAGGTCCGCGGGATCGACTGCAGGGCGCTCGTTGCGGGGCTCGGTGCGATCCACTGCATCAGCCAGCAGGAACCTCTCGGGAGGAGCTGACCTGTGCGAAACGACGACCCGGAACGCCCTGATCCGGAATGGTGGAGAAGATCCCCATGACCAGACGGTACTCGTTCGTCGCCCGCGTCCCTGACGAGCCCGGAACCCTCCACCGGGTCGCCCGTCTCCTGAAAGAACACGCGGTCAATATCAACCGGATCCAGTACGACCACCGGATCGACCGGAACACCGTCTTCTTCGAGGTGACCGGGTCTGCGGAGGGGTATGCCCGGGTGGTCGAGGAACTTGACCGGATCGGGTATCTTCAGACCGGACTCCCCACCCTCCGCCTCCTCACCCTCTATGTCTGGCTGCCGCATCGTCCTGGCGGGCTCTTCGAGTTCCTCCAGGAGGTGACCGACGCCCGGACCAACATCGTCGCGATCGACTTCGATGACCGGGGGGTCGCCCCCGAGCGCGTCGAACTGACCCTGAACCTCTCTGAATCCCTCGCCATCGAGACCCTTTTGGAGCGGTTGAAGGCGCGGTACCGGCTGGAGATCGTGGAATATGATCCCACAACCACCCGTCTCGATGACACGATCTATTATGTCAGGCTTGCCGAGCAGATACGCGAACTGATCGGCGGGGCTGACGACCGTTTCCTGCTCTGTCTTCTCCAGGACATCAACCACGTGGTGCAGGAGCTGAAGAACCGGGGACGCGATCCCGCCGAGACGTTTGAGACCTGCCTGGCGGCCGGCAGGCGCCTGAGGGAAACGCAGAAAGAGGGATTTTTTGCCGATATCCAGCAGCTTCGGGTCTCGGAGCAGGTCAGGCTCTGGTGCTTTCAGCTGCCGGCCGGAGGGAATACCTATCTCCTCGATGCCGGTGATGACCTGGTGCTCGTGGACACGGGCTTCGGCTGTTACCACGACGAGATCGTTCGGATGATGCAGGCGCAGGGTATCACCGACCTCTCGCGCCTCTCGCGGGTGGTGGTCTCGCATGCCGACGCGGACCATTCCGGGGGGGCCGGTCTGTACTCCGCTACGGCTCTGATGCACCCGGTGACCCACAGGATCGGATGTGAACTCTCCCGTGCCTACGGCTCCCGGTCCCAGGAGTCCGTCCTCGAGGCCGTGTATACCACCCTCATCAACCTCTTCTCCCGGTACACGCCCGCCACCGAGATCCGCACCTTCCGGACAGAGCCCCTCGGTTACCGGGAGGGATTTGCCATCATCGACCATCTCCCCGTCGGCGATCTGGTCTTCGAGGTACTGGAGGGGCATGGTGGTCACATGCACGGGCAGTGCTATCTCTACGAACCCGATCATGGCCTGTTGTTCCCTGCGGACGCCCTGATCAACTTTGACAGCCTCACCGACGAACGAAGGAACTACGCCTCCATCGCGGTCTACCTCGTCACCTCGGTCAACGTGGACAGTGACCGGGCCCGGGAAGAACGCCAGGCGCTCCTCCGACTCGTGGCGAAGACCGATGCCCGTCTTGCCTCCGTCGGGCGTCGGTGCCTCGTCGCCGGAGGGCACGGGGCCGTCTCTGTCCTGGAACAGGGTCGTCTCGTCTCGCTGGGAGAACCGGTGCCGTACCGCCCGGGAGGATGAAGACCGCAATGGCTATGGGCAGGTCTGACGAGATCTACTGCTGAACACCCTGTGGCTGTAATCCTTCCGGACCTGATCTACGAGCTTCTCACGCTGTCCCTCGATCTCTTCGAGATCGGCCTCCTCATCTTCAACCTCTCGGCGATCTTTGCGATCGTCTTCGTCGAGCGAAGAAACCCGACGGCCGCACTCGCATGGCTCGCCGTCCTGATCCTTCTCCCGTACCTGGGTTTCGTTCTCTACCTCCTCTTCGGCCGGCACCTGTACGCCGAGAGGCGGTTCTGCCTGAAGGCACTGAACGACCAGTATGTTCTCTCGAAGGTCCGTCGGCAGCGCCGTGCTCTCAATGAACGAAGGATCGCATTCAGCGAGACCGACTCGGGGCGGTTCCTGCCCCTGATGCGCCTCCTCCTCGCCGAGGGCCGGTCGATGATCTACACCCGGAGCCGCATCGTCTACGAGGATCGCGGGGAGCTGCACTTCGACGAGATGCTGGAGGCGATCCGTCAGGCTCGCCATCATGTCCACATGGAGTACTACATCATCAGGAACGATGCACTCGGACGACGGTTCGTCGATGCCCTCGCGGAGCGGGCCCGTGCCGGGGTCAGGGTCCGGCTGGTGTACGATGCGGTCGGGTGTCTTCGGGTCGGCAGAGCATTCTTCCGCCCGATCATCGATGCGGGAGGGAAGGTCGTGCCCTTCTACCCCGGTCTGCTGGGGATCATCAACTTCAGGATCAACTACCGCAACCACCGGAAGATCCTGGTCGTCGACGGGCAGACCGGTTTTCTGGGAGGGTTCAATATCGGTACGGAATACCTGGGGGACGGGCCGCTCGGGTACTGGCGGGATGCACACCTCCGAATCGAGGGTGATGCCGTCCATGCACTCCAGGCGCGGTTCCTGATGGACTGGAACCATGCCGCGGGAGAGCAGGATGGCGTGGATCCTGCATTCTTCCCCGAACCGCTCGTGGTCGGGGACGTCGCGTGCCAGATCGCATCGTCCGGACCGGATACGCCGTCGGCAACCATCAAGGAAGGATTCATCCGGATGCTGATGTCTGCCGAACGGTCCATCGAGATCACGACCCCGTACTTCGTCCCCGATGAAACCGTCCTCGACGTGCTGCGTGTGGCTGCCCTCTCCGGCGTGAAGGTCCGGATCCTGATCCCGTCAAAGCCGGACCACATCTTCGTCTACTGGACGACGCTCAGCTACATCGGCTCTCTGCTGGATGCAGGCGTGCGGGCCTTCACCTACGACCGGGGTTTCCTCCATGCAAAGACTTGCGTCGTCGACGGACGTGTCTGCACAGTCGGTACGGCAAACTGGGACGTCCGGTCGTTTCGGTTGAACTTCGAGACGAACGCTTTCATCTACGATCGCGCTCTCTCCGAGACGCTCCGTCACGCCTTCGACCGCGATCTCGAGTTCTCGACCGAACTGACGCGGGACCGCTATGCCGCCCGCGGCAGGACGGTCCGGATCAAGGAGTCCGTCTCGCGCCTGTTGACATCCGTGCTCTGAGGATGATCAAGAAGCGGTGAAACCGCCCGTCCCCTCGGGTCACGCAAACATCGCGCCGGCGGCACCCGGGTAGGAACCGCGGTCGAGCTCGCCCGTCAACTTGTCGATCGCCCTGATCAGATCCGCCTGGGTGACCGAGTCGTGCTCGGAACGGATGGCGAACATCCCTGCCTCCATCGTGATCGCCCGGAGGTCCGCGCCATTTCTTCCCTCCGTCCTCCTCGCGATCTCCTTCAGGTCTACCGAGGGGTCCAGGTTCATCCCGCTCGTATGGATCTTCAGGATCGAGAGCCGTCCCTCGGTATCCGGAAGCGGGATCTCGATGATCCGGTCGAATCGACCCGGGCGGAGCAGGGCACGGTCAAGGATATCGATCCGGTTCGTCGCACCGATGATGCGCACGTCTCCACGGTCTCCGAAACCGTCCATCTCCGCGAGCAGCTGCATCAGGGTCCGGTGTACCTCCCGATCGCCGGAGGTGTTGGACTCGGTTCTCGAAGCTCCGATGGCGTCGATCTCGTCGATGAAGATGATGGACGGACTCTTCTTCTTTGCCAGTTCAAAGAGTTCGCGAACGAGCCGGGCCCCCTCTCCAATGTACTTCTGGACCAGCTCCGAGCCCACCACCCGGAGGAAATGTGCCTCGGTCTCGTGTGCCACTGCCTTTGCCAGGAGCGTCTTTCCGGTGCCCGGTGGCCCGTAGAGGAGGACTCCCTTCGGGGGCTCGATCCCGATCCGCTTGAAGAGTTCGGGTTTTTTGAGCGGTAGTTCGACCGACTCCTGGATCTCCAGGACCTGCCGCTCAAGTCCGCCGATATCGTCGTACCGCTCCGTCGGCGCCTCGACCACCTCCATCCCGTATACCTGCGCATCGAAGTTCGATGGCAGGATCTCCACGATCGCGAGGGACTGCTGGTTCAGGGTGCACCGTGCACCCGGTTTGACCAGGTCCGTCTCAACGTTCGAAGAGAGTCCCACGAGGAACCGCGGGCCGGCTGAGGACCGGACGATCACCCGCGATTCGTCGATCACATCGGTCACGGTGCCGATCACGAGGGGCGGGCTCTTCATCTGCTCGATCTCCGACTTTAACTTTCGCACCTCTCTCTCGTACCGGACCTTCTGCGTCTCGAGGTACCGCTTGTCGGCCTCGAGCTGACGCAGCTGCTCCCGGAGCTCGGTATTTCTGTCTTCCAGGTTCGTCACCCGTTCAAGAAGATACCGATAGAGGTCTTCGCCTTTTTGGGGCTCAGGAAAGTTTTTGAGGCTGTCGGGCATGAAGGGCCCCACATAGGTATATAGGATAATGACTATAAAGACGTTTGCGAGTGACAATGCAGTGCGAGTTATGTGGTGCAAGCATGGCAGGACCCGGGAAGAGGGTTCGTATCGAGGGTGCCGAGCTCCTGGTCTGCCCGAGTTGCGCCCGGTACGGGACCGAAGTCCAGCAGGCCCGGCAGGCTCCCCGACGGTTCTCCTCACACTCGCCCACCACCATCGCCCCAACACCGGCCCGGAGGAGGCGGGATCTCTTCGACCAGCTGGTCGGTGAACTCGTCGATGACTACGGGGAGCGGATCCGGGCTGCCCGCGTGGAGAAGGGTCTCTCCACCAAGGATCTCGCGCTGGCGATCAAGGAGAAAGAGCTCCTCGTCAAGAAGATCGAGAAGGGAGAACTCGTGCCCGAAGACGGTGTCCGGGCAAAGATCGAGAAGTTCCTGGAGATCCGGCTCCTCGACGTCCCCGAGGACGCGATCGTCCAGCAGCGAAAGGAACAGCACCATATCTCGACCACGCTCGGGGATGTTCTTTCGTTCCGGAAGAGTCCCAAGTCCTGAAGACCCCTGTTCCATCATCTCTGGTCGATCCGGAATGCCTGTCCGATCCGCACTCTGACGGGGTTCCGGTTGTGGACCGAAGGCACGAACCCGCCGATCGGTCCCCCCCGCCCGGCAAGAAAAAAAGTGGTTTCGTCACCTCTTGGCGAGGTGATGATCCAGTCCATAGAGGGAACCGACCGATCCCCCGACCGCCTCGAGCTGCGCCATCACCGCACCGGTGCTCTTCTCCTCCTCCACCTGCTCGGTGACGAACCACTGCAGGAAGATCGCGGTTGCATGGTCCTTCTCTGCCTGGGCAAGGTCCATCAGTGCCCAGATCATGCCGGTGACCGCTCTCTCGTGTGCAACCACCTCGGCAAATGCCTCCTTCGGTCCGGCCCATTCCTTCGGAGGCGCCTCGATCGCTTCCATGACAGGCCTGCCTCCTGCATCGGAGAGATAGTCGTAGAACTTCATCGCGTGCCCGAGTTCCTCCTTCGCCTGGATGCGGAGCCACGAGGAGAAGCCCGGCAGGTTGATGGAGTCGTAATACGCCGACATGGCGAGATACAGGTACGACGAATAGAGTTCCCTGTTCAGTTGTCGGTTCAGTGCCGCCTCGATCGTTGGTTTGAGCACGATTCACTCACCTCAGACGTGGTATGGGAATCCGTTTAATAAATACATGGTGTTGACCAGCCATTCAGGTCCGTATGACAGCGGTCGCCTGATCGTTGAACGGGTTCGTCCTCACGGCGAGGGAGTACAGGTACGGGTAATTGCGCCTCAGATACCCGAGATGATCGATCCACTCCATCACGAGTGATCGGTAGATCCGCTCGATATCGGTCGTCAGGTGCTCGATGTCGCTCGCTGGCAGTGTCCCGAGGTCATCCCGGTACTCCAGCTCCTCGATCAGGTGAAAGATCGAGCGGAGGAGTTCGGTGAAGCTCTCGTGCTCCAGGATCATCGGATTCTCCAGAAGACGTATCAGAAACTCTGCCCGATCGTGCAGGAACTCACGGAGATCGATCAGGTCATGCATCCCTGGCCTGATCTCAAACCGCCGTGCAGCCATCTCAGCACGGGCCCGGGAATAATCCCTGTCGGTCCAGTCTGCATCAGCGATGAGGTTCTGCGCGTACTCAGGAAGGCGCCCGTCGAGGGCAGCAAGCTTGGCGAGGAGCTGGTACCCCGTCCATGAGAAGAACGTCCCGGTCAGCATCCTGGTCTTCTCGACGCGCTGCTGTCTGTCCCTGAGTTCCAGGAGCCGTTCCAGGACCAGGGTCACGACCAGGATGGAGATGGGAAGGAACGCGAAGTCCTGCAGGATGTAAAAGGCGGTATTCTTCGGGTCCTGGAAGATGGCCAGCTGTTCGAGATACACGAAGAATGAGATCGAGAGCAGGATGATGGCTAAGACCAGGTCGTGAACCCGCCACCACCGCATCACCTGATCCCTTGTCCTTCGAGGGGAAAAAATGATGTCAGGCCGCCAGGGATCGATACAGGGACGCGTGGCGTGCTGCGATGGAGCGGATGTCAAATGGGAGGGTCGACTCCCTGGCGGCGGCACGACACCGCTCCACCACACCATCGTCCCCGAGGAGCTCCGATACCTCGTCGATCGCTGAAAAGTACAGGATCGATGGACCGAAGATCTCCCTGAACTCCGGGATATCACGAGCGATCACGGGGAGCCCTGAGGAGAGCGCCTCCAGGATGACCAGCCCGAACGTCTCGGCATAGGAGCCCATGAAGAAGACGTCGGCAGCCGCGTACGGCGCTGTGATGTCGTCCACGTATCCCGTGAAGATGACGTTCGGCCCTGCCTGTTCGCGCAGGTTCCGAATCCGGTAGTAGTCCTTTGAGAGGGCGCCGTAGGGCAGACCCCCGACCCAGATGAACCGGTGGTCGGGGTGGGCCTTCGCGACGTGCAGGAAGTCGTACACCCCCTTTCGAGGGGTGAGCTGGGCGACTGACAGGACGACCCGTTCCTCCTCCGGGATCCCGTACTCCTCCCTGAACAAGGCCCTCTTTTCGGGATCGGGCCTGAAGAGCTCCCTGTTGACACCGTTCGGGATGAGTGTCGCCGGGACGTCCGGCACCATCTCCGAGATCTCACGGTGGCAGGGGGGAGAGACGGTGATCACGTGGTCGAACTTTCGGTACACCGCCGGGTAGAGCCGGTTGATCCAGCTGGCGAAGGCGATGTTTCCCTGGTTGATGCGGGGGGTCGAGTGGGCTGTCAGGACGGCGATGCCCTCGGTGCGCTGCAGGTGACCCAGGGCGAGCGGTCCGAAGGTATGAAAGTGAACGAGGTCCGATTCCGTCGTCCCACGTTTCCACGAGAGCTCGAGGTCGCCCTCATTCTCGAGCGCCCGGTAGAGTGCCCGCGCGGAGGTTGCACACCCGATGAAGCGAAAGAAGAACTGGTCCTCGACGTAAAAGGTCACGCGCACGGTCCGTTCCTCCTGACGTGGTCGAGCGCGTGACGGATGCACCCGTCCATGTTGAGGTACTCGAACTCGGCAAACCGACCGACCAGTTCGATCCCCTGTCGCTCGACATGGTCACGCACCACCCGGATGGATTCCCGGTACTCGAGGTCGTAGACCACGTAGGCGAAGGGCTGGCGGGTGCACCCGGTGAAGACGACGTCCTCCCGGTCCAGGATGCCCATCTTTTCGAGGTGATAAAGGACATGGTCGATGAGCGCCCCGTCGCTCATGGATGCCGGTGGGTCATTCTGCCGGTAGGTGCACTCTGCCAGGATCGAACCACATCCTTCGGGGGCCGTATGTGAACTGTAGTTTGACGGGAAGGAGATACGATTCGCGTACCCGAGCTCTGGGTCGGCCAGGTATACCCACGAATAGGGCGGAACCGGTCCCCGGAGCCCGATGAAGACGCAGGCGACCGAGTTGTACACCAGACGCCTGCCGGCCTCTCTCACCGACTCCGGGACCCCCGCGAGCATTCCGAGCAGTGCCTGGACCGGGATCGTCGAGATGCACCGGTCGGCGGTGATCTCTCTTCTGCCGTCCGAGATGACGAATCCTTCCTTCTCGCGCCGGACCGAGGAGACCCGGAAGTCGCAGATGACCCGGTCACTGACGGGTGCGACGATCGCCTTCACGAGGGCTTCAATCCCACCCACAGCGGGGTAGGAGAAGATCGCCTGGTGGGTATACCCCTCGGTTGGAATGCCGCAGGCGGAGCGGAGGACGTCTTCGAGAGGGGGCCGGGGCACGCGCCCGTCGACCCAGTGTGCGGACATCCTGTCGAGGGGGTATTTCCAGATCTTCTCGTTGTACGGGATCAGGTACAGTTCCGCGATGCCGTCACCGAACGTCCTCTGGATCCAGTCGAGGAAGTGGCGGGCCGGTTCCGTCGCCCCTCGTGAAGCGGCCAGCTCTTCCGTGATAACGGCTCGGACGAAACCGTCAAGGCACCTGAACCGGTCCTCGGGGGGGAGATCGCCAAGCCCGTTCTCGAACGGGTAACGGACGTAGATCCCACGGTACCAGCACCGGGTCTCCCGATGTCGCTCTTCCCGGTTCGGTCCGAGCACCTGCCGTATCCAGTCGAGCACCTCCCGGTCCCTCGAAAAGATGATGTGGGAGCCGCCGAGATCGAAGGTGAACCCGTCACTGGTGAATGATTGGCAGAGCCCGCCTGGACGCGACTCCGCCTCAAGAACGGTCACCTCTTCACCGGCATCTGCAAGGAGACGGGCGAGCGTGCAGCCGGTCAGGCCAGCTCCCAGGATCACGGTCGTCACGCTATCAGCGTTGGTGCCCGGTGCGTATATGGTTGTTCTCGGCGGTACCGACCACATTTCTTATTATCAGAGGAACCGAGTGGTAGTAACCAGATGGGGGTGCAGTGATGACGGAAGGGGATACCGATCTGCTGATGCGCGAGGCTGACCGACTGCTCGGGAGCGAACAGTACGAAGATGCGTTACAGATATACGAGCGCGTGCTTGCGATCGATTCGCGGAACGCCTCCGCATGGCACCACCGTGGGTACGCGCTCAGGCGCCTCGGTCGTTTCGAGGAGGCGCTCGAATCCTTCGATCGCGAGATGGAGCTCGATCCGGTGAACACCGAAGCGGTTCACTCGAATCGGGGGTACAGCCTGCAGGCGCTCGGTCGTTACCGCGAGGCGATCGACGCCTTCGACGAGGTGCTGCGGATCAATCCGAACCACGTGAAGGCGCTGACGAGCCGGGGGCTCTGCCTCGCCGCGCTCGGACGCCACAACGAGGCGCTGCCCTGCTACGATCGGGCACTTCAGCCGAACATGCTGAACGCCTTTGTCTGGCATGCGAAGAGCCAGGCGCTGGCGGCGCTGGGTCGACGGATAGAGGCAGTGGAGGCCGAACAGATCGCCCTCCGCTTCGGGTATCTCGTAGGCAGGGACGAAAAGAGAAAGGGGGATCAGTAACTCCTTCCGACGAGGGCGGTGGTGCCTGCCCGCCCGCAGGCGATACATGCCCCCTCCCTGACCTCGACGAGCGGGCTCCTGACCTCGACCCCGAGAACCGCCGCCCCCGTCTCCTCCTCGATCCGGTCCGCACAGGCCCTGTCCCCGCACCACCCGACCACGGCGACACCGTGCTTGAGGACCTCGTCAAGGTCGGTGAGGACGTCCGCGGTGCGGATCTGTGCCGCGAGGCGGTCTGCCGCTGCCTGTCTGATCGTCTTCATCACCTGTTCCAGAAGGCGCCTCACCTCCTCGCCGCACTCGTCGAGGGGTACCGTAGTTCGCCCACCGGTCCGGAGTACGGCGGTCGCCACCCCCGCATCCAGGTCCCTCGGACCGAGCTCGAGCCGAACCGGAACACCCCGCATCTCCCAGTGGTAGTATTTGGCACCCGGTCGGATGTCACGGTCATCGAGCCGCACGCGGATACCAGCCCCCTCCAGCATGCCGGCGAGCTTCCGTGACGCAGAGCGTATCTCATCTCCCCGCTTACCGACGATGATCGGTACGACGACCACCTGCACCGGCGCCACCTCGGGGGGGAGAACGAGCCCCCGGTCGTCTCCGTGCAGGCTGATCAGGGCGGCGATCGAGCGTTCGGAGATGCCGTAGCAGGTCTGGAACGCAAGCCGTTGCTCCCCGTCGCGGTCCTCGTAGGTGATCTCGAAGGTCCTGGAGAAATGGTCGCCCAGGTGGTGCGCCGTGCCGATCTGGAGCGTCCTGCCGTCGGGCATCACGCAGTCCACCGCGATCGTGTAGTCAGCGCCGGGGAACTTGTCCCAGTCGGGCCGCTTCGAGACAAGGACCGGGATGCCGAGCCGGTCGTAGAATTCCCGGTAGAGAGCGACCGCGTCCTCGACCTGAGCTGCCGCCTCCTCCCAGGTCGCGTGGACCGTATGTGCCTCCTTGAACGAGGTGATCTCACGCAGTCGGATCAGGGGACGGGTGTGCTTCGTCTCATACCGGAAGGTGTTCACGATCTGGTAGTACTTCAGCGGGAGGTCCGCATGGGAGCGGACCCAGAGCGCATACATGGGGTAGATCGCGGTCTCGCTCGTCGGACGGAGCGCCAGTTTGACATCGAGGGGCGACAGTCCCCCGTGGGTAACCCAGTAGACCTCGTCCTCGAATCCCTTGATATGCTCCGCCTCCTTCATGAACTCCGTCTCGGGGATCAGGAGTGGAAAGAGTGTCTCCTCGTGGTCACGGTCCAGCAGGTCCCGCAGCAGACCATAGGTCCTCTTGCGGATCCCGAACCCGAAGGGGAACCAGACGTAGAGCCCTTTGACCGGGTAGCGGACGTCCATGATCTCCGCCCGCCAGAGGATCTCGTTGTACCAGTTCGAAAAATCGGTCCGGCTCGGAAGAGCCCCGGTATCGTCGTCCATCTCTCCGATCCTCTATGAGATCAGCTGTAGGATATGTGGTGTAATAAACGCCTCGACAGCGGCTGCCACCATGAGAAAGGGAATGACGTACCGGACGAAGAGGCGTCCATGGTCCAGTGCCTCCTGGGAGGCGTCTCCCTCGTCCTGGAGCAGCTCCCGTGCGAGGGCCTCCGCAAGCAGAAATCCCAGTCCGGCGGAGACGAGGAAGGCGGGGATCTCAAGGACGCCGTGAGGGAGGATCGCAGCCAGGATGAACCCGGTCCCCTTCTCCTGCCGGACCATCTCGACGATCCCCCCGATCACGAGACCGTTCGATGAGAGGACGAGCAACGGCAGGATGCCGAAGGTACCTCCTCCCACGAAGAGGGCGATGCAGGCGACGAGATTGTTTACGAAGATCTTTGCAAAGAGAACGACCGGGTGGTCGGACTGGACCTGGAGGGCGACCTGGTCGCGGAAGCCCGCGAGGAGCTCGTGGCCGAATGCAGGGTCCTGCCTGACTGCGAGGACGCCACCCATCACGGCCAGAACGAAGAGCACCGCGGAGAAGGTGAGAGATCGGGAGAGGAGCCGGTCAAACATAGAGCATCATTCTGACCATGTCGCGGACCCCTGGTGCCAGGCCGACCACGATCATCGCGAGCACGATCAGGTGCCAGAATGACGTCGCCGTTCCTTCCCGACGATAGAGCTCCAGCACGTAGATCCCGGGGATGAGGACGACCAGCTTGAGCGGAAACATTACGAATCCGGTCCCGGTAGCGGCGATCAGGGTCGATCCGACCACGTGCTGTTCGACGTATCCCAGCGGGTGGAGGTCGATCCCGTACGAGGTGGCAGCTGCATCGAGCAGGTGCCCTCCGATCAGCACCTGGTAGATACGGTCGTCCAGGTACCTCCACTTGAGACCGTAGCGGAGGAATGCCCAGAGGGCCAGGCTCGTCAGCGCCGCGGTACCGAGGATGATCGCCGGAACCTCGGGAGCCAGGTGGTTCGAGATCAGGCCGTACCCCACAAGGACGATGAAGATGACGAGTGAGGATCCGATCCCGATCCCCCCGTATACCCGAAGACCGCGTTCACCCATGAACCGGTGGCAGAGGTACAGCGTCAGCACGGCGTAAAAGAAGAGGACGAAGAAGATCAGGGGGGTGATCAGGAGGTACCTCCAGGGTGCCGCGATCAGACCGGTGTCCTCGAGCACACGTAAAAGTCCGCCCAGAACGACCCAGGGAAGGGTCGAAAAGAGCAGATCCCTGTCGAACGGGAGGCCCGAACGGGTCATCCACCGGTGGATGAGGAAGACGGCGATGATCAGGATGAGGGCGTAGGTGAGCGTGTCGACGAGGGTGTACGCTCCGCCTGTCGTTATTGGATCGATGTAATATTTGTATATGAACTCCCTAATCATCCAAGATCGTAATGAGCGCAGACGAAATAAACGTACTCAAAAACGGGAGCTTTGATAAATCAAAGTGGATGCAGCTCCCCCGGGACGTGGTGATCGGTCATCGGGTACTCGACCAGATCCCTGCCGTCTGCGCCGATCTTGGGCTCGGAAGACGTATCCTGCTCGTATCCGGTCCCAGGACGGTCGAGGTGGCGGGTGCCCGTGTCAGGGACCTCCTCTCGCAGACGAGCGAGGTCACCGTTCACCTGGTCGATGCGTGCACGCCCGACGAATGCCGCAGGACCGAGGAGGTGGCACGTGCCGCCGGTGTCGACCTCCTGGTCGCCGTCGGCGGGGGTCGGGTGATCGATACCGCCAAGATCGCGAGCTACAACCTGGAGCGGCAGTTCGTCTCGGTTCCGACGGCCGCTTCGCACGACGGGATCGCCTCATCCCGTGCCTCGATCGCCGCACCCGGTGGCGCCGCGTCGCTCCAGGCTCATCCCCCGATCGCCGTCGTCGCCGACACGGGCCTGATCGCGTCGGCACCGCATCGGTTGCTCGCCGCAGGGTGTGCCGACATCATCGCAAACTCGACGGCGGTGCTGGACTGGCAGCTGTCACACCGTCTTCGTTCAGAGCCGATCAGCGAGTACGCGATCACACTTGCACGGATGACGGCGGAGATCCTGATGGGGAATGCCCATGCGATCCGCCCGCACCAGGAGGAGTCCGCGTGGATGGTGGTCAAGGCCCTCGTCTCCTCGGGTGTCGCGATGGCGATCGCCGGATCCTCACGCCCGGGTTCGGGGGGGGAGCACAAGTTTGCCCATGCGCTTGAACGGCTGGTCCCCGGGCGGGTCCTGCACGGTGAGGCCTGTGGCATCGGTACGATCGTCTGCATGTACCTTCATGGGGGGGACTGGCGATCGATCCGTGCCGCATTGCGGCAGATCGGTGCCCCTGTCACCCCGCGGGAGCTCGGGATCGACGATGACATCGTCGTCCAGGCCCTCCTGATGGCAAAGACTATTCGTCCCGAGCGCTTTACAATACTTGATGGTGGGCTGACGGACGAGTCCGCCCACGCTCTTGTCAGGATGCTCTACGAGGAGTAGGTCCGGTATGGTTGGAGAGAGATCGAAGATCACCCTGATAGGCACGGACCTTGCCCGTCCTGGCCTCGAATTCATCTACCAGGGCCCCCTCGCAACATGCGACCAGTGCAAGGTCCGTAAGGCCTGTAACAACCTCCGGGTGGAAAGGAAGTACCGCATCCTCTCGGTGAGGAACACGCATCACGACTGCCCGGTTCATCATAACGGTGCCTCTGCGGTCGAGTGTGTCGAGTCCCCCGTCATCGCCCTGATCGGTGCTGACATGGCCATCGTCAATTCACGGATTCTCTTCGAGTGCGCCTGCACCCGGACCGACTGCAAGGCGTATGAACTCTGCCGTCCGGACGGGCTGATCGAGGGGGATCGGTACCTGGTCGGCGAAGTGCTGGGCAACTCTCCGACCCCGTGTGAGCGGGGGAGGGCCCTGAAGATGGTGGAACTCCGGCCGATCACCTGACCGTGATCTCCAGGCGGGTGAGCTCCCTGGCAAGTTCGAAGAGCCGTCCCCTCTCTTCAAGCGTGGTGATCCATGCATCGGGAATCGCAAGGACACCGTGCTCTGCGCCGGCCAGCGCCCCCACGACCGCTCCGAGGGTGTCGGTATCGCCACGTGCGTTCACCGCACGCTCGACCGCTTCCCGAAACGAACGGGAGGTCATCGTGATGGTGAGGGCGGCATGCGCCAGCAACAGTGCGTCGAGAGAGGCAATCACGGGATGAGCACGCCATTCGCCGAGCATCCCCGCCACCTCGGGCTCCCGGCACCCTGAGAGGGCGGCATGGTACGCCTCCTGTCTCGTCCGCCCCCGGCAGAGCTCGCTCACCACCCGGTTCACGAACCCGGATGCGGCACCAGCCACCGGATCATGGTGTGTCAGCTTTGCGGCGGCCATGGAGACCTCCTCGACCCTTCGTCCCTCGTAGACGATTCCGATCGGCGCTCCCCGCATCACCGGCCCGTTGGTCCGGCTCCCCGAGCACCGTTCGTGGGCGAGGCGGACCGCCCGTGGGATCGGGATGCCGGTCTCGATCAGCGAAAAGACCGTGCTCGAGGTCGGTCCGTAGAACTCGGGGCGGGCACGATAACCCGTGAGGAGCCGTGCGGCCATATCCGGCCCCGAGAAACCCCGGCATGCGATCAGGGACTCGGCGACCGCGATCGCCTGGAGCGTGTCGTCCGTCACCGCTCCCGCCCGTCTCGGGGAACGGCCCCCCGGTTCCATCCTCCCGCTCCAGCGATCCCTTTGCCCCGTTCCCTCGAACGGCGCGCCGAGGGCGTCTCCGATCGCCAGCCCGATCAGGGCCCCTTCGGCCCGTTCCCTCAGCAATATAAACATCACCCATAAAATATTTCCCTCAATGGGAAAATATTACACTCTGTCGAGAGGTGGTAGGGTGCAAAAGGAGGAGCTGCTCCATCTGCATATGCTGATGGTGCATATAAAAAAGTATTACGAGTCCACGACGGGAGAGTCGATCGACACGTCCCGTTATGTTGGTCTCGAGGTCTCGCCTGTGCACATTCACAAGAATAAAAAATCCCACAAGGAGGCCCTCCTGGTCCTGGGGGAAGAGATCGTGGACCAGATGAGAGGCCAGAAACGCCCTGTCTTCGAACTCGTGGGAAAAACCCGGGTCGAATCGGCTTCTGTCGAACATTAAGACTTCATGGACGAACCCACTCTTTTTCGGGAGATTGCTTCCCGGATCGCTCAAGACACCACCACCGATGTTCAGGTCATCAAGCGTCTCGCGGCCCACGAGTTCCACCTCTCCGCGGTGCCCCGCAACTCTGCCATACTGGCAGCTGCATCACCGGAAGACCTCCCGATCGTCAGGAGCCGGCTCCTCGTCAAACCCACCCGGACACTCTCGGGGGTTGCGCCGGTTGCCGTGATGACCTCGCCGGCCCCCTGTCCTCACGGCAGGTGCCTCCCCTGCCCGGGTGGCCCCGACCATGTCTTCGCCTCCCCGCAGTCCTATACGGGGGAGGAACCGGCGGCACGACGGGCCCGGGAGTACGACTACGATCCGTATGGTCAGGTCCGGGGACGCCTCAGTCACTACCAGGTCCTGGGTCATTACGTGGACAAGGCCGATCTGATCGTGATGGGGGGGACGATCACAGCCCGCCCTTTTGAATACCAGTCCTGGTTCGTCGGCCGGTGCCTCGCCGCGATGAACGATCACGGCCAGGCGACCATCACCGAGGGGGCCGATCCCGTCGTGGAGGCAACCCGAAACGAGACGGCGGCGGTTCGCTGTATCGGGCTGACCTTCGAGACGCGGCCGGACTGCGCCACCCGCGAGGTGATCGACCGGATGCTGGACCTCGGAGTCACCAAGGTGGAGCTGGGTGTCCAGCACCTCTCGAACCGGGTTCTCGAGCTGATCCGCCGGGGCCATACCGTCGAGGAGGTGGTGCGGGCCAATACCGAGCTGCGGGACGCTGGTCTGAAGGTGGGATTCCACATGATGCCGAACCTGCCCGGTTCCCCGCTCGAATGCGATCGTGCCGTCTACCGGGCGCTCTTCGGCGACTCCCGGTTCCGGCCCGACTTTCTGAAGCTCTATCCGACCCTCGTCACACCCGGGGCCGAGCTTGAGGACTGGTACAGGCGCGGGGAGTATGAGCCGTACGACGAAGAGACCCTGATCGCACTCATCGCCGAGATCAAGGGGGGGCTTCCGGAGTACGTCAGGCTCCAGCGGGTCCAGCGGGACATCCCCGCGAAACTGATCGTGGCCGGTTCGCGCCACGGCAACTTCCGACAGCTGGCCGCCGAGCACCTCCGTGCCTCGGGGAGAACCTGTAGGTGCATCCGGTGCCGGGAGATCGGGCGGCGGGCCTCCCCCCAGGCCCCCCCCTCCCTCTCGACTCTCACCTACGACTGCTGCGGTGGTCAGGAACGGTTCATCCAGGTGACCTCTGCAGGGTCGTTGATCGGGTTCGCCAGGCTCCGGTTCCCGGGAGCGACGTGGAGACCGGAACTCGAAGGGGCAGCGCTCCTCCGCGAGCTCCATGTCTATGGCGCACAGGTACGACTGGGGTCGGGCGCGGGGGCGGAGGAGTGGCAGCACCGGAACTTTGGCCGGGAACTGCTGGCTGAGGCCGAGAAACAGGCGGGAGAGGCCGGTTTTGGTGTCGTGGCGATCATGAGCGGGATCGGGGTCCGTCCCTACTACCGGCGGCAGGGGTATATCAGGGATGGACCGTATATGGTAAAACGGATCTGGTGATGCGTCCGGCCACGGTTGAGTTCCTCCGCCAGCGGTTCCTCTCATACTATACAACGGCGCAGATCGGAGCTCCGAATGCGCTCGCACAGCGCGAATGGGGCTTTCTTTTCTTCTCCAGCTCGGGCAGCGCCGGGATGAGGCGTCATATCGGTTTCGGCAGTCGTGACGAGCTTGTGGGGTACCTCCGCACGCTGACCCCCGCCCACGTCTTCTATTCCACCGCCTACTACGAGGATCCAGCCGCTCCGACGATGGCGGCAAAGGGCTGGACGGGGGCGGACCTGATCTTCGACCTGGATGCCGATCATATCATCGACCCACGGACCAGCACGTACCCGGAGATGCTGGCACGGGTGCGCGACGAGACCGTACGGCTACTCGACGTCCTCACCGACGAACTGGGCTTTGCAGAACGCGACCTGCAGGTGGTCTTCTCCGGGGGAAGGGGGTACCATGTCCACGTGAAGGATCTGGCCCTCCGGCATCTCTCCAGCGTGGAACGGAGGGAGCTGATCAACTACGTCTCCGGGATCGGTCTCGACCCGACCCTGCTTCTTCGTCAGACCGACCACCCGGAACGTGGGTGGCAGGGACGACAGCGGCGGGCGCTCCGGGAGTACCTCGCGTGGCTCGATACGATGGGTGAGAGAGATGCGCTCGCACACCTTTCATCGCTGCCGGGGATCGGTTCGGGGCGCGCCCGGAGAATCTGGGACCGGCGCGCACACCTGGGGACGGGAGGGGGTGACACCGGGGACCGACGCCTCCTGAGGCTTCTTCTCTCCCCGGAGAATCCGGAGTGGCGCAACCGGATCAGGGAAGCGGGCATTCGGGCAGACGAGCCGGTGACGACCGATATCAAGCGCCTGATCCGGGCACCCGGAACGCTGCATGGAGGGAGCGGGCTGCGTGTCACACCAATCGAGGTCGGTGACCTGTGTGCGTTCGATCCCCTCGTCGATGCGGTCGTCTTCTCGGACCGTGAGGTGACGGTCGAGGTGCTCCGGCCATGTCAGGTCCCGTTTCCAGGCTCCCAGACGAGGCTGGAGGCAGGCCCGGCCGCGCTTGCCGAGGCGTCGGCGGTCTATCTCTGCGCCCGCGGACTCGCCGAGATGGGGGGTGTGCACGCATGACCGGGTCTCCGGACCACCCGGCGGTGCTGGACAGTCTCCAGCTCGTCGTCTCCGGGGAGCGCGATGCAGTCGGCACGTTGACGGCGGTGCCGGCCGACATCTTCATGCGCGCAGAGGAGGAGATCAGAGCCCTTCGGCGGATCTTCTCGGTCTGTTCCGACCCATTGACCGGGCCGTTCCGCACGGCCACAGAGCGGATCGAGTCACTCCAGCAGCATCTCGAGGACCTCGTCCGGATGCGCTCGCAGAAGATTCTCCTGCTTGCTCTCTCGAGGTCGGAGGGGCGTACGGTCGATCGCGAGGAGATGAAACGGATGCTTCCCGCCGAAGTGGCACTCTTCGAGGCGGTCTGTGCTTCACTGGAGGAGTTCCGCCGGGCCACAATCCCCGATCTGCATTCCGGTGCCGGTGACCGGATCGAGGAAGATGGGACTGCGTGCGCGGCAGCGATCGAGGAGGCAGGGGTGCCGCGGGATGTTGAGACACCGGTCACCGTCCTCGTCCGGGTGCTTCTTCCGGTCGAGCCGTTCCTCGGTTTCGATGGTCAGGTCTACGCGCTCGAACCCGAGGATATCGTGACGCTTCCCCGCGAGAACGCGGCGGTCCTGATGGAACGCAACATAATATTAAGTATATTCCCGGACCAATGATGATGCTGTTTTTGCCAGCAGTCAAGAGGGCTTAGCATGAAGATGCCAGGAAAGTTTAGGGCCTACTGTCCGTTCTGTCTCTCTCACCAGGAGCATGAGGTCGAGCGCGTAAAGCGTGGCAAGACCACGGGGCTTCACTGGATCGACCGGCAGAAGGCCCGCAGAGGTGGTGTGGGGAATATGGGTAAGTTTTCCAAGGTACCCGGTGGCGACAAGCCCACCAAGCGCATCAACGTCCGCTACCGGTGCACGACCTGTCATAAGGCGCACCTGCGGGCCGGTTTCCGTATCGCAAAGTTCGAACTGACGGAGTGAGTGGATATGGTACGACTCTACCGCGAGAACCGTTCCCGGTTCCTCCGGGTCAAGTGCCCGGACTGCGAGAATGAACAGATCGTCTTTGAGAAGGCGAGTACGACGGTCGGTTGCGTCGTCTGCGGGCGCATCCTCGCCGAACCGCGCGGCGGACGCGCAGATATCCGGGCCGAGATCCTGGCAGCTCTCGAGTGACTCCATGAACGAGGGATCGTGGCCTGAGGAGGGCGAACTGGTCGTCTGCACCGTGACGCAGGTCAAGGACTTCGTTGCGTTTGTGCAGCTCGACGAGTACGGGGGGCGTGAGGGGCTGATACCGATCTCCGAGATCGCGACCGGCTGGATCAAGTACATCCGCGACCATATCTCCGAGGGACAGAAGATCGTCTGCAAGGTCCTGCATGTCGACCCGGAACGCGGTCACATCGATCTCTCGAAGAAGGACGTCAACGACCACCAGCGGTCAGAGAAGATCCGCGAGTGGAAGAGCGAGCAGAAGGCACGCATGTGGATCGGGTTCGCGTCCGAAACGTCGGGTGTTCCCGAGTCCGAGATCGTCACCGCACTCCTCAAGGAGTACTCTCTCCTGTACGAGGCCTTTGAGGACCTCGTCATCGATGAGAAGGGGTTCCGCTCTCGCGTCTCGCTACCGGAAAAGGCGCTCGAGGCGGTGGTGGCCGTCGGCAGGGAGAACGTCAAGATCCCCCGTGTGACGGTGACAGGTGTGCTGACGCTCACCTCTCCCAGGCCGGACGGCGTAAACGTGATCCGTCGGGCCCTCCGATCCGCTGAACCGAAGATCGAGGGGGTTGATGTCGAACTCTACTATATCGGGGCGCCCAAGTACGGTATCAAGATCACCGCCCCTGACTATAAGACAGCACAGAAGGCGATCGAAAAGGCAGCCGCTTCTGCGATCGGTGTGATGGAACGGTCCGGGGGCGAGGCGAAGTTCGCCCGGAAACAAAAGTCCGGCAAGACCGCATGAAGGGCCTGATGCGGTTCTGCCGCCGCGACAGGGTCTATACACTTGGAATGCTCTGCCCGGTCTGCGGGGAGCCGGTTGGCCCCGCGCACCCGCCCCGTTTCTCTCCTCAGGACCGGTACGGGCGGTTGCGGCGAATGGTGAGGTGAATGGAACCGGTCAGTGTTCGATACTGTACCGACGGACCGTTCGAGGGTCCGGCGGTCCTGATCGAGGGGCTTCCCGGCATCGGCCAGGTGGGCAAGGTCGTCGTCGACCACATCCTTCACGAACTCCCTGCCGAAAAGGTGGCCGAGATCCACTCCTCGTATTTTCCTCCCCAGGTCGTGATCGGCCAGGACGGTACCTGCCGGCTGGTCAACAACGAGGTGTGGCGGCACCGGACCGTTTCGATGACCTATTACTTCCTGGTCGGTGACTGCCAGAGTCTCTCTCCCGAGGGGCATTACGCCCTCACCGAACGGTACCTCGACTGCGCCGAACGGTTCGGTGTCACGAGGATCTATACGCTCGGCGGGTACGGAGTCGGGCGACTCGTCGATGCTCCCCGCGTTCTCTCTGCCGTGACCCATCCGCACCTCCGTCCCGCCGTCGAGGAGGCCGGCGGCGTCTTCGAGCGGGACGAACCCGGAGGCGGGATCATCGGCGCCGCCGGTATGCTGCTCGGGCTCGGGGCCCTGCGTGGATTTGAGGGCGTCTGCCTGATGGGCGAAACGTCCGGGTACCTCGTCGACCCGAAGTCGGCCCATGTCCTCCTCCAGGTCCTCTGTCGCCTGACAGGTCTCGAGATCAACCCGGACCGGTTGCAGGACCGGGCTCTGGACATGGAACAGGTCCTCGAGCAGGTCCGGCAGTCCGAGCGGGTCCGGCAGAACGACGAGCTCTCGTACATCGGGTGAGGATGGAGCTGAACACGGATCTCCACCTTCACTCTCCCTACGCCCGTGGCGTGAGCCCGCGGATGCAGCCCGAGACCCTGATCGCCGCCGCGTCCCGCAAGGGTATCGGCGCGATCGGGACGGGTGACGCCCTCCATCCGGCCTGGCGCAGGGCATGGACCCCGATCCTTGAGAACGACCTGGGGATCGTGGTGGTTCCAACGGTCGAGGTGCAGGCGGAACGACGGGTCCATCACCTGGCACTCTTTCCGGACTTTGAGGCGGTCGAAGCCTTCGGCGACCTCCTCGCAGAGGGCGGGGGCCGGTTTGAGAACGATGGACGCCCCCATCTCCGGATGACCGGTACAGAGGTGGTTGCGGCAGCACACGAGACGGGGGGTCTCGCGGGCCCGGCGCATGCCTTCACCCCCTGGACCGGTTGTTTCTCCGCTTTTCCGAGTATCCGCGGCTGCTACGGTGACGAACCGATTGACTTCCTGGAACTCGGCCTCTCCGCCGATTCCTCGTATGGCGCGGGGATCTCGGAACTCCACAGGGTCCCGTTCATCTCGTCGTCGGACGCCCACTCCCCCGAGCTCCACCGAATCGGGAGGGAGTTCACGCGCCTCGATGTCCGGGAGGTTTCACCCGGGGGGGTTTTAGAAGCGCTCCGCCAGGGACGGGTGATCATGAACGTGGGACTCTTCCCTGAGGAGGGGAAGTACAACGAGACGGCCTGCACGAGGTGCGGGCGGCACGTCACCCTCTCCGAGGCGATTACCGCCGGATGGCGGTGTCCTGTGGACGGAGGCCTCTTGAAGAAGGGGGTCCGGGATCGTGCGCGCGAGCTCTGGGACGACGATCCCCGCCCGCGTCCGCCGTATCTCCACCTGATCCCGCTCGGTGAGGTGATCGCCGTCGTGCTCGGTGTCGCCTCGCCGAATGCCCGGTGTGTGCGGGTAGTCCACGAAGCCTTTCTCGAGCGGTTCTCCACCGAGATCGCCGTGCTGGTGGACGAACCGATCGACGAGCTGGTCGGTGTTCATCCTGCCGTCGGGCGGGCGATCGGCGCGCTGCGCGAGGGAAGAGTGGTCCTGCATCCCGGCGGCGGCGGCATCTACGGCACCTTCCAGCTCCTGATGGCCTGATCGCGGCTCACAGGGATACCAATAACCTTTTCCTCCACCCGGGCAAATACAAAAGACATGCTCGTCATCAGGAGGGAGATCTGCGGATACTGCGGTTGTTGCGTCTCTGTCTGCCCCCGGGGTGCGCTTGAGTTGATCGACGCCTATCTCTCCGTCGAAGGAGAATGTTCCAGCTGTGGTATCTGTGCCAGGGCCTGTCCCCTCGGTGCGCTGGAGGTCGCTGATGAGGCCTGAATACGACCTTCTCGTGATCGGAGGGGGTCCGGGCGGCGCCCTCGCCGCCAGCACGGCGGCAGAGGCAGGCCTCTCGGTCGGCCTGGTGGAGAAGCGTCCGGCGATCGGTGTGCCGATCCGGTGCGCCGAGGGCGTCGGACGCGACCTGCTCGAGGAGTTTATGGACCCCGATCCGGCATGGATCTCCGCCGAGATCGACCGTGCGGTGATCGTGGCGCCCGACGGGTACCGGATGTCCCTCGAACCCTCGATGGCGGGGAGCGAGGTCGGATACGTGATCGACCGGAAGCGGTTCGATCGCGAGCTGGTCATGAGGGCAGGAGAGGCAGGCGCCGACATCCAGGTCAAGACGCGTGCGATCCTGCCGATCATGGAGAACGGAACGGTCTGCGGAGCGCGGATCGAGCAGAACGGGCATGTTCAGGACGTTCGCGCCAGGGTGGTTGTGGCGGCGGACGGGATCGAGTCCAAGTTCTCCCGGTGGTGCGGGGTTGACACAACCGTGCCGCTGGCTGAGATCGAGACGTGCGTCCAGTATCTGATGACCGGGATCGATATCGACGAGGCTGCGACGGTCTTTCACCTGGGGAACGAGATCGCCCCCGAGGGCTACGTCTGGGTCTTTCCGAAGGGCCCCCGGACCGCGAATGTCGGTATCGGGATCAGCGGTAGAAAGAGCCGTGACGGGCACCGCCCGATCGACTACCTCAACCGGTTCGTCCGGTCGAACTTCCCCGACGGGCGCGTGGTCGAATGGATCATGGGCGGGGTCTCTGTCTGTCCTCCGCTCGAGAAGACGGTTGCCGACGGGCTCATGATCGTCGGAGATGCCGCCCGTGTCTCGGATCCGATCACGGGGGGCGGGATCTACAACGCGATGTTCACCGGGCGCCTTGCGGCACAGGTGGCCGCCGATGCGATCGCAAAGGGCGATGTATCGGCGGGAGCGTTGATGCCGTACGACTCGGGCTGGCGGACATCGAAGCTCGGTTCAGCCCTCCGTCGCAACTACCGGATCAAGGAGTACTTTATTCGACTTACGGACGAGAAACTGAACCGCCTCGTGCATTCGATCTCCCGCCTAGACCTCGCAAAGTTCTCGACCCTCGAGATCATCAAGGAACTGATCAGGCATGATCCGGGTCTCCTGCTTGAGCTGAAGGCGATCCGCGAGCTCCTCTAGGCGGGTGATGATCGCTGGTGTCGATGAGGCGGGCAAGGGCGCCGTCCTCGGGCCGCTCGTCGTCGCAGCCCTTGCGGCCCCGGACTGGGGTGCTGTGCGGGAGTTCGGCCGGCGCGACTCGAAGGCGCTGACACCCAGGCAGCGCGAGTCTCTCTACGACGATATCGTCGCCTCTCTCCCGTTTGCGGTGGTCGAACTGACCGCACCCGAGATCGATGGCGCGCGCCGGAACGAGAGCATGAACGCGATCGTTGCGGGTGCACACGCATCCGCCGTCCGTCGACTGGTCCTTCTGGGCCTGTCGATCAGCGTCGTCTACCTCGACGCATGCGACGTCCGTGAAGGGAGGTACGCGACCGACGTCGGGCGCCGGATGGGTGGCGGAAGCTCCGTACTTGCCTCGCACCGGGCCGACAGTACCATCCCGATCGTCGCCGCCGCCTCCATCGTTGCGAAGGTCAGTCGGGACCGGGCGATCGAGGCCCTTTCTGCGGAATATGGTCCGATCGGCAGTGGCTATCCTTCCGACCCGGTGACCCGCCGGTACATCGAGAGCCTCCTTGTGGAGCGCGGTCCGCTCCCTCCTCTGGTCCGGGCCACCTGGCGCACCGTCTCGGCCCGTCGTCCCGCCTCCGGCCAGACGACACTCGTATGACAGGAGCCCACCTTTTATATCGGTCGTTCGACCATGCTTGAGAGAATGGACTGGGTCACGGATGCCGCCGGGGCACTCTCAACGCCCCTGGGCCGGCTCGTGCTGCTTCTCGTCGCGATCTATGTCGTCCTCGTCGTCTACCTCAAGAGGTCGGGGCGCTATGCGGATCACGTGCTCTTCTACGGTCCGATCCTTGCCCTGAAGACGACGAGGGTGGGCTTCTTTGACATCTTTCGGAGAATCTCCTCGCCCCTGAGGCTCTACGCGAGCCTCGGGGTGGTCGCCGTCGCGCTCGTTTCGTTCTTCGTCGCGTTCAGCCTTCTCTTCTCGTTTCAGCTCCTGCTCGTGACCCGTCCCGAACCGACCCAGATCATCGCCCCGCAGAACATCCTCCTGATCCCGGGCGTCAACGAGTTCGTACCGGGCACGCTCGCCGTCTGGCTCGCGCTCGTCATCACGCTGGTGGTCCACGAGTTCGGGCACGGCATCCTCTCCCGCGTCGAGGGAATCCGGGTGAAGGCGGCGGGCGTGCTCCTGGCGGTGATTCCGATAGGGGCGTTCGTCGAACCGGACGAGGAGGAACTGTTCAAGGCGCCCCGGGGAGCCAGGATGCGGATGTACGGTGCCGGTATCACCAACAACTTTGTCGTCGGCCTCCTGAGCATCCTTCTCATGATCGCGCTCGTGGGCATGGTCACCCCGGTGACCACTCCGATCATCCACGGTGTCTACAAGGACTCACCGGCATACAACGCCTCGGTTCCTTCGAACGCGGTCGTCGTGGCGCTCAATGGAACGCCGGTGCACGCCCGGGACGAGATCGGACGCCTCCTCTCCCCGAGCCGTCCGGGAGACATCGCCGAGCTCACCGTCGAGGCGTCCGGACAGCGATCGACGCACAGGCTCGTTCTGGCTCCCTGGCCGGGTAACGTCTCAGCGTCGGGTTTCATGGGGATCGAGTACTACGATGGCGCCGCACTCCAGGCGTACGTGCGGCAATCCTTCAACCCGTTCGGCATCCTGCAGTACCTGTTCATGCCGTTCAATCCCTCGCCGGATGCCCGCGCTCTACGGATCCTGGGTTTTCCCGGGGCATCCGCATCCGCGTACCTCGATGCCCCCTTTGTCGGGTTCTGGACACTCGTACATCTCTGTTTCTGGTCGGGCTGGATCAACCTGAACGTCGGGATCTTCAACGCGCTCCCCATGCTCCCGTTCGACGGGGGCTATATCTTCAAGGAGGCGGTCGGGAGCCTGCTCGCCCGGATTCGCCTCGAGCGTCTCTCACCCTATATCGTCGGCGGACTCTCCTGGCTGATGGCGGTGACCATGATCTCGCTGATCGCGCTCCCGTACCTCTTCCAGTTCTTCTGAGTACCTGTCGTTCCTCTCCTGGATCCCCGGCGGATACGCGGTCTTTTTCGTCGGCACCATTCCAGCATACCGGTATAACATCCCGGTTGAACCCACCGAACGGCGGTAGATTTTATCCTCCCTGGACTCGCCAGAATGTACCGAAAATGAAGATCGACCGCTCCCGCGGAGGGCGGGGCCGGATCCTTCAGACCGGTACGGGATGCACGGGGGATTGAAACGGTGGTGCGCTGGCACAGGGATCTCGGGCTTCAGGCGAGGATGGCGCTCACGCTGTTCCTGCTCGCATTGGTATATCTCCTCTTCGTCGGTTTCCTCGTCATGCTGGATGTTGGAACCCTTCTCATCCTCGCGATCGTCGGGGCGATCCTTCTTGTACAGTATTTTTTCTCGGACAGGATGGTTCTCTCCACGATGGGCGCCCGTCTGGTCTCTGAGGAGACGGAACCTCACCTCTACCAGGTGTTGACACGTCTCTCCTCGATCGCCGGGATGCCTCGCCCCAGGCTCGCGATCGTGAACTCTCCCGTCCCCAACGCCTTCGCGACGGGGCGGAACCCCTCCCGCTCGGTCGTTACCGTGACGACGGGATTAGTGCGCATACTCAATCCCGACGAGCTCGAGGCGGTGATCGCCCACGAGCTGAGTCACATCAGGAACCACGATGTCGTGGTGATCACCCTGGCGACGTTCCTGTCGACCATCGCCTTTACCATCTTCAGGAACTGGTTTCTGTTCGGCATTGGTGATCGCGACCGAAGGGCGTCCTCGCTGATGTTGCTTCCCCTCGTGGCGGGCACAACCTGGGTAGTCAGCCATCTCCTGATCCTGGCACTTTCACGGTACCGGGAGTTCACCGCCGACCGTGGTTCGGCCGTCATCACGGGTCGCCCCTCGCACCTTGCCTCTGCCCTTGCCAAGATCAGCGGTCTCATGGAGAGGGTGCCCAGACGGGACCTCCGGGAGGTCGAAGGAATGAACGCGTTCTTCATCATCCCTGCCATCTCGGGATCGTCCTTCTTCAACCTTCTCTCCACCCACCCCCCGGTTGAGGCACGGATCGCGGCACTCGTCCGCATCGAGCAGGAGATGGAGGCCTGACGGATGGGGCTGCGCGATCTTCTCGATGCGGTGCTCGGCACGACCCGCCTTCCCGAGGCGGACAGCGACCGGCTCTTTGCGATCTCGACGGCGGTCGTGACGATGCAGACGTCGCTCGACCTCGAGCCGTCCGGATCTGCCGGGCTCTGTTTCAAGCCGATCGAGTCGTCAGGTTCCGCCGCTGTCCGGGCGGAGATCGAGGACCTGCTGAATATTACCGCGCGGGAGACGTCCAGTGCGTTCAGGATCGTGACGGATGCCTATCATTTCAACTGGGTGATCCTGGAGGACCCGGATTTCGAGGACCTGGTCTCCGGTATCCATATCGTGAGCCAGACCCTGATCGAAAGGGGCCTCGGGGCCTACCTGCTCTGCGCCGTCTTCCGGTTTGGACGCGATCGAAGGGTCTACTGGATCTATCACTTCAAGCAGGGACGTTATTACCCGTTCGTCCCCCTCTCCGACTCGACCCGGGACGCTGCATTCGAGTTCAGGCTCCGCTCCCTGCTCGAACGCGAACTCCCGATCGAGAACGAGGTCGAGAGGTGGTACCCTCTCTGGGGGATCCCGCTGTAGGTGAGCCCCGAACTCCCTGGGAGATATCGCGAAAGGGCCGGCAGGTTTCTTACCCTGCGAAGATCCCGGTCCCCCTGAAGACGTCCCGTGCCTCGATCAGCGTCATATCGGCGGGGGGGACGATGACGTCCGATTCGACCAGTTCGTCGTCGGGGATACGCTCTCCTTCCCTCTGGATCACCCCGATGAGGCGAGAGAGTTCCTTTTTGAACAGCTCGTCCTCTCCCCTCTGAACGAGTTCCACGATCCTGTTATCGATCGTGTTGAGGGTATCGAAAAGGCTGCTGTTTACCCTGTACTGTCCGTCTCCCATGATCCGGATGATCATCTTCCCTCCTCCCTCTTCAACCTCGAAAGGTCCTCCTCGACCCGTGTTCTGGAACCGATCGCCTCCAGTTCGCGTGCGATCTCGTCCTGTCCCCCGGTGATGTCCTCGAGCGTCCCCTTCTCTATCAACTCGTCCAGGGCCGCAGAACGGGCCTTCATATCGCTGGTCTTGTTCTCCGCACGCTCGATCGCAACTCCGATGTCGGCCATCTCCTCGCTGATTCCTGAGACGGATTCACTGATCTTGACCTGCGCCTCGGCGGCGGAGTACTGCGCCTTAATCGTCTCCTTCCTGGTGCGGAAGACCTCCACCTTGGTTGCGAGCCGCTTCTCCGCCTCCACCAGTTTCTCCTCCTCTGCCTCGAGGGTGGAGATCTCCTGATCGAGCGCGGACACCTGGCCGTCGATCGCACTCTTCCGTTCGAGCGCGAGGCGGGCAAGGTCCTCCCTGTCGGCCCTGATCGCCTCCCGGGCCTGCCTCTCCAGGGTCGCGCTGCTCTGGAGCAGTTTTGCCCGCTGGAGCTGGAGTCGTTTCTTCGAGGTGGCGACGTCGGCGACGCCCCGCTTCACGTTCTGGAGCAGCTGGAGCTGCTTTTCGTACGAGTAATCCAGCGTCTCCCGGGGGTCCTCAGCGGCATCGATCAGCCTGCTCATCTTAGCCCTGATAACGGTCCCCATCCTGTTCAATAAACCCACTTCTTCCAACCTCCTGCATTAATGGCGCACCGACTGCAGCAGTCTGGAGTTACGAACGAGACGTGAGATATACCTTTCCCCGTCCTGGAGGTCTGCAGGAGCAGAACAGGTCCTGAAACCCGGTGAGACCATCGATCCAAAGCCTCCCGGGATCCGCGGGGACTGCACGCGTCAGACCATGGGGTTGGAGAGAGGGGAAGAACACCCAGAGAGAGGTCGCCGATCCCCCGTGTATACCGTTTGGAGGCTACCCTTTCATTCCGCCGGGTGCGTGGATTCCGAACCCGGGACCCCGACATCGTCGATCGACGTGATCGGTTCCGTCTTCCCCTTCTCCCGGAACTCCGGTGTCTCCGGTACGGAGCGCTGGACGTCCTCCAGGATCTCCCTGACCTCTTCGCTTCGCGGGATCGCACCCAGGATGGACTCCTCGAGAACGGTCGGTTCCCCCTCCTCTGCCGGCGGCAGGTCCTCTTCCGCGAGTCCAAGGTACTTCGCCGACTGCCGGATCAGGCTCGAGAATTCGAACGGGAAGATGATCTTCGTCGCCTGCCCGTTGGCCATCGTCTTGAGCGCGTCGAGCGAAAGGACCGTGATCGAGCGCCGATCGAGAGGGCGGGAGCCGAGCGCGACGATCCGAAGCCCCTGTGCCTGTCCCTGCGCCTCGAGGATCCGCGACTGCCGCTCTCCTTCCGCCTTCAGGATCTTGGACTGTCGCTCCCCTTCCGCCTCCAGGATCATCGACTGCCGCAGCCCCTCGGCCCTCAGGATCGCCGACCGTTTCTCACCGTCTGCCCTGAGGATTGCGGCACGGCGTTCACGCTCCGCCGCCGTCTGCTCGGTCATGGCCTGCTTGACGGCTCCGATCGGATCGACCTCCTTGATCTCGACCCGCTCGACCTTGACCCCCCACTGATCGGTCTCCCGATCGAGCATATCCCGCAGGCGGGCATTGATCACGTCCCGGTTGTAGAGGATCTCGTCCAGTTCCATGTCGCCGATCACGCCACGGAGTGTGGTCTGTGCGAGTGCCACCGTTGCGGTCCGGTAGTTACCCACCTCGAAGAAGGCCTTTTCGGGGTCCATTACACGGATAAAGACGATCGCGTCGACATTTGTTGGCGAATTGTCCTTGGTGATCACCTCCTGGCTCGGGACATCCACAACCTGCGTGCGCAGGTCCAGTTTTTCAACACGCGTGATCAGGGGGACGACCCAGCGGAAACCGGGATTGAGCCGGCCGATGTACTTCCCGAGGCGAATCTGGAGCCCCTGCTGGTACGGCTGAATGATGACCACGCCGCGAGCGAAGATGAAGATGATCACGAGGATCAGGATGATCGAGATGAATGTTGTGAGCAATGCCATGGTTTCAGACCTCCTCGACGATGATGTGAACGCCCTCCGAACCGACGACCCGGACCGTCGCCCCCTCCTCGATCAGAGCCCCGGTAGAGTTGGCCGACCAGTCGTGCCCCTCGACGCGCACCTTTCCGCTGAGAGAGTAATGGTCGACCCGCTTCGTCACCCTCCCCGTCCGGCCGATCACTGAGTCGCGGGACATGGTGGTCGGTGAGGCGTCGGGGGTGATCCGGGAATAGAACCAGACCGTCAGGACTGCGGTTGCGAGTGCGACCACGACCCCGAGCACGATTCCCCAGACCGAGGAGAAGATATCGATGCCGAGAACGAGCAGTACTCCGAGGATCACCATCACCGTGCCGGGCACCGTCATGAAGAACCCGGGGGAATAGGCCTCGAACAGGAGCACCAGGGCGCCGATCACGATCAGCAGCCATCCCAGCTCCACACCGCCGAATAGCACCATGCACCTCAATAGGTTGACAACCACTTAAGGCTATGGAACGGGGCCTGTTGCGTTCGAATCCCGCTGTAAGCCGGACTGCTCTCCCCTGGAAAGACCGAAGAGGGGCCGTTTCAGATCACCCGGAACGGCACCCCGTCCGTCGGCCGGTACGGGCTTCGTTCGACGAGCATCTTCTCCATCGCCTGATGCGCAGAGATCCCCGTTCCCGCCCGTCCGGTTCCGAACCGCCCGGGGACGCCCTGCACGGTGACGAACGCCGCCCGGTATCTTCCTGAAGGATCCAGTCGACGGGTGCCGATCCAGCAGTCCTGGATACGGTGGCCCGGTGGATTCTCCAGCTTCAGGTAGCAGGTCATCCCGAGGCAGCGTTTGAGGTATCCTCCCATCTGACCATACGGGTCGCACGAAAAAGTCCGCTCGATGTTCTCTTCGATCATCTCGCGAAGCTCCGCACCGGTGAGGGTGATCGTCATCACCTCGGGGTTCATCGGGATGATGGAATGGAGGTCTCCTGTGGTGATGGGGCCGGGGAGGATGGGTGTCCCGTATCGCCAGCCGTTCGAGAAGACCAGTTCGGTCCCGGTAACACCGCGTATCGCCTCGAGGAGGAAGGTATCCATACCCGACGAGAACATCTCGCCACGGTAGAGCGGGTACGCGGTCGATCCGACCACGCGTCCAAGTGTTGAGCGGAACGGCGATACGGCCTCCTCGACGAGAGAGGCGACCGTGGGATCGACCGGGCACCGTTCGTCGACCGGCAGGAGCCTGTGCGAGAACCCTCTGATCCCCCCTTCGTCCACGGTGAGGTCCAGCCTGCCCAGGAACGAGCCATGTGCCCCGGACTGGATGATCAATGTGCCGTTGGTGCGGATCGGTGACCGGAGGCGGTGGTGGGTGTGTCCCGAGAGCAGCACGTCGATCCCCCCGATCTCGGACGCAAGCCGGATGTCCTGTGGCAGTCCCAGGTGGGAGAGCACGACGATCAGCCCGGCTCCACGCTCCCGGAGTGACCGGATCTCGCCGGGTAGCTCCTCCTTTCCAGTGGTGAACCGCAGACCCGCCGAAAAGGATGGGGGCATCGTCTTGTCGAGGATCGTCGCCGCGCAGCCGATCACACCCACCTGCAATCCACCGATGTCGAGGAGGACCGATCCCTCGAATGGCCGACGGTTGCTTTCCTCTTCAAAGCAGTTGACCGCGAGGATCGGGTAGTCGAGTCGCCTTCCGAGCTCCCGAAGCCGCTCGGGGCCGAAGGCAAAGTCCCAGTGTGCGGTCATCGCCCCGATACCGAGGGCGTTCAGAACGGGGACCATGACTTCTCCCCGACTCATCTGGGCGGGACCGGTCCCATGGAGAGTATCCCCGCAGTCCAGCAGAAGGGAACGATGACCGGTCTCTTCCCCGATCCGATGAACCAGCCCGGCGATCCTGGCAACCCCCCCCGCCACACGGAACGTCGGCCCTTCCGGCCCCCAGAAGACCTCGGGGTGCGGTTCGAGGTACGCGTGCGTGTCGTTGATCTGCAGCAGGGTCAGGTGATGTGCCGCCATCACCCGGGTATCGTCCGGGGTGGAGAAAAAAGGTGTGATACGCGGTCCGTGGTCAGACCCGTTCGATCGTGATCCGTACCTGGTCCCCGTTCGAGAACCCGTGTCCCTTCGGGACGTCGATGTTGAACCAGAGCGATCCGGGTCTCTTCTGGGTCTCGTCCTGGGCCATCAGGCAGTCCTTCTGGTCGTCGATGTTGGCGACGAACTCGATCACGGAGGTGAACTCCACCTTCGGCATGCGAGATCAGGCTCCCTTCGGCTGGACCATCCAGGTGGTGCTGTTGGAATACGACCAGCGGACGATGGTGAGATCCTCGCAGATCTCGGCGAGGATCGCCATGTTGGTTCCGACCTCCTTTGAGGAGAGCCCGAGATCACGGGCGATGTACTTCGACTTGAAGTAGTGCTTGCCCTTCTGCAGGGCAGTCCTCAGGTACAGGACAATCCGCTCCTGGCTCTCGTTGTAGCTGTCGCGGATGCGGCTGGCGGTCGACATTTCCCTGACCATTGGTATATCACTCACCTATTTAAATATTCTACATTCGAAGGCCGTCCGGAGTGACGGAACGCCCCTCTGCATCGTTCCAGGAAGATTCGGCGATGGATGATTCTCCAGGCGATGAGCAGCTGTGCCACGTCAACTGCGGTCACGTACTCCCGGTCACGCGCAAGCGAGATCGGCCTGACATGCGTCTGCTCCTCGATCGACTGCTCCAGTCGCTGCACCACGTGGAGCCCGAGCTCACCGTCGATGACGATCTCTCCCCGGCGGCGTCGGGGGTCCTCGTGATGAATGAACTCGAGCAGAAAGTTACGCTCGGAGAGGGAGAGGACCGAGAAGAGGTCGATCCCGAGATCGACATCGCTGATTGCCTGGTCCATCGGGTCCTGGAGCAGTGAAACCTGGTAGACGTTCCGTGTCCTTGCGAGTGCCGATCCATACTTCGAATGACTGATGCGGATCACGACATCGGCAAACTCGCGTTGTGGGGCGATATACCGCAGGTAGTCGGGTTCCCGCTCCCTGATCTCCCGGAGGACCTGATCGCGTTCGTAGCCGCGTTTCGCCATGTCTCGCCGAATCTTCCAGTCCTCCTTGACTCGCCGATCGGGTTCAACGAAGAGGGTGAAGTCGAGGTGCTCCCGCAGTCGCTCGGAGAAGAGCGTGTGCAGGCCCTCGAGGATGAGTATCTTGCCGGGGGTGAAGAGGACCGGATCTCCGAAGGTACCCACCGAATGGTCATAGACCGGCTTTTCGATCGTCCGGCCCTCCTTCATCGCGATCAGGTCCGATTCGATCTGTTCGATCCGGTTGGCTGCCGGGTCGAGAGGTGTGATGCCACGCTCCCGCCGTTGCTTCCGGTCATAGAGATGATAGTCGTCGAGCGTGATCGTGCTCACCAGGTCCTCACCGAAGATCTCACGGATGGACTGGGTGAACGTCGTCTTGCCTGAACCGCTATCGCCCGCCACCCCGATCGCGAAGACACACGGAGACTCCCGTATGATCTCCTTGAAGTTTGGTCCCCCGTTGTTTTTCGGGGAGGGAGGAGCTCCAGCAACGTCCATGACAATTCTCTTTTGGTACGGGTGAGCCGTGAATAAAGTGTTTTGGGTGGCTGCATACGTTCGATCGTATCCTGCATCATCCTTTCACGGACCTCCCACCCTCCCGGTTCCATGTCCGGCGTGCCCCACCGGCGCCGGTTCGGAGAACGTCGGAGCCGGTTACGGAACGTGCCCATCCACTACGATCCACCGAGGTGTGACCCGGGGTGAGATGGAATTCGCAGCTGTTTTCATCCGATAGCGAGGGAGATGCCGAACCTGATCCCACCGGGTACAGGATCCGCACCCGCAATGCCGGATCGGTGACGGTGAAGATTGAATAGTCACGCCCCCCATCTGTATACATGCCTCGCCGCCGGATCACGTTCTCCAGGAACGTCTTCCTGCCGCTCACCACGGTCTGCAGAAACCGCTGCCTGTATTGCGGTTTCCGCCGCCCGATGGGTGATGGCTGCCTGATGTCGCCCGCGGAGGTGGAGGCGATACTGGAGAGGGGGGCCCGCTCGGGCTGCACGGAGGCGCTCTTCACGTTCGGCGAGCGCCCCGAGGAGGTGCCTGGCTTCGGCGCCCACCTCGACGCGCTCGGCGAGTCTTCGATCCTGGAGTACTGTCGCCGCCTCTGCCTCCTCGCGATCGAGAAGGGTCTCCTCCCCCATACGAACGCGGGCGTCCTCGAAGAGGAAGAACTCCGGATGCTCGCCGAGGTGAATGCGAGCATGGGGCTGATGCTGGAGACGACGGCCCGCGTCTTTGCCCATGAGGGCTCCCCGGGCAAGGTGCCGGAGTTGCGGATCGGGACGATCGAGGCCGCAGGTCGTCTTCGAATCCCGTTCACCACCGGCCTGCTGCTCGGCATCGGCGAGACTTGGGAAGACCGCCGTCGCTCGTTGGAGACGATCGCGGAACTCCATCGCCGGTACGGTCATATCCAGGAAGTGATCCTGCAGAACTTTACTCCCCAGGCGGGGACGGGTATGGCGAGCGCAACCATGATCTCGACGGACGAATACTGCAACACGATCAGGCTCGCCCGTGAGCTCCTCCCGGCTGATATCGCGATCCAGATCCCGCCGAACCTGGCCGATATTGCCCGCCTGGTTCCGTGCGGCGTCGACGATCTGGGCGGCGTCTCACCCTGTTCGATCGATCATATCAACCCGGAACACCCCTGGCCCGCCATCGACGAGCTACGGCAGATGGTGGGAGACGCCGAGCTGGTCGAGCGACTCTGCATCTATCCACAGTTCATCGAACGGGGATGGTACTCCCCGACCATCGCGCCGCTGGTGCGGCGTCTCACCGCCCGACTCAAGGAGCAATATCTGTGACCGAAGAACTACTGTATGCCGGAAAGGCAAAGTCGGTCTACGGGTCCGACAGGGCCGACGAACTGATCGTGGTCTTCCGCGACGACATCACCGCGTTCGACGGCGGAAAGAAGGACGTGATCGCCGGAAAGGGGGAGTTCAACGCCCGGGTTTCTGCCCGTCTCTATGATCTGCTCGAGGGGCGGGGTATCCCCACGCACTTCATCGCCCTTGAAGGCCCGGCGCGGATGCGGGTCCGACGCCTGAAGATGATCCCGCTCGAGGTGATCGTCCGGAACATCGCCGCCGGTTCGCTCGTTCGTCGCTATCCGTTCGTCGAGGGAACCCCGCTCGACCCGCCCCTGATCGTGATCGATTACAAGGACGATTCTCTCCACGACCCGATGCTGAACGATGACATCATCCTTGCGCTCGGTCTTCTCACGCGGGAGGAGCTCGGTGAGGTGAAGCGGTTCGCCCTGAGGGTGAATGAGGTGCTGCAGGAGCTGTTCGCCGATCTCGGGATCCAGCTCGTCGACTTCAAGATCGAGTTCGGCCGGGATGCCGATGGAAAGATCCGGCTGGGTGACGAGATCAGCATGGACTCGATGAGGCTCTGGGACATCCGGACAGGAGCATCGCTCGACAAGGATGTATACCGGTTCGAGAAGGGAGACGTCCTTGCCACCTACGGGCAGGTCGCCTCACGGATCCTAGGGGAGGATTGAGATGCTATTCGATGTCATTATCACCATTGCTCTGAAGGAAGGAATGCTCGACCCCGAGGCGCGGGCGATACAGAACGCCCTCGCCCACCTCGGTATCCCGACGCTTTCACTCTCGACCGCCCGCCGGTTCTGCATCGGGATCGATGCCGTCGACCGGGAAGAGGCCGGAACGAAGGCACGGGCGATCTGCGAACGCCTCCTCGCGAACCCGGTCATTCACCGGTATGAGATCGAGGTCGTCTGATGCGGTTTGCCGTGATCCGGTTCGGCGGATCGAACTGCGACCTCGATACCGTGCACGTGCTCAGCGAGGTGCTCGGGGTTGATACCGACCTGGTCTGGTACCGGGACGGACTCCAGCGCAGGTACGATGCGGTGATCCTTCCCGGGGGTTTCTCGTACGGGGACTATCTGAGGGCGGGTGCAATCGCAGCCCGGACACCGATCATGGCGGACGTGATCTCGCATGCACGGGAGGGGGGACTGGTGCTGGGGATCTGCAACGGAGCGCAGATCGCCGCCGAGAGCGGTCTCGTACCCGGTGTCTTCACAAGGAACGAGGTCCCGAGGTTCATCTGCCGCCCGACCTGGCTCCGCGTCGAGACCACGGATACTCCGTTCACACGCCTGTATAGGCGGGGCGAGGTGATCCGGGTTCCGGTTGCCCACGGGGAAGGGCGCTACGTTGCCCCTCCGGGGGTGATCGCCAGGCTCAACCGAGAGCGGAGGATCGCCTTCCGTTACTGCGACACCGAGGGACGGGTGACCCCCGGGGCGAACCCGAACGGCTCGATCGAGGGGATCGCTGGTATCCTGGGGGAGGGTCGGAACGTGCTGGTGATGATGCCCCATCCCGAGCGGTCGAGCGAGCTCGTCATCGGTTCTGAGGACGGTCGACGTATCTTCGAGTCGATGATCGAACACTGCCAGGCAGGAACCACGCGACAGCGTTAATACGATCCCGACGAGAACTGGTGCACCATGACCGTAAAGGATCCGGAGAACGAGGAAGAGATGCGTGCCTGGGCCGAAGCGGAGGCCGAATCGAACGGGATCCGTCTGAACCCGGACGAACGGCAGCTCGCTGTCGTAATTCGGGGCCTCGTCCGGAACCGGGAACGTTTCGGAGAGCGATACTGCCCCTGTCGCATACGGACCGGCGATCCGGAAAAAGACCAACAGATCATCTGCCCCTGCATCTTCC
Organism: Methanobacteriota archaeon; assembly: GCA_029547145.1. Taxonomy (GTDB): domain Archaea; phylum Halobacteriota; class Methanomicrobia; order Methanomicrobiales; family Methanospirillaceae; genus UBA288. The sequence goes on from JAKPPV010000026.1 coordinate 78,284, forward strand.
GCGACGAGGAGCTGAAGGCGGACGGGCGGTGCCACTGTAACCTGTTCTTTACGAAGGAATAACTTCGAAAAGGTCCGAACCCATCGCTACCTTTTTTCCTCCGGTTGTCTCTCACTGTGCTGTATGCGTAATACGACAGCAGCGCTCGCAGTGCTCTTCTGCCTCTGCGCCGCGATCGTTGTGGTCTCGGCACTGACCACGACGCCAGCAGCGACGGATGGTGTAAAACCGGACGAACGCGTCATCAGGACTTCAGCAGTCGGCGAGGTTGCCTCGTCACCGGACCGGGCCGAGATTCAGGTGGGTGTGGAGACCGAGAACGCCGATGTCAGGGTGGCACAGTCTGAGAATTCGGAGAGGATGACGCGGGTCATGAACGCGATCAGGGCCCTCGGGATCCCCGCCGACCACCTGACGACGACCGGATACTCGGTCTATCCGGTCTACGACGACACGGTGACACCGGTACCCCTGGTTGGGCGGAAGGTCCGGGTGTACCGGGTCTTGAACACGCTCCTCATCCGGATCGATGACGTCGCCCGGGTCGGGGAGGTGATCGATACCGCCGTCTCGTCGGATGCGAACCAGGTGAACTCGATCGCCTTCCTCCTCTCTGACGAGAAGACAAAGGCGCTCCGTGGGGAGGCGCTCAGGCAGGCGGTCAACCGGACGCGCACCGATGCCGTATCGGTCGCCTCCGCCCTCGGTGTCAGCATCATCGGGCCCAGGGAGGTTCAGGTCGACTCCGGGCCGACCCCGATCGCCTACGAACGCGCGTCGCCCACCGCGGACGGCAGTGCACCCAAGACGCCGATCGAACCCGGGACCCTGAAAGTGACCGCGAACGTCCAGGTCGCCTGGGCGTACGCGTGATCGGCCTCAACCCTCCTTTTCTGCCGGTCCGCGGGATCGAACGTCTCACCACCCTGAAAGGACCGTCTTGAGGGGACCGTTCTGCCGTGTCAGGGGACGGTGCGCGATCCGGGTATCATCCTGAAGATCCGCCTTTACCCCTCCCCCTGAAACGGTGCCGCATGTTGATGGTGTGTCTCTTCGCATGGAGAGGTCTGATGGCTCCCGTTCACCTCTGGGATCGCCACTTAGTCTCCCCAAAAAAGGCGGGAATTTTGCTGGAAGTCAGGGGAGGAAGATGAAATAGAGCGTGATCGACCTCACCCCGGGCTCCACATGAACGTGCTCGAGTGTACAGGCAAGACCCAGCCCCTCGGCAAGCATGCAGGCGATCAGGCTGCAGATCGGGCACGGGTAGACCCGGCAGCAGACCGGAAAGTCCTGCTTGAGATCGGTGCAGATCGAGAGGAGACGGTAGTTCTGCAGTTCCACCAGGACATACCCCTCTCTCCGGGCCGGGATCACATGGTCAGCGACCTCGAGCACGTCCTCGCAGACCTCCTGAATCGCCGTCAGGATCGCATCCTCCCTCTCCGGGAGCCTGAGTGAATACGACCTTTTCAACAGCTCGAAGAGCTGCATCCCGGAGGGGACCTGGAAGTGGCCCCGGACAGGCCTGCCTCCGATGTAGACCACCTCGGTGCGCCCCGTCCACGGTACCCTCGTCGACTCCGGAACGAAGTGGCGCACCGGTTCTCCGTCGCGCTCCGGCGGGAGGTAGTAGGTCAGGCTGTCCCGGGAGATGCCCCGGCAGTCCGGCGTCTGACCTGCGTTCAGGGCCTCCTGGAGGGTCCTGCTCGAGATACCCCGTGAGCTGTTCAGCACGATCACCCCGGCAAAGACGCAGACGACCCCCATGAGCGACGTTGCGACGATGATCACCTGTTCGAGCGGAATGTATGCCTGCAGCCAGGGGATGCTGATCGCCGGCAGACCCACGAGGAACTGCTCAAAGAATAGGGCGACGAAGAGAGCAGCGCCCAGCATGCGAATCACCAGCAACCTTCGCGTATAGCGGGGCCGAGAGTAGATCGGGGTGATCAGGATCGCGATCGTCATCAGGCCGATCAGCCCGAGGACGAAGTAGACCTCTGTGTTCACGTAGCCCGAGATGATCATCAGCACGATCACCAGTAATAGCCACCCGAGCAGGGCGCTCACCGCGAGGTAGCGTTTCTTCATTTCCTGTTAACTGGTTGTATATTCTCTACTATCACATTGCAGGCGGCACGAGTCGCGCCCGAATTCACGAGATGCGATTACAGTATCGACGGCTCCAAACATAAGTGCACTCCCACGTGTTCGTCTGTCGGATGCATCGGCGTCTCCTGTAATGCCGCCCTGCCTCACTGTCATCTCCGTGTCATTCTCACTCAGTTACAGTTACGGGCATGTCCCTGAAGGACGTCTGCGAAACCTTTGCCGAGTGATGCAGACTCTATGCATGAATTGCCGGGTGAAGAAGTGCGCCGTGTCCGATTCCATGGGAGATCGTTAACTTATATGATAACTATACTTATATATATTAAAAATTAAATCGGTCAGTTTATTGCCCATTAACTCCACTCGACACGTGTTCCAGGGTACGGTGGTCCCACTCGCTGCTGTTATCGAGGGACGAGGTGAAAGGGATGAAAATATATCTACCTACCATCTGCCTGGTGGCTCTTGTTGTTCTCGCCGTTGTCCCCATGGGCGTGACGGCCAAACCGGCAGCTCACGCGGACACGCTGCTCAGGATCACCGCTCCCGGAACGGTGGAGGCGGGGGAGGCGTTCACAATCGACGGCGCGCTCACGAGCGGCGGCGACGGGGTTGTGGGAACGGTGAACGTGTACAGGGTCAGCGGTAAGGGTCGCGACAGGGTCATGACCCTCGTCGGTTCGGCCATTACCGACACCGTCGGTGCGTTCACCGTGTCGGTGAGCGAATCGACGACGGGCACGTACAGTTACATCGCCAGATTCCCCGGCGATACGACGTACGAGGACGCGCAGAGCAAGGTCGTGACGGTGACCGTCGTGGTTCCCGCCAACGTTCCTCCAACGGCCGCTTTCAACTGGGTGCAGGGGACGCTTTCCGTTCCGATGATCTATTTCGATGCGTACGCCTCGAGTGATTCGGACGGTGAGATCGCGTCGTATGCCTGGGACTTCGGTGACGGAGCATCTTTGACGGGCATGGAACGATTTCCTGTGCACAACTACAACCATCCAGGCACGTACACCGTCACCCTCACCGTCACCGACGACGACGGGGCAACGGACTCGGTGTCCCACGAGGTGAAGGCAGTCGGGGATATGCCTGCCAACCATCCCCCGACGGCCAATTTCGCCTGGGCACAGAGGTGGGATGAGTTACCCGACGTACTGGTCATAGATTTCGATGCGACTGGTTCGTTTGACTGGGACTACGATATCGTATCGTATGCCTGGGACTTCGGTGACGGCCAAAAAGACGTGGGTCCGTGCCTGATTATTCCTACACACGACTATGCGTTACCGGGCACGTACACCGTCATTCTTACCGTTACCGACGACGACGGGGCAACGGACACTGTCTCCTACGAGTTGACGGTGGTAGATACCATCCCTGAATAACGATCCTCGGGCAACGTCCTCCCCCAACCGTGGGGGTTCGTGCCCGCGGCTCTTCATCATTTTTATGTCTCTGATAAGGGCACGTCAGCGGATGCGTCCTGCAGGGCGGATAGGCGGCACTCTGTACCATCGTCCGTTCCATCGCCGTCTTCGAAGTCTGGCCGTTCGAGGGGATTCCGGGTATCGGCGGATGGTCGCGGGTGTTCTTGGCTGACAGCAAAGGTTCCTCACCCGAAAATATCCACCGCTGGTTATTATTCATCCGAGGTGCAACTCCGTGTGCCCGCACCCAACTCCCCGGGTCGATTGCAGGGCTCAGGATGCATCTACAGACTTCTCCATGTCCAGCATTCGACAGGCGGACAACGAAAACCCCCGTTAATCCTTCTCGGGCGTGACCATACACCTTGCCGGGCACATGTTCGTATCCCCACAGGAACGGATGTCGTTGTATCCAGTGGTTATCCGTGCCTTCCGGACCGAAGCACCAGGACGCCGTCGAACCCCGTGATCTCTCCGGTCCCGCCCCGGGTCGGCGATAGGTTGACGATGATGAAGTCGTCTCGACCTTCGGGTCCGCTCAGGTGCATCTCGAGCCCTTCGACCGTCCCTCCGGTGACGATCTGCCCGGTGAGTTCCTCGACGATCCCGCCATCCGATCCCGGCAGCAGGTCGATCAGCGATGTTCCGACGAGTGCCGCCGCGCGGCACCCGGTGAGCCGTTCGAAGAGCGGGGATACGTACGAAAGAACCCCGTCGAGAGAGGCGGAGAAGAGCAGATTCCGTCCCGCCTCGGTGATCTCGGTGAGACGCCGGAACGAACGGAAGAGTGCATCATCGAGACGCCGTCTCTCGGCGAGCGCGTCCTCGAGCCTGCGGAGCTCGGAGATGTCCTCGTAGATCAGGTAGAGGTTCCCGTCGGAGAGTCGCCGTAGATGAAAGACGACCTCTCTGACCTCCCCGGTTCTCGTCCTGACGTGGAGAATGCTGGGTTCGGGAATCGAACCGTCCCTGACGACCGATCTCCAGATCCCGTCCGTATGATCGCGATAATCGGGGTCGGGGTGAGCAAGACCGAACCAGTTCTTCACCGTCCCGCATTCCTCGGCGGAATAGCCGAACGCCTCGACGAACCGGGTGTTCACATACAGAAGTCTGCCCGTGGCATCGGCGATGGCACTCGGAAACGGGGAGAACTCGACGACCTCTCGAAACCGTCGCTCGCGTTCCTGCAGGTCGAGCTCGGCCCGCTTCCTCTCGGTGATCTCCTCGATGATGCATGTTATGCCCGCCGAACCGTCATCGAAGACCGTCGATACCAGCCTCACGAGAAAGTACCGGGCCGCTTCTGCAGGTCCCGCTTCGAGTTCGAGCATGACCTCGCCCTCGGAGCGGGCCTCGAGCATCCGGTTTCTCACGCGCGGGTCCGAGATGATCGGCAGGTCAATCTCGTCGATCGACTGCCCGAGCAGGTCCTCCCGCTTTGAACCGAGGTACTCCAGGAAGCGGTCGTTCACCTGAACGATCCGGTACTGGTGGTTGAGGACCAGGATGAACTCCTTCGCGTAGTTCAGGATGGCGCCGAGCGGAACCCGCTGGGAGAGGAAGTAGACCTTTGCCGGCCCGAACGACCGCATCTCGATCTGGCCCGCGACTGCGAGGATGTCCAGGTACTTCGCCGTCGAGTTCCGGTTCAGGCCAAGTCCGGCAGCGATCTCGGTGACCGTCATCCCCTTCGGGTGATCTTTCAGGAGGGTGCGAACCTCCGCGAGAAGGTTGTGCGAGACGACCCCATTCTCGTGCACCATGATCGTACTCTTGTTGAGCTGTTGGTCTCTGTTGTAATAGTTCTGTTCCTCTGCAGGTACCCCGTTGGGGGGCGCCAACGTTTAATAAGGACGCCGTTGACTGATCCTGACACGGGCCCGTGGTCTAGCGGTCATGACGTCGCCCTTACACGGCGAAGATCACCGGTTCGATCCCGGTCGGGCCCATCTCGGCGCGCTCTTTGTCACCTTCAACTGTTCTTCCCGGTGGACCTGGCAAAGGGTTTCCGGCTACGAGATGATGTTCATGATCGACCGGAACCCCTCTCCGCTCCGGTCAGCACACCGGACGGCGGAGACCCGTCGAAGGTCCACCTCCCTGGTCGTACGGTGCATCATGCAGTAGGCGAGGGCGGGAGATTCCCTCCAGTCTCCACCCTCCAGAAATGCCCGTGAAGAGGCACAGAACCGGCACCGGTCAAGCCCTACCCTGACCCCGGGCCGGCACTCAACGGTTCCGTTCTCCACGGTCAGTTCCCGGTATGCCTTCTCATTCATACCATTCACCACGATACCCTTCGCGCTCGAGGCTCCGGCTGGCCACCCTCCGCCAGTCGGGGTCGTCGATCTGTACCGGTGCGAGGGTGCTCCAGCAGGCCGCCAGTCGTTCGTCATCGGTCAGCAGGGAACCTCGCCCGACCAGGCGTCCCCGTTCCCTTCCATCGCCGTCGTAAATCCGGAGGCGGGCGCACCGGAACTCCCGGCAGACCCGGGGTCGGGAGGAGTAACAGGCGCAGGCGCTCACGCCGGGGGAACGCCAGACGAGGAAGGGGCATCCTTCGTTCCCGGGCACGGACTCCCTCCAGTCCTCCTCCACGACAGCCCGAAACCGCTCGCCATGCACGCCCTCCCGACAGTCATAGTGCCGTCCCGTCACCCGGCGTTCGATCGAGATCGTGCGCCCGATGCTGGTGCAGCAGCGCCCGCAGTCTCTGCACCGGAACAGGTTCTCCATCGATCACTGTGCGGTGGAATACCCTTTCAAGGTTCGCCACTGAGACCGGGAGAAATGGCTTAACCGGCGACTCCCTATGATCGGTTGATGGCGGTTCCCGCGATCCAGGCGGAGGGACTCGTGAAGAGGTTCGGCGATCTCGTCGCGGTTGACGGTTGCTCGTTCGTTGTCCGGGAGGGCGAGGTCTTCGGTTTTCTCGGGCCGAACGGCGCGGGCAAGACCTCGACCATGCGGATGATCGCATGCGTCTCCCCGAAGAGTGGCGGGAGGCTCAGGGTCTTCGGACTCGATGTCGACCGCTACCCGCGCGAGATCAAGGCGCAGATCGGAGTCGTCTCCCAGGAGAACAATCTCGACCCGGACCTCTCCGTCTTCGACAACCTGGTCGTCTTCGCGCGGTTCTTCGAGATCGATCGGACCGAGGCTGCCCGTCGGGCAGAGGAGCTGATCGATTTCTTCAGCCTTCGGGAGAAGCGGGACACGCCGATAGAGTACCTCTCCGGGGGAATGAAACGACGACTCACGATCGCGCGTGCCCTGATCAACCGTCCCCGCCTCGTCATCCTCGACGAGCCGACCACGGGGCTCGATCCCCAGGCACGGTCTCTCATCTGGGAACGGCTCAGGGCTCTTCGCGACCGGGGTTCCACGGTTCTCCTCTCAACCCATTACCTGGAGGAGGCAGAACGGTTCTGCGACCGGCTCGTGATCATGGACCGGGGGAAGATCCTGGTGGAGGGACGTCCGGACGAGATCGTCAGCGCTCGTATGAACCGGTTCGTGGTTGAGACGACGGCGACTCCTGAGGTGATCGCGTTACTGGAACGGGAAGGGATCGGGTACGAACGGTTCGGGGATCTCGTTCACATCACGGTCGACGCGGCAGAACCCCTGGTACAGCGTCTCGTCTCGGAATGCAGCCCGGCCCGCCTCCATGTCCGCTCCGCCACGCTCGAGGATGTCTTCCTGCGTCTTACCGGAAGGGGGCTAAAGGATTGACGGACGGGTGGGTATCGTGGCGGGTCCGGCACGTCTGGGAACGTAACTTTCATGTCTTCGTCAGGACCTGGAAGGTCAGTTTTCTTCCTCCGCTCTTCGATTCGCTCTTCTTTCTCGTGGCGCTCGGGTATGGTCTCGGCCAATTCGTCCCGGCGATCGACGGCGTCGAATACGCCCGCTTTGTCGCCCCTGCGGTTGTTGCGATCGGGATCATGAACGCCAGTTATTACGAGACCACCTATGGGTCATTCGTCAGGATGTACTACCAGAAGACCTTCGACGCGCTCATCGCCACGCCGGTAACGATCGAGGAGGTGATCGTCGGGGAGATCCTCTGGGGTGCGACGAAGTCCGTCATCTATACCGCCCTGATCCTTCCTCTGCTCGCGGTCTTGGGTGTGATCAGCCTGCCCGGCTCGCTCCTCCTCCTCGTGCTCGCCCTGCCGGGCGGTCTACTGTTCGGCGGGATTGGACTCTGTTTCACAGCCCGGACTCCCTCCATTGACACCCTCAGCTATCCCCAGTTCCTGTTTATCACACCGATGATGGTGATCTCGGGGACGTTCTTCCCGATCGAGAGTCTGCCCGTGCAGATCCAATGGGTGGCCTTCGCCCTCATGCCACTTGCCCACCTCGTCTCTCTCTCGAGAGCACTCACCCTGGCCGTTCCTGCCCCGATGGGGCTCGTAAACCTTCTCTGGCTCACGGTCGTGACGGCAGGCGTGATGGTGGTCGCCGTCCGGCAGATGCGCCGCAGGCTCGTCGTCTAGCGCCAACGAACGGCGAGCGTAACCGCGACGATCGCAAGAATGGCGACAATGGCTGCCGGACCGCTGGCTGATGTCGGGGTCGGGCGGCTCGTCCCCTCCCCCTTCAGGGGCAGACTGTCCATATTGCCCTCGTAAATCACGAAGGGACTGTCGCAGAATCCGTCACCGTTCGCATCGGGGGTCAGGTCGGAGAAACCACCACCCCCGGGTTCCCCCCAGTAGTTGCCGCCCTTCTCCGGTCCTCCGGCGATATTCGGACCGGCCGAGCGGGGGAATGACCAGGTATTCCGGTCGAGTTCCTCGACGTGGGTGTTATTGGTGTTGAAGAAGAGGTTATCGGCGATCAGGTTCTCCTTGGTCAGGTAGCAGTCGATCCCGAAGGCACCGTTTTCCCGGACCGTGTTTCCGGTGAGGTGGTTCCTGTCGGAGGCGATCAGCATCAGGCCGTTCTGGCGGTTCCTGACGACCGTGTTTTGCTCCACGACATTGTCATGGCTGACATCCGAGAGGACGATCCCTGATCCTTCGTTCTGTTCCACCCGACAACTGCGGATCGTCGAGTTGGAGACGGCGAAGAGGTAGAGCCCGTGTTCCCGGTTTCCGACTGAGGTCACGTTCTCCAGGACCAGGTGCGAGGCGCCGAGTGCGTGAACCCCGTATGTCCAGTCCTTCACGGTGAGGTTCCGCACAACGACGTCTGCGGGTCCTGTGCCCCGTTCGGTTCGGATGAGGATCCCCGGGATGTCACGGGCGCTGGTTCCGGCAAGCACATGCCCTCCCCCCTCGAGCACGACGTTCGAGGCAATGATCTCGATGGCTGCATCCCGGTCAGCACCCACAACATCGGAGGTGAGCTGGTAGGTACCCGGAGCGGTGATGACGGTGGGTCCATCGATCATGGTCGCTGCGGCGAACGGGATCAGGGTGAAAAGAACGAGAACCAGAGAGAGGAGCGTGCGGATCATGCTCCTTTCGCTCTGTCATTCCTCCTACATACGTTTTTTGCAGGGGAGGGTGGATCGGAGGCGTGATCGGACCGCACTGCCCGGCGTTTTCGCTGGGCCGTCCCGTACCCGGTGATGACCTGGAGATGTGTCCCGAACGCGGCGTCGAGGTCGGGATCTCCCGTGTCGATATGGAGTTCCGGGGTCCGCGCGAGCTTGCCCGGTGTTCCGAGGAGGATCACGTGTTCCGGTCCGACCCGTCGAAGGACTGCGGGCGAGCAGACCTGGGTTCCCCGTCCGAGGACAAAACCCTGTGCTCCGATCACGGAGAGGACGAGCCTTGCCTCGCCTGCTGAACCGAGGAGATCCAGGATCCCGCGCTCGTCCAGGTCAGCCCCGACGAGCCGACCGTCCTGCACCGCGTCGAACCCGAGCAGTGTTCCCTCAAGTCCCAGATGACCTGCGACCGCGGCGGTGGTGGTTCCGGGTCCGAGGATATAAAGGAGACCGGGGCGCATTGCGTCGGCGATGAACGCTCCGATCGCCGTGCGGGCCCGCTCCTCCTCCACCTCCTCGAAGACCTGTTTCGATGCCTGGACGAGCCCGGGTGCCGCAGGGGTCCGCACCACTGCGTGCAAAACGGTCCGAAACTCATTTGATCGGTAGGCCTCCTCGTCGACGTCGACCACCTCCCCATCGATGCAACGGAGCGGCCCCGACACGGGGATGACCGCTCCGACCGCCGTCGGGTCGACCGCGAAGACCGAGGAGAACATCTTGACTCCCGCTGGTATCCCGAGTACGGGGACGGCCCCGCCGACCGCGTCGGCGACGTCGCGGGCGGTCCCGTCCCCCCCGCAGAAGAGAAGCAGGTCGATACCCCTGTCGAGAAAGGCCCGGCAGGCCTCCCGGGTATCACGGGCGGTTGAGGGGTCCGATGGGTGATACACGACCGATGAGCCGGTGATTGCCGCATCCCGCAGCACCGTCTCGCCCATCTCGCCCGCTGCTGTCAGGAAACGGAGATCCCGCCCGGCGAGGGGACGGAGTGCCTCGAGGGCCCGTCCCCGGGCTGACGGTTCAGCCCCGAGGGATCGTGCACGCTCAACGAGACCGTCGGTCCCCTTGAGCCCCACGCGTCCCCCCATGCCGGCGATCGGGTTGACCAAGAATCCGATCCTCTCGATCCCCTGCACGTTCAGCCGACCTTCGGCAGGCGGGAGAGCGCGTCCCGAATCAGTTCTTCGGGATAGTCGTAGTCGGGAAGACGCCCGGCATAGAATGCGTCGTACGCGGCAAGGTCGAAGTGCCCGTGTCCCGTGTTGTTGAACAGGATCGTCTTTGCCTCACCGGTCCTGCGGCACTCGAGGGCGATATCGATCGTCGTCCGGATCGCGTGTGCGGACTCCGGGGCGGGGATCATCCCCTCGGTCCGCGCGAAGGTCTGTGCCGCCTCGAAGACATCGTTCTGGTAGACCGAGACCGCTCGTGCCGTTCCATCCCTGACCAGCCGCGAAACGATCGGTGAGTCCCCGTGGTACCGGAGCCCCCCGGCGTGAATGGCTGGCGGGACGAAGTCGTGACCCAGGGTGAACATCTTCAGAATCGGTGTAAGCCCTGCTTCATCACCGTAGTCGTAGGCATAGAGACCCTTCGTAAGGGTCGGACAGGCAGCCGGTTCAACGGCCACGATGTCGATATCAGGCCTCTTCCCGGTGAGCTTGTCCCCGGCGAAGGGAAACGCGATCCCCCCGAAGTTGGAGCCCCCGCCGACACAGGCGACCACGACGTCCGGGTACTCATCCACCGACGCCAGCTGCTCCCGCGCCTCGAGACCGACCACGGTCTGGTGGAGGCAGACGTGGTTCAACACCGAACCGAGTGCATAGTTGGTGTTCGCATGGGTCGCCGCATCCTCGACCGCCTCGGAGATGGCGATTCCAAGGCTCCCTGAGGTCTCGGGATCCTTCTCAAGAACGGACCGCCCACAGGCGGTCAGGCTGGACGGACTGGCATGGCACTCGGCACCCCAGACCTGCATCATCATCTTGCGGTACGGTTTCTGGTCATAGGATGCCCGTACCATGTAGACCGTGCAGTCCATGTCGAAATGGCAGGTGGCAAAGGCGATGGCGGAACCCCACTGCCCCGCTCCCGTCTCTGTCGCGATCCGTTCGATCCCCTCTTCCCGGTTGTAGTATGCCTGTGGCACCGCGGTGTTGGGCTTGTGACTGCCAGCCGGACTCACCCCTTCGTACTTGTAGTAGATGCGGGCGGGTGTCCCGAGGAACTGTTCGAGCCGTCGGGCTCGATAGAGCGGGCTCGGGCGCCAGAGGCGCAGGATCTCGATCACCTCCTCGGGGATGTCGATATACCGTTTCATCGACATCTCCTGCCGGATCAGCTCCATGGGGAAGATCGATGCGAAATCTCCCGGGGTGGCCGGTGCAAAGGTCTTGGGGTTGAGCGGGGGATCGAGAGGTGTGGGCAGGTCCGCCTGGATATTGTACCACCTGCGAGGCATCTCGTCCTCATCGAGGAGGATCTTCGTCTGCATGTGCAGAGATAGTTCTGTACATACATATACATTGCTGTCCAGAATTGGTTTTCCAAGGGGGGATCCCCCCTGCCGATCAACGCCGTTCGGGAAGTTCGTCCGCCCTCTTCACGACGAGGCGCGTTCCGCCCTGTAGCAGTACGGGGGCGTAGAAGAGGGTCGATCCATGCCCGTCGAACGAGAGTGGGACGAATCCCACGCGGCGCGCCCACCGTCGGATCGAGTCCGGGATCGGCATGGTCGGGATCGCGGATGGGGGTATGACCGAAAGGAGGTCCACCTCGATACGACCCTGACGCGCCTGTTCGGCCCTTTCCAGTGTCCGCAGTGCTGCTTTGAGGGCCTGCACCTCGCCACGCTCGGGATCGAAGGTGCGGACCCGTTCGAGCGCGCTCTGGACGGCGGGAGAGAGCGTCTCCCGGGGTGGGACCCGCCGGGCAGGTACGCGTGGCGGTGCCGTCACGAGTCGCGGCTCCTCGGACCGTCCCGGGGAGCGAAGCGCCCACCAGATACCACCGCCGGCGACGATGAAGACGACGGCGAGTGCCGCAAGGAAGAAGGGCAACCACCAGGGCGTCTCCCCGGTGACGGGGGGAAGAGGGGCATCCGTCGTCGCGGCAGGACCGGAAACGGTCGTGGATGCAGGTGGCAGCAGGGTGGTGTTGGCGGGAGTCGGCGTCGAAACGGGTGTGACCGGGATCGCGGTCGAAGGTGCCGGCACCGTGGTCCCCGACCCTGGCGTGGTGACCACCCGTGTGGGGTGCAGTACCAGCCTGAGCTGGACGGTCGCCGAGACCTGTCGACCGACAGCTCCGTTCGGGTCGGGGCTTGCCGTGCCGTGCTCGTGGTCCAGGAGTGCCTCTGCCCAGATCGCGTACTCACCCGCCGGGTAGGCGGGGTCGCCCGTGTTCCACGCCGCTCCCGTGGTCCCCCTGACGATGTGGGGTGTCTGGACCACCATGATCCGTTCGAGGCTCTGGCGGACCCCGTCGTCTCCCACGAGCGTGGCGCTGATCCGTCCGGACGGGTCCTGAACCCTGATCGCCACCGGTGCGCCGGTTCCCCGTGTTCGGAAGGCAGAGAGTTCCCCGGAGACCTCCAGGTTGAACGAGCGCCCCTTCGCGATCGTCCCTCCGGTGACATAGCCACCCGTTGCCGTGTCGACGAGCCTGAGGGAGAGTGCCGGCTCTTCAACGAGCAGTGCGAACTCCCTGTCCCTGTCCAGGTTGAACCATCGTCCCGTCCGTGCGTCGTGCGGAATGGTAACCCGACGCGGGTCTTCGATCCGGAGCGTCGCCGCCGGCATTCCTTCCGGGGACTGCGTGACGAACCACCCGAGGGTGTCTCCGGATCCAACACCTGTCGCCGTGATGTCGAGGCCCCGTTCCCCAGAGTAGACGGTCGCACCCGGGCTCCTGATCACGTTGGGGGCGATCGGACCGGGTGTAGCCCGCGTGCGGGTCACGGTCGGGACGACTGTCGGCGTCGGCGCACCTGACCCCGGCAGAAATGGCCGAAGTGCCGCGTACCAGCGGGCCGCAATCTTCTTCTCACCGCTCTCTGCAGGATGGATCCCCGTCGGTGGCTGGTTGTCGGCCACACCGTCGTACCCCGAGTACATGTCCACGATCACGACCGGTGAGTCCGGGGTCGACAGGCGCGTTGCTACGCCGGGGATCGCGGCGTTCAGGGCATTCAGGTTCGGACGCGGGATCGATGTCGGCGGGATCTGGGCAAGCAGTATCACTGCGTGCGGGTTGTCGTTTCGAAGCTCCGCAATGATACCCTCGAGGTTCCGGATGGTCTCCTCCGTGGGCACGTTGTTCAGGACATCGTTCGTTCCGAGCATCACGAGCGCCACGTCGAAATCGTACTGTGCGAGCCACAGCGATAGTCTTCCCTGCCTGGGGTCTGCGGAGACACCATTGAGGATCCCGGCGGTCATGTATCCACCATGCCCCTCGTTATCCTGGTCAAAGGAATAGGCAAAGTTCGGGGCAGTCCAGGAGCCCACGAAGTCCACGTCAAGGTCGCTGATCTGCTGCCAGAGCCAGTACCGGTAGGTCGGGTGATTTGCCTCCTGTGGAGTCTGGGTCGATCCCTTGGTCAGGGAGTCACCGAGCGGCAGTACCCGGATCGTGGCGTCGGCAGTGCCGGCGACGAGCAGCAGGAGGAACACGAGGAGGATGGCACGTCGCATCAGTCGATCCGGTACGGTGCGCACCCCTGCTTCATGAAGGTATGGTATCATTGCGTAGATACATCCCGTTTGGGAGAGAAGATCTCCCGATGAAGACCTGTCGGGAGATTCGGGCCGTACTCTTCGACCTCGACAATACGCTGGTACGGTTCATCGATGCCCAGCGGGCTGCCTGTGCATCAGTGATCGAACTCGCCGGCGCCGGTTCTGTCGAGGACCTCTTCGGATATTTCCTGAGGCCGGTTTACAATTTCGAGAGCCATCAACACATCCGGGAGTATCTCTCCGCGATCGCCTCGCCCTGCGATCCAGCGATGGCCTGCGCGCGTTACGAGGACGCGAAGCTCGCCGCGCTCGAGCCATATGTCGGTGCATGCTCCACGCTGGAACGGCTCCACAGGGCGGGAATTCCGATGGCAGTCGTCACCGACGCGGATGATGCTCATGCTGCCTCCCGCCTCGCGCGCGCCGGTCTTGATCATCTGTTCGAGGTGGTGGTGACACCTGAAACGACAGGAGAGCGAAAACCATCGGTACGCAACTTCATCCACGCCCTCGATCACCTCGGAGTCGACCCGATTGAGGCGGTGATGGTCGGAGACTCGCTCAGGCGTGATATCGAACCAGCAAAGAGGTTGGGAATACTCTCCGTCCATGCCGCCTACGGGGACTGGAACCCGGGATACTCCTGCCTGCCCGACCACCGTCTTGAAGAGGTCTCGGGACTCGTCGAGATTGTACTGGACTGAACAGATCGCCCTTGTACGATGACCGCCCCACTTCCCTTGCTGATCCCTGCGCTTTCAGGATCCGGACAGGTACGGCTCCGTGCGAGTGACGGTGACCCGACCGGGGATTCGTGCCGAACCGGGGGAACACCATGGGGGTCTGTTCCTGATGCATCAGGCCATACCCCCTGAGCGACTGGAACGGCTCCTGCTGGAGGCAGGGCTGAATCCCGACAGGCCGCTCCGGACGGATGGGGGACGGCAGTACCGGACCTGGCAGAGGGGCGGGGAGCCGGTCATCATGGTGGCGGAGGACGGAGACGCCGGCGATGCCGTGCAGCTCCACCGTCTCGCCTGGACGTTCGGCTGCCGGTGGGCCCTCGTTGCCCTGGAGATCGACCGGATCGGTCTGATCGGCACCACCTCCCCCCCGTCAGCCCAGGCGCCACCCCGTCTCCGGGTGATCGACGCCCCGCGTCTTCGCACAATCCTGGCGGGTATCCAGCCCTGTTCCAACCCGGGCATCGTCGACGTCCTCGTTGAGAGGATGGGAGAATGGCGGCGACGGAACCTTTGGCGGGCACTCTCGGATCGAACGGACTGGAATGAGGAGGAACTCTTGCTCTCCGTCGAGATGCCGATCCTCGACCTCCTGACAGGAGAGAGGTCCGGATCGCGAGCCGGTTACCAGATGGACGCCGAGCTGGCGTCCGCCGGTGTCGACCCCGCCCTGATCCCACCGGGACTGCTCGCCCTCGCCTGGGACCGTCATCTCTCCTGGCGTCTCCGGTTCCGTGGAGGCGAACCCACTCTCGTTCCTTCGGCCCTCGCACCGTCGGGGCAGTCGCGCGCTCTCCTCTGGGAGTTCGCCCGTTGGGCGGGCGAGGAGTCAGGAGACGCCCACAGTGTGCTGGTGCCCGGGTGCGGCGCCGGCCGACTCCTCCTCCACGTTGCCCGATGGGAACGGGCCAAAAAGATCCGGCTCTACGCGGTCGATCCGGACCCACGAGCCACCCTCTTTGCCGCCCGACTCGTCGAACGGGTGAGCGGGGGGCCCCTCTCCTTGAGCGTGCGAACGGCAAACCCGCTCGTCGAACAAGACCTCTTCGACGGCCCGCTGGGGCAACTCGTTCCCGGTGAAGCCAGGTCGCGTCTTCGGCCCATCGACTGGGAGAACATCTTTGATGGAACGAGAGAGTTCGACCGCATCCTGATCGGGGATCCCACCCTCACGATGACCCGCCGGCAGGAGGTCCGCCGGTACCTCGAGGAGAGATACCGTTCTGCAGCGAGCGACACGGACCGTGCCCTGCTCCTTGCAGAAGCCGGAGCAGCCCGTCTGAGTCCGGGGGGACGGGTCCTGGTCCTCTATCCCAGCTCCATCCTGCGGTCTGAACGGGCCTTATTGCTGCGGCGATGGCTCGCTCCCCGCACGGAGTCCTATCGCATCTCCTCCTTCGACCCGGAGGCAATCGCCCTGAAGGTCGCTCCTGACCCGATCGATGAGCCGATCGTAATGGGGCGCCTGGACGGTGATCCCTCCGATGTGCGTGCGTATCCAAGGAGCATCCTGCAGGCGAACGGGTGGTCGTTCCCTGACATCCGCACGATGGAAAGGCGGCGCTGGGTGGTACCGACCGGGTGTACTCCACTCGGCGAGGCGCTGGTGGGCGGGATACGACCCGCGGAGCCGTTCGTGTGCAACCCGTCCCTCCTGGTGGGCAGGGACGTCCGTCGCCGTCTCGTGAGGGCGGACCGGCGGGCCGCCAGGAACATCCGCCCCTTTTTCCGTGCGTGGGACTTGGTCCGTTATGGCACGGAAAGGGATGCGGTCCTGTTCCTGATCGCGGGCACCCTGCCACCACGGGCGTTTCGGGAGGCGCGAAGACTCGGACTTTCCACGGACGACCTCTGCGGCAGCGTTCCACCACCGTCCGGGCCGAGACTGCTCTTCGAGGATGGTATGAAACGGCCTGTCTTTCTCTTCGATCGGTCCGGAGGGGCACTGACCGCTCCGGGGATCGCAGAGGTGGTCCCGGGAAACCTCTTTCTTCTCGGTCTTCTGCACTCCGCGCTCGTCGGGGCGTTCCTTGACGAGCGGTGCCCCGGTGGCGTCACGATCCGGTGCCTCTCCCGCCTCCCGGTCCGTCTCCCCGACCCGTACGACCCCCGTGAGAGCAGTCTGTATCACCGTATCGTCTCCCTTGTGCGTGCCCGGATCGGTCCGGTGACAGGGGTTGAGAGGGATCAGCAAAGGTGCAGGGCGATGGAATCGGGGATTGAGGAGGCGGTGGAGCACCTGTACCACCCATCCCCGGTCCGCCAGGTCGGGGGATGAACGTCCGCTCCCGGCATCTTGATATACGAGGAAAAGCAGATTGAGACCCGATCGCCGATCAGGATGGGATGAGCACCGGTACCAAGCGGATGAAAGGATCGAACGGTCGGGATCGATGGATCACATTCTGCCGGAGTGCTCCTCATTCCCGGTGTGGATCGAGAGATCGGAGCCAGATCGGAGGTTCGGCGGTTGCGATTGCCGGTTCAAGGGATATATGACAGGACATCAGTTCGGTCCTGGTTTGCGGGGCCCCACGTGGTCGGCAGAAGAACAGCCAGCACCATGAGCGACGAGATGGAGGAAGGTGCTCTTCTCCGGGAATCATCCAGGACGGGATCGGTCGCCGTGGATACCGGGGGGCGGATCCTCTCCGCAGATCATCTCTTCTCCCGGTGGGTGGGGACGTCGTCTCACGAGATCGTCGGTGGACTGCTGGAGGATTATGTCTGCCCGATGGATCGTCCATCCCTTCGGGCAGTACTCTCCGCCCTGGGGGGGGAGGGGGCCGTCATGGACGTCCGGTTCTGCTTTTCCGGGCAGGAGAGTGTTCCGGTAAGAATCGTCGTCAGCGCGGGCAGCAGGGATGATTCTCTTCTTGTAAAGATACATGGAGGCGACTCCGTCACCCGGGAACGCCCTGAACCGGGAGAGGACCGTTTCAGGCTTGCGCAAGCGATCCTGGCACAGGTTGACAGCCCTGTCGTGGTCCTTGATGCTGATGGACGTGTTCTCATGAGCAACCCGCCTGCGCAGGCGCTTGCCGACCGGGATCCGGTCGGGCTTGGGTTCCTGGATGTCTTTCCCCTGATACCTGTCCCGGCAGGTGGGAATGACGCCCTGCACCCGATACCCGGGTCCCCTGATCCCGCTGGAAGAACCGGTCCTGTCCCGGTCTCCGGGCTGTACCGGCTGCCTGCCCGCGATGACCGTCAGCTCCGGGTGACGGCCGAAAGGGCATCCGGTCCGGGAGACGCAGGGGGAGCGATCGGGTTTTGGCTGATCCGGCTGGATGATGTCACCGCCCGACCCGCAGATGAGGAACGACTCCTGAGGGCACGGGAAGCGGTTGCCGATTCGAGGAGAGAGCTTCAGCAGTTTGTCTATGCTGCAAGCCACGACCTGCAGGAGCCGCTCCGGATGATCACGAGCTATCTTCAGTTGCTGGAACGGCGATATGCCGGACGCCTCGACGACGAGGGACTCGAATTCATCGGTTTTGCTGTGGACGGGGCCAGCAGAATGCAGGAGCTGATCAATGCACTGCTCATCTATTCCCGGGTGTTCAGTCGTGCACAACCCGTGGAGCCGGTTGACTCAGGAACGGCAGTCGCAGAAGCCCTCGCTCATCTCGAACAGAAGGTGGTCTCCTCGGGTGCCGAGATCGCCCTGGGCCCTCTGCCGATCGTCCGTGCCGATAGGGCGCAGCTCGTGCAGGTCTTCGAACAACTGATCGACAATGCTCTGAAGTTTCGTGCACAAACCCCGCCACGCATTCTGATCGATGCGCAACGGATCGATGGTGGTATCCGATTCCGGGTACGGGACAATGGTATCGGGATCGACCCGAGATGTCATGAACGGATCTTCCAGATCTTCTCCCGGTTGCATCCCCGCGACCAGTACCCGGGAACGGGGATCGGACTTGCCGTCGTGCAGCGGATCGTCGAGCGACACGGGGGTCGGTGCTGGGTCGAATCCACGGAGGGGGCCGGTTCGACGTTTTACTTCTCCCTTCCCGACCACCCTGCCGAGGCAGCATGATTCCCACGTTCCATACCGGTTCTCCCTCGCCCCCCGCATCGACAAGACAGGAGAGGACAACACGCATCGACCCGCCCTCCCGCGATATCCTGCTCATTGAAGACAGTCTTGGAGATGTCCGTCTGATCAAGGAGGCGTTGCGTGAGATCGGTGGTGTTCATACCCTCCATGTGGTCAACGACGGGGTTGAGGCGCTGGCTTTCCTCAGAAGGCAGGGGATCTTTGAATCTGCACCACGTCCGGATCTGATCCTCCTCGACCTGAACCTCCCGAAGAAGAACGGGCGCGAGGTCCTCTCCGAGATCAAGTCGGATGATGGTCTTAAAGAGATCCCTGTTGTCGTATTGACGATCTCGACGGCGGAGGAGGATATCGTGACCGCGTATCGTCTCCGGGCAAACTGCTACGTGATCAAGCCGGTCAACCTCGAGCAGTTCTTCCAGGTGGTCCAGTCGATCGAGCGATACTGGCTCTGGAGGGACTGGAGCGGTGAGAGGAGCTGGTATGGACTCTAGCCCCGCCCCGCTCCTTGTGATCGAAGACAACCCGGCCGATCTCCGGTTGTTGGTGGAACTCCTGCGTGAGGAGGCACCCGGTTCGTTTGAGATCCACCCGGCATGCCGCCTCTCGGAGGGGATCGCAGCACTTCGTTCCCGATCGTTCGAGGCGATACTGCTCGATCTCTCCCTCCCCGACGGACAGGGGCTGGACCTGATCGATGCGGTTCGTGAGGAGGCACCGGGGGTTCCGATCCTCGTCCTCTCCGGGGTGCTCGACAGGGAGCTTGTCACGGATGCCCGGATGCATGGTGCAGCTGGCTGTTTCATCAAGGGGTGCGAGACGATCCACGACCTCGTCTGCGCGATCCGGTGCCTCGAACTCCGCTCTGACTGAACCCTCCCGGATCGTTTTTCATGGACGGTATCCCGGGTCACAGTGAATCATTCGGGTGATTCCGACCCCTCCTCACCACCCCCTGTGCGATGACACTGCCGGCGATATCCTATCAGTCCGCGGAGTCCTCGGGCCTGGAGTAGAGCCGGTCGATCTCCCCGTTGCCGGAGGAGGCATCGAGTCCCTCCGGTTCCTGCGGTGATTTGAAATCCCTCGAGTCTCTAACGACGGATCCCATCCTGTTCGACCTGACCATCCTGAAATAGAACGCCGATGGAGCCCTTCCGGAGAGATCCGACGCGTGATGCACCCGCAGGTACCCTTCGTCGTCCCGGTGACGTCCTCCTATCCCGAGGAGTCTGGAATTCCTGCCGGTGCTTTGCCGATACCCGGAGCAGAGGGCTGCTCACCCTGGTATAACATGTCAGGGCAGGAATCGATCCAGACCTCAACTCAATCGATGCATCACCCTCCCCGGTGCTGCAGGTTCCTCGTCAGGACATCTGGAGCGTGTTCAGCTTCCCGCTCCGTGATCACGGGGAAAGTCGGACCCTGACCAGCGTTTGGGGGGTTGAGACGTTCGGGAGCCGAATCGGTCGGGGCCGGTTTCGAAAATATCCACGTAAAGTAGTTAAATAAGACCGCGCAAGTATAATCCACGTCCCGTCCCACATCCGGTATAACGGTAGTATCACGGCTGAAATTGGAATCCTGGTCCATTACGTTAGCCAATGTGGGAGGTTCAAGGGGATGATGATGAGCAACCGCTCCGGGAGGGCCCAGTACGCGACCCCGGTGGTGTCCTTGCAGGGAGGCGACGAGCATGGACCCTGAGGCGCTTCGAGTGCTGCTGGTTGAGGACAATCCCGGCGATGCCCGGCTCGTCCGCGAGATGCTGGCGGAGATCAGCACCGAACATTATGAGACGGTGCCGGTGGGCCGGCTCGCCGATGCCCTTCGTTTCCTGAGTGAGCAGCCGTTCGATGCGATCCTCCTCGATCTGAATCTCCCGGACAGCTACGGGCTCGCCACCCTGATCAAGCTGCGGTCGGTTGCACCTCACGTCCCCGTGATCGTCGTCTCGGGGCTTGCCGACGAGGAGATGGCGATCCATGCCCTTCGCGAGGGGGCCTATACCTACCTTGTCAAGGGTCAGATGAACGGGTATCTCCTGAACCGTTCGATCAGGTACAGTATTGAACGTGAGCGTACAGAGCAGATCCAGCAACTGAAACGCGCCCGCGAATACGCTGAGAACATCGTCGATACCATCCGGGAGGTCCTGATCGTGCTCGATAACCGCCTCCGGATCATCTCGGCGAACCGTTCGTTCTACGAGACGTTCCAGACGGTTCCGGAGAAGATTGAAGGCAGGTACGTGCACGAGCTGGCCGACCGGGTCTGGAACATCCCCGAGTTCCTCGCCCTCCTCGAGCGGATCCTGATGCACTCCTCTCAGCAGGAGGGGCTTGAGCTCGATCATGACTTTCCGGGCCTCGGGCGGCGGGTGATGCTGCTGAATGCCCGATGGGTGTACGAGGAGAAGGGTGAGACCGACCGGATTCTCCTCGCGATGTCCGACATCACCGAGAGAAAAAGGGCCGAAGAGGCTCTTGCTGCCGAGAAGGAGAGGCTCGCGGTGACTCTCTGGAACATCGGTGAGGGGGTGATCGTTGCCGATGTCCGGGGTTCGATCGTGCTGATGAACAGGACGGCCGAACAGCTGACCGGGTGGAGCGCAACAGAGGCGATCGGACGGGAGATCACGGAGGTCTACCGGACTGAGGATGAGAGTACCCGGAAGCCCTGTGCAAATCCCGTTGCACAGATCCTCCACCAGGGCTCCCTGAGGGATCGGGTCCGGCACCGTCTGCTCATCTCCCGGGATCGCTCGGAGCGTCCTCTCGGAGAGACACTCGCACCCGTCCGGGATAGTCGGGGGGATATCATCGGTGTCGTGATCGTCTTTCGGGATCTCACCACCGAACGGCGGATCGAGGAAGACCTTGCCAAGAACGAGCGCCTGGAGTCGATAGGTGTCCTGGCAGGGGGAATCGCCCATGACTTCAACAACATCCTGACCGCGATCGAGGGGAATATCATCGTTGCGAAGGCCCACCTGAAGGAGGATCATAAGGCCTTCGAACGGCTGGTGGAGGCCGAAAAGGCTGCATATCGCGCAAGAAACCTGACCCGTCAGCTGCTCACCTTCGCGCGAGGTGGTAAACCGGTCAAGCGGGTCCTGAACCCCGGGGAGATCATACGGGAATCGACCCTTTTTGCCCTCTCCGGGTCCACGATCCGGCCGGAACTGGTCGTCCCCGAGGATCTCTGGCAGATCGAGGGGGATGTGGAGCAGCTCAAGCAGGTGATCCATAACCTCGTCAGCAACGCAGATCAGGCGATGCCGGACGGGGGTCGCCTTGTTGTCTCCGCCGAGAACGTTGTCCTTGGTGATGATGAGCTGGTAAACCTCGGGGGAGGACGGTACGTGCGTCTCACCGTCTCGGATACCGGACCCGGTATTCCGAAGGAGCACCTCACGAAGATCTTCGAGCCATACTTCACCACCAAGCAGTCCGGGAGTGGACTGGGCCTGACCGTCGCCCATTCGATCGTCCGTGACCACGGAGGTAGTATCGAGGTTGATACCCGCCCAGGGCTTGGAACGAGGTTCATGGTCTATCTTCCTGCAACCAGTCGGATCGCTTCCCCGCCACCGGAGACTCGGGACCACCCCGTGGGGGGAGATGAACGGGTGCTCTGGATGGACGACGAGGAGATGATCCGGGAGGTTGGCAGCGAGATGCTCCGTGTCCTGGGATACCAGGGCACGTTCACCCGTGACGGGGAGGAGACGCTCTCAGTCTTTAAGCAGGCGATCGCGGATGACATCCCGTTCCAGGCGGTGATACTGGACCTGACCACGGTGAACGGAGTGGGTGGGGTTGAGACGCTCCGCCGCCTCCTCGAGATCGACCACCGGGTCCGGGCGATCGTCTGCAGCGGTTACTCGAACGATCCGGTTCTTGCGAACTATCGCGAGTATGGTTTCTTGGGGGTGTTGCCGAAACCGTTCTCGCTCCAGGACCTGGACACCCAGCTGCGCCGGGTGCTAATGGGCTCTCCGGTGGAGTCCGGATAGAACGGTCCGGTCGGTCCCCCGTGACCACTTCCGCAACCGGTCAGACCGCGAGGTGCGAGAGGAGGATACGCAGCCCGATTGCGACGAGGACGAGCCCCCCGATCGCCTCCATGCCTCTTCCGAACCGGAGACCAAGGCCCGTGCCGAGGAGTCCCCCCGCGAGGGAGACGGTGAATGTCACCACCCCGATCAGGGCAGCAGGGACCAGGATCGGCTCGTCGATGATGGCGAACCCGATACCGACGGCGAGGGCGTCGATACTCGTTGCAAGGGCAAGCATCAGGAGGAGACGGAGAGTCAGTTCCGTTCTCTTGTCCTCGTTCTCACCGTGCAGGGACTCGTGGATCATTCGCCCCCCGATCCCCGCCAGCAGCAGGGCCGCGATCCAGTGGTCGAAGCTCCCGATCAGCGCGGCGAAGGATGACCCGACCAACCAGCCGGTGATCGGCATCAGGGCCTGGAAGAGTCCGAAGGAGAACGCCATCATCAGCACTCCCCGGACCCGTTCCGATGAATGAAGCGCCGTTCCACGACCCATGGAGACCGCACACGCATCCATGGAGAGGCCGACTGCGACGAGGAGTACCTCGGGGAGCTCCATAAGGGTCCTAGGGGCGGCGCAGCCTCCTGGAGATCTGTTCCCGGTACTGCCGGAGCACCTCGACACCGATCACAAGGAAGCTGGCAACGATGATCAGAATGATGATCAGCGTCAGGTTGTCCCGGACGAAGGGGATGTTTCCAAAGAAGAATCCGCCTCCCACGAAGAGACAGACCCAGGTGACCGTCCCGGCAAACTCCCATCGTGCGAACTCGACGTATTTCATCTGTCCGAGGCCTGACAGGAACGGGGTGAACGTCCGGACGATCGGAACGAACCGGGCAAGAAAGATCGACTTCTTTCCGTGCCGATCAAAAAAATCCTGGGTCGATCGGACGTACTTCGGGCGGATGATACGGTTGTCCCAGGTGAGTATGCGGTCCCCCAGGTGCCGGCCGATCCAGTAGTTCACGTGGTCGCCGGCGGCCGCTGCAACGATGAGGAGGGGGATCAGTATCCGGATGTCGAGGACACCGACACCCGCAAACGCTCCGGCGACGAAGAGGAGCGAGTCCCCCGGGAGAAAGGGCGTCACGACCAGGCCCGTCTCGATGAAGATGATCAAAAAGAGGAGACCATATGTCCAGGTGCCGTACTCCTGGATCACGGGGAGGAGCAGATCGTCCAGGTGAAGGATGATGTCCAGAAGCCCGATCAGTGACGACATCTCTGCATTGGTTGGTCCCGATACCATATATACGTGGACACGGTTCCAGTTTCGCCGTGCGACCCCTGTCTCTGAAATACCGGCGGGTCGACGGGTTGCCATGCATCTCCCGTACTGTCCGGGCATGACGTTCGAGGCGGGCCGGTTCCACACCCTGCTCGGTCCGCCCTCCTGTCTCGAGGCCCTCGTCAGTGAGCCGACGGTCGCCCGGTTCTCCGCCGTCTGCATCCGTCCCGTGTCCTCCGTGCTGACCGGACATTCAGCCGGATGGGGATATCGCTGCCGCTTCGTGAGGGTCAGGAACGTTCGAAACCTCTTCCAGGTGCTTGCCGGCGCGCGGGAACCCCTGGTGATCCTGGAATACGCACCCTCCCTCTTCGAAGGTGACGGAGTGGCGCTTCGAACGCTCGCTCACCACCTCCGTGCCCGCTCCAGCTGTGCGATGGTCATCCTCTACGCCAGCCATCCGACTCCGTCATTCGACCGGTTTGCACGCCTCGCGGACCGTTCGTTCGCAGTCTTCCAGACCTCAACGGTCACAACGGCCGGCCAGCGCATGATCCCTCCCGGGCAGACACAGCTCTCCCTCGTCTGACCCGGCCGGAACGGTGGGCGCGTCCATCGCGGGCACCCGTCCCGGATATAGAGTAAATCTTTTATAGAACCATAATGCACCTGTACAGACATAGGTGTGATCAGAATGTCGCAGGTGCTTGGAGGACAGCCCATCATCATCCTGAAGGAGGGCACGACCCAGACCCGGGGGCAGGAGGCCCTCGGTAACAATATCGCCGCCGCGAAAGCGGTCGCGAACGCGGTCCGGTCCACCCTCGGTCCACGCGGGATGGACAAGATGCTCGTGTCGGGGATCGGGGACATCGTGATCACGAACGATGGAGCGACGATCGTCGACGAGATGGATATCGAGCATCCGGCCGCAAAGATGATGGTCGAGATCGCCAAGACGCAGGACCAGGAGGCGGGAGACGGTACGACGACCGCGGTCGTTCTTGCCGGCGAGCTCCTCTCCGAGGCCCAGAAACTCGTCGCCGACAGCGTCCATCCGACGGTGATCGCCGCAGGGTACCAGCTTGCTGCCGGTAGGGCGTCCGCCTTCCTCGATTCGATCGCAAAGTCCGTCGGACCATCCGACACCGCACTTCTCCGACGGATCGCGATGACCGCGATGACCGGGAAGGGCGCAGAGGTTGCGATGGACCAGTTCGCCGATATGATCGTCAGGGCGATCGGGATGGTCGTTGAGGAGGATGGTACCGTCGATCCCGACTTCGTCAAGGTTGAAAAGAAGGTCGGAGGTTCCTTCGACGACTCGGTCCTGGTGGAGGGGATTGTCCTGATAAAGGAGCGCGTTCACCCTGCAATGCCGAAGAGGGTGGAGAATGCCCGTATCCTCCTCCTGAACGTTCCGATCGAATACAGGAAGCCCGAGTCGAACGCGAAGATCAGGTTGACTGCTCCCGGTCAGGAGCAGGCGTTCATCGAGAACGACGAGCGTATGAGCCGCGAGATCGCCGAAAAGGTGATCCGCACCGGTGCGAACGTCATCCTCTCCCAGAAGGGTATCGACGACCTTGCCCAGCACCACCTTGCGAAGGCCGGCATCCTGGCAGTCCGCCGGCTCAAGACCTCGGATCTGAAGCGTCTGGCGCGGGCCACCGGTGCCAGCATCATGACGACGCTCGATGACATCCAGCCCGAGAGCCTCGGATACGCCGGGCTCGTCGAGGAGCGGATCATGGCTGCCGATGAGGTGATCGTGGTCGAACGATGCCAGAACCCTCGGGCGGTGACGATCCTCCTCCACGGTGGCACCGAGCACGCCGTCGACGAACTCGAACGCGCGGTACACGACGCCGTGCGGGTGGTCGGAGTCGTTGTGGAGGACGGGAAATACGTCGTCGGGGGTGGCGCACCCGAGATCGCCCTCGCCCGCGACCTCCGGGAGTTCGCAGTCACGATCGGCGGACGGGAACAGCTGGCGGTCGAGGCCTTTGCGCGTGCCCTCGAGGCGATCCCGAGGACGATCGCCGAGAATGCAGGCATCGACCCGGTCGATGCGCTGGTTGCCCTGCGTGCGGCTCATGAGGCGGGCGATCGATCTGCCGGTATCGACATCCTTTCGGGTGAGGCGTCCGACATGGAGGCATTGGGGATCGTCGAGCCGCTGCGCGTGAAGAAACAGGCGATCGCATCAGCCACCGAGGCGGCGGTGATGATCCTCCGGATCGATGACATCATCGCCTCGTCGAAGGAGCAGGGGTCCGAGGGTGAGGCGGCCGGAGACTACTGATCCCCCTCGCCTCTTTCCCTCCCCCCGACGGAGGGCCCCCGGGGGGTATACCACCATCTTCCCGCTTCGCCGTTCTCCGTTCTCATGAAAAGGACTGGCGGCATCTGCAGGTCCGGAACCGAACCCTGAAGGAATAAATGGGTGAAGGTGATCGCATCCGTCAGATCCGCATCGCCTCGATGACGAGATGTTCGTACTCTTCTTTCAGGGCGTTGACGTCACCGCGCCGGGCCTCGACATAGAGCCGGATCTTCGGCTCGGTGTTGGACGGGCGCACCAGAACCGCGTGATCCTCTGCCGTCACCTTCAGTCCGTCGGTCGTGTCCGGTTCGAACCGGGCGAGTTTTTCGGCGAGTCGGGCCATCACGAGCTCTGT
Organism: Methanobacteriota archaeon; assembly: GCA_029547145.1. Lineage (GTDB taxonomy): Archaea > Halobacteriota > Methanomicrobia > Methanomicrobiales > Methanospirillaceae > UBA288. Next base: position 104,871 of record JAKPPV010000026.1, read on the forward strand.
CGGCGCGGTCAGCTGGACGGAGTGTTCGATGTAGGGGAAGTCCGGGATGGCATCGGCGAGCTCGGAGAGTCTCTCCCCCCCGGAGACGATCTCGGCAAGGGCGAGGCTCATCGCGAACGGGTCGTCCGAATACTGGAACTCGGGAAGGAAGAAGTGGCCGGACCGCTCGACACCGAGTACGGCGGACTCGTTTTTGACCCGGTTCGCGATGAAGACATCCCCCACCCGCTCTCTCATCACCCGGAATCCCAGCGGGAGCAACCGCTCCTCCAGGACCATCGAACAGTCGAATCCCGAGATGACCAGATCCCCCGATCGGTACCGGCGCATCGCAAGGATGATCGCGACCTTCTCGGGTGATAGGACACGCCCCCTGTCGTCGATGACGATCCCCCGATCCGCGTCAGGATCGAAACCGACTCCGAAGTCCGCCTTGTGTTCGACCACCGTCCTCGCCGATGCGGCGAGCGACCCCTCGGTCGGTCGGGCTCCCCGTCCCGGGAACGTTCCGTCCATCTTGCCGTATTGCACGATCGTTCTGCACCCGACGCGTTCATAGACGGGTGCCATTCCCGCGGCAGAACCGTTGCCCATGTCGAGGACGACGCAGATGTTTCGATCCAGATGGATCCTCTCTCCGATGAACTCGCCGTACCGTTCGATCGCCGCCGCCGCATCCAGGCGGTTCAGCGTGCCCTGGCCCGATGAGAACGTCCCGTCCCGGTACCTTTCCATGATCGGGGACTCCTGGTAGAGGAGTCCGTATCCGTCACCGGTCCTGAACCGGATGCCGTTGTATTCGGGTGGGTTGTGGGACGCAGAGATGTACGCGGAGCCAGAGCGCCGGTCCTTCCAGGTCACAAAGCTGATCACGGGGATGGGCAGGACCCCGTACTCGTCCACCGAACACCCGGTCGAAAGGACGCCTTTGAGGAACGCCTCCTCGAGTAACGGGCCGCTTGTCCGGGTATCACGACCGACCGTGGTGACCCCGTCGGAGTAGGCACTACCGTAGGCACGGCCGATCCTCTCTGCCTCCACACCGGTCAGCTCGGTTCCGTAGACCCCCCGGACATCGTACGCCTTGAAGATACTCACAGAACGGGGTGCATCCGGATGGTATTTGAGTCTTCTCCCGCATCCCCCCTCGTCTGCATTCGATGGAGGGCTCCATGGGTGGTCGCCTGCCGACCCTCGAGTCGTTCTTCCCGGGCTGAACAGGACGCCCGTCCGTTCCTGATCAAACGGTCGGCAGGAGTGCGCTCTGCTTCCCGGATGAAGTGATCACTGGGAAACCTTTAACCAATCCAGCACGGAACGCTGGTGGGCGGATGACCCGCGACGGAAGTGATACCAGATGGTCGATTCAACATCGCCTCAACCGGCGCCCGATGGCGAGGTGCTGCAGATCTCCGCGGTTCTCGAGCCGGCGGTCCGGTCTGACGTGAAACAGCTGCAACTCCGTTTCGAGGCGGGGGGGCCGTTCGAGACACCAGGTTCAGGTTACCTCGGGATGATCAATGAGATTGCGCAGGCCTGTACCCGGGTGGCCCGCAGGATGCTGGGTCCCGAGGCGATGAACGCGCTCGTCAACGAGGCAGGCATGATGCCCGGTGCACAGGTCACGCTCTTCTCCCTCTCGTACATGGCGTCCGGACAACCCGGGGAAGAGTGCACATTCTCCGTCGAGACGGCGGTGCACCCCGATCTCGCCCTGGCCCAGGATCGCCTGGTCATCAGGGTGGCTGAAGAATGCAAGGAGGCAACCCTGCCGATCTTCACACGGCTCTATCCGGACTGCTCCCCGTGATCAGGACCACAGGGCAAGCACGAGGCAGACCGCCGGCGGTATCACCAGGTTATCGTCCCCCGGAGACAGTAACTCGATTACCCCTCCGAAAAGGGCAACCAGCACCGCCCTCTCCGGCGATAGGAAGGGGAGGAGAAGGACGGCGGTGAACAGTGTTCCCACGAGGAACCCCTCAAGACTCTTGTTGTTGTAGATCCGGTGACGTCCCAGGTACATTCCTGCCATCGTTGCGACGCTGTCGAGAAGGGCAAGAACGAAGATACCGACGCCCGCCCTGAAGGGGCCGAAGAGCACAAGGCAGGCGAGCGCCGAGACGACGAAGTAGTACGCGCCCCTTCCCGGGCCCGAGTCCTCCCGCTCGAGCTCTTCTAAGAGGGGAGTGATGATCGGCACCCGTCTTCCCCGTTCAACCGCATCGGTCAGTATCGAACCGATGAGGAGCGCCGCTGCATAGAACGGGAGGGTCCACTCCGGTGGAAATACGGCGATCGAGAGAGCGATTGCGCACCCAAAGAGGAGGTGAACCACCTGTCGCCATCGCTCCTGCATGCATACCTATCCGAACCGCAGTCTTAAAAAAACCGCAGGATGGAAGTCAGAACGGTATAAACCACCAGCAGGATGGAACGTCCGGAACCGTTCCGTCCTCGATCGATCCTCTCCGAGGATTCCCTCCCCCTCTCCGCGCCGTCGATCCCGGAGCGTCGCTGTCATTATGGATATTCGACGTCCTGTCGATGAGCCGGAGTCTGGTACACCTGGGCGTCCGGAGGTCGCCGACAGGTGGTTTTTATCTTCTGAAGTCTATTCGAGGGATATGGTCACCGCGTATGAGGTTGCGACCTTTGCCGGCGGGTGTTTCTGGGGAGTCGAAGAGGCGTTTCGTACGGTACCCGGTGTGATCGAGACCGCAGTCGGGTATACCGGGGGCTCGACCGTATCCCCGGCCTACCGGGACGTCTGCTCCGGAAATACGGGTCATGCGGAGGCAGTCCGCATCCGCTACGACCCGTCCACGATCACGTATCGGGAACTTCTCGAACGGTTCTTCGCCATTCACGACCCGACAACGGCGAACCGGCAGGGTCCGGATGTGGGTGACCAGTACCGTCCGGTGATCTTCTACCACTCGGAAGACCAGGAGCGCGAAGCGAGGGCCCTGATCGAGGAGCTGAACCGGTCCCGGAGGTATCCCCGCCCGGTTGTGACGGAGGTCCTGCCGGCGGGCCCCTTCTTCCGGGCCGAGGAGTACCACCAGCGGTATCTCCAGCGTCTCAGGGAGCGCAGTCGGTGGTGACCGATCTCCGATCGCAAGGCTCTTGATTCACGGAAGATCAGTTACTGTAACCGCATGGAACAGTACTACACGATCGCGGAGCTCTCCCGTGTGATGCATACGGACGAGCCTTCGGTTCGGCTCCTCATCTCGAGCGGAATCCTGAAGGCCGAACGCTGCGGTACGGGGTACCTGGTCGATACGGACGAGTTCTCCCGGTTCGGGATCCTCTCACCGCACCGGGTCACCGCCCGGCGGGACTCGCGTCGCCGCTGATCTTCCACGTTCGGACTTCCCGGTATTCGGTATCGCTCCGTCACCATGCGATCGTGGTCCATTTCATCTCCGGGTCGGGAATACCTCGCCATCACCATCCGGGAAGAATCCGGCGAGACTTCGGAGACCTCTCTCCTTTCCGGGCTCCCGCGAAATCCGCCCCTGTCTATCCAGCTCGCTGGACGGGCATCCCGCGGTGACGCGTCACTCCGGGATGGACCGGTCTGTCGAACCCAACGCACCTGTCGGGATCGATCCCCGTAACCCACCCGGTCCTCCCCCTCCAAAGGCCCCTGTGAGGACTGGCTCCAATACCCGGACGCGCGAGGCGTGGTCTGATGAGATACCATCGGAACCTCTGATCACCGGGGGTCAGGGAATGATGAGCTCCCACGAGATCTACCCGGGACAAATCCGCCTCGATCCATCTCTGCTCACGATCCGATGGACGAGGATCTCCCGAAACGCGCGATGCGGACCAGTCGCATGGTCGGCAGGGTTCCCTGCCGTACCGTCGCCCGGGACAGATCGGTCAGGGCACCGGTGTCATTGAACGAGGAGGTCCGAACCGGGACGCCGGTCCGCACCCCTTCCCGGATCTTTCATTCGATGGTCACGATGCGGAGCGAGTTCGTGGTGCCGACCGGTCCCGGGGAGATCCCTTCGGTCAGGACGACACGATCCCCCGTCTCGACCAGCCCCTCCTCCCTGATCCTCCTGAAGATCAGATCGTGCCAGTCCTCCCGATCCGTCTCGACCAGAAAAGGGATGCAGCCGTACGAGAAAGAGAGGAATCGGTGGACGATCGGATCCCGGCAGAAGGCCAGCACCCAGCAGTCTGGCTTGAACCGCGCAATCCGCCGGGGTGTCCTCCCTGTATGGGTCGGTGTGAGGATGAAGCGCGGACGCAGTGCGCGGACGGCATCGATCACATTGAGCGAGACCACATCCTCCACCGCCACCTCCTCGTGTCCGTATCCACTCCGGATCTGGTCCTCGAACAGGTGCGTATACCCGAGCGTGCCCCGCTCAGCTTCGACCGCCCGGGCAATCCTCGCCATCATCGAGACGCACTCCACCGGGGAGGAGCCGATGGCCGTCTCCGCCGAGAGCATCACGGCGTCGGTGCCGTCCAGGATCGCGTTCGCCACGTCCGTCACCTCTGCCCGGGTCGGAAGGGGGCTGTCGGTCATCGACTCGAGCATCTGCGTCGCCGTGATCACCGGAATCCCGACCTCGTTCGCCCGCCGTATGATCCTCTTCTGGATCACCGGTACCTGTTCGATCGGCATCTCGACACCCAGATCCCCCCGGGCGACCATGATACCGTCCGCCTCCGCCATCAGTTCGTCGAGGTGCTCTACCGCACCTTTCCGCTCGATCTTTGCAATCACGTTGATCCGGTGTCCGAGTGCGGCTGCATGCTCCCGTGCCTTCCGAATCTCTTCGGCCCGCTCGATGAAGGAGAGCGTGAAGGTGTTGATGCCGACGGAGAGGCCGAACTCGATCAACTCCAGGTCCCGGGCCGTAACGGCGTCGACAGGGAGCACCCCATCGACGACGTTGAGCCCCTTTCGCGAGGTGACGGTACCACCCACGAGCACGCGGGTGCGGACGATGGACGGTCCCGATTCGATCACCTCGAGTCGGATCAACCCGTCGTTGATATGGATGGTGCTTTTTGGACCGACGAGCGACGGGAGGGACTGGTACTCGACCGGGATCCACGAGGGATCCTCAGGCTCCATGGAGGTCGTGAGAATCACCTCGGAATCGCGTTCGAGCTCGATGGGATCCCGGACGAGCTGACCGATCCTGATCTTCGGTCCAGGAAGGTCGAGAAGGAGACTGACCACGCACCCTTCCGCAGCGGCCTGCCTCCTGACCCGTTCTATCCGCCCGAGATGCTCGTCGAGCGTGCCATGCGATACATTCAGTCGCGCAACGTTCATCCCCGCCCGAATCATCCGCCGGATCGTCCTCTCCTCCGAGGACGCCGGTCCAAGTGTACAGATGATCCTGGTCTTCTGGCCTGGCAGGATCAAGGATCTCCTCGCATCATAGGACCACTAGGGTGGTCATAAACTTTCCCGACCGACCGCATCCGGACAGGACGTACCGACCCGTCAGGGAACCGCTGAAAAGATACCGGAACCGCGGTCCCTGTCCGATCGGTCGGATCCATCCCTGACCGACGTGGGCAACCCTCTTTCGTTTCACACGTACCGGAGATCGGTACGTTCGGTTCCGATCTCTCTCACCCTCTCCTCGACGAAGCCAACCCTTGAAAGGTTCCCGTATTGGAAAATGTGCATGAGGAACTCCGTCATGGACTGTCGGGCCTTGCCCAACCACCACGCGCATGCCTCGCCTGCCCCCACCCTATCCCCGGTTCTGTTCTGCACAGCTCCTGCACACGTTCTCAATGGTCCAGGCACCTCCAACCCCGACAGAATGCTGCGCGGATCTCTCCCGGTTTCGAAGGGGGGGAAAAGCGCGCCCTCCCTGTCGTCATATATCTGCTCCTGAAAGCGCCTCCCCGCCAGGGAGGGTTGTAATTGACGGTTCCGGACCAGTCAACGTCCTGCTGTCGGTGCTCGGCCCGGGATCGCCCTGTGACAGATCCGATCCATGCCTGGCGTTCAATCCCGTCGTCGACGGTCCTGGAGATCACCGGGGCGGCACCGTCTGGGAACCCCCGCATGCGTATCGGCTGCTTCGAGCTCGTCGATGCATCCAACGATGGAACCTCCGGCAATTCCATCCCAATCTGCGGATCGCTCGCGATTCCACCTCCAGAGTCCGAGCCGGACGCATCCCTGATCATGCCGGGTGTGATCCAGTCTTCACTCCGGTCCCGGGTCTGACCCTGTCTGCGGGATGGTCCTCCACCACCGGACGTTCTCCTGGATCCCGGTCATCAGCTCCCGTGTTAGTTGGAATCCCGGATCCAACCGGACACCCGGTGAATGTGAACGTGTCTTCGGGCATGCTCCTGCATGTATGAGTACTAGGCGATCGGAACGCGGATTTTTTAACCACTTCAAATGCACCGATCTTCCAAGAACACCGGCATGATTGTCCTTATAAATCGGCTCTGGCGACGATTTTTTTGATATTCTTTTCAAATCTCTATTTCCTCAAGAGAAAGATTATTGAACTACAATCAAAATATTGTATCCCATATGGTGGTGAATCAGTCGCAGGTCGACCAGATCCTCTCTGCCGCTTCTGAGGACGATCCGGAGGTGAAACTGCAGAATCTCGAACGTGAGGTGGACCTGATCAAGACATCGATCAAGCGCCTGCTGATCGACATCCGTGAGCGACTGAACGACATGGATAATCCATTTACCACCGAGGCGATCAGCTCATCTGGAAGGGCTGCGAAGGAATCCATCCGGGGAGACCAGGCGGATGCGCACGAAAGTGCCCTCGAGGCACGAGAGGCGGCACTGGATGCCCGCGAAGAGGCCCTCCGCACCTCCAGCAGGGAGAGGGAGCGGGATGAAGAGAACCGACAGCGGCATCGTGAAGAAGAGAGGCACGATGACGGGGATCCTCTCTCCCCCATCGATCGACAGCTCCTCGATGCCCTCAAGGCGCAACTGGCGGGCCAGATCGCCTCCACCCTCTCGACCACCCCTCCCCAGACGGTTCCGCAGGTTCCACCACAGTCAGGGCCGTTCCCGTCGAAGATCGCTTCCGGCACACAGCCCGCTTCGTTCCCGTCATCAGTATCGTCCGTCGCGCATGTCTCTCTTCCCAGGGTGGAGTCGGAGCACGGAGACGTGCGGATGCCCGATCGGATCCAGCTGCAGAAGGCATACCGCCTCTTCAAGTGGACAAACCGGGCGGTGAAGAAGTACGGCCATGACCGTCTGGAGACCATGCTCCAGTCCTACCGGTCGATGGGATACATCACCCGCGAGGCATGTGACGAGGTCTCGGAGATCGCTCGCCTGATGCCGAGCGTCCTCGGCGAGGTTCACGAGATCGATCCCGGTGAATATGTCGCCGAGCTCTACGTGCTCAACAGGATCCTCTCTCCGAATGACCTCACGCTGGACCGTGACATGATCGAGGTGCTGATGGAGCGGCGTCAGCAGGATTCACCCCCCGGTGAGGATACCTCCCGCGAGAAGGCCCGGAACGACGAGTGGATCAACCTGCTTGACCGGATCTGACTGCTACCATGTCGAGTGAGACGTTTACGACAGCGATGTTCCTGATCACCTCGATCATCGCCGCGGGCGTCCTCATCAATGCCGTCTTCCCGGTGGTCTACCAGATGGCGGGGACGTTTCTCTCTTCCTCGCACCAGTCGGACGAACGGATGAGGACGGACATCAAGATCGTGAATACCTTCATGAACCAGGACGGCGATGCCCAGATCTGGATAAAGAACGTCGGTGTAGCCCGAATCCCGTATGCAGACATCCCGAAGTCGGACCTCTTCCTGGGACGGGTCGGTAACTTCGACCGGCTCGAATGCAACTCCGCGATCGGCACGAATCAGTGGTACTACGAGACCGCCGGGGGAGATACGAACGGGTACTGGGACCCCGGTGAGACGCTCGAGATCTCGGCAAAGACGAATAATGGGGAGCCGTTTGAGAGGAGTGCACCCGTCTACATCCAGTTCGTCCTCCCCTCGGGTGTCTGGCGGAGCACGGAGTTCACGGTGAGCTAGGTACCATGGCGGTTGGAGAACTGATCGGTGCAGCAATCGGAGCCATGCTCCTGATCTACATCGCGTACGTACTCGTCGGAGGGATGCTGACCACCGTCGAGACGGCGACCCTGACCCAGACAGAGGTCACCCATCTCCAGGATGACCGTCTGCACACGATGCTCGAGATCGCGGGCCATTCGCTGGAGAACGGGACCGTTGACGTCTCGGTAAAAAATTCCGGGTCTGTCGTGATCGGTAACTTCACGCACATGGACCTCTACGTCGGCGACGGTGCAACCATTCCGCTCCTCTACCATCATTCGTCGTCCGGGGAGGTACCGGCATGGTCCCTCCAGGGGATCTACCTGGGAGCGGAACCGGAACGCGTGCATATCGGCGCACTCGACCCGGGTGAAACGCTCGTGATGACGGCCCCGTACAGCGGCGAACTGCACTGGATCAAGGTCGTCGCCGGCAACGGTGCGACAGCAGAGCTGGTGGTCTGAGGGAGAAGGATGGCGATAGGTGATATCCTGGGGGGAGAGGACAAGGACGTCCTCTCGACAGGCAACAACGAACTGGACAAGAAGATCGCCGACGGGATCCCTCTCGGGTCCCTCACCCTGATCGAGGGTGAGAATGACACGGGCAAGTCTGTCCTCACGCAGCAGATCATCTGGGGGGCTCTCAAGTCATCGAAGAACGTGGATATCTTCACAACGGAGAACACGACGAAGTCGTTCATCAAGCAGATGGAGTCCATGTCCCTCGACATCTCCGACTACTTCTCGTGGGGGTATCTCCGGGTCTTTCCCCTGAACATCGTCGGGTTCGAGTGGAGCGAGGAGCAGATGGAGGGGATCCTCGCCCGTCTGATCGATCACATCCGGAACAGTCGGGCGGAGGTGATCGTGATCGACTCGCTCACACTCTTCTCGGAGTACGCCGAGACCAACATGATCCTCTCCTTCTTCACGAGCTGCAAGAACCTGGTCGACCACGGAAAGACGATCCTGATCACGCTGCATACCTATGCCTTCGAAGAGGACTCGCTGGTCCGGATCAGGTCGATCTCGGATGCCCACCTCTTCATGAAGAAGTCCCTCATCGGGACCAAGTACGTGATGGTGCTCGAGGTGCAGAAGGTCCGTGGTGCCCGACGGACGACCGGGAACCTGGTCTCCTTCGAGGTTCACCCGGGATACGGGATGAAGGTCATCCCGATGTCGTTTGCCAAGGTCTGAGCGATGCCCGCCCTTACGATGGCAGCCAACCTGCCATTCAAGCCGGAATCGATCGACGATCGGATCGACTGGTTCAATAACGTCGAGTCGTCGGCGCTCTACCGGATGCTTCCCGCGAACGCGAAGGAGTACGTCAAGCAGGCCCCGCACCTGCTCGAATACCTCCATATCCTGCCGGTCAATACCTATGGGATCCCCCTCTTTCTCTCCGAGCTGAAGAAGGATCTGAAGGGGATGAAGAATCCGAACCTGATCTACCCGGTGACTGAGAACATCTTCGTTCACATTCTCCAGGACCCGAACGATGTGCGGAACTTTTACATCCCCATCGAGCCGTCCTTCCTCTCCTCTGTCAATCAGTACGTCCCAGCGATCGAGTACAAGATGATCGATCTCATCGATGCACTGGAGACCGATCCTGCGACGGAGAAGGAACGGATCGAGGTACTCAGGACCATGCTCTCCCGGATCACCGCAATCAACCGGAATGGTGTGATCGAGGGTGCCGAGACGACACCGGGAGCTCCCAGGAGTTCGGGCGCAATGGGACGTCTGATGACGTTCTTGAACACGGACTTCACTGCAAAGAAGAAGGAGGCACGGCGAAGCGACATCCTGAACGTCCCCCAGACGCCGGACGGGCGGGTGATCCTCACGCCAGCGGAATACCGGGCCATCGAGTACCTGCTCGTCCGCGACAAGATCGAGATGGGTGTGCTCAAACCCTTCCTGGCGGACTCCTATATCGAGGATATCACGTGCGATGGCGTCGGTCCAATCTTCATCGAACACAAGGTCTTCAAGGGGCTCAAGTCCGTGATCGAGTTCACCCGATCCGATGAACTCGACTGGTTTGTCCTGAAGATGGCTGAGAAGATCAAGCGTCCGATCAATTACCGGAACCCGATCGTCGATGCTACCCTCCTCGATGGTTCTCGTATCAACATTGTCTACGGGACGGACGTCTCGAAACATGGGTCGAACTTCACGATCCGGAAGGTAAACGAGGTCCCCCTCTCGATTCTCCAGGTGATCGAGTCGAACGCCTGTGACTATTACGTGGCAGCATATCTCTGGATCTGCATCGAGTACGGCATGTCGCTCTTCGTCTCGGGCGAGACGGCATCGGGAAAGACCACCACCCTCAACGCGATCACGACCTTCATCCCCCCCGAGAACAAGATCGTGACGATCGAGGACACCCCCGAGCTGACGGTGCCGCACCGGAACTGGACGCGGGAGGTTGCCCTCGCGAAAGGGACCGGGGAAGGGACCGGTGAAAGCGGAGTCACGATGTTCGATCTCCTGAAGGCCGCCCTGCGGCAGCGTCCCAACCAGATCCTGGTCGGTGAGATCCGTGGGACTGAGGGCTCGGTCGCCTTCGGGGCGATGCAGACCGGACACCCGGTGATGTCGACCTTCCACGCCTCCTCGGTCGAGAAGTTGATCCAGCGACTCTGCGGAGATCCGATCAACATCCCGAAGACCTACGTCGACAACCTGAATCTGGTCATCATTCAGTCGGCGGTACGGCGTCCCGACGGATCTCTCGTCCGTCGCATGCTCTCGGTCAACGAACTGGTCGGTTTCAACCCGGAGACCGGCGGATTTTCGTTCGTTGCGATGTTCGTCTGGGAGCCGGTCACCGACACCTTCACCTGGTCGGGGAAGGGTTCCAGTTACCTTCTCGAGGACAAGATCGCGACGATGCTCGGTCTCCCCGAGCACAGGCGAGCGGAGATCTACGATGAGGTCGAGAAGCGCGCACGGATCCTCGAGCGGCTCCATAAGGCTGGCTACACCCAGTTCTGGGACCTCTTCCATATGATCACCAAGATCAAGAAGCAGGGATTGCTCCAGATCGGAGGGTAGTGGTCTTGTTCGAGACGGTCACCGATCGGATCCTCACCCGGGTTCAGGGTGAAGGGCTCATCGGGCAGGTGTACCGTACATTCCAGGAGCGTTACATCCAGCTCGTTGAGAGTAAGAAACTATCGGCGGATCTGCTCTTCATGATCACCTACATGACCTCGCTCGCGCTGGCAAGGGCGACTCGCCCCGAGATCTTCGGTAGCGCGTCACAGCGGGAGGAATACCTCTCTTCGCGGTATATTGCCAAGGTCAACAACCTCGTCGTCCGGTGGAACTACTCCTACAAGGAGGCACTCGAGGTGACCGCCGACCGGTCGAAGAACGAGATGGTACAGAACCTGTTGAACCGGTTCTCCAACTCGATCGACGCCGGTGTACCCGACGACGAGTTCCTCGCGAACGAACTCGAGACGACCCGGAATGTATACCGGTCCAGTATCGAACAGGGTTTTGAACTCCTCAGGAAATGGGGTGATGCATACATCGCGATGTTGCTCTCGGGCACGGTGATCGCGGTCACGATCATGATCTCCATCGCGATCTATGCGCCAGAGGGGATCGACAACACCCTCAATGTATCCTACTTGCTGATCCTTGGGATCAGTATCTTCGGAATCACGCTGATGTATCAGTCGGTCCCGGACGATCCCAAGACACACGGACTCGATACGTGGCTTTCACGTGAGCAGGGGCTGATCTACCGCCTGGAACGGGTGCTCGTCCCGCTGGTCGTGATCGTCTCCCTTCTGCTCTGGTTGCTCGGGGTGAACGCGGGGGTGATCTGCCTCTTCGCGGGCCTGATGCTCGCTCCCCTCGGTCTCCTCGGTTTCATCGACGACGCGAACATCACCCTCCGCGATGCGGACTTCTCGGTCTTCATCCGGTCCCTCGGGGCCGTCATACAGGGCCAGGGAGCGACCATGGTCCATGCCCTCGGTCAGGTGGACAAGAAGTCCCTCGTCGCACTCGACCCGCTGATCCGTTCGGTCTATTCCAAGATGAATCTGGGACTCGAGGAGGACGCGATCTGGGAGCGGTTCATCGGAGAGTCCGGCTCCAACCTGATCTACAAGTTCTTAAACATCTTTCGTGACACGGTCAGCATGGGGGGACCCGCGGGCGACATCGGCAAGGTCGTGGGCCTCTCGATGTTGGAGATGGTCCTGCTCCGTGAGAAGAAGGATATGTTCTCCCGGTCGTTCATCGTGCTGCTTGTCCCGATGCACGCGGCGATGATCGCCATCTTCGTCTCGCTCTATAACATCATGGCCGTGCTGACGACTGCCGTCGCGGAGATGATGACCCAGTTCCAGCAGGCAGCCGCATCTGCGGGTTCCGGTTCCGGAGACATGAATTCGATGGCCGGAAACGCTTTTCTCTCCGGGTCGCTCAATATGTTCGTCAACTTCCCGAAAGAGCAGATGACGACCTACGTCGTCGTCATCATGCTGATCCTGACGGTCGCGAACGTGATCGCAGCAAGGATCGTGGGAGGAGGGGACCGGTACATGTATTACTTCTATTCCACGCTCTTCTTCTCGCTCTCGGGGATCATCTATCTCCTGGTGCCGATCGCCGTCGGTGTCTTCTTCTCCGTCGATGTACTGACCCAGATCGCACAGGCGGGGGCGACAGGGGGATGAACGACCGCCAGAGGCAAACCTTTCTCTTCGTGGCCACTCTCGCCACCGGCCTGGTGCTGCTCTTCCTCGACATCCCGGTACTCTGGATGCTCCTGATCCTCCTGATCGTCGGTCTGCTCTTTCTTGTCCTCACCGGCGCGATCACGGCAACCGATCTGCGATCGATCGCGGGGCGTCTCCGTAGAACGCCGTCTTCCGGTTCGGAGGCTGCCGCGGAGAACGAGAAGCAGACCCGGGTCCCGCTCTTTGGGAGGTCAAAAAAACAGGAATCGGATACCACCCCCGAGAAAGAACACTCCGAACGCCGTCCCCTCTTCGCAGGTATCAAGGAGAGCCTGGGAGAGTTCCGGGCCAGCAGAAAGAGTCGCTCCAACGTGGTGAAAAACGCGGTTGCCGCTGCAGCACCTGAACAAACCGCACCCGCTCCCCCCCCCACCTCGCCGAAGGCTCCTTCGACCGCCGGACCCGGGACAGAATCTCTGGAGGCCCGTCCAGCGAAGGATCCATTTCTCTCCCTCTCGGACGAGGAGCTGCAGGGCGATCTCCTCGGGGACCTCGAGGACCTGGATGCCCTCGACACGTCGTCCCTGGATGAAGCGTCGGAGGCACCCCCGCCTCCGGCAGCTGCCATGCCAGAGCTCGTGATGGAATCCATTCCGGAGGGTGGCGACGTCTTCGAGGATGCCGCTGCCGCAATCCTGGCAGAACACGCCAGTGACCTGGAAGAGTTCACCGACCTTGAAGGGATCGACGAGATCGAGAACGAACTATCCAGCCTTGACGAGTCGGATCTTGCCGATTCCGAGCTTGAGGGCCTTGAGATCGATGCCGGTGAGATGGCTGCCCTCGCCGAGACGCCGGGAATGGAATCCCTCCTGGGTACGGGCAGCGAGCCCGAACCGCCGCCCGGCATACCGGAGGTGATCACCTCGACCCCGGTTCAGGGGATCCAGTCGAATCCGGGCGACGAGATGGCTGCGTTCGCCGCCGGTGCAACCGGAAGCGAGAGGGACATGCTCTCCCTCCTTGCGAGCGAAACGAAGAGGGTCCGGGTGAAGCAGGATGTCTCCCTTCTCCGGGATCTGAAGGACGTCCACGTCAGCTCGGAGGAACTGATCACCGAACTCGAGGAGGTCCTGACCCTTCTTGGAGGAGGAACCGAGGGGACCACGGGTCGATCGTCCGAGTCCTGACCGTTGCCCTGATCACATGCCTCCGGATTCAAAGACCCTATATCTCACCTCGACCAACAGAAATAATCAACGACGTGGAGTATGAAGGAAGTACCGGTCAAGATCGAACAGAACGGTGCCTGGATCGGGATTCGGCTCGGACTCGAGGAGGACCACATGGTCATCCCCCCTCCAGTGAACCGGAAGGTCGCCTTCAGGGATGTCATTAACCTCGAGGAGCGCAAGAACCTGCTCATCGTGACCGTGAGGGGGAACCCCGAGACGGTCTATCGTATCCTGACCGTCGAGAAAGTGGTCGCGATCATGCGAAGGCTGATCCTGACCCACTGCAATGGGTACCGGCTCAATGCATACTTTCTCTCTCCCGCGATACGGGGAGGTGTTCTTGTCACCGATGCGCAGTGGGAGAAGGGGTCCATCGTCGTCGTCCGGACAGGTATCTGGTTCGCATCCGCAGGAAAACAGGTCTGTGTCCCGCTCTCGGACGTCGCTGACATCGAGCTGACAAAAAAGGAGGTGCAGGGCCGGCAGACCGACGTGGTGAAGATCGATCACGTCGATGCCGGTGAGGTCGTCACCAGTTTCGTCCTCTGCCCGATCTCCACCCTCCAGGTCCTCTATAACTTCCTCACGGATGCGACGAAGAGCATGGAGATGAAGGGTGACGAGCTCGATGAGTACGACCAGCAGGTAGCGATGCTCGTCTATTCCGGTATGGACTCTTCGGCGATCATCAACATGCTCTCTCTCAACAACAAACGGCTGAATGCGATCTACGACAAACTGATCAACCTGGGGATCGCCGAGGTCGTGGAGGTCCGCAGAGAGGTAAAACTGACCACGAAGGGGATCAAATACATCGCCGACGCAACAAAACAGTAATCTGCAGAATTCATCGTATCTTTGTCACATTATTTCTTTATACAGCTTAGACTCAACCTATGATCTGGTGCCCCATGGGAAGAATATTGATCGTCGATGACACCCTCTTTATGCGGACTCTTTTAAAAAACATACTCTTCTCAGGCGGTCATACCATCGTCGGTGAGGCAGCAGACGGCGAAGAGGGGATTGCGAAGTACAAGGAACTCAAACCGGACCTTGTAACGATGGACGTGGTCATGCCGAAGATGAACGGGATCGAGTCCCTCAAGGGGATTCGCCAGTTCGATCCGAATGCGAAGGTGGTGATGTGTACAGCCGTCGGGCAGGAACAGATGGTCAAACTCGCGATCAAGACCGGTGCCCGTGGGTATATCGTCAAGCCGTTCCAGGCTCCCAAGGTGCTGGAAGAGGTTAAGAACGTGCTTGCCTCCTGAGTGCTGATGCGCGTCCTCGTTGTCGATGACTCCGTCTTCATGCGGACTGTCATCAAGGATATCCTCTCCCACGACCCCGAGATCGAGGTGGTCGGCACGGCGGTTGACGGGACGGATGCCCTCGCGAAGATCGATTCTCTGAGGCCCGACCTCGTCACGCTCGATATCGAGATGCCGAAGATGACCGGCATCGAGGTCCTTGAAGCCCTTGCCACCCGGCAGGATGGACCCAGGGTCCTGATGCTCAGCTCCCTGACGACCCGTGATGCGGAGATGACCCGCCGTGCCATGGAGCTCGGAGCCGACGACTTTCTCTTCAAACCGAGGGGGATCAACGAGGTGCGGGGGATCGCGGACGATCTCCTTGCAAAGGTGCGTCACCTGGTCAGTTATCGACCGGTCCCGAGGACTGCACCGGTGATGCAGGGTGAATCGGAGGTTGCCAGGCGGCTGGTGATGATCGGCTCCTCTGCCGGTGGCCCTCAGCAGCTCGATAGTGTCCTTTCGGAGCTGGCACCGGACCTTGACGCGGCGGTGATCGTCACCCAGCACATGCCGGTCGGGTTCACCGCGGCACTTGTCGAACGGTTCCGCAGGCTCACCGCCCTTCCGATCGCAGAGACTGCTTCGGGAGACCAGCTGATTCGTGGCCGGATCCTCGTTTCGAAGGCGGGTTTTCATACCGTGGTCACCGGTTCGGTGGATCCCTCCGGGCGACGATCGGGCAAGATCGTCCACACCACCTCGTCTCCGGAGCATGGCGTCCGTCCGGCGGTCGACCGGACGTTCGTCTCCGGTGCACAGGTGTTCGGCCCGAACGCGGTGGCTGTGATCCTGTCCGGCATGGGGAACGACGCCGGAGCGGGTGCCCTGGCGGTCAAGCAGGCAGGGGGATCGACCATCGTCTGCGCAGAGGAGGACTGCCTGGTCTACGGCATGGCCCGTTCGGCCCTCGAACGAAAGGCCGTCGACCAGGTGGTCCCGCTCCGCCGGATCGCCCGGGAGATCGAGCGGGTGGTTTCCCGGATGGAGGGGTGACATGTCCGAGTTCGAGGCGTACCGTGGTCTCTTCGTCGCGGAGTCCCGCGAGAACCACGAGACGATCGTCAAATCCCTCCTCGTTCTCGAGCAGGGTATCGATGAGGGCGCCATCGACGAGATCTTTCGTGCAGTCCACACCCTGAAAGGCGCTTCGGCCTCGATGGGCTTCGAAGAAACCGAACGGCTCTGCCACTCGATGGAGGATGTTCTCTCCCTGATCCGAGCCCACACCCTGGACGTCTCGCCTCCGTTGGTGGACCTTCTCCTCGCCTGCACCGATGTGATCGAGGAGATGATCGACGGGATCGAGTCCGGGGGAAACGGACATCACGGTGATACGGGCCATCTGGTCGATATGCTCAGACTGTGGGTGGATCGCGGGTCCGGGAACCGGTCCGTGGTTTCGAATGCCGTTTCAGCGTCGGCGCCTGCGCCCCCTGATCCCGAACCCCCGTCCGGCGACCCTGGGGATCCCGGCGATCGGCCGGTGTACCGGGTTCGTGTGCGTGTCAGCGAGGAGTCGGCGATGGCCGATGTGCGGGCGATGCTCGTCCTCACCAACCTCGACGCCCTGGGGACCGTGCTCACGACGACACCGTCCCGCCAGGCGATCGACGAGGGAGCCTTCGAGCGAGACCTGGAGGTCGAGATCGCGAGCGATGCCGGGGAGGAGGCCCTTCGGATTGCGGCATCCGGAACGGAGATCGCCGCGGTGACGGTGTCGCCGGTCCATCGCGGGACAGACGACTCCTTGGGAGCGGCTCCTTCCTCCTGTCCTCCCGGGGTCCGTGAAGAGGAGGATCGCCGGACCCGGGAACGAGACCGTGAGAAAGGCCGGGAGATCAAGAATATCCGGGTCGATATTCACCAGCTCGATCACATCATGAACCTGGTCGAGGACCTCGTGATCAACCGGGGCCGTCTCAAGCAGATCGCGGAACTGCACCGGATCAAGGAGATGGACGAGGCGATCAGCGTGGTGGAGCGTTCTGTCTCCGAACTGCAGAACCTGATGATGCTGATCCGGATGATCCCCCTCAACCAGATCTTCAACCGGTTCCCCCGTGTCGTCCGGGACGTCGCAAAGCACGACGGAAAGGAGGTCGAGTTCGTGATCGAGGGAGGGGAGACGGAGCTCGATCGTTCCGTGATGGACGGTCTCTCAGACCCGCTCCTTCACCTGATCCGGAATGGGATCAACCACGGGATAGAGCTGCCCGAAGTGCGTGAACGTGCGGGAAAGCGCAGGGTCGGGATGCTCCGCCTTTCCGCCCACCGGGACCGTGACAATGTCGTCATTGAACTGTCGGACGACGGTGCCGGGATCGACATCGAGCGGGTCAGGAAGAAGGCGGTCGAGCGCGGCCTGGCAACGAGCGAGGCGGCGTCCCTTCTCACCGACGAGGAGGTACTCGCCTTCCTCTTCCAGCCCGGGTTCTCGACTGCCGAGAAGATCACCGATATCAGCGGACGCGGCGTGGGTCTCGACGTGGTGAAATCCTCGATCGAAGCGTTGAAGGGTTCGGTGAAGGTCAGCTCCGTCCCCGGACAGGGCACCCGGTTCGAACTGATACTTCCCCCCACGATGGCGATCATCCAGGTCATGATCGTCCGGATCAACACGCGGCGGATCGCGATCCCGATCAACAGTGTCATCGAGGTTGCCTCGCTCACCGCAGACGCCATACATCGTATCGGGTCGAACGAGGCGATCCTGTTACGCGACGAGGTGCTGCCCATCTACCGGCTCGACGAGATGTTCGGACCGCCGACGAAAGGGGACATCATCCTGGTGGTCCAGTACGAGGACCGGAAGTGTGGACTGCCTCTCGACCTTGTGGAGGGTCAGCAGGAGGTTGTCGTGAAACCGCTGAACAGACTGATCGGCAGCTCCCGTGGCGTGAGCGGTGTGACCATCCTCGGGGATGGTGACGTCGTGCCGGTGGTCGACGTGAATACCATGGTCTGAAGGTGTAGATAACATGCAATTGACAGAAGTACAGCTCGACGCCATCCGGGAACTCGGAAACATCGGGGCGGCTCATGCCGCGACAACGCTGTCGCAGATGCTAATGTGCCAGATCAACATGTCGGTCCCCGAAGTCCGGGTGGTTGATATCGGCCAGATCTACGATTATATCGGGGACGAGTACTCGGCCATGGTGGTATTTCAGCTCCAGGGCGAGATCGAACCCGGGGGTTACATCGTCCTCCTTGTCTCACGCGAGTCCGCGCTCCGTCTCACCAATACGATGCTCGGGATGAGCGATACCGATCGGGAGTTCGGGGAGATGGACCAGTCTGCGCTCCTGGAGATCGGAAACATCATGATCTCGGCATTCCTCGACGGAACAGCCATGCTGCTCGGGATCGTGATGCTTCCCTCCCCGCCTGAAATGGCAATCGACATGGCGCATGCCGGGATGGAGTCCCTGCTCGCAACGATGGACGCCGATATCGACGAGGTGATCCTCTTCAGAACGGAGTTGATGGACGAGGAACACATGGTGAACTCCGACATTCTCTTCCTGCCCGACACCCGGACGCTCATTGACATCCTGCGGCTGCTTGAGAACGTTGTCGGGCCTATGTAGGGGTCCCATGAGCTCTTCCAGCTTCTACGAGGGCAGGGCGGCGATCGTGGGAATCGGTGAGTACTGTATCGGGCAGGACCCGATGGCAACGATCGGGCTCGGGTCCTGCGTCGCTCTCATCCTCTATGAACCCAGGCGGGCCATGGGTTCGATGGCACACGTGATGCTCCCGGATTCGCACGGACGTCTCGATCGACCGGGCAAGTACGCGGATACGGCGGTCCCCTTACTGCTCGAGGGGATGCTCGGAAAGGGGTGCCGCATGCAGAATCTGGTGGCGAAACTCGTCGGCGGTGCGAGCATGTTCGCTCAGTTCAGCGGGAACCTGAATATCGGTGACCGGAATACCCGGACACTCAGGAGTCTGCTTGATGATGCGGGCATCCAGGTCGTTGCGGAGCTGACCGGGGGCAACGTGGGTCGCTCGGTCGTCTTTTTCCCCCGGGAGGGGGGGCGCGTCACGGTCAAGCGGGCTGATGGGACGTGCTGCGATCTCTGATCCTCCTCCTCTCCCTCTATCTGGTCGCGACGGCCTCTGCAGGGATCATGCTCTTTGAGCCTGCCTCGGACACCTGTACCTCCGATCGGGTGCTGGACGCAGTGAACGGACCGGGTGGGAGTGTCGTCTTTGCGACAGACAACGGTATCTCGTTCTACTCCGAGAACGGGTGGCAGCGGTTTCACGCGCATCCCTCCAATTCGAGCCTCGGGCTCCTCGACGACATGGTGCTCGCACTCGAGTACGACGCCGATGGCGCATTCTGGATCGGCTATGGGTGTGGTCTGCAGCGGTTCGATGGTCATGTCTTCGAGGTCTACTCCGATGTCGCGCTGTTAAAGGACCCGATCGTCCGTGACCTCCAGCGATGGGGTGATGATCTCTTCATTGCCACGGGTTCATCTGGCCTCCATCGGTACCGGAGAGGACACTGGACCTGGTTCCAGCCCCACGGTCGGAGCGGACTGGAATGCAATTCGGTCGCGAGCATGGCGGTCGATGCCAGGTTCGACCGGCTCGTTGTTGCATCGCTGGACGGAGGTCTCTGGGAGGTACGCGACCACGTGGACCCCATCAGGTTCTCGCGCGTGGAGAAGGATGGATCACACTACAGCCTGTTGAAACAGGTCCGGGCGGATCCCCTCGGTGGATGCTACGCCTTCAATGAAACCCTGATCGTTCACCACGACCCTGACCAGGGATTCAGGGAGGTTCTGCGGGCAGACCGTATCCGACCGACGATCACCCGTTTCAATGACTGCCGTGCCGCGCCCGACGGTACTCTCTGGTGCGCCACCGACGGGGGTCTCGTCGGTTGGCGCGACGGGGAACTCGTTGCGCTGCTCGAACGGGAGGACGGACTGGGAGTCTCTTCGAACGTACGGATGGTCTTTTTAGACGAGTCGGGACGGTGCTGGTTCACGACTCCCGGTTTCATCGGGGTCATCAGCGGGATGCCGTCGGATACCGGTCGTCGGATCGTGATCCGTCCTCCTGCGACCCCCTCTCCGACAGACTCACCGACCGTGACCATGGAACCAACCCGGACCGCTGTGACGATTCCTACGGTTGCGGTGCGTGCAACGACCGTTTCACCCACTCCGAAGGACCCCTTCTCCGTCCTCCGGGAGGTGCTGTCTGAGGGTATACGATCCGCGCTATCACTGGCAGAGAGGATCGCCCGGAATATCCGGGGGGAATCTCCTCCTTTTGAAATATCCAGGCCCTGAATGGATGACGGAAACCCTATGCCGTCTCGTCCGGGCGGCGCGGATCGCGTCCGCCACCTGGAGCAACATTGAGGCGGAGCTCCCCGTTTCGGGCAGATGCGGCGACCTCCGAAAGCACGAGGTCCTTGACGGCGTTCTGGTCCACCTCCTCCCTGACACGGACCTTCAGGAGGAAGACAGGGCCGAAGCGGCTGAGTTCGCCGAGCAGGACCGCCATCTCTCCGATCTCCCATGCCGCCGGCGCTCGTGATGCGACCCTCCCGAGAACATCCTGCAGGACCGTCCGGTCCCTCTCCATGGAGGTGATGCTGTCGATGGTGACGGGGATCTGGACGAACGTCCTGGGATCACCGGTCGAATAGTTCACCACGATGTTCGATGCGATCCTCGAGTTCGGGACAGTCACGACCAGCCCGTCGGCGGTCTGCAGTCGGGTCGACCTGAGGCCGATCCTGACCACCGTCCCGGTATACGGGTCTACCCTGACCTTGTTCCCGATGCTTAGCGGCCGGTCCAGGATGATGATGACGCCGCCGAGAAGGTTCGAGAGGATGTCCTGGGTTGCAAGGGCGATCGCGATCCCGGCGATACCGGCACCGGCGAGGAGCGGTGTGATCGAGATGTCGAGGAAGTTGAGGAGATACAGGATTGCGATGAACCAGACGAGGTACCGGATCCCGCTCGCCAGCAGATCGAGCAGGCGGGAGTCGTACTCCTGCTGTGCACGTTGCATGAACTCGTGTCCGAATCGAAGGGTCAGGCAGGAGAAGATGTTGGCCAGCCCCCAGGTAACGAGGAGGATCGCCACCGCGATCGGGTACCGTGGGTCGTCGAGCCAGGGATACTCAGGATGGAGTTCGAGCACGAACCGCGCCACCAGATAGATCGATCCGGCGACGATCCCGAGCAGGAGCGGTCTCCGGAGGGCAACGAGCATGTACGAGAAGATCCGCACGCCCGACCCCTGACGTTCCTCGATCCGGCGCTCCAGTCGCCCGCTGAACATATAGACAGCCACTGCCACTGCGATTCCGGCGAGGACCATGGCGAGGGCCAGCACAAGGTCCATCAGCATCTGATCCCACAGCTTATGGCCCTGGACGTAAAAAATCTAGGAGTAATGGCTGTCACGAGTGAGGTGGCGCAGGCCCTCGGAGAGGCTGTCGCATCGGTCGGACGGGACCTGAGCTTCATGCATATCTGCGGAACCCATGAGGCCGCCATCGCACGCCATGGGCTTCGGTCCGTCCTTCCATCGGGTCTGCGTATCGTTATGGGTCCCGGGTGCCCTGTCTGCATCACCCCGCAGGGGGAGATCGACGCAGCGATCGAGCTGGCCCGGAAGGGCTGCATTGTCGCGACCTACGGCGATCTGCTCCGTGTTCCCGGGACGCAAGGGTCGCTCGAGTCGTGCGGCGGGGATGTCCGGGTGGTCCAGGGGGTGCACAAGGCGGTCGAGATCGCGGAAAAGACCGACCGGGAGGTGGTCTTCATCTCCGTCGGATTCGAGACGACCGCCCCGACGGTCGCAGCAGCCCTCGACTCTCACCCGCCGGCAAACTTTTCCATCGTCTGCTGCCATCGCCTCGTCCCACCCGCGATGGAGTGGTTGCTCACTCGTGGCGAGGCGACTCTGGATGGGTTTCTGCTCCCGGGGCACGTCTGTGTCGTAAGCGGTTACCGGGAGTACGAACGGTTCAGGGTCCCGCAGGTGGTCGCCGGGTTCGAGCCCGATGATATTCTTCTCGGCCTCCTGATGCTAACCCGGCAGGTCCTTGAGGGACGCCAGGAGGTCGAGAACGCGTATCCGCGCGCGGTCTCCGCCGACGGAAACCCGAAGGCGCTCGCCCTGCTGCACCGGGTCTTCGAGCCGGCCGATGTGGAATGGCGCGGGTTTCCCGTAATACCGGCATCGGGCCTCCGTCTTCGGCCTGCATACCGGGAATACGATGCCCTGGAAAGGTTCGGAGTTCGGATCGCGCCCACCCCCAAGACGACCGCGTGCATCTGCGACCGGGTCCTGCGTGGAATCTCGGCACCCACTGACTGCCGGCTCTTCTCACGTGCCTGCACTCCCCGGACACCGGTCGGCCCCTGCATGGTCAGCCACGAGGGTGCCTGCCGCATCTGGCACCAGTACCGTGTCCGGTCGTAGGATCCCTATCCACTCTTCACCTTATTTATAGGATCAGCGCGCATGTATGTGGGTGCCCCGGTAGGGTAGTGGATATCCTAGAAGCCTCCGGAGCTTTTGACCTGGGTTCAAGTCCCAGCCGGGGCGTCGAATACAACCTTCAATTCCCCCTCATCTTCTCAGGCCGAACGGGTCTTTCGTTTTCCAGAGCAATCTCATTGGACACCCCGCTCATTCACCGATCCTTCACGTCAGCAGTGATACACGGTACCCACGTGAAGGGATCGGGATGATCGTCAGGACCCCGTTCTCTCCATCGCATCTCCCGCGGAGTCTTCGCGGTGTGGCAGACAGAAGGTGGAGGAACCGGCACGGACATCATCCCGGGTGAATTTCTTGTATTTTCCGTCCTCAAGGGCAGACGCACCGGCATTTCGGCTCGCGCCTGCCTCGCCGGGCGACCCGACGGAGTATACTGTCGTAGGATCATGCCTGGAGAGCCGCATGAAGAGGTCGCCAGTCGCGGGCAGGCGTTGCCCGGACCCCCTGATCTGCGCGTGTGGCCATATCGGGAGGACCATCCTGGAGGAAGAATCCGATGGAACCCGTTCGCGCAGCGCTCGCCGATCGGCAAGGGAGCAATCTCCTTTCGTTCCACCTGTGGTCGCATCCGTCGCGGGGACGGTCATATCGATTGATCATCGAGGCCGAAAGGTTTCGCAGGGAGGTGGGCCGGAATTGTTCACCGCGTTGAGTCCCGGGAGGGTCTGTCCACGATCCTCACCTGTTGCCCGGTACAAACCCGCCCGTTTCCGGTCATGGTCGTCCAGCGCAGTGCATCGATCAGGCATGAAGACGGGGTTCCTGGCAGAATCTGCCACGAGGTCGAACAGGGTCATGATCCAGGAACCGTTCAACGGTGGTATCTTTCCTGACCGAACGACGGTATCCGGCGTGCTTCAGCCCGGTGCTGAACCTCTCGCGAAGCGGGCGGACAAGACGTTGTGGTCGGTATTCACCGGAAGAGACGATAGGTTTTGTTGTGTATGACCCGGTTCACACGACCGGGCATGGTCGCTCTCTTGATGAAATACTGCCCGATCGCCCTCTCCGGCCCGTCCCGGTAGCGTGAGGATACCTGTTGGTCAAACGGGGGCCCTCCGACCGAAGATCCGTTTCCGTCTTTCAATCCTGAAAAGGGCACGAAGCTCACCCG
>JAKPPV010000044.1 GCA_029547145.1 Methanobacteriota archaeon
CTGGCGACCCTCGCGGGGGTCTCCTACCGGGAGCTCCTCGGCATGATCATGGCATCCGCCGAGGAGCGGCTGTCTGCGGGGCGGTGAGCGGGCATGAAGGTCCTCATTCTCCACAGCGAGATCGATCCCTGCGCCGCGGCGGACGAGCAGGACGTCCTGGTGCAGGTCGAGGCCGTGACGGGGGCCCTGCGCAGCCTGGGTCACGACGCGCAGCCCCTGCCCTTTTCCCTCGACCTCGCCGGCCTGGCGGACCGCCTGAAGCGGGCGTCGTGCGATCTGGTCTTCAATCTCGTCGAGACCGCCGGCGGGCAGGGCCGCCTGATCCACCTCGCACCGTCGCTGCTCGATTTCCTGGGCATCCCCTACACGGGAGCCCGGACGGAGGCGACCTTCCTGAGTTCCAACAAGCTCGCCGCGAAGAGGCTCCTGCGCGCGCGGCGGCTCCGCACGCCGGACTGGGTCAGCCTGACGGAATCCGCCGTGCGGGACCCCTTCCCGGCGGGCTCCCGGTTCATCGTCAAATCGGTCTGGGAGCACGCCTCGGTCGGTCTCGAAGAGGACTCGGTGGTTACGGCCCGCAGCCCGGAGGCGCTGCGGGACGAGATCCGGGGCCGCCTCGCAAATCTCGGCGGCGCGGCCTTCGCGGAGCGCTACGTCGAAGGCCGCGAGTTCAACCTGTCCGTCCTGGCCGGCAGGCGCGGGCCCGAGGTGCTCCCCCCGGCGGAAATCGACTTCGTGGGCTACGGGGACGATAGGCTGCGCATCGTCGGCTACCGGGCCAAGTGGGACGACAGGGCCTTCGAGTACCATCACACGCCCCGGAGATTCGACTTCGGCCCGGAGGATGGGGCGCTGCTTCGTTCCCTGCGGAGGACCGCGCTGCGCTGCTGGGATCTCTTCGGACTGCGGGGATATGCCCGGGTCGATTACCGGGTGGACGGCGACGGGACCGCGTGGGTCCTGGAGGTCAATTCGAATCCCTGCCTGTCCCCGGACAGCGGGTTTGCGGCCGCAACCCTGCGGGCGGGTCTGCGCTTCGAGGAGGTGGTCGGCCGGATCATCGACGATGCGCTCGGGACGGCATGAATGGACGGGACGAGGAACAGAAACGGGGCCGCGGACCGAAGCGACCCCTCAGCCCCGACGCTGCGGGCGACCGTGCTGCGCGGGGACGCCGAGATCGTCCGGGACATCGTCTCCTCGACGGGTCTCTTCAGGCCCGATGAAATCGCGATCGCGGTGGAACTCGTCGAAGAGCGGCTCCGCATCGGACCGGCGAGCGGCTATCACTTCCTCTTCGCCGAACGGGAAGGACGCGTTCTCGGGTACAGCTGTTACGGTCCCGTTCCCCTCACGCTGCAGAGCTACGATCTCTACTGGATCGCCGTCCGGAAGGAATGCCAGGGGTCGGGGATCGGCAGGATGCTCCTGTCGCGCTCCGAGACGGCCATCGCCGAACTCGGGGGACGGAGGGTCTACATCGAAACCTCGTCGAAGGCGATC
>JAKPPV010000007.1 GCA_029547145.1 Methanobacteriota archaeon
TGAGAAGGATCTTTTCGAAGCTGCGGATGTTGATCTGACCCCGGTACTCGTTGAGGATCTCGATGAACCGGCTCATGTGCGTGCCCTTGAACTGGTGGGGCAGGTTGACGTACATGCTGACGGTCGCGTTGACGTGCTGGATGCCGTTTGCCCGGTCCTGCACGATGATGGGGTACTGGATGCCCTTGACGCCGACCTTCCGGATGTCGATCTTCCGGCTGTCGCGGCGGCTCTGCACGTCGATCATCGCTGCTCCCCCGTGTAGCGCACGCGGGCGCTGTCCGACTCCCACACCGTCACCTCGGCGAGGCGGGCGGTGTGACCCTCCATCCGGGCCGCGATGCGCTCGAAGAGGTACCGCGCCACGCGCTCCGATGTCGCGCAATCCCCCGAGAAGGCGGGCAGCTCGTTGAGGAACTTGTGATCGAGTTCGTCGAGCGCCTCGACGGTCCATTTCTTGAGGTCCCGGAAATCGACGAGAAGCCCCTCGGGACTCAATTCCCGGCCTTCCACGGTGACATCGACCCTGAAATTGTGGCCGTGCAGATCCTCGCACTTGCCCCCGATCTTCAGGGCATGAGCCGCCGAAAAGCTCTTCGTGACGGTGACGCTGAACATGACGGGTCCCCTGCCGGATGAGAATGCTTGTCGGTCTTATATCACATTTCGCGCGGGCGATGCGCAAAAGTTGCCGGGGGTGCACCCCGCGGCCCGGGTCGCCGCCGTCGCGCAGAACTACGAAAATTTTCGTACCCCTGCTCATGCCGACGTCTTAGCGCCGGGAGTTGAAAAATCACCTCCCCGTCGTATTGCGGTTTCCCCGCTCGAACGGTAGGATCACAGGCGAGTGCAAACCCGGCGGTACACCGGGAGGAGGAGTTCGTGAAACCGGTCAAAACCATCGACGATCTGATCCGGGAAAAGGACCTGACGGCGGAAGAGCTCGAGAGGCACCGGGAGCTCATCGAGGAGTGCCGCGCCCGGGAAGCCCAGCTGAAGGAGTACTCGAGGGCGACCCGCGCGAGCATGCAGAAGATGACGGAAGAACTCGACAAGCTGAGCCGCACGGCGGAGGAACTCTGGCAGGAAGCCCAGCGGCTCTCCCGGCAGGTCCACGGGATCTATCTGCACGTGGCCCCGGCCCCGGCGAGGAAGGTCTACCACTGACGCAGGCCACGGGCTGCAGGCCTCGGGCGTAAGGCATCGGGTGCGTCAATCCAGGCAGACCGTGATGTCCGCGGCCCGCTCGAGGATCAGATCGGCGCCGGCCGCCTGCAGATCGGAGGCGCCGGCGTAGCCCGTCAGCACCCCGACCGACAGCGCCCCCACCTCTTTTCCCACCCGGATGTCCATGGGGTGATCCCCGACCATGGCGGCCCTCGCGGGCTTCTCGTTGAGGATCCGCAGCATCGTGCGGATGTGGTCGGGGTGGGGCTTGACCCGCTCCGTGTCGTCCCGGGTCACGACGGCTTCGCTGAAGTTTCCGATGTCGGGGAATACGGCCGTGACCGCCTCGAGGCAGTTGCGGGTGAGGATCCCCCGCTTGACCCCTCGTCGCCTCAATTCCGCGAGCATCTCCCTGACGCCCGGGAACAGGGCGCTGCGTGCGGCCCCCGCCAGTTCCCGGTCGGTCACGAGCTGCAGCGCGCGATCGGCAAAGGCGCCCTCCCGGCCCGGCGCATCGCGGCCGATGCGCCGCCGGATCTCGGCGATCATCTCCAGGACGAAGAGACCCTCCAGACCGTCATCCGAAATCCCGTAGGACGCGGCGAGGCCGAGGATGTCGAGGCGCATGGCCTTGAAATCGACATTCAGGAGCGCCAGGGTCCCGTCGAAGTCGAAGACGACGGCGTTGAGGGTCCGGATGCGGCGATGCATGGTGTCCGCCTTGCCTCACGGGGAGGACGGCCCGTGATTGCCCGTCGCGTAGTCCGGCCGGAGGAACTTGCGGATCACGCGGTTCGAGTTCTCCTCGGGCAGGGTGAACCCGAAGACGATCGCGAGGAACTTCAAGACGATGGACAGGGTGGCGCCCCAGAGGACCTCCTCGCGTCCACCCGGCGGCGTGTAGAGAAAGCACGGGAAGTTTCGCACGGGCTCCACCTCGTGACGGAAGGGAAGGGGCGACTCGATCTCGACGGTCAGGGTGCCGTACCGCTGCCGGTCGAACAGGGCCGACAGGGGAATCTCGATGACCCGTTCCACCTCCCGGTTGGGCCGAAACGTCCAGTCTTTCCGCACGAGACCCACGACGGGGAAGATGACGCGGGAAAAGACATAGAGCTCCTGCGAGGGCAGCGCGCCGAGAAAACGGACGTTGAGCGGGTTGATCCGGACCTCCTCCCAGGCCTCCCGCAGGGCATTGGTCAGAAACAGGCTGATGTGATCCAGGGTTTTCCCCCCGCGCGCCTTCGCCAGCGATCGGGGCCTGCCCTGCAGAATCGGCGTGAGACCCGACGAGACGAGGTATCGCAGCAGGCGGTCCATCCGGCGGTCGAGCATGCCGCCCGGGCAGCTCAGGTCACCGGGCTGCGGGACGAGGCACGAGCGCTTGATGAGCTGAAGCACGAACCCGCCTGCCGACCCGACCGCCTCGCGGTGGTGGAGCAGAAGGATCACGCCGGCGGCAAGCCAGCGGTCGGCGGATCCGTTGCGGCTTCGGATGAAGTCGACGCGCTCCTCGTAGTCGATGGGGGCATTGCCCAGGCGGTCAATGATTTGCTCGACGACCCCGTTGGGGTCCGCCAGATCGGGGATCGGCATTCCACACTCCCAATGCACTTACCTTATACCATTTCCGACGCTCCAACAAGGATGTTCCCCTGAACCCCGGGAGAACGGCAGGGCGGGGGGTCAGGCTTCTCCCGAGCCGCACCGGATCGTTTCTTCCATCACCCCCTCGAACCACACCCGCAGGCGCAGATCCTGGAGGAACCCGCAGTGTCCCCCGTATCGCTCGACGAGCACCCGGAGACGATCGTTCCCCCGGAGGGTGCGGAAGTCGTCGACGGGGATGACGGGGTCGTCCTCGGCGGCCAGGATCGTGACGTCGACGGCCAGGCGCGAGAAATCGGCCCCGGCGAGCGTGTAGGTCCGGAAATAGTCGAGGACATCCCGGAAGGGCGTATAGCGAGGGATGACGCGCTCGGTGATCGCCATGCA
>JAKPPV010000034.1 GCA_029547145.1 Methanobacteriota archaeon
GATGGGCTTCGTGCTGGAAGAAGTTCAGATGCCGCCATCTCTTTGGCTCCGTGTCGTGCACCGGACAGTCCCCCTGCCCGCAGGAGGGGCAGGGAAAACGGCTCCCCCGGGGAAAGTCCAGTCCGATGTCCAGACGTCGCTCCTCGGCATCGAACCGACAACCCACCACCCTCCACGGCGGGGCCAACCCTAACGCTAATTGAAGAAGTTCCGTGTCTCTCATGAAACAACGCTCTATCACTGACACGGACCGGCTTCAAGAACTTACCCACTCAGAATAGCGAGGAACCTTATAAACTGTTGTCTTTTATCCTGGTCGCTGTGATGACCGTTCTGGCCGGATGCGGCGGCGGCGGGGGCGGGGGCGGGGTATCGGCAACCTCCGGGACGGGGACCGTGGCTGTCTTCATCAAGGACGGCCCGACGGATCAGTTCGAGAAGATCCTCGTGACCGTCACGGAGGTATCGCTGATCCCCGAAAGTGGGTCTCCTTTCGTGATCTACGATAACCCTTCAGGTTGCACCATCGACCTTCTCGATTACCGCAATGAGGACTACCTCCTGAAGATTCACCGAAGCGTGCCGGCCGGGGAGTATTCCAAGATCCGGCTCCGCGTCTCGGACATCGAGCTGGTGCCGAAGGCGGGAAGCGCAATCGGAAGCAATATCGAGGTCAAGCTCCCGAGCGGCAAGATCGATCTCAACCCCCGCGGCACCTTCACCGTCGCTCCCGGGGGAACCCTGTCGGTGCGCATCGACATGGATGCCAACAAGGCGATCCACGTCCACCCGAGCAGGGCAGGGTGGTATATCTTCCGGCCCGTCGTCTTCGTCGATATCGAAACGGGCTACCCTGCCGAGATCTGCCCGAAGATCGTCCACGGGACCGTCACCAGCCTGAACAAGAACTCGCACAACCAGACGACGGGATTCGTCATGGCTCTCGACGACCACCGCGGGACGCTGGAGGTCAAGCTGGACCCCGATACGGAGATTTTCCTCTCCTACGGGGAGTTCGGCGACGCCTCGGATCTCGCCGTCGGCCAGGAGGTCTGGGTGAGGGGGAGGATGGACGCGTCGGGCGCCCTCGTCGCGTCGCTTGTCGTCATCGGCGACGTTT
>JAKPPV010000035.1 GCA_029547145.1 Methanobacteriota archaeon
CCGTCGTCTTCCGACGGCCCGGCGTGTACCCGGTCACCCTCACCGTCCGCAACCCGTACGGCTGGTCCTCGATCGCAACGAACGTCACCGTCACCGGGGCGGCGGGTGCCGCCGGACGGGCGATCAGCGTCGTCGGGTAGCCCCCACCTTTTTTCCGGGCGTCGAGACCGACCTTTTCGACGCGGATCAGCCCGGCGGATGGGCCGTTCGAAGGTCGGCATCCCTCGTCTTCTGCATGATGCAAAATCAACGGGTGTGGATGTGTTGAAACGGTATCCTGACGTGATCGAATGCTTTTAATCTGATCCGTGCTCCGCTCGTCCCCACCTGCTCACCCCGGGCTCCAACCCGCACCTGTCGTATCAGCACCACGGGTCTGGGGGGAAACGGTAAAAAACAGGAAGCCGGAAAACACGTCCTGAATGCGATAGCCGGGATTCGAACCCGAGTTAGAGGCTTGGGAAGCCCCTGTCCTACCACTAGACTACTATCGCAGCGGTGTTCCACCAATCATTGGTCCGAGTACGATATCAACCTTATCGGCCGGCCCTACAGTCTGTCCGCGTACTTCTCCGGGTTCGCGTCGAACGCCTTCTTGCACCCGGGCGCACAGAAATAGACCTTCTTTCCCCCGTACTCGCTCGTCCACTTCGCCGTCGCCTCATCGACATCCATGTCGCAGATCGGATCGCGTGCCATGCTCTCTCCCGACGGACCCTGCCGTCACAACGCATCGCATCCCTCGGAGAAAAAAGGTGCGGTTCAGGAGCGCTGGTACTTCCGGATCAGGGACAGGGAGCTCGAGAGGAGGGAGCTCGTGACGAGGAGCATGCCTGCCACCGCGAGGGCGGCACCGGTGACGAGCCCCTCCGCATGGAGGAGTGCCGTCGAGTTGAACGAGGAGAGGGACCAGCCTGCCGCTCCGACACCGATGGAGAGGAAGACCGACCCGTACACGGCAGAGGCGGCCCGGGGCTGGGTGAACGTGACGAGCCCGAGCAGGGCCGAGGTGAGGGTCGGCGTGGCAGGAACGGCCGTCCCCTCCTCCGGGATCCGAAGTCTCCGGACCCGCAGCCCCTCCGCCGCGGCGAGTGCGATCATCCCTTCGGGACCGGAAAGGTCACTTCCACGGGCAAATGCGCGGGCGATCGCGCGACGGTCGAGCACGAGCAGGCCGACAGGGCCCTCGCTGCTCTCTCCGACCACCAGGTCGGCCGTTCCATCCCGCACGGGGCCGGTGAGGCGGTCGATGCACTCCTGCCGGCAGAGCTGATCATCGAAGAGGACCACGAGGTGATCGGCGCCGGTCCTCGTCGCGTAGGCGACCGCCTCCTGCAGACCGTCACAGTACTCGGCCGACGGGGCACGCGTCACGAGGGGCGTTCCGGTGCAGGTGACGATCTCGGCCGTCCGGTCGGTCGATCCCTCGTCGATCACGACCACCGCATCGGCCGCCTGCCGGGCCCGCATGATCAGCGACCCGATCACAAGCTCGGCGTTGCGACATGGCAATGCGATCAGCCCGCTCATGCACACCGCTCCCGTTCAGAAGAGGGCTTCAACAACCAGGACCACATCCTGCAGCGAGACACCCTGGACCGCTGCAAATCCGTTCCAATTTTATATCAGCTCTTGGGAGATATGAGTCTGTCTCTTTTTACCGGCGGCGGTGCAGCAGGAGAAATGCGGCTCCAAGAGCCGTAAAAAATGTAATGGACGTTGTAGAGCCGGCCCTTCTGTATGTCTCCGTCACGATCGGAGGGATCGGCGTTGCCGTCGTCCTGGTCGTCTCGAGGGACGGCGTGGTGGGGAGGGGGATGTAGGTGAAGGTGAGCGTCACCCGTGTCCCGGTCGGCTCCGGCGACGGCGGGGGAGGCGGAGGCACGGGGGTGGGGGTGGGCGGGCGCGGTGTCTCCCGCACGGTCGGCCAGGGTGTCGCGTCGCGGGGGTGCCCCTCCCCGCTGGCCGGTTCCACCGGGGCGACGGGGACGGGGGGCGGGACCGTGCTGATGACCGGCACCCAGGCCGTCGGCCGGGCCGGCACCTGCCCCGCCACGGGCAGGACGAAGAGGCCTGCCACGAGCAGGAGGACGAGCAGCGGGGTCCAGTTCGCCCGGCGACCTCCCGTCGTTCCGGGCATCAGCCCCGCCCTCCCTCCCGCCCCTCCCGCTGCACCCGCGGGGTCCAGTTCCGCAGGAGGAGCGAGAGCGAGACGACCGTGACCGACGAGAGGGCCATCGCTCCCGCCGCCCACTCGGGCCGGAAGACGATCCCGGTGAACGGGTAGATCAGGCCGGCGCCGACCGGGATCAGGGCGGTGTTGTAGAAGAAGGCCCAGAAGATGTTCTGCCGGACCCGGGCCATCACCTTCCTCCCGAGTTCGATGGCGGCGACGGCGTCCAGGAGGTCCGACCGGATCAGCACGACATCCCCCGACTCGATCGCCACGTCGGTCCCGGACCCGATCGCGATCCCGAGGTCGGCCGTCGCGAGCGCGGGCGCGTCGTTGATGCCGTCTCCGACGAAGGCGACCCGCTCGCCGCTCGCCTGGAGTCGGCGGACCTCTTCGGCCTTCTCCCCCGGCAGGACCCCGGCCAGCACCCGGTCGATCCCGACCCGGGCGGCGATCGCCTCGGCCGTCCTCCGGTTGTCGCCCGTGATCATGGCGACGGAGAGGCCCATCTCCCTCAGGGCCTGGATCGCACGGGGCGTCGTCTCCTTGACCGGGTCGGCGATCGCGATCAGCCCGGCGGGTTGGGAGTCGACCCCGACGCAGACCACGGTCCTGCCCTGCTCCTCCCAGTCCCGTGCCGCCCGGAGGGCCTCCTGCGGGAGCTCGATCCCCTCTTTCGCGAGCAGAGCGGGAGAGCCGACCAGGACCTCCTGGCCGCCGACCCGCCCGCGCACCCCCCGTCCCGCCAGGGTGTCGAACGTCTCGGCGGACCCGACGGGCACCCCCTCCGCGCCTGCCGCATCCACGATCGCCAGTGCGAGCGGGTGTTGCGAGTTCGCCTCGACGGCGGCGGCAGCGCCCAGGAGTCTTTCGCGGTCGAGGGCGAGGGGGAGCACGTCGGTCACCGCGGGGTTCCCCCGTGTGAGCGTGCCGGTCTTGTCGAACGCGACGAGGGTCACCCGCTCTGCGTTCTCGAGCGCCTCGCCGCTCCGGACCAGGATGCCGAGCTCGGCCCCGCGCCCGACGCCGACCATGACCGCCGTCGGTGTCGCGAGTCCGAGGGCACAGGGGCAGGCGACCACGAGCACCGAGATGAGTGCGGTGAGGGCGAAGAGCAGGGACGCCCCGAGCAGGAAGTACCACGCGACGAACGCCCCGATCGCGACCACCAGCTCGACCGGGATGAACCAGGCGACCGCCCGGTCCGCGACCCGCTGGACGGGCGGGCGCGACCCCTGCGCCTGCTCGACCAGGGCGACGATTTGGGCGAGCACGGTCTCGCGCCCGACCCGCTCGGCCCTGAACCGGAGGACCGAGTTCTGGTTGATCGTCCCGCCGATCACGCGGTCCCCGGCCCGTTTCGCGACAGGGACCGGTTCGCCGGTGATCATCGACTCGTCCACGAAGCCCTCCCCCTCCTCGACCGTGCCGTCGACCGGTACCCGCTCGCCCGGCCGGACCAGCACCAGGTCGCCGGGGACGACATCCTCGACCCGTACCTCGGACTCGCCCTCCTCCCGGAGCACGGTCGCGGTCGGCGGTGCGAGGTCCATGAGGGCCCGGATCGCCTGCCCCGTCCGGCCCTTCGCCCGGGCCTCGAGGTACCGCCCGAGCGTCAGGAACGCGGCGAGCATCACCGCCGTCTCGTAGAACATGTAGTCGTGGGAGAGGACGATCCCCAGGGTGCCCATCAGCGAGGCGACGTACGCGACCCCGATCCCCATCGCGTACATCACGTCCATGGAGAGGGTCCGGTTCCTCAGGCCGATCCCGGCCGCACGGAAGATCGGCGCGGCGACGTAGAGGAAGGCAGGCGTCGCGATCGCCAGGTGAAGCCAGGAGAGGAGTGGCATCGGGATCCCGGTGGAGAGCCACATCGAGAGCATCAGCGGGATGGAGACCCCGAACCCGACGAGTATCCGCCGGCGCCTGTCGGCCAGGTCCGCCTCGAGCGCCGCCCGCTCCGCCTCGTCGTTCTGCTCGCCCTCGAGCCCCAGGTAGTGGTACCCCGCCGCCTCGATCGCGTCCCCGAGGTCCCGGACCTGGACGAGCGACGGGTTGAAGGTCACCCGGGCGCGCTCGGTCGCCAGGTTGACCTGCGCCTCCACCACGCCGGGTATCGACCGCAACGCCTCCTCGATCGTGCGTGCGCAGACGGCGCAGACCATGCCTCCGACCCGGAGGGTCGCGGTGGCGTGGACGACCCCGTACCCCGCGTCGGTGATGGCGCTCTCGAGCGCGGCGATGTCGGTCCGTGCCGGGTCGTACTCGACCTCCGCCGTGTTCGCCGCGAGGTTGACGCGGGCCGAGCGGACCGCCGGGTTGCGTCTCAGCGCCTCCTCCACCACCAGAGAGCACGACGCGCAGTGCATCCCCGAGACCCGGAGTTCGGCACGGCGGGTTCCTTCCTCCGGTTCCATGGACCTGCCCTCGACGCCCCGACGGATATACCCTACGCCCGCCCGAACTCGTCTTCGAACCGGACGATGTCGTCCTCCTCCAGGTACTCGCCGATCTGGACCTCGATCACCTCGAGCGGGATCCGCCCGGGGTTGCCCAACCGGTGCCGCTGTCCCGTCTTGACGAATGTGGACTCTCCCTTCGCGAGCAGCCGGACCGCACCATCGATCTCGACCTCGGCGGTGCCCGAGACCACGATCCAGTGCTCGGAGCGGTGATGGTGGAGCTGGAGGGAGAGGCGCCGCCCGGGCCGGACCGTCACCCGCTTGATCTTGTAGGCCCCGTTCGCCTCCAGGACCTTGTACGAACCCCAGGGGCGGTGTTCTTCGCGGTGGTGGACGACCACGGGGTCGCCGGCATCCTTCAGCCTGGCGACGAGCTCCCGGACCCGGCCCGTCCCCGTCTTCGCCGCCACCAGGAGGGCGTCGTCGGTGTCCACGACGACCAGGTCGTCGACCCCGATCAGCCCGACCCGCTTACCGTCCGCCCGGACGTAGTTGCCGTGTGCATCGATGAAGACCGCCTCGCCGGCGTTCCCGTCTACGTCCACGCGCTTCTCGGCCTCTGCGAGCGCCGTAAAGTCTCCCAGGTCCGACCACTCGGCGTGGAGCGGCACGACCGCCACCCGGTCCGAGTGCTCGAGCAGGCCGTAGTCGATCGAGATCGACGGCATCGGACCGTAGTCCGGCGGCAGGCTTGCCACGCCGGACGCCACCTCCGGCTGGTGGCGTGCGAGCTCCTCGAAGAAGACGCCGGTGGAGAGGAGGAACATCCCCGAGTTCCAGAGGTAGCCGTCCCGGACGTACCCCTCTGCCGTCGCCCGGTCCGGTTTCTCGACGAACGCGTCGACCTCGAACCCCCCGTCGAGAGGCGCACCCGGCCGGATGTACCCGTAGCCCGTATGGGGCGAGACCGGCGTGATGCCGAAGGTGACCAGCCGTTCCCGCGCCAGCGGCTCCGCCGCACGGATCGCCGGGAGGGCCGAGTCCGCGAGGAGGTGGTCGCTCGGGAAGACGGCGGCGGTCGCCTCGCCGTCCGCCTCCCGGAGGGCGGCCATCGCCCAGGCGATCGCGGGCAGGGTGTTGCGCCCCTCGGGCTCGGCGAGGATGTGGGTGTCGTCGCACCTCCCCCCGAGGGCCTCGACCTGGTCGCGGATCAGGTAGCGGTGCGCACGGTTCGTGACCACCCAGACCCCCCCGGCGCCGGCGATCGTCCGGGCCCGCAGCCAGGTCCGCTGGAAGAGCGACCGGTCCCCGACCGGGAGGAACTGCTTCGGATACTGCTCCCGCGAGAGCGGCCAGAGCCTGGTCCCCGAGCCGCCGGCCAGGATGATGCACTGCATGCATCCCCGTTGGCCGCCGGGGAGGTTAAGGTTCGCGTCCGCGACGACGCCGCCCCGCCTCCCGGCGGAGGATCGCGAGCCCGGCGCCGAGGCCCAGCAGGATGTTGAGGTGATAGACGATCAGGCGCCAGAGGACGATCATCACCCCGAGGGCCGAGGACGGGACGAAGAGCCCGTACAGGGACGCGGCCGACGCCTCGGCGATCCCCGCCCCGCCCGGCGTGAACGGCAGGAGCGCGATCACGTTGACGAGGACCTGGGAGAGGAGCGACTCGATCCAGGACGGGGGGAGTCCGAGCGCGAGCAGGACGAACGAGGCGACCAGGAAGTCGAGGACCCAGTACCCGGCCGAACAGGCGAGGGCGAGGGCGAGGTACGGCCACCCCCCGCCCGCGAACCGCCGGACCGAGGCGTGGAAGTGGTCCACCTCGCGGTCGATCCGCCCCTCGACCTCCCGGAGCCGGCGGGCGGCTCCACCGGTAACAACGCGCTGGAGCCCGCCGACGGTCGCACGGAGCAGGCGCTTGACCCCGCGCGGCGACCGGACGGCGAGCAGAAAGAGCCCGAAGAGCCCCAGGACGACGAGGGCGGTTGCGGGCACGAGCGGACCCGCGTCCACCCCGAGTTCCTCGAGCTGCCGCCCGAGCAGGACGACCGCGAGCGCGATGGCGACGAGGAGGAGGAAGAGGTCCAGCAGGCGCTCGGTGACGACCACGGCGGTCGCGTCACCCGGGCGGAGCCCGGCCCGGTAGAGCTCGTGGACCCGGACCGGTTCGCCGCCGGCCGACGAGGGCGTGACGGCCGCTGCGAGCACGTTCGCGAGCACGATCCGCCCGCATGCCCGGCACGGGACCCGGTAGCCGAGCCCCTGCGAGAGGAGCCGGAGGCGCCCGGTCCAGCAGGCCAGCGCGACGGCGTGCGAGAGGAGGGCGACCCCCAGCCAGCGCCGGTCCAGCCGTTCGAGCACGGAAAAGGTCGCCTCGTCCACCGTGATGGCGAGGACGGTGCAGAGGACGAGGGCCGAGAGCGAGACCGCAATAAGGAGCCAGCCCCTCCGCCGCATCCTACACCGCGAAGAGGGAACGGTCCCGGACGATCGCGACGAGCCCGGCCCGGACCCCGGCATCGATCCAGCCGTGGCCGTAGGAGAGGAGCGCGAGCGCCGTCTCCCGGTCCCGGTCCATCCAGGCCCTCCCGAGGCCCGAGCAGCAGGCCGCGACCCGGAGGACTGCGACGGCGGCCTGCCGGGCCGGGCTCGCCGGGTCGGGGGCCGGCCGCGCCGCCGCGACCGCCCCCTCGAGCATCACCGCGTACCGCCCGGTCTTCTCCTCAAGGTGGCCGGCCCGTCCTTCCGGAACCGTCCCGGCCGGGAACGCGCACCCGTCCCGTCTGCACGACGCCAGCCCGAGCGCAGAGGCGGCGTCGAGCCACCCGGTGGCGTACGCCACCGAGGCGAGCGCATTCACCGGGTCGGCCCGCCCGGCGAAGGTCGCGGCGTCGGCCCGGTACGCACGTGCCATCTCCAGGCAGTCCTCGGCCACCGGGCGGAGGAGGGTCCCGGCGGGGGGCGTCGGTACGGCGCCGGAGAGCCGGCGGTCGAGCTGTGCGAGGGCGTCCGCGAGCGTCATGGCCGGGCGAAGGCGTTCAGGTACTCCTCCTCCATCGGGTGGAGCGGCCCGGGGACGACCAGCACGTGGAGCGGTCCGCCGAAGTCGACGGACCGGAGTTCGTCCGCCGTTCCGGCGGCGACCAGGGGGGCGGGTGACCCGGCACGCGCGATGCCGATGTAGCGGTCGATCGCAAAGCCGAGGGAGGCGGAGAGGTCCTCGAGCAGGTCGATCGCCTCGGGGATCCGCATATACCGGTCCTGCTGGATGTCCAGGTAGACGAGCGTGTGGAGGCCCGCCGCCAGGTTCTGCCGGACCACCTCCGCCGGGGTGGACGGGTTCCATCTGCCCTGCGGAAACGGGAGCGAGCAGGAGCGGCCGAACCGGTAGTTCTGGAGGCCGGAGAGGCCCGCCACCGCCGTCGCGATCGAGGCGCCGTGGACGATCCCGGTCGGGATGCCCCGTTCCCGTGCCCGGAGCCGGAGATCGATGTGCGTGGTCGAGACCATCGGGTCACCGGGGACGCAGAAGGCGACCGAACCGTCGCGTGCCGCCCCGAGGAGGGCGTCCGGGCGCTGCTCCACGTCCTCCCGTCCCAGCACGGTCACCTCGCGGCCCCACGCCTCCTCCATCGCCGCGTGGTCGGTCCCCATCAGGACCGAGGTGTAGCCCTCCAGGAAGACCCGGTCCGCCTCCGCGATCACGCGCCGGCCCCGGAGCGAGACATCCTCGAGGTCCCAGAGCCCGAGCCCGACGAACCAGAGCATTCAGGCCCCCTCCGTCGTCTCCGGGCAGACCCGGTTGGTGTTCATCCGCCGAAGCTCTTGGGGGCGGGAACAATAAGGGCTTTGGTGGCGGGGTCAGCCGGCCAAAAGGTGCACCAGCGCCCCGATCGCGATGCCGAGCGCGACCGTGTACAGGGTGATCGCGGCGGCGATCCAGGTGCCGATCTCCTGCCGGAGGACCGCGATCGTCGAGATGCAGGGGACGAAGAGGGTGGAGACGATCGCGAAGGTGTAGAGCTGGACGCCGGTCATCACCGTGTCGAGGGCCGCCGTCCCCGCGAGGACGACGAGCGTCTCGAAGGCCATCTCCTTACGCAGGATGCCGAAGAGGAGCGCCGTCGAGGCGTAGTCGGGGAGCCCCAGGAGCCCCTCGGAGACCGGCGCGAAGCCGGCCTGGAACGCGGCGATCGCCCCGAAGTACCCGAGGAGCCCCAGGACCACGCTGCTCGCGAGGAGGAGCGGCATCGCGATGGCGAGGAACTCCCGGATCCGGAGCCAGGACTTGAGCAGCACCATCTTCGGCTTCGGCAGCCTGAGCACCGGCATCTCCAGCACCATCCCGAGCTGGGGCCCGGGGGTGACCCGGCTCAGGACCAGGCCGGAAAGGCCGATCAGGAGCAGCACGACCGCGTAGATCGAGAGGGCTGCGGCGAGCGAGACGAACGAGGCGACGATCCCCGAGATCACGACCGTGCGGGCCGAGCAGGGGACCATCGTGATCAGGAAGGAGGCGATGATCCGCTCCCGGCGGGTCGCGAGGAGACGGATGCCCATCACCGCCGGCACGTTGCACCCGAACCCGAGCACGAGCGGGATGATCGCCTCGCCGTGCAGGCCGATCCGGTGCATCGTCCGGTCCGCCAGGAACGCGGCGCGCGACATGTACCCCGAGTCCTCGAGGAGCGCGAGGAGGATGTAAAACGTGAAGATGTAGGGGAACGCGATGCCAAAACCCGACTGGAGGGCGAGGCCGATCGCCTGGAGCACCTCCTTTCCCAGGGGGTGGATCTCGAGCGCCGCGATCGGCCGGAGGAGGACGATATCGAAGGCCTCGACGATGTACTCCTCCAGCACCCCGCCGACCAGGAAGACCGCGAGGAGCATCGCGGTCAGCACCCCGACCAGGATCGGGACCCCGGGAACCGTCCGGGTGAAGAGGCGGTCGAGGGCCGCCCCGACCCCGGCACCGCTCGAGCGGACGACCTCGCTGGCGATCGCGCCGGCATGGTTGTGCCGGTTCGTGGTGATGATCTGCCCGGCGGACATCCGGTGGCGCCGCTCGATCTCCTCCCCCAGTGCGGCAGCCGACTCAAGGAGCTCGGGGTCGTTTCCGAGCCCCTGGAGCGCCTGGAGCGCGGTCCGGCGGTCCACGCCGAAGGTCCGCTCCAGCGAGCGGACCGCCGCCTCGACGTGGTGGTCGTACGGCACCTCGACCGTCGCGGGGCGGGCCTCCCGGACCGCGGTCGGGAGGATGCGGTCGATCCCCTGCCCGATCGCCGCCGCGGTCGCCAGGACGGGGATACCGAGCAGTGCGGAGAGCCGCTCGGTGTCGACCGCGATGCCCCGCCGGGACGCCAGGTCGACCATGTTCACGACCGCGACCATCGGCCGCCCGTACTCCGCGACCTGGATGAGGAGGTAGAGGTTCCGCTCGAGGCGGGTGGCGTCCAGGACCGCGACGACCGCCGTCACCTCGTCGTTTCCGATCACCCGCCGGACGAGGGCCTCGGTCTCGGCCCCGTCGTCGAGCGAGTAGATGCCGGGCAGGTCGATCACCTCGATCGGTTCGCCCCCGAGACAGGAACGGCCCGAGAAGAGTTCGACCGACGAACCCGGGTAGTTCCCGATCTCCACCCCCACCCCGGTCAGGTGGTTGAAGATCAGGGACTTGCCGACCCCCGGGTTCCCGACCAGGACGACGGTCAGGGGCATGGGCTCGCGAGGACGGTGGCGGCGCACTCGGGTGAGAGTCCGATCTCGCAGCCCTTCACCTCGATCACGATCGCCCGGTTCGAGAGCCGCCGTCGGACGACGACCGTCTCCCCGGGGACGACGCCCATGTCCATCAGCCGCCGGTACCGCCCGCACCGGCGGACGGCGGTGATGCAGACCCGGTCACCCTCCCCGAACTCGATGAGGGGCCGCCCGTCCCCCTTCGCCGCGCATGCCGCGCCCTCGCAGGGCCGGTTCCACCGGGGCGGGCACCGCAGGTGGTCGGCCAGTCGGGCGATCGCCTCCTCCGAGACCCCGTGTTCCAGCGTGCAGGCCTCCCGGTCGGCCGCGTCCCGGGCCATGCCGAGCTGCTCGAAGAAGCAGGCGAGGGTCCGGTGGCGCCGGGCGATCCGCCGGGCGAGCCGGTGTCCCTCCGGGCTGAGGCGGGCCCGTCCGTCCCCGTCCCTCACGAGCCGGCCGCTGGCCACGGCCATCTCCTCGGTCAGGGCGATCTCGCCCGGATCGAGACCCAGGCGGCTGGCGAGGGCAGCCCGGTCCAGGTCAGGAGAGTCCAGGATCGCCTCCAGCAGGTCCTCCTCGCGTTCGGTGGCCCTCCCGGTCATGACAGATCGTTTCCACGCGGGGACGGTTATGGGTTGCGGGTGCCGTTCGAGAAGACTGATAAGGTGGCGAAACCCCGTACTCAACGAGAGGAGATCCTGTGGACTGCACGAACCGGCAGGTCGCCGAGATACTCCGGCTGATCGCCCAGCTGCACGAGGTCCGGGGGGGCAACCCGTTCCGCGTCCGGGCGTTCCTGGCAGGGGCCGAGGCGGTCGAGCGACTCCCCCGCCGGGTGAACGACCTCGGTATCGAGGAGCTCCGGGCGCTCGCCGGGATCGGAGAGCGGCTCGCCTCGGTGGTCCAGGAGATCTGCAGGACCGGTTCGAGCGGGGAACTGGCCGCGCTCCAGGCGGAGGTACCGGCCGGTCTCCTCGACCTCCTCCGGGTCGAGGGTGTCGGGCCGAAGACGGCCGGCCGGCTCTGGCGGGAGCTCGGGGTCACCTCGGTCGCCGAGTTGAAGGAGGCGGCGGAGCGGGGCCGGATCCGCCGTCTGAAGGGGTTCGGGCCGAAGCGGGAGGCCGAGCTGCTGCGCGGTGCCGAGCGGTTCGCGGGCGGGGAACACCGGATGACCCGTGCGGTCGCTGAGCAGCTCCTGTCAGGCCTCGCCGGTGTCCTCTCGCCGGGCCGGTACGTCGTCGCGGGCTCGTACCGGCGGGGATCGGCGACGGTCGGCGACCTGGACCTCGTCAGTTGCGAACCGCCGGAGGAGCTGAACCCGCGCCTGCGGGCGTTTGCGGACGAGGTGATCGAGGAGGGGGAGCGCCGGACCTCCATCCGCTACCGCGGCGAACGGGTCGATCTCCGGTACACGACGCCGGAAGCGCTCGGGCCGATGCTCCTCTACCTGACGGGTTCGAAGGCGTTCAACATCCGGCTCCGGGACCGGGCCCTGCTCGAGGGTCTCCGGGTGAACGAGTACGGGATCGCCGGCCGGCAGGGAAAGACCCGCCTCGAGACCTTTCCGGACGAGGCGTCGATGTTCGCCGCGCTCGGCCTGCCGTTCATCCCCCCCGAGCTCCGCGAGGACCGGGGCGAGATCGAGGCGGCGGAGCACGGGACCCTGCCCGACCTCGTCGGATCGGCCGACCTCCGGGGAGATCTCCACGTCCACTCCACCTGGTCGGACGGCGCCCTCTCCCTCGACGAGCTCGCGGCGGAGGGGACCCGGAGGGGATACGAGTACCTGATCGTCTCGGACCACTCGGAGACCCTCCGGGTCGCCGGCGGCCTCTCCGGGCGGGACCTCGCCGAGCAGCGCCACGCGATCGAGATGATCAACCGGTCCTCCCCCTGCCGCCTGATCGCCGGGGTCGAGGTCGACCTCCTCGCGGACGGTTCGACCGGCCTCCCGAACCGGGTCCTCGCCGACCTGGAGGTCGTGATCGCCTCGGTCCACAGCAGCCTGCGCCAGGACGCCGACCAGATGACCCGCCGGCTGATCGCCGCCTGCGAGAACGAGCACGTGGACATCATCGGTCACCCGACGGGCCGCCTGATCGGCCGGCGCGAACCGGTGGCGGTCGACCTCGTACGACTGATCGAGTCGGCCGCCGGGACCGGGACGGCCCTGGAGATCAACGCCTCGCCGTTCCGGCTCGACCTCGACGATCTCTCGGCCCGGGCCGCCCGGGACCGGGGGGTCCGGCTCTCGATC
This sequence comes from Methanobacteriota archaeon, assembly GCA_029547145.1. GTDB lineage: Archaea > Halobacteriota > Methanomicrobia > Methanomicrobiales > Methanospirillaceae > UBA288. The sequence continues at coordinate 12,578 of JAKPPV010000035.1, forward strand.
GGGTCCGATGCCCATCGCCCCGACGAGCTGGGCCATCTCGGTCACGGCCTGGCGACCGCCCGGCGGGGGTGGTGCACCGCGGAGGACATCCTCAACACCCTGCCGCTGGACCGGCTCCTGGAGTGGGTATCGTGATCCGCCGGATGTACGAACGCCACCTCGCACGACAGCTCGTCGAGCTCCCGGACCGGATCTGCGTCCTCCTCTCGGACCGCGACATGATGGCCGCACCGGAACGTCTTGGCGAGTGCGTCGAGTGGTGCCGCGAGGTCGGCCTCCGCGGGGTGATCTTCCACATCTCCACGGCGGATCCCGCCAACCTCGAGCCAATTCTGCCCGCGGTGCGCGCGATCGCCCGTGTGGCTCACCTGACCCTGCACTACGGCGACCAGACCGAGTCCGCCGGCGAGGGGATGGAGGTGACGGTCGCGATCGGGAAGAGCGGCCGCGAGGAGATCGCCGACTGCATCCGCCGGATGGCGGAGGACGGGGTGGACCCCTCGGCGGTCGACGAGCACACGATCGAGTCGTACCTGACGTTTCCCTACACGCCCGACCTGGTGATCAAGACCGGTGGCAACCACCTGACCGACTTCCTGATCTGGCAGTCGGTCTACAGCGAGTTCTTCTTCTCCGACGTGAACTGGCCGCTCTTCCGCAGGCTCGACCTGCTCAGGGCGCTGCGGGACTACCAGTCACGGGTTCGCCGGTTCGGGAGGTAGGAACGGGCGGGGAGACTAGAGCTCGACCGAGAGGGCGACGATCCCGTTCGGATCCCTCGTCGAGCCCTGTTTCAGGACAATCCCGTCCCGCTCGACCCGGACCTCCAGGAGGTCCGGCGTCCCGCCGAGCTTCTGGATATTGACCGTGACCATCCGGGCGGGCCCGGTCACCGCCCGGCTCTGGGTCCCCTGGCCCGCCACCGGGGTCTCCGTATAGGTCTCCGCCTGCTGCCCGATGGTACCGGCCCAGCTCCCCTCCGAGGAGATCACCACCCGGATCCCGGGCACGCCCCCCGCGGTGGGCGTCGGCACCTCCGTTTCGTCCGTCGGGGTGGCGGACGTCGTCGTCGATCGCTGGGCGGGCGTCGTCCAGGCCCGGACGGTGGGCACCGTCGCCCGGACGACCGCCTGGGTCGTGATCGAGGCGATCGTCCCGTTCTCGCCGGTGCCCGCGGGGCGGGTCGGGGTCGCGACCGTGTGGATCGGCATGCCGGTGAACCTGTTGATCCGGTCGTTGCCCGTCTCATTTCCGCCTCCGGGTCCCCCGGGCGGGAAGATCGCGAAGACGATCAGGGTGAGCAGGATCACCCCGCCGATCGCCAGTATCCAGGACGGCCGGATCGCTCTGCTGAGTGCCGCCGGTTCGAAGAGCGGTCCCTTCGCCCGGCCCGGTGGACGTCGCCGCCCCTTCCGGGCACGTTCGGCCTTCTTCTCCTCGTAATCGCGGGGGACGATCACCGGCCCCTCATCGGGGACCGCCTCCCGCGAGGGCGGGGCGGGCCGCTCGGGTGGGACCGGCAGGACCGGCGGGTCGAGCCAGGGGATGATCGGGTCCTCGACGGGCGGCCCCGACGGTCCGGAGGTCGGCGCCCTGGTCCCCCGCTCCTCCCCCTCCGGGCCGGGCGCCGCGGCGGGCCACTCGTCGCGCACCCGTCCCCGCTCGACCGGCCCGGGCTGGCTCTCCTGTCTCCAGACCTCCTTCGGAGGCACCATGCGGCGGAGCGCCTCCTCCGCCCGGGAGCGGGACGTCGTGGGCTCCGGCCGGACGGGTACGACATCCACCACCTCGATCGGGGACTCCTCTTCCGGCCCGCCCGTCGGCCCGGGAGGAACCCCGGCACCGGGCTCCGGCACGGGAGCCGGCCCGCTCGCTGGCGGGGCCGGCGGTTCGGGCACGGGACCCCGGGAGAGCGGAGGCGGGACCCCGGTGAGCGGGGCCGCCTCTCCGGTCTCACGGGCACGGCGCTGCCGGAGCTCGGTCAGGGGGAGCTGGATCCGCTCCCGCGGACGGTTCGGCCAGGCCGAGACCGGGCGCCGGAGCCCGGTCTCGGGGGCCGGTGCACTGGCAGGCGGCGCCGATGCGGGGGCGTCCCGTGCTGCCTCCGGGCGGCGGAGCCTCGCCCCGCAGCGGGAGCAGAACCGGTCGTCCGGATCGGCGATCGCCGCACCGCACTGATGGCAGAACATGTCCGTGTACTACTATTCTACCGCGACCCCGTAATAACCGTGCCGCATGCCGGTCTGCCCGCGGCCTCCTGTGCGACCCGCTGGCGGTAGACCCTGACGGCACGAAGGAGGTCGATCTTCCTGAACTGCGGCCAGTACGGCGCGCAGAAGTAGACGGCGCACTCGTTCCCGTTCGCCTGCCAGGGCAGGAAGTTCGATGTCCGGCACTCGTTGCCGGTCCGGATGATCAGATCGACCGGGGGGAGGTCGTTCCCCTCGGCGAGCCGGGCCTCGACCTGCGCCGGTGAGATCTCACTCACCGGGACGCGTCCCGCTGCCACGTCCGCGAGGAGGCGTCGCGCCGCGTTCACGATCTCGTTCCGGCCGCCGTAGGCGAGCGCGATGTTCAGGTGAAACCGGGAGTAGCCGGCCGTGAGGGCCTCGGCCCTCTCGATCGCCTCCAGGAGGTCGGGGGGAAGCATGCCACGGTCACCGACCATCCGGACCCGGATCCCGTAGCGGTGCACCCGTTCGTCCGAGACGACCGCGAGGAACTTCTCGCGGAAGAGGGCGAAGAGCTCCTCGAGCTCGGCCGGCTCGCGGCGGAAGTTCTCGGTCGAGAAGGCATAGAGGGTGATGTGCTCGACTCCCAGGTCGCACGCCCACCCGAGCAGCCGCTCGGTCGTATCCGCCCCGGCCCGGTGACCGACCGCGGTGTCCGCCCCGATCTCGCGGGCGAACCGCCGGTTGCCGTCCTGGATGATCGCGATGTGCCGGGGGATCGCGGTGCACTGGAGCTCGAGGTACCGCTCGTACAGGGGCTCGATCAGCCTCCGCACCCGTCCGGTCACAGGGGTGTCTCCTCCACGATCATCCCGCGGTTCGGGTAGCGTTCGACGACTGCCTTCTCCCCCGCGACGGTGTCGCGGCCCTCCACGAGCCGCCACCAGGCGAGCTCCAGGCCTCCCTCCTCGATCGCGTACTCCCCCTCTTCCAGCCCGAGGGCGGCAACCGCCTCCCCGACCGCACCGTCCGGCCGGAGCCGGCCGTAGACCACGGTCCCGTCCCCGGTGCACTCGTCGAACGGCCGGGCCGTGTTCCGGGCGACCCGGACGAGACGCTCGCGCAGCTGGACCGAGTCCTTGAACGCAGAGGTGCAGTACCGGGTCCGGGGGTCACCGAGCAGGGGCCGGGCCCAGTCCCTGCTCCCGGCGATCGCGTTCCCGGTCGGACGGGCGAGCTCCAGGCCCCGTTCCCGCATCCCGTCCGCGTTCGCCTCCCCCCACTCCAGCTCGTTGATGTTGAGGAAGTCGACGAGCGGGAGAAGGGCGGCGAGCCCCTGGATGCCCGGGAGGGCCGGCACCTCCACCCCGATCGCGAACCCGAGCGCACGCGCCTCACGGATCGCCCGGGGGTAGTCGGTCCTGAGGATCCGTCCCCAGTCCGCGTGCGGCGGATGGAGCCGGACCTCGTCCACCAGGCCGACGAGCGGCAGGAGCTCGTCGCGGGTCGGTGCCCTCCCGGTGTAGAGGTGGATCTGGTGGTCCGGGCCGAAGGTCGTCTTGAGGGCACGGCAGAACCGGACCACGCGGTCCGGTTCGAGCAGGGGGTCCCCGCCCGTCACCCCCGTCCCGAGAGCGGACATCACCCGGGCCTCCTCGATCAGGTCCTCTTCGGTCTCGACCTCCCGGTCGTTCGCGAAGACCCGGTCGACCCCCTTCCGCCCGGACGAGAGCGGACAGTACCAGCAGTCGCGGTCACACCGCCCGGTCACGAAGAGGACCAGCTTCGCCCCCTCGCGGCAGAGCCTGCATCCGGGAGCGATGTACCGGTCCCGTGCATCCTCCATCCCTCCGTTAGGTGGTCGGCGGAGATTATGAGGATATGTATCCCGTACCGGCAGCGTCATTACTCCCCGTTCCCAACGTTCATGCTGCATGGCGGGCAGGGAGCACGGGCGAAGGCACCGGGTCTCCGTTCTCTCCGGGGACGACGAGCCCCGTCTCTCCCCCACCGCACTCGCCTTCGCAGCGGTCTTCGTCATCGTCATCGTCGTCGCGATCGGTGCCGGCATCCTCTTCCTCAACCTCCTCTCCGAACAGGGCCCGGACCTGGCGATCGAGGTGGGCTACGACGGTTCCACGCTCCGTGTCCATCACGAGGGCGGGATCGAGCTCCCGCCGGGAGACTTCCGCCTCCTGGTGGACGGCCGTGACCGGACCGGGGATGCCCGGTTCGAGGACGCCTCGAAGGGAAGGAATTTTTCCGTGGGGCGGACCCTGGTCGTTTCGGCCCCCGCCCCCGTCCAGGGCGTGCAGGTCCGGTACGAGGGGGACCAGGGGGCGCACGTCGTGATCGCCGAGCGGTACGCGGAGGAGTTCGTTCGAACGGGCCGGGACGACCCGTGGGCGATGGACTTCCCTCCGTCCGCCACCACGACACCGCGGGCGGCGGAGGTGCCGCCGAGGGAGTACACCTTCCCGCCGGCACCGGCGCCAAAGGGTCTGGCCGAGCCCCCCCGTGCGGGGCATCTCTACGTGGCGGCCGCCGACTCGTTTCTCCCCTCCTCCGGCGAGGTGATCCGGTGCGACGGGTCCGCCGACGAGGTCGAGATCACCGAGGCGCTCCGCCGTGCGGGCACGGTGGAGCTGCTGGAGGGGACGTTCCACCTCTCGCGCCGTCTCACGGTCCCCGGCTACACGGTGCTCGCGGGCCAGGGGCGGACCCGGACCGTCCTTTCGGTGGAGAACGCGTCCGACCCCTATCAGCCGATCGAGATCGCGCAGCCCTACGTGACGGTCCGGGACCTGCGGGTCGAGGGGCAGGGCTTCTTCCGGATCTCGGCGAGCCACGTCCGGATCCGGGACGTGGTCGCGACCAGCCGGACCCGGGACGGCCGACTCCTCCCCTCCGGGGGCAACGGCATGTTCTTCGTCTGGGCGGACCGTTCGGACGTCGAGGACGTGGAGTTTTACTCCTGCACCGCCTACGACTGTTCCACCCACGGGTTCAACATGAACCAGGACTTCTCGGACCGTGTCCCGCGGACCACCCGGGCGATCCGGTTCGTGAACTGCTATGCCGCCCTCTGCGGGTACGGCACGGCGGGTGGTTCGCGTTCGCCCTGGATCACGGGCTTCGACCTCCAGGAGACCCAGGACCTGGTCGACTGCCAGTTGATCAACTGCATCAGCGAGTCGAACTGGGAGTCGGGCTTCCACGCGGAGCCTGGGGCGCGGCTTGACGGGGAGATGCGCGAGATCGGGCCCCGGACGCGGTGCGAGGGTCTCGTGCTCACGAACTGCGTCGCAAAGAACAACGGCTGGAGGAACACGGACCCGGGACGGTTCTTTTTGTCCGGGTTCTACATCCACCGGAACGCGGTGCTCTCGGGCTGCCGTTCGATCCACAACCGGAACGCGGGGTTCTACGTCCAGGGCGGCTCCTCGCTCCTCTTCGACCGCTGCACGGACTCCGGCTCGACCTACGGGTGGCGGATCATGAAGTCGAGCCAGGAGATCAGGCTCTCCTCCTGCACCTCCAGCGATGCCCGCGCCTGGGCGATCTGGGCCGCGTACGCGAGCCGGCTCCAGGTGGAGAACTTCACCCAGGTGCGTGCCACGGGGGCACGGGGGGTGCAGTCGATCCTGGGGTGGTACAAGGACAACGCCCGGTACGGCCGGCCGGTGACGGACTCCACCTTCGAGATCACGGTGATCGGCCCCTCGCCCCTCGCCCCGATCAACCGTGACGGTTCGGGGAACCGTTTCGAGATCGTGCGCGCCGGCGGGTAACTTCAAGTGGCCCAAAGCTCCACCCTCTGGTGATGAGGACCGTCGGCGTGCAGAAGACGCAGGCCTGTTTCGTCTTCGACCTCCATCGCGGGCTCCCCCTGAGGCCCGCCCCGCTCAGGGTCCGTTCGCGCCGGGATCCGCTCGACCTCTACTTCGAGACCGAGATCGGCGGAGAGGTACGGGACCTGGCGGACCGGGCGCTCCTGCCGGCGGTGGAGACGCTGGCGAACGGTCTCGACCAGGGTTTTGCCTGTGCCCTCGCCGTCTCGGGGACGCTCGTGGACCTGCTCGACCGACACGCGCCCGACGCCCTCGCCGCCCTGGCCCGGCTCGCCCGCCACCCCCGGGTCGAGGTGCTCGCCACGCCATACCACCACGGTCTTTCCGCCCTCCTCCCGGACACGGAGGAGTTCCTCCTTGACATGGAACGCCACCGGGCGCGGATGGAGGCGGTCTTCGGGGTCGTCCCTGCGGTCTTCGCCCCCCCCGAGCTCTGCGTGACCCGGGCGATCGCGGAGGCGCTCCCCCGGACGGGGTGCACGGCCCTGCTGACCGAGCCGCGCTGGTGCCTCCCGCGGGACCTGGACCCGACGCTCGTCTACCGGTTCGGGCCGTCAAGGGTGCTCCTGCGCCACTGCCGCCTCTCGGACGACCTTGCCCAGCGGTTCTTCTCGCCCGAGTGGGACCGGTACCCTCTCTCCGCCGGGACCTACGCCGACTGGCTCGCCCGGACCCCGGGGGAGTGCGTGCTGATCGGGCTCGACCTCGACCTCTTCGGGGACGGTGGCGCACTCCTCGCGTTCTTCGATGCCCTGCCCGGCGCGCTCGACGACGCGGGTGTCGTGGCGACGACCCCCTCCGGGGTCCTCGCCGCGCACCCGGCGGAGTGGCCCGGACCGGACCGGGAGGTGGGGTGGACCGTCCCCGATGAGGGTGAGTCCTGGTTCGAGACGATCCTCCAGCACTCGGCAGCGAGTGCGCTCCAGCGGGCGGGCGCCTGGCTCCCCGACCGCGAGGTCTGGCGCCACCTCTCCTCCACCGACCACTTCCGCGCCATGGCGATGCGGACGGGGGGTTGCGGGCAGAGGCAGAGCATGGTCGGCCACCAGGCGACGGTCGAGGCCTTCGGCCGGTTCATGCGGGCCCTCTCCGCCCTCGAGGAGCGGATGGCGTCCCGCGTCCGCTCCCGCAAGGCGGCGGTGACGCTCCGGACGCTCCCGCCGGAGCTCGCCTTCGTCTTCTCGCGCGACGGTCACCCGGCCGGGTACGCGGCCCACAGCCTGGCCGAGTGCATCGAACAGCTCACGTTTGCCGCCGACGATGTCGTCGCCGGTCATATCGACCGCCAGGACTTCTCCCGCTGGTGCCGGGACGTGCTGATGGACGGGGTGCTTGCCGAGAGGGTGATACAGTGCCGGAACCGGAACGAGTTACAGGAGACGATGCAGGAACGGATCGAGGAACTGGAACGCCGCAGAAGATCGCCTTCTTCTGCTGGGAGTCCCTCCACGCCGTGAGGGTCGGGGGTCTCGCCCCGGCAGCGACAGAACTGGCCGAATGCCTGGCGCAGCGCGGGCACGAGGTGCACTACTTCACCCGCGCCGCCCCCGGGACGGAGGGCGACACGGCCCTGATCGAGGGGGTCCGGTACCACTTCTGCCGCCCCGAGGGGACCAACATCGTCGACTTCTGCCGGTCGATGTCGGAGCAGATGGTCGGGGCCTTCCGCGCGGCGGACGACCCCCCCTTCGACGTCCTCCACTTCCACGACTGGCACGCGGTCGAGGCGCTCCACCAGCTCCAGGACCGGGTGACGGTCTTCTCGTACCACTCCACTGAGTACGGCCGGAACGGGGGGAACTTCGGCGACTGGTGGGAGTTCCGGGAGATCTCGGGGAAGGAGTGGTACGGGGGGTACATCTCGACCCTGGTGATGACCGTCTCGCACCACACCCGGACCGAGGTGATGTGGCTCTACAACGTCCCCGAGTGGAAGGTCACGGTCGTCCCGAACGGGGTGCGGCCCGAGCGGTTCCGGAAGGTGGTCGACCCCGGCGCGGTGAAAAGGCGCTACGGGATCCATCCGCTCGCCCCCCTCGTCCTCTTCGTCGGCCGGCTCACCTACCAGAAGGGGCCGGACCTCCTGATCGAGGCGATCCCCCTGGTCCTCAAGAAGCGCTGGGACGTCCAGTTCATCATGGCCGGGACCGGACAGATGGAGGCCGAGCTGAGGGAGAAGGCCCGGGGGCTCCCGGTCCAGTTCCCGGGGTACATCTCGAACGATGCACACCTCGATCTGCTGAACGCAGCCGACATCGTCGTCATCCCGAGCAGGAACGAGCCGTTCGGCCTCGTCCTGACGGAGGCCTGGTCGGCGGGACGGTGCGTGGTGGCGACCGACGTGGGTGGCCTCTCCGAGAACATCGATCCATTCGTGGACGGGATCCGCGTGCCGGTCCAGCCGGAGTCGATCGCCTGGGGGATCAACTACGTGATCGACGACCCGAAGACGATCCGTGAGCTGGGACGGGCCGGCCAGCGGAAGGTCTACGCCCGTTTCGACTGGGACCTGGTCACGGACGCAGCGCTCGACGTCTACCGGCGTGCCCGGGCCCTGAAGGCCCGGCAGGGGACCTGATGGTCGCGGAGACGGTGCTCCCGCTCCCGCCTCTCACGGAGTACGACCGCCACCTCTTCCGCGAGGGGACCCACGGCACGCTCGCGGACGTGCTCGGGGCCCACCCGTGCCGCCACGAGGGGGAGGACGGGACCGCGTTCCGGGTCTGGGCCCCGAACGCGTCCCGGGTCTCGGTGATCGGCGACTTCAACGGCTGGGACGGAACGGCCCACCCGCTCTATCCGGCCGACGACGGGACCGGGGTGCACGCGGGGTTCATCCCTGGCATCGGGACGGGGGAACGGTACAAGTACCGGGTCGTCTCCTGGTTCGGGGGGTACGTCTCGGACCGGGCGGACCCGTTCGCGTTCGCCACCGAGCTCCCGCCGGGCACCGCATCGCGGGTGGCCGACCCGGTCCATCTGTGGCAGGACGGCGAATGGCTCGCCGAACGGGCAAAGCGGCAGCGGCGCGACGCCCCTATCTCGATCTACGAGGTCCACGCGGGCTCCTGGCGACGGGACCCTGCCGACCCGTGCCGGCTCCTCTCATGGCCCGAGCTTGCCGGACCCCTGGTCGACCACGTGACGGACCTGGACTTCACCCATGTCGAGCTCCTGCCCGTGATGGAGCACCCGTTCTACGCCTCCTGGGGCTACCAGGGGCTCGGGTACTTCGCCCCCTCGGCCCGGTACGGCACGCCCGAGGAGTTGATGGGGTTCATCGACACCCTCCACCGTGCCGGGATCGGGGTGATCCTGGACTGGGTGCCGTCCCACTTCCCCGTGGACGGGCACGGGCTTGCCTTCTTCGACGGGACGCATCTCTTCGAGCACGCCCATCCGCTCCAGCGTCTCCACCCCGAGTGGGGCTCGGCGGTCTTCAACCTGGGCCGGAACGAGGTCCGTTCGTTTCTCGCCTCCTCGGGCCTCTTCTGGCTCGACCGGTACCACGCGGACGGCCTCCGGGTGGACGCGGTCGCCTCGATGCTCTACCTGGACTACGGGCGGCGTCCCGGGGAATGGATCCCGAACGTCCATGGCGGGCGGGAGAACCTGGACGCGGTCTCCTTCCTGCGCTTCTTCAACGAGTCCGCCCACGCGCGCCACCCGGGCGTGCTGATCTGCGCCGAGGAGTCGACCGCCTGGCCCCTGGTCACCCGTCCCCCGTCCGTCGGCGGGCTCGGTTTCTCCCTGAAGTGGAACATGGGCTGGATGCACGACACCCTCCGCTACCTCTCGCGGGACCCGGTCCACCGGAAGTACCACCACGACGAGTTCACCTTCGCGATCCTGTATGCGTGGAGCGAGGACTACATCCTCCCGCTCTCGCACGACGAGGTGGTGCATATGAAGGGCTCGCTCCTGGGGCGTATGCCGGGTGACGACTGGCAGCGGCGGGCGAACCTGCGGCTCCTTCTCGGTCACCAGTTCACCCACCCGGGCAAGAAGCTCCTCTTCATGGGCGGCGAGTTCGGCCAGGAGGCCGAATGGTCCCACGACCGCTCCCTGGACTGGCACCTGATCGGGGACGAGCGGCACCGGGGCCTTATGCGGTTCACCCGGGACGCCGCCCGGCTCTACCGGGGGCTCCCGGCGCTCCACGGACGGGACCACGACCCGGCGGGGTTCCGGTGGGTCGTCGTCGGGGACCGTGAACAGTCGGTCTTCGCCTACCTCCGGTTCGGCCTCCGCCCGGACGAGCCGGCCCTCGTCGTGCTGAACGCGACCCCGGTGGTCCGGACGGACTACCGGGTCGGCGTCCCCCGGGGTGGACGGTGGGTGGAGCGGCTGAACAGCGACGCGGTGGAATACGGCGGGTCGGGGCTCGGGAACCTCGGGGGGTGCGACGCGGAGCCGGTGCCGGCGCACGGCCTCGAGGCGTCGCTCCGCCTCACCCTGCCCCCCCTCGCCTGCCTGGTCCTGACGCCGGAGGAAGCGTGACGGACCGGGCGGTCTGCATCCACGGTCATTTCTACCAGCCCCCGAGGGAGGACCCCTGGCTCGAGCAGGTGGCGCTCCAGCCCACCGCCGCCCCGTTCCTGGACTGGAACGAGCGGGTGACGGCCGAATGCTACCGCCCCTTTTCGGCCGCCCGCCTCCTTGCGCCCGACGGACGGGTCGAGTCGATCGTCAACCTCTACGCCCGGATCTCGTTCAACATCGGCCCGACCCTCTTTCTCTGGCTCGAACGGCACGCCCCCGATGTCTGCGCCGCCGTCCTGGAGGCGGACGCCGCCTCGCTCGACCGGTGCGGGCACGGCGCCGCGCTCGCGCAGGGGTACCACCACGCGATCCTCCCGCTCGCCGACCCGCGGGACCGCGCGACCGAGGTCGCGTGGGGCGTCCGCGACTTCGAGGCCCGGTTCGGGCGTCCCCCCGAGGGGTTCTGGCTCCCCGAGATGGCGGTCGACGTCCCGACCCTCGAGGCCCTGGCCGCCCATGGGATCCGGTTCACGCTCCTCGCCCCGCACCAGGCGGCACGGGTGCGGGAGCCCGGGGGGACCTGGTACGAGGTCGACCCCCTCTCCCTCGACCTGAACCGGCCCTACCTCTGCCCGCTCCCCTCCGGCCGGTCGATCGCGGTCTTCTTCTCCAACAGCGGCATCGCCCACGACCTCGCGTTCGGCTCCCTCCTCGCCAACGGGGACCGGTTCGCCGACCGGCTCCTCGCCTGCCTCGCACCGGAAGGCCGGGACCAGCTCGTCTCGGTCGCGCTCGACGGGGAGACCTTCGGTCACCACCAGACCTTCGGCGAGATGGGGCTCGCGCGGGCCATCCGGGACCTGGACGGCCGTTCCGACCTCCGGGTGACCGTCTTCGGCGAGTTCCTCGAGCGGCACCCCCCGGGCCTGGAGGTGGAGGTCCGGGAGCGGACCTCCTGGTCCTGCGCCCACGGGGTCGAGCGGTGGCGGGCGGACTGCGGGTGCGCGTCGGGCCTCCACCCGGGCTGGTCCCAGGGGTGGCGCGCACCGCTCCGGCGGGGACTGGAGGCGCTCCGGGAGACGCTCCGCCACGCCTTCGAGGCGGAGGGGAACCGTCTCTTCCGGGACCCCTGGGCGGCCCGGTCGGCCTATGTCGACCTGGTCCGGGACCCCTCTGCGGCGGTGCGGGAGGCGTTCCTCGCCCGGCACGCCGCCCGCCCCCTCCCCCCGGAGGGGGAGCGGCGGGGACTCCTCCACCTGGAGCTCCAGCGGCACCTCCTGATGTCCTTCACCTCGTGCGGCTGGTTCTTCGACGACATCGCCGGGATCGAGCCGGTCCAGGTGCTCCGGTACGCGGCCCGTGCCTGCCAGCTCGCCCGCCAGCTCGGGCTGCCCGACCCCGAACCGGCCCTCGTCGAGACCCTCGGGGAGGCGCGTGGCAACACACCGGGGGCCCCGGACGCCGCCGCCGTCTGGCGCGACCAGGTCGCACCGTTCGTCCTCGACTGGCCGCGTCTTGCCGCCCACTTCGCGGTCGGGACCCTCTGGGCTGATGGGCCGTGTACGTACCGGGAGGGGCAGTACACGGTCGTCTGCGAGAGGTGTCACCGGATGACCGGGGGGCGGTTCCGGTTCGCAACGGGCACGGTCTGCATCACGGCGGACCGGACCCGGGAGTCCCGGTCGTTCTCGTTCGGCGTTCTGATCGGGCGGGACGGGTCGATCCGCGTCGGGATCGGGGAGGACCCCGGCAGGGACTGTCCGTCGCCTGACGACCTGGAACGGGTGTTCTCCGACCACCTCTACCCCGCCGGTGCGCTCTCTGCCCGCGAACGGCGGGCCGTGTACGAACGGCTGATGCGGATCTCCGTCGCGGAGGCGGTGACCGCCGCGAGCGGGTGCGTGGAGGACCGACGCCCCCTGCTCTCCGCGCTCGGCCCGCTCGGACTCGCCCCCCCGCCGGGGTTCGCCGCCCCCGTCGCCCTCGTCCTCGAGGCCGAGCTCGCCTCGCTCCTGGACGAGGAACGGCCGGACGCGTCCCGGATCGCCGCGACCGCGGCAGACCTTGCCCGCCTCTCTCCGGGGCTCTACGACGGACCCCGCCTCGCCCGGCACCTCGGGTCCGCCCTCCTCCGGCTGCTCGGACGGACGGTGGGGGAGTACCCGGCGACCAGTTCCCTGGAGGGTTTCGCTGCGCTCGTCGATGCCGTCCGGCCGCTCGGCCTGGAGCCCGACCGGTGGCGGCTCCAGAATCTTTACATCGACATCTCACAGCAGTACTGGAGACAGATGGAGGCACAGGACCGGATCGACCGACCGGCGGGGCGGCTCCACGCCGCGTGGGCCGCCCGCTTCTCCGCCCTCGCCGGGTACCTCGGGGTGCACCTGCCGTGACGGGCACCGGTCTTTTTCCACCGGGGCACCTGCCGACCGGGCGCAGCTCCGGGGTGCTCTGCCACGTCACGTCGCTCCCCTCCCCGTTCGGGTGCGGGGACCTCGGGCCCGATGCCTACCGGTTCGCCGGGCTTCTCGCCGAGGGGGGCCAGGCCTGGTGGCAGGTGCTGCCCCTCAACCCGACGGAGCCGGGCCTCGGCAACTCGCCGTACGCGAGCCCGTCCGCCTTCGCCGGCAACACCCTTCTCATCAGTCCCGCGCTCCTCGTGGCGGACGGGTACCTCGACCCCGCGGACCTGCACCCGCTCCCACCGTTCCCCGACGGGCGGGTCGACTTCCCGGCGGTGACCGCGCACCGTGCGCCCCTGCTGGAGCGCGCCGCCGCCCGCCTCCTCGCTTCCCCCCCGCCGGCGTTCGATGCCTTTTCGGACGGGGCCGGGTGGCTCGACGACCACTGCCTCTTCGTCGCGTGCCGCGCGCGCTGCGGCGGGCGACCGTGGTACGAGTGGCCCCGGGACCTCCGCCTGCGCCACCCCGACGCCCTCCTCCGGGTCCGGGAGGAGTATGCCGGGGTGTACGACCGCGAGCGGGCCCTCCAGTTCCTCTTCTTCGACCAGTGGGAACGACTCCGCCGGCACTGCGCCGGGCTGGGCATCCGGCTGATCGGCGACCTCCCGTTCTACGTCCTGCACGACTCGGCGGACCTGTGGGCCCACCCCGGGCTCTTCCGGCTGGATGCGGAGGGCCGTCCCCTCTCCGTCGCCGGCGTCCCCCCCGACTACTTCTCCGCCGACGGCCAGCGGTGGGGCAACCCGGTCTACGAATGGGAGGCACACCGCCGCGAGGGATACGCCTGGTGGCTCGCCCGGTTCGCCCACATGGCCCGGCTCTTCGACGCGGTCCGGATCGATCACTTCTGCGGCTTCGCCGAGTACTGGGAGATCCCCGCCGAAGAGCCGACGGCCCGGGTGGGCGCCTGGCAGCCCGGACCGGGGTTCGACCTCCTCGCCCGCGTGCGAACGGCCCTGCCCGGGCTTGCCCTGATCGCGGAGGACCTGGGGCACGTCACCCCCGCGGTGGAGGCGCTCCGCGACGGACTCGGTATCCCCGGCATGCGCGTCCTGCTCTTCGCCTTCGGCCCGGGGATGGCATCGAGCCCGCACGTGCCGCACAACCACGACCGTGCATCCGTTCTCTACCTGGGCACCCACGACAATCCGACCGCCGTGGGCTGGTTCGAGGAGGCGCCGGCAGAGGACCGCTCGCGGCTCGCCCGGTACCTCGGCCGGCCGCTGGAGGCGGAGACGGTCGCCGATGCCCTGGTCCGGCTCTGCCTGCAGTCGGTGGCGGGCCTGGCGGTCGTCTCCCTCCAGGACCATCTCGGTCTCGGAGCCGGCGCCAGGATGAACCGGCCCGGGACCGCGACCGGTAACTGGGAGTGGCGGTGCGCTCCCGACGACCTCTCCGCCGGCCTCGCGGCGCGACTGGCCGACCTCGCAGCGACCTACGGCCGGACGGCGCCCGGCGACCACCCTCCCCCTCCCTGATCCACCGGACGTGAACTCCATGGAACGATACCGTGAATTTCCCCAGATCCCCGAACGGCTGTCCGGCCTCGTCGACCTCGCCTATAACCTCTGGTGGTCGTGGCACCCCGAGGCCCGGCTCCTCTTCAAGCAGCTCTCGACCGCGCTCTGGAAGGAGTGCGTCCACAACCCGGTACGCCTGCTCCGGCACCTCTCCCCCGAGGTCTTCGAGGCCGCTGCCGCCGACCCTGCCTACCTCCACCGGTACGATGTCATCATGCACCGGTTCCGCCGGTACATGACCGAGAAGAACGGATGGTTCCAGGAGGTCTACGGGTGTGGGCCCGCGCTCCGGATCGCCTACTTCTCGGCGGAGTACGGCCTCCACCACTCCCTCCCGTTCTACGCCGGGGGCCTCGGGTTCCTCGCGGGTGACCACCTCAAGGAGTGCTCCGACCTCCACGTCCCGCTCGTCGCGGTCGGGTTCATGTACTCGGAGGGCTACCTGCACCAGCACCTCCTCCCCGACGGCTGGCAGGAGAACATCGTCGAGCGGCTGGACCGCGAGGCGGCACCGATCACGCGCGTCACGGGCCCCGGCGGGGAACCGCTCGTGATCCGGATGCCGCTCGTCGACTCGACGATCGCCCTCTACGTCTGGCGGGTCGACGTGGGACGCGTCCCGCTCTTCCTGCTCGACACGGACCACCCGGAGAACCCGCCCGAGTACCGGATGATCTCGAGCCGTCTCTACTCGGGGGACCGCGAACTCCGCCTCCGTCAGGAGATCGTGCTCGGGATCGGGGGCCGGCGGATGCTCGCCGAGCTCGGCATCGAGTTCGCCGCCGTCCACCTGAACGAGGGTCATCCGGCGTTCGTCCTCCTCTCCCTCCTCCACGAGCGGATGCAGGCGGGCCGGTCGTTCGAGGAGGCGATCAACGATGTGCGGGGGATCTCGATCTTCACGACCCACACGCCGGTGCCGGCGGGCTTCGATGTCTTCCCGGAGGAACTGATCGCCCGTTCGCTCGGCCAGTACCGGGACGAGCTCGGGGTCTCGCCCGAGCAGTTCCTCGCACTGGGACGCCACCCGGAGGCGCCGGAGCAGGGGTTCAACATGGCGATGCTCGCACTCCGGCTCTGCGGTCACGCGAACGCGGTCTCGAAACGGCACGGCGAGGTCTCGCGCGCCCTCTTCCACTCTCTCTGGCCCGACCGGCCGGTACCGGAGGTCCCGATCTCCTCGATCACGAACGGCGTGCACCTGCCGACCTGGCTAAACCCCAGGATCGCCGCGCTCTACGACCGGTACTTCTTCGAGACCTCGCCGAACTGGCAGGAGGAGCACGACGTGGAGGCGATCTGGGCCTTCGTCGAGTCGATCCCAGACCGGGAGCTCTGGGAGATCCATGTCTCCCTCAAGAACAAGCTCCTGAACCGCATCCGCGAGATGCGCCGCCGTGCCTACGCCGCCGGCACGCTCGCACCCGCGTCCCTGGTCGCGCAGGGGGGCCTGCTGAACCCGTCCGTGCTGACGATCGGCTTTGCCCGCCGGTTCTCGACCTACAAGCGGGCAGACCTGATCTTCTCCGATCCCGAGCGGCTCCGCCGGATCCTGACGAACCCCCTCCGACCGGTGCAGCTCCTCTTCGCGGGCAAGGCCCACCCCGCCGACGAGGAGGGGAAACGGCTCCTCCAGCGGATCTACCAGTTCGCGGGCCGCCCGGAGTTCGAGGGGCGGATCGCCTTCATGGAGGACTACGGCGAGCAGACGGCGCAGTACCTGGTCCACGGGGTCGACGTCTGGCTCAACAACCCCTGCCCGCCGCTCGAGGCGTCAGGGACGAGCGGGATGAAGGCGGCGATGAACGGGGTGGTGAACTGCTCGATCCTGGACGGGTGGTGGCTCGAGGGGTTCGACGGGGAGAACGGGTGGGCCTTCGGACAGGACGCCCCGGAGGGGGACCGGACGGCGCACGATGCGAACGCCCTCTACTCCCTGATCGAGAACGAGATCGCCCCCCGGTACTACGACACCGGGCTCGACGGCATCCCCCATGCCTGGGTCCGGATGATGAAGGCGTCGATCCGGACCTGCGCGCCGCGCTTCTCGGCCCGCCGGATGGTGAAGGAGTACGTCGAACGCTACTACCCGCAGCTGCTCTCCTGTGCCGGCTCGGACTTCCGGGTCTGCCCGGTCGACGGTTCCGGCGACCGGTAACGGGCGGCGGACCTATGCCTGCGGCCCGCGGTCCGGTCGCCAGGCCCCCGGGGGAAACCGGACGACGAACCGGGCCCCCACCCCGGGGGGCCCCTCCTCCGCGATCGTCGCGCCCGTGATCCCCAGGATCTCGCGGGCGAGATAGAGCCCGAGGCCCGTGTTCCGGCCGTACCCGCGCTCGAAGATCCGCTCCTTCTCGTCGGTTGCGACCCCGGCACCGTCGTCCTCCACCAGCAGGGCGAGGCGTCCGCCGTCCTCCTCCGCGACGGAGAGGGAGACCCTCGTCGCGCCGTGCCGGGCCGCGTTCTCGATCAGGTTGAAGATCACCCGCGGGAAGAGCGGGTCCGCGTAGCAGGCGACCCCTCCGGCCCGGGACTCCACCGCGATCCGGCCCGCGCCGAGCTCGTCCGCCGCACGGGCGATGGATGCCTCGAGCGGGAACCAGGCCGGACCCTCCAGCCCGCCCTGCTCGTAGGTGCCGGCGAACTCGACCAGGTCCCAGATCGCGCCGGCATGGGCCCGGATCCGGCCAAGGTGGCCCTGGAGTTCGGCCGGGTCCTCCGCTTCAGCGGCAAGGTCCAGGCGGCCGAAGAGCGCCGTGAGCTGGTTCCTGATGTCGTGCCGGGTGAGCGTGGAGAGGAGGTTGAGCCGGGCCATCGCCTGCCGGAGCGCCTCCTCGTGCCGGTGGCGGGTCGTGATGTCGCAGAGCAACAGGGAGAGGTCTGCGACCTCGCCCTCTTCCCGGCGGGGGAGGAGCGTGACGTGCACCTGGCGGTCGCGCCCTTCGCGGTCCGGGATGCACATCCGTCTCCGGACGGTCCCGCCGGCGAGCCCGAGGGCGATCTCCGGGCCGATCCGCCCGTACCGTTCGGGCCCGAGGCTCCCGGCGAGGTCCCGCCCGAGCAGTTCCGGGATCGGCCGGCCGACCCAGTCGGCGAAGGCCTGGTTCATCGCGAGCAGGCGCTCCTTTTTGTCCAGGCAGGCCATCATCACCGGGACGCCGTCCATGACGCGGGCAAGGTACCGGCGGGAGAGGCGGAGCGCCTCCTCCGCACGGTGGTGCCCGGTGACGTCGCAGAAGGAGACGGCGAGGGCGGGCCCGCCCCGGAACCCGACCGGGCTGACCGAGAGCGCGAACCAGCGGTCCCGCCCGTCGGCGAGTCGGATCCGCGTCTCGAAGCCGCGCACCGTCCCCTCGGCAGCGACACGGGCGAGGAGGCGCGCACGGTCGGCGGGGTCGGCGTAGTACCCGGCGGCGCCCGTCCCGCCGGGCGGGCTTTGGACGATCCCCGCGAGTGCAGACGCCTGCCGGTTCGCGTACAGCACCTCCCCGGTGTCCGGACGGCTGACGACGAAGGGGGTCGGCGAGTGCTCCAGAAGGGAGAAAAATTCGTCGTCCACGGACGTCCCGTCGTGCCGTTGTTCGTCCGCTCCCGGTTCGTCGGGCCGCCGCACGACGCCGGCGCCGAGGACGATCCCCGCGAGCGAAAGGGCGGCGCCGGTATCCGGTGCGAGCAGGCAGAGACCGAGGGCGAGGGCTCCGGCGAGGGTCGGTACTGCCACGAGCCGGGCGAACGGGACGACGGGGCGAGCCGGCATCGGACCTCTCTTCCTCTGGTTGGCAGGGGGGGTTTTTCAACCCTCGCATCCGGTATCCCGGGGGTGTCGGACGGACCGGTGTCGGGGAACGCCTGGGCCGGGCCTGCGCGCGTGTTGCAGGCGTCAGGTCCGCCAGTTTCTGTGTATCCAGGAACTGTGCGGCGAGAGGACGAAGCGCAGGTTTATGAGCAGGTCGTGCGAATATTCAGCCGGAGGCCGGCAATGGGTGGTCGCGGACGCGAGGACGCACTCTCGGAGATCATCGGGTTCGTCCTGATCCTCGCGCTGATCGTGGTGGCGTCGACCCTCTACCTGATGTACGTGGTGCCGGCGGAGGGGCGCGAGCAGGAGATCGAGCACATGAACCAGGTGAAGGACCGGTTCGTGAGCTACAAGACGAGCGTGGACGGGTTGTGGCTGCGCTCGCTCGGTGACCTCTCCATCTCGGGGACGCGGGGCGTCTCGCTCTCCACCTCGTTCGACCTGGGCACCGGTGGCGGGAACACGCAGTCCTCGGGGCTCTTCCTCTCGTTCATGCGGCCGATCGGGACGGCGGCGAGGATGAGCGTGACAGGGAACAGCGGAGACTATCTTACCATCCGGGTCGACGGCGCACCCGTCGTCGATCATGTCCCTCTCGGGTCGCTCAACTACACGACGGACAACTACTACTGGATACAGCAGACCTACGCGTACGAGATGGGAGGGGTCTTCCTCGAGCAGAAGAATGAAGGGGTCTCGGTGAAGGTCTCACCGTCGCTGTCGCTCTATGGGTTTGGCAACGGAACGCTCGAGAATAATATTCCATCGTTGAAGGTGAATCTCTGCCTGGTGAACCTGACAAGGGAGGCAGGGACGATCGGTGGGACCGGGCCCCTGCGCGTCGAAACCCGTCTGCGCGAGTCGATCGCGGAATCGTATCAGAACGCCCGTGTCGAAAATGTCTCGCTGGAGGTCGATGCCAGGAACGATCGATGGGCATCGGCGTGGAACCAGGTCTTCATCGATGCCGCCCGGAGAAGCGGTGTGGCAGAGAGCGGTGACCTGACGGATGACACGCACCAATGGTTTTACATTCATCGTGCCGGCACCTCCTCCGTCCTTGAAGTCCGGAACAGGACAGGCGACCCTGCTATCTCGAAGGATGTCATGTTCAACCTGATCGAAGCACCGCTCCAGGTGACATTCGAGTATGACGAATCGTGAGGACGGGGTATCCGAGGTGATCGGGGGGGTGCTGCTGATCGCCCTCGTGCTGATCGGAGCGACGATCGTCGGCACGTATGTTGCCTCACAGCCCCTCCCCGAGAGGGTTCCGAAGGTGCAGTTCAACATCAAGGAGATCGACAATACGATCTATCTCGAGCATGAAGGCGGAGAGAGCCTGAACAGGGGTGATTTCTCTATCGTGGTCGACGGGAGCACAATCAATGATTCTGAATGGATGATTCAGCCGGATGGTGCAGGGCCCTGGACCCTTGGTAAAAAAATTGTGATCTCAGGGCACCCCGGGGCTCAATCGATCGGCCTCGTTTTTAAGGGGGGATCCGGAGAGACCCTTCTCCGGGCCCCGAATTCGCCATGGGGGTTTGATATTGTCTTTCCCTCATTCGACCCAAACGAAATCATTGATATCCCTGCCCCCTTCGCCGGTCAGGACAGTTATGGCGATCTCGAATGGCAGTTCCCTGAAACAGGCGACCCTCAACCGCTCTTTCCTCCTCTCAACACCAAGCACGTGTATGTTGCCCCGAAGGGTTGGATTCCAAACCCGGAAAAGCCCCTCCCTGAACCGCCGCTCTTCATCTGTGACGGGGTCAACGATGAGCAAGAGATCAACGATGCAATCGCTATTGCGGAGGGTGGCATCGTCGAGCTGCTCGACGGAACGTTCAGATGCTCCGGACGGATCACGATGCGCGAGCATACAACCCTCTGGGGCCAGGGGTCCCTGTCCACGACGATCGAGACCAAGGCGAACGGGGGCTCGGGATACCTGCCGATTGCGGTCAGCGCGGAGTATGTAAACCTCGGAGGGAGGGATGGGGATGATATGAAGGGCTTCACCATCCGGGGCAACGCCTTCGTGATGGTCACCCGGAGTCACGTCAGGGTGCATGATATCCGGGCGACATGCGTCGATCTCGACGGCGTCTGGCACGAGGCATCGGGCAACGGGATGTTCTTTGTATGGGTGGCGCCGCCGGTGAAGGTGATCGACGATGTCGAGTTCTGGGAGTGCCACGTCGTCAACTCCCATACGCACGGCTTCAATATGAACCAGGACTACAGCGATGGTATTCCCCGCGCCACCACGAACATCCGGTTCGTCAACTGCCGCGCCGTGAGATGCGGGTTCGGTCGTGTCGGCGACCCAGGCGTCGTGACCGGCAACCAGTCGCGTTCGGAGTGGATCACCGGCTTCGACTTTCACGAATGGCAGGACCTGATCAACCTCGAGGTCGTCAACTGCATCGCCGAAGACAACTGGGAGTCCGGGTTCCACCTCGAGCCCGGCGCACGATATGGAAGCAACGGCGAGAACATCGGGCCACGGACCGTCTCGAAGAATATCCGTTTCAGGGACTGTTTCAGCTCGAACAACGGCCAAAGGAACACCTACACCGGTCACTTCTTCATGTCCGGATATTACCTCTCGCGTGATACCAGGCTCACGAATTGCCAGTCCATGCACAATCGCAATTCCGGATATTATGTCCACAGCGGCGCCAACAGCTCGTTCGTAGGATGTTCCGATGATGGAAGCACCTACGGATGGAAGATCTGCAAGGCGAGCTCGGATATCACACTGACGGACTGCACGTCCAGGAACAACCTGCGATGGGCGCTCTGGATTTCTTTTTCCCAGCGGGTGAATGTTAGGGATTTCAATCAGTATTTCGTGAACGGTGACCGTGGATACCAGAACATCCTGGGATGGTACAAGGACGAGGCGAAGTACCAGCAACCGGTGACCGACTCGGTGTTCGAGATCACCGCCTACGGCAGCAGGTTGCCGATCATCAACAGGGCGGGGAGCAACAACGAGTACTACCTCTCGTTCGGTTGAGGTGGTGACGCCACAGGGGGGGCTGGTACCCCCTGGTCGTGGGTTTCATGTAAAGACGGGCAAAGTAAATTAAAAAATTTAGAGTCTCTTTGTATCGCCGTATTCCTGAACAACAATGATAATATACTGGGAGTTGTAATGCTACATCGGAACACGATGGGTGGGGCAGGCGCCGCGGACGGCATCTCCGAGGTCGTGGGGTTCGTCATCATCCTCGCGGTCATCATCGCGGGGCTCTCGCTCTACCTCGTGTACGGGGTCCCGGTGCTGGGAAGGGAGGCGGAGATCGCTCGCATGGACGGTGTCAGGGGGTGGTTCGTCGACTACAAGACCAGTGTGGACCAGCTATGGCTGAACAGCCCGGCGATTCCGAACAACAGCACCCCCTACGTTCCAGGGGATCCCGACCCGCACCTGGATAGAAAGGCACTCTTTAGTATCTCCTCCGGACAGATGACCCTTCGCCGAGTAATCAACCCTGGCGCGATTCAGGAGGGAGGCTTTATTGTTCGGTATCTGCCCATGCTCGCACCGATCCCAGCCTCCGAGGAGGTTTCGATCCGAACCGATGATACCTTCACGGTTTCTGGATGGCGATATGGCAGGGAAGTCCTCAACTGGAGCAATACCTCACCCGCTCTCGTCTATTCCTCGCACAACAACTACTGGCTCCAGCAGGAGTATTATTATCAGCTCGGGGGTGTCTTTCTCCGGCAGTGGGATCCAACCGGAGAAGTGCCGGAGAAGGTGATGGTGGTTCTGGCCCCCCCACTTTCCATCTATTCACCCGACGTGGGTGGCACAGGTTACCAGACGATGGCTGGTCTGGTCGTTGTGAACCTGACTGCATACAGGGGGGGGTTGGGCGCGAGATCCCCCGTCCGGGTGGAGACCAGGCTCGTTACGGATCCCCTCCCGCTTGTGGCTGTGGACGAAACACAACCATACGAATTCTCGGATGTCTCCCTGACCTTCAGGGCCGGGAACGACCAGCCTGCCAGCAACCAGGCTGCTTTGGCCTGGTACACAATCTTCAACGGTGCCGCCGCCAGAAACGGCCTCAATACCAGTTATTACAACGTATCGTTGTCGGGCCCCGTAGCGCGTATCGAGATCCTCGGGTACGAGGACAATCCGAACATTCCCGACGTCCAGTTCGGTGCACTCGAGGCGTCTTACGTCATAAAATTGGAGAACGTGCCGACGATAATCGAGTAAAGGTGGTTATTTATGAATTCAAACGGTTGCAGGGATTCAGGTGTCTCCGAGGTGATCGGGGCCGTGCTCCTGGTTGGACTCGTCGTGATCGGGGGGGCGGTGGTCGCGTCCTTCGTCTCGGGCCAGGCGACTCCCAGGGAGGTGCCACACCTCAACTTTGGAGTCGCAGTGAACAGCGAGGACCACCTGCTCACACTTCGCCATACCGGAGGTGACACCCTTCTGAATGGCACGTACCGGATCCTGCTGGACGGTGTACCCGTGAGCCCGGATCATTACCGTAACTGGTCGGTGAACGAGCCCCTGGAGATCCCCGGCGTCACGGTCTTCAAGGGTTCCGTGATCGTCACCTACCTGGATGGGAGCGGGGGAGAGACAGTATTGCGGAGGGTGGACTTCGGCGACGAGCTTAACCCTGGTTCACATCCTGAAAACCCGGAGCAACCAACCGGGCCCTGGACCATTCATGGATATAAATGGAACGTGACCGCGGATGGTCACCCCATCGGCCCGCTGAAGAACGTCACGATGCATTTAACGAAGACACAGGGTGACTTCTCCTTCCCCGATGAGGGTATGACCACGAACACGACCGATGATGGGTATTACTCCTTCTCCGTCCCCCCGCATGAGGGGTATTATCGCCTGGCAGAGGTGGTCAATCTCACGGTCTGGGATCCAGTCAGTCCGCAGAGTGGTGCATATGAATTAATCTACCGCAATCACCACCAGATCAGCGGGCCGGCACTGAACTTTTCAAACTATCGCCTGCCTCCTCCGCCCAAGAAGATCTCCGGTCACAAGTACAACGTGACGTGGAAGGGAGCGATGGTCGGCCCACTGGAGGGGGTCGTCATCAACCTCACGTTGACCAGTGGCAACGTCGCTGGTTTCCCGCCACAGGGGATGACCACGAGGACGAACGAGTCCGGGTACTACGAGTTCGAGGTGCCGGGATGGTGGGACTTCGAGGTCCCCAACCCCCTGCCTCGATACCGTCTCACCGAAGAGTTTGACCGGAATGAATGGCGACCGTACGCACCCGTCTCCGGTGTTATCGACGACGTGGAGCCGGGGGCGACCGACCAGGACTTCAGAAACGAGATGATTGTCCCGCCGAAGAAGATCTCGGGGTATAAGTGGGGATACTATACAAACGGCGATTTGATCGGACCCGTCAACGGCACCCGGATCACCCTGACGATGACCAGCGGGGATATTCCCGATATGCAGGTCGGCCAGAGTATTACGACGTACACGAATGAGTCCGGGTACTACGAGTTCAACGTGTCCGGTCATCCGGCTCTCTACAGGCTCGAGGAGACGATGGATCCGGCGGCGTGGACGCCCTATATACCCCCGTCGGGGGTGATCGAGAATGTTCTTCCCGGGGCGACGAACCAGGACTTCAAGAACAAGCACGTAGTCCCGGAACCGATGGGAGGTGTCGTGATGCGCCTGGAAAAGGAGGAGCCCGAGAGCGAACCCGAAAAGAACGGGTACCTGGTCGGCGGCACCTACTTCCAGGTCGAGACGCACGCGGGTGATCACGCGACCATCGGGTCACAGACCTTCTGGTTCAAAAATAACGAGCAGGTCCGGTTTGTCATCGACGGAGACCAGGACCGTGGTCGGATCACCGTTACGAAAGGGTCGACCGACCTTGAAGAGTTCTCGTTCAACGTCTACATGCAGAAGAAGAGCGGGAACGAATGGGTGAACGTGACGGGTGCCAGGGGAAAGGTCACCGACATCAGCATCACGAACATCAACAAGAACGGGATCTGCAAGGACTCAACCCTGACCTACCGCCAGCCTTCATACAACTCGGAGACGATGCTCCGCCTTGACGGCAAACCACGGATCACCAGTCCGCCGGACGATTCGACCCCGCTTGAATTCAAGAAGCTCCACATCGTCCACGACAACTCCGAGCATGAGGGCAACAACATCATGATGATCTGGCTCGAACCGGGTCTCAACAGCCTGCTCGTCCAAGGTGACTACGTGTATCTCTAAATAATCCTTTTTATGACCGGCCGATCATCGAAGAACGAGAATGCGAACGCCGAGATCCTCGGCGTGGTGATGCTGATCGGCATCTTCGTGGTCGCGGCAGGTCTCATCTCGGCAACCACCCTTTCTGCACCTACCCCGACAAAGATGCCGGCTGCGACGATCGAGATCACCGGTGAGTCGGGTGCGATCACGATCTCCCACCTGGGGGGAGACCCACTTCCCCTGAACAACCTGGTCGTGCGGGGGAGGCGACCGGACGGTTCGTCCACATCTCCGGCTCCCGTTGGAGCATGGCTCGGACTCCCGTCCGGTGAGACAACCCTGAACAACGGGTTCAGCACCGTGATACACGAGAACTGGAACGCTCTCGTGCTGATCTGGAAAGGTGACGGCGGCGAATCGGTTATCGCGAGCTGGGACCCGTCAGGCATCTATGGGCCGCTTGGCCCCGCCGCACTCGGAGATCCGGGTGTCCCCGGAGTGCCTAACGTTCCGCGTACCCAACCCTCTGTTCCCTATCCCACCACGGGGTACAACGCAACACGGGATGGGGTGGAAGCGAACTTCACTCCGCTCGATGGCACGGACATCACGGACCCTGAAGGGAGAGTCTGGTTCGACGATACATCCAACGGAACCATCACGCACTGGTTGTGGAACTTTGGGGATGGAACGACACTGGAGACGACGGTTCCGTTCGCGCACTTCGACCATGTCTACAGGTTCGAAGGCACCTATTCGGTGGTCCTCACCGTCTTGAATGTTGAGACCGGTGCGTATGATTCGACCGTGCATACCATCCAGGTGAGCCCGATCCCGGGACAGGTTCTCCCCGTTGATTTCACGATCGAGCCCCGCATCAGCGGTAACCGGGAGCTCTCGGTCACCTGTCTGGCTTCCGTCACATCTTCGTTCAATGCAACCATCTGGCAGTGGGATGTCACCGATGGCCTGAATGGAACGACGAACCGGTTCGGACCCTACTATGGCAGCCTTTCCGATCATCCCAGCAAGAGCCAGGTCTTTACGTTTGTCAATCCCGACGGCACCCTGAACAATATTGGGTTGATCACCCTCACCGTCTGGTCTCCGTACGTCAGTGACCCCATCATCGTCTCGAAAACAGTAACTGTCGGCCCTCCGATGCAGGTCCGTTTCTCTCCGAACGTCACCGTGGGCATATCTTCGCTCCCCGTCAAGTTCGTCGATACGTCGATCGGTGTGGTCGATTCCTGGTTCTGGGATTTCGGGGACAATACAACCTCGTCAGAACAGAACCCCACTCACGTCTTCGCTGTCGGGCCCAACGAGGTGCGTGCCTATACGGTAACACTCACGATCAGGGGATATGACCAGACCGCCCCCGGCGATCATATCGTCGTCCAGACCGCAACTGCAACGATCACAGTCCATGCGCCGGTCGTCGCCGACTTTTCATCAGACATTACCGAGGGCATCGCCCCACTCACGATTCATTTCGAAGACCATTCGACCGGGAAGCCGACCAAGTGGACCTGGTCGTTCGGTGACGGGGCGACGTCGAGCGATCAGAACCCGGTTCACACCTATACGTCCGACGGGATATACAAGGTCTCTCTGCTCGCCGAGAAGTTCGACCCGGACAGCGCTGACATCATGGTCAAGCCCATCTACATCCGCGTCGGGGCCGGTGTTGCAGCTGAATTCACGGCGACTCCGACACGCGGTTTGGCGCCCCTGGCGGTCCAATTCAACGATACCTCCACGAGCGACGCTCCGATCGTCAACTGGTTCTGGGATTTCGGCGATGGCTCGACCAGCACCGAAAGGAATCCATTGCATACGTATACGTCGCCCGGATCGTACTCAGTTACGCTGACGGCAGCAAACGCCTACCGGTACCATTCTATCACAAAGACGAATTACATCACCGTGGTCCCCGCGATCGTTGCTGCGTTCTCGGCGAATGAGACGGTGGGGGAATGCCCATTGACCGTCCAGTTCACCGATGCGTCATCGGAAAGCCCGACAAACTGGTCATGGAACTTTGGCGACAACACGACGAGTGATCTCCAGAACCCGGTCCACACCTACGAGTCGGCGGGTATCTTCTCTGTCACCCTGACTGCGAGCAACGCCGATTCGACCGATACGCTGACCCGCATCCACTACATTACCGTCACCGGTCAGGTCGAAGCCTCCTTCTACGGCACTCCGACGGAGGGTCCTGCGGTGCTTCCCGTCCAGTTTACAGACACCTCGACAGGAGGTCCGACGGCCTGGTTGTGGGATTTCGGCGACAATACGACGAGTGACCTCCAGAATCCGAAACATATCTACGAATCGCCCGGGAACTATTCGGTCACGCTCGTCGCGAGCAATGCCATATCCACCTCGGCTCCATTCACCCGCACGGGCTATATCAGGGTCTCTGATCCGGTTCCCCCGATGGCCGCCTTCAGTGGTTCACCGCTCTCTGGCTACGCCCCGCTGACCGTTCAGTTCATGGATGAGTCCACCAACTATCCGACCTCCTGGGCCTGGGACTTCAACAACGACGGTACGGTCGACAGCACGGCTCAAAACCCGACCTGGACCTATCCTGGTGCCGGTACCTATACAGTAAAACTAAGGGTATCGAACGTGATAGGGGCAGACGAAGAGGTGAAGTCCGGTTACATCACGGTGACAGAAGCACCTGTTCGACCGGTTGCAGGGTTCAGGGTCAACACCACGTCGGGGATGGCTCCTCTTACCGTGCAGTTCACGGACGAGTCCACGAACTCTCCGTCCTCGTGGGCATGGGACTTCAATAATGACGGTACCGTTGACAGTACTGCCCAGAACCCAACCCAGACGTACTCAGCGGCCGGCACCTACACGGTAAAACTCACTGTGACGAACGCAGCGGGGTCGGACGACGAGATCAAGGTCAATCTCATCACCGTGACGGCACCACCCGTGGTTCCGGTGCCCTATTTCGAGGGATGGCCGTTGAGCGGAAAGAAACCACTGATCGTCCAGTTCACGGACGGTTCGACGAACTCACCGACCTACTGGAGATGGGACTTCGGAGATGGTGGTTCTTCTACGTCGCAGAACCCATCGCATTCCTACGAAAAAAAGGGTGATTACACGGTTAAATTGACCGTCGGTAATGCAGCAGGAGAAGCAACCCTGACACGGACAGAATATATTCATGTATATAATAACTAAAAAGTGGACCTGGCCTGGACGGTGATCGGGTTCCCCTTCCTATTGCTTCTCTATCCTCTCCCCTTTTTTTCATGATGAAGACCTGTGGATCGTATCTTCGTGCGCCTTTCGAGAGGGATTTTTCGTCCCCCTGTCGGATCGTCCCCGGATACCGGAACATCCTTCGTATCCGATGGAGTACATCGACGAACCGGATATGCACGTTCAACCTCTCATCGTCCAACATCCGCTCTTCATTCATCGATCCCTCAAACCACGTCCGGCTTGTGAATGAAACCCCGATACCTCCTACCATCCGGTCTTCACCCTCCCAGCCCCCCCGCGATGGTCTGGGAGCTGGAGGCCCCGATCCATTTGAACCCAGGATGCCGGAGAAGGCCGGTACCTTCAGCGTCGGGATGCCCTTGAGATACGGTCCAGCCTGCGATCACCGTCCCCCTCCTTCGCCCCGTCCATCCCTTCCCAGTACTCGGGTCCCGGCGCACCCCTCCTCGAACCGGGGCGTCTTCTTCAGGAGACCGGCGGACCGGACCACGGGTACCCGATCCCGGGCCGTTCCTTTCGGTGCGGGACCATCGCGACCCGATCGATCGCCGGACCTCCCGGTGGTCCGAAGGATGAAGGACGGACGGAAAGGTTCACCCGTTGAAGTGGTGGTGCTCGTACG
>JAKPPV010000057.1 GCA_029547145.1 Methanobacteriota archaeon
ACCGGCTCGAGATCAAGTACCGCGACGAGGAGAACCCGGCCCTCCTGTATACCGTGGTCCTGGAGGGTGAGGCGATCCAGAATACCCTGAATAAGACGAGCACCCAGTTTGCCGAGCGGGAGCCGGATATCCTTGCGATCAGCACGGAGCTCGGGCTGAATACGACGAAGTACCTGGAGGCGGTCGAGACGATGGAGGCGATCGTGGAGGAGGACCGGAGAGTGCAGCAGCAGCGGGAGGAGCGGCAGCGGGAGGACTGGAGAGCGCAGCAGCAGCGGGAGGAACGGCAGCGGGAGGACTGGAGGGCGCAGCAGCTCCCGCTGCCCCCGGCCTCGCTCTCACTCTCGGTATCTCCCCAGACCGGCCGGTACCTGGACATCCTCCGGGTGGCCGGGATGTATTCATCGGGCGATCCGGTGACGCTCGTGCTCGACTCCCGGGACTGGCAGACGGTGGTGCCTGACGAGAAGGGGGTCTTTTCCACCACCCTCACGATCGGGCGGATCCGCGAGGGGCAGCATGTCCTCTTCGCCACCACGGGGACGCTCTACTCGAACCTGGTGACATTCTCGGTAATACCGTCCGATACCGTCCTCTCGTTCAGGCTCTACCAGGGGACCGATCACTGGGACGAGGTGCTCTTTTCCGGGAAGTTGTTTACCGGGGAGATCCCGGTGGCCGCGGCACCGGTCCGGATCCTCGTGGATGAGAGCGAGGCAGCGGTCGTTGAGACCGATGCGGCCGGGTATTACTCCGGGTCGGTCAATCTCACGGAGGGGAACCATATGGTCCAGGCGGTCTTCGATGATCCCGGCTTCCCTCTCAACCCCTCGGAGAGCGAGCTGCGGGAGGTCGACCTTGCCCCCTCGGTCCCGTTCCTCCTTGCCGTGGGGGTCGGGGCAGGGGCGCTGGTCCTTGCCTCGATCGGAGCCCTCTGGTACGTGCGGAAGCGATCTCCCCCGGCGCTCCCGGAGCAGGTCCCTGCCCCCTCCGAACCGGTCCTCTCCCTGACCGAGGGTGCACCCACCGGGGAGGGGTTTGTCGCTCCTCCCTCGCCCATGGACACCCTGATCCGGTATAAGGAGCTCTGTGCAGCAGGGGACTGGAGCGGGGCAGCCCTGGTCCTGTACCGGTCGGTGATCGATCGGCTCATGCTGGCGGACACCGAGGCACTCACCCCCCGTGAGGTCGCTTCCAGGGTCGCAACGACCCCTGCGGGGGAGGCGTTCGGATCCTTTGTCACCCGGTACGAGGAGGTCCGGTACGGGGGGATGCCGCTCCAGCTGCAGGATATGCTGGTCTCCTTCTGGAACGCGGTCCTTGCGGCATTCGAGGCGGGAGGGGGTGCATGAAGCCTGCAGGCGTGGTCGTGATCCTCCTCGTCCTCCTTGCTGGGATCGTGATCACCGCCCATCTCTCCACGACGGACTCCGAGTTCTCCCGGTACAACGCGGGGTGGACCGGCACCTCGGGTTTCTTCTCTGACCTTGAGCGGCGCGGGGCCCAGGACCTCGGGTCGTACGATGACCGTTCCGGGAGGAGTGATACGATGCTCCTCCTGATCGCCCCGAACGGCTCGTTCTCTCCGGGAGAGATCGCGATGGTGCAGGAGTTTCTCCGGGGGGGGAACAATACCGTCTTTGTCGCAGATGAGACGGGGGATCCGGAGAGCGAGCTGCGGGGGGTCGACCCTGCCCCCCCGGTCCCGTCCCTCCTTGCCGTGGGGGTGTGGGCAGGGGCACTGGTCCTTGCCTCGATCGGGGCCCTCTGGTACGTGCGGAAGCGTTCTCCCCAGGTGCTCCCGGAGCAGGTGCCTGCCCGCTTCAGGCCGGTCCTCCCCCGCTCCGAGCCTGCGCGCCCGGGGGAGATTTCTGGTAGGGCTCCCTTGTCTGAGGATACCCTGATCCGGTACCAGGAGCTCTGTGCAACCGTGGGGATTTCTGGTAGGGCTCCCGTGCCTGAGGATACCCTGATCCGGTACCAGGAGCTCTGTGCAGCCGGGGACTGGAGCGGGGCGGCCCAGATCCTGTACCGGTCGGTGATCGATCGGTTCCTGCTGGCGGACACCGAGAGACTCACCCCCAGCGAGGTCGCTGCCCGGATCGCCGGGACCCCTGCGGGGGAGGCGTTCGGATCCTTTGTCACCCGGTACGAGGAGGTCCGGTACGGGGGGATGCCGCTGGAGCCGCAGGATATGCTGGTCTCTTACTGGAACGCGGTCCTTGCGGCATTCGAGGCGGGAGAGGGTGCATGAAGCCTGCAGGCGCGGTCGTGATCCTCCTCGTCCTCCTTGCCGGGATCGCGATCACCGCCCATCTCTCCACTACGGATATCGAGTTCTCCCGGTACAACGCGGGGTGGACCGGCACCTCGGGGTTCTTCTCTGACCTTGAGCGGCGCGGGGCCCAGGACCTCGGGTCGTACGACGACCTTTTCGGGAGGAGTGATACGATGCTCCTCCTGATCGCCCCGAACGGCTCGTTCTCTCCGGGAGAGATCGCGAGGGTGCGGGAGTTTCTCCGGGAGGGGAACAACACCGTCTTTGTTGCCGATGAGACGGGGGATTCCGAGGGCCTGCTTGCCGGGCTGGGGAGCCGCGTCCGGGTCCGGCCGGGGGCGGTCTGCAGTGTCGATATGGAGTTCTGGGACTCTTCCACGGTGATCGCGTATCCCCGGGGAGCCGATCCGCTCGTTTCGAACGTCTCGTCCCTCACCTTCAACCGGCCGTCATCGGTCACGGGCGGGGAGGTGCTCGTTGCCACCACGCTGATCTCGTGGGTGGATGCGGACGACAACCACCGCCTCGACAAGAACGAGACCCTCTCCTCCTATGGGCTCCTCACCCGCGAGCGGGTGGGGAACGGCACGCTGTACGTCCTCGCTGATCCGAGCCTCTGCATCAACGGGATGCGAAATGCCCGGCTCTCCGGTGACAACGACGTGTTTCTGGCAGCCCTGCTCTCGCTTCATCCGGATCTCCTGGTGGAGCAGACGCATTCCCTGACCGGCAGGGCGGATCCGGTCCTTGCCGCGGTGCTCTGGGTGAAAAAAACAACGATTATTACAATTTCTGCGCTTATAGG
>JAKPPV010000060.1 GCA_029547145.1 Methanobacteriota archaeon
GACCTTCAATCTCGTTGAGAGGGTCACCACGGGCGGCGACCGCCTCATATTCCTGGCGGAGTATGAAGTTCCCGAACGTGCTCATTAAAAGAGATCGATCGACGAACGGATAAAGGTAAGCTGGGGTTTGTAGCTATTCTCATTAAACTCATTCCTCCCCCTCCCCCTCACCGGACGAACCGGTAGGTGCCCCGGGGGGTGAAGATCTCGAAACGGGCCCCGTGCCCGTAGATCCCGTTCTCGACGATCGAGATCCCCGTGATCCCCAGGATCTCCCGGCTCAGAAAGAGGCCCATACCGGTGTTCCTGCCGACGCCGCGTTCGAAGATCGCCTGCTTCTGGTCGGGGGGGATGCCGACCCCGTCGTCCTCGCAGACGAGGGAGAGACCGTCGTCCGAGACGAGGAGATAGAACCGGATCGTGGTGACCGTCCCGCCGTACCGTCTCGCGTTGTCGACCAGGTTGTAAAAGACCTTCTCCACGAGCGGGTCTGCGTAGATCTCGGCGTCCAAGAGGTCGATCTCGATCGCCGGCCCGGCCTGGTCGAAGGCGGTGGTCACCCTTTCCAGGATCTGGAGCACATTCTGCCAGCGCGGGAGATGGACCCCGACCTCCTGGTACTCCTTGGTGAACGCAATCTGCCGCTGGATCTGCCCGGTCAGCTTCCGGATGTCCTGGAAGAGCGCCCGGCGCTCCTCTGCCGAACCTGTCGCCTCCGCCATGTCCACGCACCCGAGCAGGCCGGTGATCGTGTTGAGGATGTCATGCCGCGTGATGTTGTTCATCAGGTTCAGCTTTTTGTTGGCGAGCTCGATCGCCTCCTCGGCCCGTTTCCGCTCCGAGATGTCGCGGAGCACGCCGAAGATTCCGATCGGCCGGCCGTACGGGTCGAGCTGGAGGTAGCTCTTCGCCTCCACCCAGAAGATATTTCCCCACCGGTCGAGGATCCGGAACATCGCCTCGGACCGGGCGTTCGCGTGGATCTCCCGGGCGTGGTCCGCTGCGATCCGGGGCCGCTCGTCGGGATGGACGAGCGAGAAGATCGAGACGCCGAGCAGGTCCTGCTCGAGGTAGCCGTAGCGGTTGACCTGGGGAGAGACGTAGGTGAGGGTGCCGTCCAGGTGGGAGGAGTAGAGCACGTCCGGGTTGTTCTCGGTGAGCGCCCGGTACTTCTCCTCGCTCTCGCGGAGTGCGATCTCGATCGTCTTCTGTTCCGTGACGTCGGTGATCGTCCCGACCCAGTCGGTCTTTTCGTTCTCCGGATCGACGAGGGGAACCGCCTGCCACTGGAGCCAGCGGACGTCCCCCCCCCGGGGTGAGGTACCGGGTCTCGCCGTGTCGCATGACCCGCCGCCCGCTGACCGAACCCCCCACGTATCCGGAGATCGACTCATTCTCTCCGAGGGCGAGGACCTCCTCCCAGTTCCGACCATCGAGTGCCCCCGGGGGGAGACCGAGGATACGGTTGCACATCTCGTTCGCGAAGACGAACCGTCCTCCGGAGTCGACCCGGAAGACCCCGATCGGTGAGGCCTGGAGGATGCCGCTGATCAGTTCGGTGCTCTGCCGGAGCTTCTCCTCGACCCGGTGCCGCTCGGTGTTGTCCATGAACCCGAGGAGCATGCAGCGCTGCCCGGAGAGGGTGACGGGTGCCGCCGTCATGAGCACCGACCGTTCCTCGCCGGCGTGCGTGAGCAGGATACCCTCCGTCCCGGGTGTGGGCGAAGGCAGGTCCGGCCCCGGCCCCCCGTCGTCTCCGCCGGTCCGGACGATCTCCCCGACGGGCCGCCCGACCACCTGCTCCCGCCCGGCCCCGATCAGGGCGAGTGCCGCCGGGTTCGCATCCAGGACCTGCCCGTCCTCCCGGTCGACGACCAGGATGCCGGCAGGGGCGGAGGAGAGGAGCGACCGGAGGTACTCCTGGTTCTCGACAAGCGCCTCCTCGAGGGCCAGGCGCTCCGAGAGGTCGAAGATGCTCCCCCGGATACCGACGGGGATCCCGTTCTCCCGGATCGGTGCCGCGTTGATGAAGGCACGAATGCGCGTCCCGTCCTTCCGGACCATGGTGTAGATCTCTCCCTTGGTAACGCCGCCCGAGAGCAGCAGGTCCATCTGCTGCCGCAACCGCTCATGGTCGTCGGGCGCGATAAAATCCCGGGCAGGGGGGTGCCGGTCCAGGTCCCCGGCATCCAGGCCGAAGACCGCCAGGCCCATGCCGTTTGTGTAGGTGAGCCGTCCGTCGGCATCCAGCTCGAAGATCACCTGCGGGAGAAGGTCGGCCATCCCGCGGAACCGGGACTCGCTCGCCACGAGCCGTGCCTGGGTGGTGTGGATCGTCTCTAGGGTCTGGTTGATATCCTCGGCGAGGTCAAAGAGCTCGTCGTCACCCCCGATCGCGATCCGCCGGGAGGCGTCCCTGTCGTCGACCGCGCGTCTCACCTGCCCCCGGAGCGAACCGAGGCGGGAGAGGACGAGACGGTCGAGGATGAAGAGCTCGCACCCCCCGGAGACGATCCAGATCCCGAGCAGGACCAGGATGACCTGGGCGGTCGTCTGGACCCCCTGCTGAAAGATCCCACGGGGCCGGGTGAGCTCGAGGACCAGGGCGTCGTCGCCGTGGACATCCTGGAGGACAGTATACCCGGCGATCGTCCCGTCGTCGAGCGGGATCACCTCGTCGGCCGGCCCGGGCGTCATGGTACTGAGCGCGGTGAGGACGGCAGGGGAGAGGCCCGGGTCGTTCACCGGGACCATCCGGAGCGAGGGGCCGGAGCGCGATCCCGCCGGGACGACCGCACCGGGGTCGAGGTACCGCCCCATCAGGACGACACCCCTGGGCTCGCCGGAGAAGTCCGTCCGGACGATCGGACGGGCGGCGACGACCAGCGGCCGCCCCTCGATCATCAGGATCCCGGCGGTCCCTCCTGCCGGATCGGTCACGTTCGCGAGCGGTCTTCCCGGCTCCAGCTCGCGGGAGATCGCCCCGGGCAGAGGGACCATCGTCCGGTTCCGGGAATCGTACGCGCCGGCGTAGAGGAGGCGGCCCTGCCGGTCTGTGATCGCCACCAGGTTGATCCGCAGGTTGTGGTAGACCACCTCCTCGGGCATCAGGTTCGAGCGGACGTAGTCGGGGTCATCCCCCCCGGCAAAGGCGTAGGTGTCGTCCCAGGGCGCCCAGTCGCTGACGAGCGCAGAGAGAACGCTCGCCTCCTCCGAGACCCGGTACCGGGCCTGGTCCAGGTCCTGCAGGACGTACTGACGTTCGAGGTTGCTGTAGTTCTCGATCGAGAAGACCGTGACGAAGGCGCTGATCACCAGCGTTGCGACGACCAACTGAAGGACGAGGGTCAGGATGGTCCGGGACCGGAGCTTCATGAGAGTGCGGTATGGAGAGATCCTCCCCCCTTCAATATAAAGCGACCTGAGAAGGGCCTCCTATGCGCCGGTCCCCGGCGTCCCCCGCTTCTGCCACCAGACCCTCGCGTAGCGCGACGGGTGCCTGAGCACGACCCCCCCGTCCCTCCCGGGGCGGGCGAGCCCCTCCAGGTAGTCCCGGAGGAGGGACCGCCCGCGCTCGTCCTCGATGCTGAGGCTCGGCGAGAAGTAGTCGAGGGCCTCGTCCATCGTGCCGAACCGGTAGGTCCGCTCGAACTCGAGCACCTCGACCCGGGGGAGAAACCCGAGCTGCACCAGGACGAGGAAGAGGAGGTCCGCCCGGGGCCCTCCGTGGTAGGGACTCCCGTGGAGCCCGGGCCAGAGCGCCCCGGAGGCGAGGTCGTAGAAGGACGGGTCGAGGAACCAGTAGAGCGCGACCATGCCCCCCGGGGCCGCGACCGCGTCCATCTTCAGCAGCGCCTCGTCGATCTCCTCCATCGTGACCGAGAACGAGGCGATCACGATCTCGTAGGGGGGTTCCAGGTCGACGGCCGGGTCCACGTCCTCCCAGCGCTTCCGGACGATCCGGACGTTTCTGACCTTGTCCCTCTCCAGGTGTCCGGCGAGGACCGTCGTCATGCCCTCCGCCGGCTCGACGGCGACGACCTCTTGCACCTGGCGGGCGATCGGGAGGGCGAGCGTCCCGGGCCCGGCCCCGATGTCCAGCACCCGGGCGGTGGGCGAGAGGGGGAGCCCGGCGATCGTCTCTGCGACCCTCGGGCCGTACTCGTCGCGGGAGGAGGCATCGTAGCGCCGGGCGTTCTCCTCCCGGCTCCACAGGTGCCGGCCGTCTTTGTAGGTGCTCGAGGTCCGATGGCGCCGTTGACGACAGCGCCAGGCCTCGATCCAGTCGATCCCATCTCCGGGGCAGTCACCATCGGTCATGGTTGCCCGTGGGCGCCACGACCCCTTATGCGTTCGCGTCACGGGCCGGGCCCGCAACCGGCCGTTGTGGTCTGTCCGTCCACGGCATCGCCCTCCGGGAGGCGGTACGAATTATATTTATGTCTTCGTGCCGTCTATTGGACGAGGTTCAGACATGTCTGGAGAAGAGATGATACGGACGGCCGTGGTCGAGCTCGAACGGCTGATCTCGACGAAGAACGTGGTCGGAGAACCGATCGTGATGGGCGAGCGGGTGATGGTCCCGATCTCCAGCTACGGGTTCGGATTCGGCGGGGGCCACGGTACGGCCGGAGAGGGCCAGGAGGGCATCGGCGGCGGCGGCTCGGGCGTCGGGGCGGCGGCGGGCGTCAACCCGATCGCGGTCGTGGTCCTGGACGGAACGGTCGCCGGTCCGACGGGGGTGCAGGTCCACCTCCTCAGGAAGCGGTCCGAGCTGGCCGAGGTGGTCAGTACCCTCTCCTCGTCGCTCGTCCCCCAGGTGATCGACGCGATCACGACGAAGCGGGGTACGGCCTCCTCCCCTGCCTCTCCCCCGGCCCGGGAGGGCGAGACCCCCTCCTCCCCGTCCGGTTCCTGAACCCCGACCCCTCCCCCGCCTCCCCCCTTTCCGATTCATGCCGGTCCTGCTGACGCTCGCGGTCCTCTTCCTGGTGCTCCTCCTCGTCGCCCTCCTCTACCTCGCCCTTGTCCCGATCGTGGCGACCGTGCGGTCCGTCCCGCGCCGGGCGTCGGCGGAGGTGACCTGGGGACTGATCGGGGCCCGCTTCCGGCAGGAGGACGGGCAGCGCCGGCTCGAGGTCTGCCTGCCGTGCATCGCCATTCCCCTCCCGGTCCCCGGGGAGGAGGAGGGGGAGAAGGTCGGTAGCGACACGGGACCGGCGGCGGGCGCACCTCCGGAGGAGCAGGCGGGCCGCCCGGAAGCGGACCTCGGCCGGGCACTCCGGGTGCTCGGCCTCCTCTTCAGGGTCCGGCCGGCGGTCCAGCGACTCGTGATCGCCGCCCTCCGCCAGACCCGCCTCCGCCTTTGCCTCGACCTTGCAGTCGGGACGGGGGACGCAGGAACGACGGGAGAGACCGTCGGCCTGCTGATGGCGCTCCGGGGGGCGCTCTCCGCCCAGCCCTGGTTTTGCCTGAACGCGACGCCGGTCTTCGACGGTCCCTGCCTCGAATGGGACGCGAAGGGCGAGGTCCGGGTCCGCTCCCCGATCCGGGTGCTCGTCCCGGCGCTCCTGCTCGCGCTCCGCCCGGAGGTCCGTGCCCTCGTCCGGGAGGCACGCCGGTGATCGCCCGCGACTCCGTCCGCCTCGGCGCACCGGTGTCCGCCGGCGGACGTCTCCTCACTCCGGTGGTCCGGGTCCGGTATACCCTCGCCGGCACCGGGGGGTTCGGCTCGGTGGAGCCGCTCGGCCTCCTGGTCGGGGAGTCCGGCGAGACGACCTTCTACCCCTTCGACCCGTCGTTCGACTGGGACCGTGTGTCGGCGGCGCTCCGGGAGGACGAGCCGGCGACCCCTTCCGCCGGGCAGGAAGGGGCGGGGTGCGGCACCCCGCCCGCCAAAACATCCGATCTGCGTACATCCATGCGCGCGCATATTGCGAAATTCGTCACAATCACGAGAAAGTATATATCGTTTGCTGAGAATCCGGGTTTCGGGCGCACCCGGTAAGGACCCCTCAGAAAAAGGAAAGGGTTTAAAGGGGTATCTGCAACCAAAGGGTTGCATGAAGAACAGCCTGATTTTGAGGTCCGGTCTCGTTGCGCTGGTCCTGTTCGCGGTCATCCCCGCGGCGCTCGGTGCGACGACCATCACCGGCCCGACTGTCATTTCATCGCCTGGCACCTACGTCCTCTCGAAGGACATCACGGGCGGGTCATCCCCCGCGATCAAGGTCCAGTCGTCCGGCGTCACGATCGACGGAAACGGTCACACGATCCGCGGGAAGGACGCCTCCGGCAGCTTCGGTATCCTCGTCAACAATGGCGGGAAGACGCTCACCGGCGTCACGATCAAGAACGTCCGCGTCCAGGACTGGTACGACGGCATCTACTTCAAGAACGTGAACGGGGGGCGGATCGAGTCTGTCACCTCCACGAGCAACCTGCGGGCGGGTATCAGCCTCCGCGAATCGAACAACAACGTCATCTCCGGCTGCACGGTGAGCGGGAACATGCAGGGCCTCTACGTCTGGTCCCGGTGCTCCGGCAACACGATCCGGTCCAACACCATCTCCAACAACCGCGAGATGGGCCTCTGGCTCGCTTCTACTGGGCGGACTTCGAAGGGGATCGTCTACGACTCGAAGGGCAACAGCGTCCTCGACAACACTGTGAACGGCAACGGCCGGATGGGCCTGTACGTGGACTTCACCACCGGGAATACCCTCAAGGGTAACCGCGTCTCGGGGAACGACGACCACGGCATCTTCCTCGACTACTCGTCCGGGAACACGATCACCGCCAACCAGGTGACATCGCACTCCCAGTCGGGCATGGTCCTCTTCGACTCGGACCACTGCACGATCAACGGCAACACCGTCTCCAGGAACGGCGACTACGCCCTCTGGGCGATCCAGAGCCAGAACCTGAAGATCGGCTCCAACCAGTTCGGTGGCAACTCCCGGGGCACCCAGACCCTCTCGGACGGGTCCACCCGCGCCCGGTAACCCCTCGATCTCCTACACCTCTCTCTCTTTTTCGACGCCGGCTCTCCCGGAAAAAATAGATGCGCCCCTTCAGCCCCAGCGGGGAAGGGTCGCGGTGAACGCGGTGACCATCGCCCGCGCCTGCTCGAGCGGCATCCCGAGCTCCTTCGCGAGGAGGGGGGCATACTGCTCGATCATCGACTCGCGGGTGAGGTCGGGCTGGGTGAACGTGCCGTCCCGGTAGCAGTGGACGCAGTAGCGGGTGCTCGGGCTCCCGTCCGCCTCGGTGCCGGCGTCGCCGTCCTCGAAGAGGGGCATGCCGCAGCTACCGCAGGAGGGGACCAGCCGGCCGCTCCAGCGGAGGAGGGGCCGGAGCTGTTGGAGGCTGAAGTCACGGGCCCGGTCCGGCGGGATCTGGAACATCGTGGCCATCATCTCGCCGCCCCGTTCGGCCATCTCCTCGATCGTGATGCCGGGCTCGGTGTAGGCACCCCCGCGGTAGCAGTACCGGCAGTAGTACGGGCTCGGGGTGCCGTCCGCCTCGGTCCCCCGGTCATCGGGGGTGGCGAGCGGCATCCCGCAGCTCTGGCAGGTCATGACCGGTTCAGGCATGCGCACCACCCCCGAGCGCGACGTCCACGAACGCGGACGGCATCAGGGTGAGGGCGGCGATCTCGTCGGGGGATCTCCCCTCCGAGGCGAGTCGACGGACGACCGCGTCCATCGCCTCGCCCACCTCGACCAGGTTCCCCTCGGGGTCATAGAACCGGATGACCCGCTGCTGCCAGGGGGCGGTCTTCAGGGGGTGGGCGAGCCGGACCCCTTCTCCAAGCCGCTGGACAAACCCTTCGATCTCGTCGGTCTCGAAGTAGCACTCCTGGCGGGGCCGCTCGACCGTCGAGGGCCCGACCCCGCCGTAGACCATCTCGCGCACGTCGTCCATCTCCCAGATCGAGATGCCGCATACAAAACTCACCATTCCGCCGAGGTCGAGCCCGACCTCGAGCCCGAAGAGATCGCGGTAGAAGTCGCGCAGGCGGGGCACGTCCTCGCTGAAGAGGACGACCGAGTTGTATCGTATCATGCATACCTCCGGCGCCGACGAAATCCGGCCGGTGCCATGCCTGCACGGTTACACCGGACCGGTATTATACCGGCGCACGCCGGTGCGAAGGTGAAGAGAGGGTGGTGCAAGGTCGGTTCCGATCCCTTCCGGCAGGACGAACTGCGTCGAAAGACCCGCTCCCACCGGGTGAGCCTTCGCAGGTACCGCAACCGAAGGTGCCGGGTACCCATCAGGTCGAGGTGTCACCGGACCCGATGGACAACCTTACCAGCGGACGAGTCCCCCGACACGCGCAGGTGGACTGCGTTCACTGTACACTTCACGATCATGCCTCACATTTTTGGAGACAGTGTTCGATAGTCCCGATCGGTCGTCGGCCACAGTTCCGATACCCGGGACGGGGTCGTTTCGTGTTGTAGAATTCGAGCCATCGATCGAGGTCTCCCTGGAGTGCATCGACGGATTCGTCGAACGTCTCCCGAAACGTCGTGCGGACGAATCCATCGAGGACGGTTCGATCGAACCGTTCGACAAGGTCGTTCGTTTGGGGCGATTGGACCCATATGCGTCGATCTTCGATGTCATTCAGCGCGAGATAGCGTTCGTACGGATCTGATTTGCGGCCACAGAACTCCGTTTCCATTCGGGGGAGGTTCGCGGTGCGGAGGGATCCGAACGCGTACAATCCGATGGTGTCCACGACCGGCTGCAGACAGACCCGGCCGACCCTAAAACAGGGATTTGCCCTCTCGATCAGGGCAACCTGTTCGGCCGGGAGTTCGATCGCCTTTCGGCAATGCTGTTCTTTCAATTTGAGGAGACGATCCGACCAGGTACCCATAGAGAATAGCTACAAACCCCAGCTTACCTTTATCCGTTCGTCGATCGATCTCTTTTAATGAGCACGTTCGGGAACTTCATACTCCGCCAGGAATATGAGGCGGTCGCCGCCCGTGGTGACCCTCTCAACGAGATTGAAGGTC
>JAKPPV010000063.1 GCA_029547145.1 Methanobacteriota archaeon
AGCCGATAGATTTCCCAGGAGACTTAACAACCAAGCTACGAACGCTTTAAGCCCAGTAATAGTGGCCACCACTCGAGCCGCCGGTATTACCGCGGCGGCTGGCACCGGTCTTGCCCGGCCCTTTCTTCGTATGCTTTTTAAACATACGGACAGTCCGAATTTACGGACACTCGGAGTTCCCTTATCACGGTTTCCCGCATTGTAAAGTTTTCGCGCCTGCTGCGCCCCGTAGGGCCTGGATTCGTGTCTCAGAATCCATCTCCGGGCTCTTGCTCCCACAACCCGTACCGATCAAAGGCTTGTTGGGCCGTTACCCCAACAACTACCTAATCGGCCGCAGACCCATCCTGTGGCGATGAATCTTTCGACTACAGAACATTCCAGTATCTGTAATCTATGGGACATTATCCCCAGTTTCCCGGGGTTATTTCCCTCCACAGGGCAGGTTATCCACGTGTTACTGAGCAGTACGCCGAGGGCTTTCCCCTCTCGACTCGCATGGCTTAGTCGAACTCCGATAGCAGTGGCCTCTGGCAGGATCAACCAGAATCAAGTCTAAGCACACTTAATAGGAAGTTGGCAGTTGATTCGCAGATTTCCGCGTTGCCAGTACCAATGTCAGAACCAACACCGGGCATGCCGGTTGCGTTGATTCTCCATCACAGAGGGATACATTGTTGGTCTTACAACCATATCAAGGTTGCTGGTGCGGCCCCGATCTGCATCGGGCCCGCAGACGACCACTCGCATCACATTCGGTGCGAGATAACATTGTAGTGCCTGAGAGCACATAAACCTTTTGTCACATCCCGCATTCCTGCGGGATGCCCACCAGGGCAGCGACATACATCGCCGCCCTCGCACGAGGGCGTGCGAGATAACAATGTATGATGCTGAAGGTTATA
Source organism: Methanobacteriota archaeon (assembly GCA_029547145.1). GTDB lineage: Archaea > Halobacteriota > Methanomicrobia > Methanomicrobiales > Methanospirillaceae > UBA288. The sequence goes on from JAKPPV010000063.1 coordinate 906, forward strand.
AAGATTCTCATTGATTCCCCGAACCGAACGCACAGATACCGTGCGATCATGATCAGGGACTCCCTGAGACACCCCTCCACGTCACAGCCATCCCGGGGATCGCTGCCCATCAACCGGGTGACCAGCACCCGCTCGCACCGTGGATGCGAGGCTATAGTGTATGCAGTACTGACAGATAAAGATTCGCGCACCCACCCCGGGTGTAAGCCCGCGCGGCGCCGGATCGGATCGATCCGATGACCCCTGCCGTTACTGGCATCACCACCGCACACCTGACCATCGGGTGACGGGATCGTCGCCGGGCGCACCGCGAAGGCGCGAGGGAACAGTTCCCTTCAGTCGGATCAAGAACCACGGATATGAATCACGGTTCAACCGGAAGATCACCGGTACAGGCGACCATCGCCGTTGCCTCTCCGTCATCGAAGCGGGATCAACAGGATAGATGGAACGATCCTCCCGATACCACCCTTCGGACAGGGACATCCAATCGTCCCCGTTCCTCCTGTCTTCACGGGCGCGCGGCGGATACAGGTGAGAGTCACCGAGGGGAGATCGAACGGAAAGAAGGGGTTCGTCCGGAAAAATGAAAGAATCTGAGATATACCCGTCATTTCGCGATCACGAACCGCCGGTTCGCCTCGAGGGACTCGGAGGCGACGATGCTGACCTGCTCCACCATCTTCGCGATCTCGTCGATCGCCATGGAGCTCTCCTGGGTGGTCGCCGCCGCATCACCCGCCTCTTTGGCCGTCTCCTCGACCAAGCGGGTCACCTCGTGGATGGAGGCGCTGATCTCCTCGACTGTCGCCGCCTGCTCCTCTGACGCACTGGCAACCTCCTCGGTTGATCGGGCGATCTTCCCGATGGAATCGGCGATCTGGCTGAACGCAGATAGTGTCTCACCGATCACCTCGATACCGATACCGACGGTCCGGCTCGAGTCATCGATCGCACTGGAGGCCATCCTGGTCTGGTCCCGCAGGGCCCCGATCATCTCCTCGATGCTCTCGGCGGAGTTGCGTGACTCCTGTGCGAGGGACTTCACCTCTGCCGCGACGACGGCGAACCCTCGCCCGGCATCCCCGGCCCGTGCCGCCTCGATCGCCGCGTTCAGGGCCAAAAGGTTGGTCTGATTTGCCAGGTCACGGATCAGCCCGACGATCTTGCCGATCTCGTTCATCTGTCCGCCGATCTCGTTGACGATCTGCTGGACCTTCGAGGAGGAGGACTCGATCTCGCCCATGCTCCGGTCGGCCTTGCCCGCCAGTTCCGTGCCGCGCTTCGAGAGTTCATTGGTCTCTCGTGCCAGGTGTGAGACCGATTCCATCGAGGAGGTGACCTCCTCCACGGCGGCAGACATATCCTCCATCGCCCTGAGCACCTGCGTGATGCTCTCGCTGATCTGCTCGGAGTTCTGGGAGACATGATTAACCGACCGTGCAATCGCCTGCGATCCACTGGAGACCTCTTCCAGGCTCGCATTCGTCTGCTCGGCGGATGCGGTCAGCTCCTCCATCTTCCGGATGATATCGCTCACCGTCACCGAGATGGACTGGCTCACCTCGTTGAGCGCGATTTTCAGGGTCTCGAACTCGCCCTCAACCTCCAGTCGGGGGTTCCACTGGGCAGAGAAGTCCGCACGCGCGAAACTGTTGGCGATCCGGACCGTCTCGAGGATCGGCCGTTCGATCGCCTCCATCACGCCGTTCAGCCCCTCGATCACCTCGCGGTAGACCCCCTGGTGCCTGGTCACGTCGGCCCGCTGCTTGAGGTCGCCCTTCATCGCCTCCTCCGCGAGCAGGCTCGCGTCGTTCACCAGGCCGCTGATCGCCGCCTGAACCGCCTGGAGATTGGCATTGATCCCCTCGAAGACCCGGCGCGTATCCGCGGTGTACCGGTTCGCCTCGGCGATCTCGAGGTCGAACTCCAGGTTCCCCTGGGCGAGCTTCGTCAGGTTCTCCGAGAGCGTGTTGATGTACGCACCCCGGTACCCTGCGAGCACCTTCTCGGGTGTGAGGTCCAGGTAGATGTAGTAGTTGACGTCGATCTCACCGTGCTCGTCGAAGACCGGCACCTGGAAGAGGGTCAGGTACGAGATGTCGTTGCCCCCCCACCGGACCTCCATGTGGGTAACGGCCTTGCGTTTCTCCTCGAACGAAGCGTAGAAGTCATCGCCTCCCGTGATGGTGATGTCGAAGTCGTAGAGTTTCTTCTTCATCAGCTCATCGTAGGTGCCCCGCCAGACCTTCTGGTACTCCTCGTTCAGATCGAGCCTCGATTTGTCTTTTGCCAGCACCGCGATCGCGAGCGGGTTGTACTGGATGAAGTTCGCCGCCCGCTTGTTGAGGAGGGTCGCCTCCTCTTCACGTCTCCGCTCCTCCGTGCGGTCGATATAGACGATCAGGAGGCTGTCGACATCGCCCTGTTCGTTGACAAAGGGAAGCGTGTACCGCTTCAGTATCTTTGTGCCGGTCGGGAACTGGATCTCCACCTCGCCCTCCACCCGGTGTTTCGAGCGGATGCACTCCTTCACCGACTCTCCCTCCACCCGGAGGATAGAGAAGTCGTTGAAGTTCATCTGCGTAAGCTCTTCCTTCGTATAGCCCGAGAGATCGAGAAAGGCCTGGTTGGCATTCCTGATGGCAAGCGCCTCATCGAGGAAGAGCATCGGGATCGGATTTTCCAGCAGGGACCGCTTGTAGTTGTCCGAGGCGATCTGTCGCGCCTTCAGGGCCTTCTGCAGGTCCTCGATCTCACGAGCTCTCAGGTCCAGGACGGAGTTCAGCAACGCAACAAGCGGCTGCTCCTCCTTGTCCGCCGTCTTTACGTCAAATCGGGCCGTGGTGTCACCGGACAGGACCCGCTGCATGATCGTATCGATCTCTTTCTTTGCTATCATGATCGTCGTCACCCGGCCTCTCGTCGGGAAGAGGCTACACACTGCCGCAGGTTTCTCGGATGTGGCCAGATCGCCGGCCGGTCGTTCACCTGCCGGCCTGCACCGGCCAGGCTGCATTCACGTGAGAACAAGAGTTAATTCTCTTCTTTCAGAGTATCAACCTTTTTACTTGGTTCATCCCGATCTGCGTTGATGGAAAAAGAAAAGATATAAATATAGTTAACAGAATGCCTCGTGGCGGATCAGACCGCATCCCGGAGAGCCGGTCGAACCTCGATCTCGCCGAAGAACTCCTCCTGTACCAGCTCCACCGTGCCGTCGAGCATCAAAAAGAGAAGCGGGATGTAGATCTCGATGGCACCCCACCCGCTGATCCGCGCGAGCGACGAGAGGGTCACGCGGGCTCCTGCGCCGAAACCGGCCATACACCAACCGAGGACCTGCCGTGCCGCATCACGGTATCCCTCCTCGTGGGCGATCCCGATCACCTCCCCGGGGTCGACGGCGATGGGTGACAGTCGGGCCCTCCGACGCCGGCGCTGTTCGTCCCGCTCCATGTAACGGAGGACGGTGATCAGGTCGAAGAGCGTCTCGGGCCGCTTCCGCAGTCTCTTTCGCTCGAGCCGGCGGTGGATCTCGGCCTCGAGCCGTGCGATCGGCTCGCCCGTAAACGGTTCGTCGTTCTCCTCCCATCCCTCCGGCTCCTCGTCGTCGATGACGAGGGGTTCCTCGTCCTCCTCGCCCGTCCCGGAGCAAAGGAGCTGCTCCGACTTCATCCGGAGCAACAGAGAGGCAAAGAAGAGGGTCCGGCCGGAGATCCGCAGGTCGAGGGCCTTCTGTCGTTCGAGCTCGGAGAGGAACCGGTCGGTCACCTCGACGATGTCGATCCGCCACGGATCGATCTCTCCCCGCTCGGCCATCCCGACCAGGATCGCGACCGGTTCTTCAATCACCTGTACGCACGCCCGTCACCAGGGTGGATTTATCGGGCCGGACCGTCACTCCCACCACACGGTCGGCCGATTCGATCATCGGCTTCCTGAGCGAGACGATGACAAACTGCGACTCGGTTGCGATCTCGCGGACCATCGAGGCGATCCGCTCCACATTCGACCCGTCGAGGGACATGTCGACCTCGTCGAAGGCGTAGAACGGGGCCGGCATGTACTGCTGGATCGAAAAGATGAAGGCAAGCGTGGTCAGCGACTTCTCTCCGCCCGAGAGGGCATTGAGAAGGTGTACCGCCTTGTCGCGCGGCTGGACGGCGAAGGTGAGGCCCCCCTCGAACGGATCGTCCTCGCATTCGAGGACGAGCCGTCCGCTGCCACTGGTCAGGGTGGCGAAGATGCGCGAAAAGTTCTCGTTGATCGCGTTGAACGTCGTCATGAAGGACTCGAGTTTCAGCGCCTCGAAGTGAGTGATCCGCTCGAGGAGCGTCTCCCGCTCGCGGGAGAGCACCTCGACCATCTCGGCCCGGCCGGCAACCCGCTCGGATACCCGGTCGTACTCCTCCACCGCGAGCATGTTGACCGCCCCGAGCCGGCGCAGGGCGAGCTCCGTCGCCGCGATCCCTTCGTCGATCTCGGCGAGCGAGAGGGTCGTCGTCCGGTCCCCCACCCGCTCCCGGAGCGCCGTGCACTCGGCGAACAATGACTGCTCGCGTTCCGTGCAGACGTCCATCTGGAGACGGGTCCGCTCCAGCCGGGACTCGATCTCCAGGAGGGCGCGCTCCAGCTCCTGAATCCCGTCCTGCATCGAGGCACGGCAGCGGCGAAGCTCCTCGAGCTCGGCCGAGAAGTTCTGCTGCCGCAGTTCAAGGGCGCGGATCTCCTCCTCCGACGATGCGATCTGGGCCTCGAGCGTGGCCGTCTCCTCTTCGAGGTGGCGGTTCTTCTCTTCGAGGCGGGCCCGCTCCCCTGCCAGCTCCTCGATCCGCCGCGAGAAGTAGACCCGCTCCCTCTGGGCATCGGCGATGTCCGCCTCCTTGTTCCTGAGACGTCGCTCCACCTCCTCCAGCTCCGTCCTGGTCCGTTCCCGCTGATCGGTCAGCTCCGGGATCTCGGTCATTTCCAGTTCCTTCCGGAGCGAGGCGATCCGCCGGTTGGCCCCGAGGATCTCGTCCTGCACGGCGTTGAGGGCCTGCTCGACCCCCGCTCGCTCGATCACACCGTCCTGACCCTCGCCGCCGAGGGCCTCCTCGGACCGGGAGATCTCCCCGAGTTCGGCCTCTGCAGCCGCCAGGCGCCGTTCATACTCCTCGATCAGGACGCTGCAGCGTGCGGCCTCCTGTTCGGCACGGGAGCGCGCCGCGCGCAGGGTCTCCGACTCGCCGGAGAGACGGAGGACCGTCGCCTCGATCCGGTTGACCTCCGCTTCCTGCTCGGCGAGCGCGGCGAGAAGCCGGCGCACCTCGTCCTCGACGGAGGCGGCGAACCCGCGTACGGACCGTTTCTGGTAGCCACCGGTCATCGCTCCCGTCTTCTCGAGCAGCTCGCCCTCGAGCGTCACCATCCGGTGCCTTCCGAGCAGGCGACGCGCCTGGGCGAGGGTCTCCATGACCAGGGTCGTACCGAAGACCAGGCCGAATGCCCGTTCGTATCGCGGGTCGAACCGGATCAGGTTGACCGCATAATCCACGATCCCGTCTCCGGAGACGGGGGGCCTCGGAACCTCGCGGAGCCGGTTGAGCGGGAGGAAGGTGAGCCGGCCGGCCTTCGTCTCCTTGAGGTACGCGATCGCCTCGCTCGCCACCCGGTCGTCATCGACCACCACGTTGTTGAGCCGCGAGCCGGCGGCGGTATTCAGGGCCTCCATGTACTCGGGCGGGACGCGACCGAGAGATGCGATCGTCCCGTGGACCCCGTCCATGCCGAGGACGGCCTCAAGGGCGCGCCCGCCGGCATCCCCCTGGACCTGCTGCTGCGCCTCGCAGCGCATCAGGGCCTGCTCGTTCGCGCGCTGTGACGAGCGGAGGGTCTCGAGCTCCGACCGGGCTTGCATCAGTTCCCGTTCGACCCCGGAGAGGGTGGCCTCGATCCTCCGCCGCTCCTCGATGTGCGTCTCCCTCGCGGCCCGCTCCTGTTCAAGGGCGGCGGAGTCCGAGGCGATCGCCGCCTCGATCTCCGCCCGCCGGGCACCGAGACGCTCCCGTTCGCGCGTCCGGGCCCGGCTCTCCTCGATCAGCTGGTCCTGCCGCCGGAGAAGTCCGGCGCGCCGGGCCGTCAGCTCCTCGAGCGATGAGAGCAGGCGGAAGAGCTCGGCCTGGGCCTCCACCGTCTCCGCCTGCCCTGCCTGCAGACGGGCCTCGATACCCTCGAGGCGGGACTGTATCCGGGCCTGTTCCATCGCCAGGTTGGTCCGATCGATGGAGAGGTTCCGGATCAGGGTCTGGGCAGCGGCGATCTTCTCCTCCGTCCGGCGGGTGTCCGCGAAGGCACGGTTGATACCCTGCAGGTTCTCCTCCCGTTCACGCCGGTGAGCCTCTATCGCGAGCCGGGAGGCCCTGATCGCACCCTTCGCCTCCTCGAGCTGGCTGAGCAGTTTCAGGTACTCGGATCCGCTGCGGCGGTTGATCTCCTCGTCCAGGGCTGCGAGGTCCCCCTGGAGATACGAGAGCTCGTGGGCCTGGTGCAGGCGTTCCTCCTTGAGTCGCTCCGTCTCGAGACGGTGCTCCTCGATCAGCGAGAGCAGGGCTGCGCGCTCCTTCTCCTTCTCGGCGAGAACCGCCGCCGTGCGGGACTCCTCGTACGCTGCCAGCTCCTCGGTCAGCTGCTTGTGAACCAGCGCCTGCTCACGTTCGACACTCAACTCCTCGAGTCGCCGCGATGCCTCGCGAAGAAGGAGTTCCTCCCGTTCGATCCGCTCCTTGACCACCTCCAGCTCGGCGAGCGCCTGGTTTCTCCGGAGATCGAACTCGGCCACCCCGGCGATCTCGTCGATCACCCGCCGGCGGTCCAGGTCGCTCATCTCGATGATCCGGGTGACGTCCCCCTGCATCACCACGTTGTAGCCATGCGGACGGACACCCAGTCTCCCGAGAAAGTCAGCGACCTCGCTCGCCTTCACGAGCCGGTCGTTCATATAGAAGTAGCTGTAGTAGCCGTTCTCCGTCCTCTTGATCCGGCGGCGGATGCGGGTGCCGTCGGAGAACCGGAGGGCGACCTCTGCCGTGGAGCGGTTGCTCGAGATGTTGATGAAGTCGGTCAGTTTCTCCGCCCGGAGCGAGTGGGACGATGAAAGCCCCAGGCCGAAGAGGATCGCGTCGATGATGTTCGACTTCCCCGATCCGTTCGGGCCGGATATTACGGTAAAGCCCCGGGAAAAGGGGATCCGGGTCTTCCCTGAGAATGACTTGAAGTTATCGATCTCAAGCTCGCTGATGAACAACGGTGCGGGCCCCTAGCGCTTCTTGGGTGGACGAGGAAGTTCCTTCTCCTCTGCGAAGATCACGGCGTCCACGTGCCGTCCGGCGCGATCCTGTCCGGACTTGCGGTCCTGCCGCCTGTTCTGGAACCCGTTCGGAGCGACGATGTACTCCTTTCCGATGCGCTTCTCGGGTCGGATCGTCCCGTCCGGCTGCATGATCAGGTCCATCTCCTCATCCGGCGTGGGGGAGGCCTCGGCGGGCCGTGCCGGAGCATTCTGCGGCGAGAGCTTGTCCACGTTGCGCGGATGGACCAGGATCGTGGGAGCCGGCTCGGCGGACCCGGTGGGACGCGACGCCGGGGCGATCCGGGCGGGTACCGGGGACCCATCCCGCTCGAGGAGACGCGAGATCTTCTGGACCTGCGCCTTCAGGTCGAGGACCTCCTCGGTGAGACCCTTGAGCACCGCCTCGAGCTCGCGGACGCGACGCTCGAGCGCGGCGGTCCGGTTGTCGTCGCTTCCAGCGACCGGACGGCCCGAGTCCCGCCGATCGGCCTCCCTGAGCAGGTCGAGCGCCCGCTCCTTCTCCTCGAGCTCATGCTCCAGGTACTTGATCTTCGCATCCTTCATGGCCATGCGTGCCCTCCGTTGAACAGGTGCGACCTGGAAGGTTATATTCCTTACAATCCATATCAGCCCGGTACGCCCGAAGAAACACTCATACATGCCGAAGTCCAACTCTGTTTATATGTCGCATCTTGCCGATGTGGATCCAGAGATGGCGAGGATCATCGAGAGCGAGACGCTTCGCCAGCTGAACGGGGTCGAGCTGATCGCCTCCGAGAACCTGGTCAGTCGTGCGGTCCTCGAGGCCATGGGCTCGATCATGACCAACAAGTATGCCGAGGGGTACCCCGGGAAGCGCTACTACGGCGGGTGCGAGTTCCACGACCAGGCGGAGAACCTCGCCCGCGACCGCGTCAAGGAGCTCTTCGGTGCGGAGCACGCGAACGTGCAGCCTCACTCGGGCACCCAGGCGAACATGGCGGTCTACTTCTCGGTGATGCAGTGCGGCGTGGACCGGATGATGTCGATGTCACTCACCCAGGGCGGGCACCTCTCCCACGGCTCCCCGGTCTCGTTCAGCGGCAAGATGTACGAGGTCCACCAGTACGGCGTCGACCTCACCTCCGAGACGCTCGACTACGGCGCGGTCGAGGAGCAGGCCCGGCGGGTGAAGCCCAAGGTGATCGTCTGCGGGGCGTCTGCGTACCCGCGGGAGATCGACTTCAAGGCCTTCCAGGAGATCGCCGACGGGGTCGACGCGTACTGCATGGCGGATATCGCTCATATCGCCGGGCTCTGCGCCGCGGGCATCCATCCGAACCCGACGGGTGTCGTCGACTTCGTCACGTCGACCACCCACAAGACCCTCCGGGGGCCACGTGGCGGGTTCATCCTCTGCGGCGAGGAGTACGCACAGTCGATCGACAAGGCGGTCTTCCCGGGGATGCAGGGCGGCCCCCTGATGCATACGATCGCGGCGAAGGCGGTCTGTTTCGCGGAGGCGCTCAGGCCCACCTACCGGGAGTATGCCCGCCAGATCGTCCTGAACGCGCAGACGATGGCAACGGTCCTGGACGACGCCGGGCTCCGGCTCGTCTCCGGCGGTACCGACAACCACCTGATCCTGATCGACCTCTCGAACCGGGGGATCACCGGGCTCGAGGCGGAGGAGGCGCTCGGCAGAGCCGGGATCACGGTGAATAAGAACACCATCCCGAACGAGAACCGCTCCCCGTTCGTCACGAGCGGGCTGCGGATCGGCACTCCCGCGGTCACCTCCCGCGGCATGAAGGAGAGTGAGATGCGCACGATCGGCAGGTGGATCGCCCGTGTCCTCGAGGACATCACGAACGAGTCGGTGATCCGGCAGGTCGCCGGCGAGGTGACGGAGATGGCCTCCCGATATCCGCTCCATCCCGAGTAGGCTGCGGACGGGAGGGACGGGAGAAGAGGTGCTGGCATGACGGTGATCCTCGACGGAAAGACGGTCTCGGAGAGACGGATCGAACTTTTACGCGAGGCGATTGATGAGTCGGGGTTCTCGCCACGGCTCGCGACCGTGCTCGTCGGAGACGACCCTGCCTCGGCACTGTACGTTCGCATGAAACACCAGGCATGCGAGCGGGTCCACATCGGATCGATCAACGTGACGCTCCCGGCAGGCGCAACGACGGAGCGGGTCCTGGAGACGGTCCGGAGGCTGAACGCGGACCCGGAGATCCACGGCATCCTGGTCCAGCTCCCTCTGCCGGCCGGGATCGACCGGGAGGCGGTGATCGAGGCGGTCTCTCCCGAAAAGGACGTGGACGGATTCCACCCCTGTAACCTCGGCCGGCTCGTCTCGGGGCAACCGCTCTTTGCCCCCTGCACCCCGCTCGGGATCATGAACCTGCTTTGCGAGTACGGGATCACCCCCGGGGGGCAGCGTGCGGTCGTGGTGGGCCGGTCGATCGATGTCGGCCGGCCGATGGCAGCGCTGCTGCTGAACGCGGACGCGACGGTCACGGTCTGCCATCGCCGGACCCGCGACCTGGGATCGGTGGTGCGCAGTGCTGACCTGGTGGTGGTGGCGGTCGGCCAGGCCCGTTTCCTCACCGCGGAGATGGTCGGGGAGGGGGCCACGGTGGTCGACGTCGGCACCAACCGCGTCGAGGGGCGCCTCGTCGGGGATGTCGACTTCGAGGCGGTCCGCGAACGGGCCGGTGCCATCACGCCCGTTCCCGGCGGGGTCGGGCCCATGACGATCGCGACCCTGATGGAGAACACCTTCGAGGCCGCGAGACGCCTGACATGCGGATCTGCACCGTAGGAGACGTCAGGGTCGGTCCCGGGGAGCCCCCCCGACTGATGGCGGTGCTCAACGGGAGCCCGGAGTCCTTCTACCGGGGGTCGTTCTTTTCCCCCGACCGCGTGCGTGAGGCCGCGGACCGCTTCATCGACGAGGGGGCCGCGATCCTCGACCTGGGGGCGCGGTCGACGGCCCCGGAGAGTCCGCCGATCCCGGTCCGCGAGGAGGCAGCCCGGATGGATGCGCTCCTGGCCGAACTGGACGGGAGCGGGTACGTGGTCTCGGTCGACACGATGCACGCCGAGGTCCTCGAGACCTGCCTGCGGCATGATATCCACATGCTGAACGACATCAACGGTTTCCGGGACCCGGTTCTCGTCCGGCGTGCGGCAGAGGCGGGCCTTGCGGGCTGCGGAATGGCTGCGTTCGAGGCACCCGGCGACCCCCTCGGGGTCGAGGAGACCATGGAGGCGCTTGCACTGGTCGTCCTGCGGGCGGAAAAGGCCGGACTCAGCGAGCTGATCCTGGACCCGGGGATCGGCCTCTGGACGCGGGAGCGGACCGTGGAGCACGACTGGGACCTCTGCTGCGCCTTCGACCGTTTTTCACGGTTCGGTCGTCCCCTGCTCGCCGCGGTCTCCCGTAAGACCTTTCTCGGCAGGCTGACCGGCCGGTCCCCCGAGAACCGACTGGCCGCCTCCCTTTCGGTTGCAGGGTCGCTGGTCGCCCGTGGGGCGCACCTCGTCAGGACGCACGATGTCGCGGAGACCGCCGACCTGCTCCGGGTGCAGGCACGGCTGAAGGAGTGTCCATGACCCGCGCCTTCTCGGTTCATGCGATACAGACCCGCATCCTGGAGACGGGAGACGACCTGGTCGAGGTGCTGATCGGGGCGGTCCAGCAGAGCACCGCCGGGGGATTTCAGGACGGAGACGTCCTGGTAATCGCCGAGACGGCACTTGCAACGGTGGAGGGAGCGGTGATCGCGCTGGAGGGGGTCAGACCCTCGCGCCGGGCGGAGGAGCTCGGTGCGAGGCACGCGCTCGATCCCCGGGTCGTGCAGGTCGTCCTGGACGAGTCCGACCGGGTGGTCGGAGGGATCGACGGGTTTTTACTCTGCATCAAGAACGGCACCCTCCTGCCGAACGCCGGGGTCGATGCATCGAACGCCCCCCCGGGTCACGTCACGCCGCTTCCCCGCGATCCGGACGGGAGCGCGAGGCGGATCCGTGCGGGGCTCGAGGCCCGGACAGGGGCCCGTCTCGGCGTGCTGATCGCGGACTCGCGGACCCACGCGATGCGGCTCGGAAGCTCCGGGGTCGCGATCGGCTGCGCCGGGATCCCGTCCGTGATCGACGAACGGGGACGGACCGACCTCTTCGGCCGCGTGCTCCAGGTGACCAAGCGCGCGGTCGCCGACTGCATCGTCTCGGCCGCAGAACTCGTCATGGGCGAGGCGGACGAAGCGGTGCCGGCGGCGCTCGTCCGGGGCACCGGGATCCCGATCGGCGACTGGAGCGGTGTGGAGGGGATCACCGCGGAGGAGTGCCTCTTCATGGGGGCGATGCGCGCCGGGAACCGGGAGGAGTGAGCACCATGACGACGGACTGCAGGGTGCCCCGGATCGTGATCGGTGCGGCGACGAGCAGTGCCGGCAAGACCACGATCGCGACCGGGCTGATGACCGCGCTCAGGGCGCGCGGACTGGTCGTGCAGCCCTTCAAGGTCGGCCCGGATTTCATCGACCCCACCCACCACACCCGCTGCTGCGGGCGCACGAGCCGGAACCTGGACCCGTTCCTGATGGGGGAAGACGGAGTCCGCGAGACCTTTGCACGCGCCGCGGTGGGCGCGGACATCGCCGTGATCGAGGGGGTGATGGGCCTATACGACGGGATCGACGGGGAGGCGTTCGGTTCCACGGCACACGTCGCCCGTCTTCTTGAGGCGCCCGTCCTCCTCGCGGTCGACGCACGGGGGGCCTCGCGGACGGTCCACGCGATCGTGCGGGGCATCGCCGGATACGATCCCGGCGTGCACCTGGGCGGTGTCGTCTTCAACCGGATCGGGAGCCCGCGCCACCGGGACCTGATCGAACGCGGATGTGAGGTACCGGTCCTCGGATGGATACCGCGCGACGAGCGGCTCGCGATCCCGAGCCGGCACCTCGGTCTCTCCCTCGCCCACGAACTCGATCCGACCGATGCCCTCCGGGCGGTCGTTGGCGAACATGTCGACCTCGACCGCGTGATCGAACTCGCCCGGATGGCCCCGCCCCTGCCGGATGTCACGCACCGGGCGGCAGGAGAGGAGCGGGTCTCGATCGGCGTTGCGAACGACCCTGCCTTCTGCTTCTACTACGCGGACAACCTGGACCGCCTCCGGGCACAGGGCGCACGCCTGGTCTTCTTCTCGCCGATGGCCGACCGCCTGCCCGGTGTGGACGCGCTCTACCTGGGGGGCGGATACCCCGAGCTCCATGCCGGCGTCCTGGCGGGTGCACCCGCGCGGTCCGGGATCGCGCGGGCGGCGGAGGACGGGATGCCGATCCTCGGGGAGTGCGGCGGGCTCGTCTATCTCTGCCGCTCCCTCGAGACGGAGGGGGAGCGGGTGCCGATGTGCGGCGTGCTCCCGGCAGATGCCGTGATGACCGGGGGGATCCGCGGGCTCGGGTACGTGGAGGGGACCTGCACGGGGGGGCCGTTTCCGGGACTCCCCGGAACGGTGGTGCGGGGGCACGAGTTCCACTACTCGGCGTGCCGGCCCGACGGGGATGCCCGGTACGCCCTGAGGCTCTCGCGGGGGCGGGGGATCGGCGAGGGGCGGGACGGCCTGTTTGAGTATGCCACGCTCGCCGGATACACCCATGCCTACTTCTCCGACCGGCTTGCAACCGCGCTCGTCCGCGCGGGCAGCGACTACGCGCGGCGCTGACCGGGAGTATCCCGATAAATACCGGGTCCACCAATCTTCTACCGGGGTTACGTGTTCATGGGTACGGCCTTCGGGATCTCTTCGTTCTGCCTGCATGATCGACCTCTCTCCGAGGCACTCGAGCGCCTCTCGGAACTGACGAGGGTGGTCGAGGTGATGGACGAGGGGTGCCATCGCCTCCACGATACGGAGCTCCTCGAAACCTTCGACCTGGAGTACACGATCCACGCCCCCTCCCGCGGGGTCAACCTCGCCAGTCTCCTGGAACCGGTCAGGAGGGCCAGCGTGGAGGTGACGATCGGTTGCTTCTCGCTCGCCGCCCGGGTGGGCGCTGGGGTGGTCGTTCACCCCGGGTACTGTGCGTGGGCCCACGAACGCACCGAGGCATGGGGACAGTTCCGGCGATCCCTCCAGGAGTTGAAGGCGGGCGCGTCGGACCTCTCGATCCCGTTCTATGTCGAGAACATGGGGGACTGGGGGTACTTCCTCCTCAAGACTCCCGACGAACTCCCCCTGATCGAGGACGCGGGATTCGCCCTGGACGTGGGGCATGCGCACCAGAACCATGCCCTCGAAGGCTTTTTACAGGCCCGGTTCGACCACGTCCACCTGCACGACAACGACGGTACCACCGACGCCCACGCGCCGGTGGGAGAGGGGACGATCGACTTTGCCGCGGTGATGGAGGTCGTACAGCGCAACGGTGCCCGCCCGATCATCGAGGTGGGCACCCTGGAGGGCGTCGTCTCGAGCCTCCGGGCGCTCGAGGGGCTCTGAACGAGTCGGAACCTTTTTTACCGAACGGGACGCATTTTATTGATACGTCTCGCCTCAGTGGCTTAGCCGGCATAGCGCGTCCTTGGTAAGGACGAGGTCGCGAGTTCAAATCTCGCCTGAGGCTTCCAGGAGAAAATATATTTAATCATAAATTTCCATAAGGCCAACTTGGATTCTAAATTGGCCCGTGATCTTCATCGAGTTTCCCTCATTCCACGACTTGTTTTTGTGAATATTTCGGCTACATCTCTCTGCCGGTGTATTTTCCCCGATGGTAATAATTCAACTCTCATTCTTCGCGATCCTGCCTGAGACGCTCAAGAGAACAGCCGGAGAGGGGGCCTTCCTCACCTCGCGATCAGGAACCGATCGCGGTCGGCGCCGGGACGCGAACCGGGCCGCTGTTGTTCGGGGAACGCGATGCCGTGCCCTCTATCGATGAACACCCTGAGCGGCAGCGCTGACACGCGATACCCTCTCCCCCCTTCGTTCGAACCCGAGCCCGCCCGACTTTACGAAGTCGTGAATCCGCTGAAACCCTCCATCAGTCGCGCACTGATACGGAGTCTGGATAGGAGCCCCATAACATCAGGTGACGACACCGTTCCTGCCACCCGGGCATCTTCACCAGGCGTTCCGATCCGTTCATCAAGAAGACCCGTGTCCGGGGGATCTTCCCCGAAGTCCGGAACCCCGGATGGAACCGGAACCCCGCCGGATCGACTCGGGCGTGTATCATGAGACGTTCTTTTCCGAAGGACCGGGCGCCTTCGACCCCGTTGATGCCGGCCATGTTCTGAGAAGATCGTGAACAACCATCGATCCGCCGTGCGGAGAACCACTGGAGATCCATTGGAAATTTCAGACGTTCGGTGTACTCCAGCCCCCCTTGTTTCACCCCCCTGATCAAAAAAAAGGGAGAGGGTCTCCGTTTCCGTGCCGGAGAACCCCGACCCGGACCCTGCCGTCTCCATCCCGGATCCCGAAGACCGTTCCCCCTGCCGACGTCACCCGCCCCTTTTTTCATTTCTCCAGCCTCCGGATCCGGATTTATCGAGTGTCCTCTCCTTTCAGAAGACGGCATCCCCAGCGGCATATGGGATCGCCGCCTGGGAGAGGTGATAAAGGCGATCGACGGGGTCTACCCCAGGCCGGAATACACCAGGCCGGGCAGATGAACGAACCGCCAGCCTGACGTCTCAATTCCCCCTCCGAAGGTGGCATGAATTGACAAATCAAAAAAAAGAGGAGTCTAATGTCCTCACAGGTGGTTGAAGAGCCAGACGACGTCGGCGAAGTCGATCCGGCCGTTCCCGTTGTAGTCGAACGCCGATAACGGTTCGTTCGCAGCGATCCAGCTCATCTGGTTGAAGTAGAGAACGACGTCGGCGAAATCCTTCCGGCCGTTGCCGTTGACATCCTCGTACTTCCCGTCGCCGTCCAGGTCGCGCGGCGCCCCGCTGCCGCCGGGGATCGACAATAGCGGCACTGCGCTCGCGTACTTCAGGTGGCCGTTTGTCTCATCGTAATAGCTGATCCGGGGGTTTCCGTTGGTGTCCAGGGCGAGAGACGAGTATTTCCCCACGGATGCCGACGAGTCCACCGTCTCGGTCCACCAGTGATCGCCGTCGAACCACGCGTACTTCAGGGTGCGATTCGTCCGGTCATAGTAGCTGATCCGCGGTCGGCCGGAGCCATCCAGCGCGAGAGAGGTGTACTGACCGACCATCCCCGCCTCATCGACGGTCTCGGTGTGCCATCCCGTACCGTCCTGCCAGGCGTACTTCAGGTTGTCGTTGGTCTGATCCCAGTAACTGATCCGCGGATTTCCGGCCATGTTCAGCGCGAGGGAACTGTATTCTCCGACGGACCCGGTCCAATCGACCGTGGTGATCTGCCAGCCTGCACTCCCGTACCAGGCATAGAGCAGATCGCGGTTCGGGTAATAGTTCAGGTAACTGATCCGCGGGTTCCCGACGCTGTCCAGCGCGAGCGAGCTGCCGGTACCGGTATTTCCAAAGGAGTCCACCGTAAAATTATGCCAGCCCTGGTAATCCTTCCAGGCATACTTCAGTTCCTGTTTCGAGTAGTCCTGGTAGCTGATCCGCGGGTTCCCGCCCCCGTCCAGCGCGAGCGAGGTGTGGTATCCGACGATCCCTCCGTTCGAATCCACGGTCTCGATGTGCCAGCCCAGACCGTCTCGCCAGGCATACTCCAGGCCCCCTGAAAAATCATGGTAGCTGATCCGCGGGGTATTCGCGGCGTCCAGTGCGAGCGAGGTGTGCGACCCGGCACCGAGCGGACCATCCGCCTCTTCCACCGTATCGATGCCCCACGCGGCGCCGTCGTTCCATGCGAACTTCAGGTCTCCATTAATCCCGTCGTAGTAACTGATCCGCGGATTGCCGCTCGCATCGAGCGCGAGTGAGGAGTAGCGCCCGACGTCGGACGTGGAGGAGTCGACGGTCTCGATCCGCCAGAGGAGTGCGGACACGGTCGTCGTGCAACTCATGAGGATCAGGACGACAACGAGGAGCACACCCGACAGGTGCGCCCTCCGCCTGCTAAGAGATCGTGTCTTGAACATCTGGCCTCCGATGAGACGGTCCTGACCATGGTCCGGCCGGGAGGGGAGACGTATCGGGGCCCGGGTTCGAGGAGCAGGGCGGGGATTTCACGTGCGGCGGACCTCCTGGAGAGCGACCGGTCATATAGATACCTGTCATTTCCGTCATAATATAAGAAATAATTGAATTTTCATCGCGTTCGGGGCGGGAGGTCGGGTTGCCCCATCCGAGCGGACGGAAAAGCGCCAGGCCACGACCGGATATTCGCGCTCTCCGCCAAAGGCACGGATCTCATCGGCCGTTCCGGCGATGGCGCGATCCAGGCCCGGACGGTCGGCCTGGCCGGCGGCACCCCGGAACGCCGGGCCGCCACCGATACCGGCACCGTAGGTGGGTACGACGACCTCAACGGCAACTGGCGACGGGAGATCGCGGGCGTCGATCTGATCGGTACCGGGATTGTCGGGCGGTACCGGATGTCCGACAGGGCGCGCATCCCTCTCCGTCAGCGTCGTCGCTCGTTACACCGAGCGAGAATGAGGACGGTCTCGAACGCGGCAGTGGTCGCGAGGACGAAGACCGGCCAGCCTGTCGTTTCCGTTCCAACCAGTTCCCTGGTACCGCTCGATGGCGAACGCGGCCACAGGGACAGGAGGGATGCCACCGACCCCATCCGGTAGACCGTTCGGAACCGCGTGGGCGATGCTCATCGGACCGGGCGAGGAGCCCGACGATCCTGCTCTCCCGGAGGGCCGGCTTCCCGATGTCCCGGGTATCGACCGTGGTCATCGCGAAGCACAACTCCTTCCGCTATCAGCAACGCGCGGGTCGAGGCAAGGCATATGCCTGCGCGTGCTGCGAGGTTTGCGTTTGTGGCCCCGGCACCGTACGCGGCGATCGGCCCGGCATCCATCGCCTCGAGCCATTCCTGGACACAGGTGACTCTTTGGGGCGGAGCGGGACGCGCCCGGCGATGAGGTTCCTCCGGAGGGCATCCAGGCGGTTCCCGGCGCCGGGCCTCGTCGGACGCGATCAGCTCGGGGCCGTGGCGCCCGGGCAGGTCCCGGACGCTCTGCTGCCGGCTGTTGAGCACCCCCGTCCCTGCGGTCACGCTCTTCCGCTGGCGCGCCGGCATACAGAAGGATACTGCCCGGTGCAATGCCGGAAAAAAAGTATCAGAGGCGGTCAAAGAGCCGGACGACGTCGGCGAAGTCGATCCGGCCGTTCCCATTGTAGTCGAACGCCGGCACCGGTTCGTTCGAGGCGATCCAGCTCATCTGGTTGAAGTACAGGACGACGTCGGCGAAGTCCGTCCGGCCGTTGCCGTTGACGTCCTCGAAGAGACCATCGTGGTTTCCATCCAGCGGTGCCGCTCCGCCCCCCGGTACCGCGAGCACAGGCGCTTCAACGGTCCGGTAGGACGCGATCAGATCGGTGTTGTAATACAGATCGTACTGCGTGTTGTTCTCAAGTCTGGAGTAGGAACGGTTCAGCCATCCCCTCCTCCCGAGCAGCCTCCCGACCGGATCGGTATAGATCCTGAGATGGCAGTCGATGAACGTGCCATTCACCGCCTCTCCCGTACTGTTCTTCCGGAGGACCATCGCGGACTCCATCCCGTCGACCGTGATCCTCTGGATCGAACCGCGTTCAACCCCGATCTTCGCGATACAGGGGATCAGTGTCCCGTTGGCCGGTATGGGCACCGTGTACGGGAGCTGGGAGACGGCGACGATCTCCTTCGTCGTGGTGTTCGATCCGTGGGCGTTCGTCGCCGTCAGCCTGGCGGTGTATGTACCGGGGAACGCGTAGACGTGGACGGGGTGCTGCAGGGAGGAGACGACGCCGTCCCCGAACGCCCAGCTCCACGAGGCGGGGTTGTTCCCGGAGGTATCCCTGAAGGCGATCGTGAGCGGAACCTGGCCGAAGGTCGCGTTCGCCTCGAACGATGCCGTCGGGGCGGGATTGCCCGGATCCGGGGTCAGGGATGGTGTGACCGTCGGCGTCGCGGTTGCCGTCGGAGTCGGGATCGTCCGGTTCGGGGAAAAGACCTGGACCCGGTTGTTGTTCGTATCGGCCACGAAGACCCTTCCCGTGCTGTCCAGCGCGATCCCGGTCGGCGACCAGAACTCTCCGTTCGCCTGCCCCTGCGTTCCCCAGAGCGTGAGCAGAACCCCGGTCGGCGAGAACTTCTGGATCCGGTGGTGACCGTGATCGGCGACATAGGCGTTGTTCGCGCTGTCGAACGCGATGTTCGTCGGATAGCGCATCTGGTCGTCCGCCGTGCCCGGACCGCCCAGGACCGCGAGGAAGGTGCCGGACGAGGTGAACTTCTGGACCCGGTGGTTGTACTGGTCGGCGACGTAGATCGTACCTGCGTGGTCCACCGCCACCCCCGCCGGATAGGTGAACTGCCCGTTGCCCGTTCCATGGCTGCCGAACTTCATCAGGAAGGCGCCCGACGATGTGAACTTCTGGACCCGTCCGTTGTAGTAGTCGGCCACGTAGACGTTGCCCGCATCGTCCACGTCGATGCCGTAGGGGAAGGACATCTGCCCGTCGGCGGAACCGTACACGCCCCACTTCCCGAGGAAGGCGCCCGACGAGGTGAACTTCTGGACGCGGTGGTTGTAGTGGTCCGCGACGTACACGGTCCCCGCAGCATCCACAGCGACGCCGGACGGGTGCCTGAACTGGCCGTTCGCCGTCCCGTAGCTCCCCCAGGACGCGAGGAAGGTGCCGGACGAGGTGAACTTCTGGACGCGGTTGTTCTGGAAGTCACAGATGTAGACGTTGTTCTCGCCATCCAGGGCGGCCCCGTACGAGAGGTTAAACTGTCCGTTGGCAGTTCCGCCGCTCCCCCACGCCGTGACGAAGACATACTCCTCCGCCCCGCTCACCACCGTCACGCTCAAGACGACGAGAAGGACGAGTGCGATGATCACTGCGCCGTAGCTCGGTCTCATCCCATATTCCCCTGCATGCGGGTCCTTCGCGTTTACCAATTTTATATATTGTGTTTTTTATCCGGAGTCCCGAAAACGAGCGGTGACGACCGGGCTCAGAGGGTGGATATGACCGGGACGATGCCTGCAGGGTCGGTCCTCCCGGAACGGTACGTCCCGACGATGCACATGGCCCGTGGACCACGACAGCAGGCGGCGGCGTTTCGCAGGGTGTGTTTTCCTTTCGGTACTGTCCCCGTTGCATCGACCGGGCCTCCGGCTTTCAAGCGGATTGCAGGTCATGCAAGGAAATGTCATCCCTGCTCTCACCGCCGGTGGAATCGCCCTCATCGGCGGGGGCGGGATCATCGATGATTCCGGAGGGCTCGCAGGGGGACAGGCTCGTCGCCGTGGGTTGAATCACTACGCCCGGTCTCCGGAACCGGAGCGCCGGACGCGAGCGTACCGGATGTTCCGCAACCGGATCGCCATCACGACAGGCCATCCGGCGGACCTGGTCGAGGTGTTCCCGCCCCCGCGGGGAGGGATCGACCAGGGAAGCCGCGAGACCCTGGACGGTGCCGTCAATCGTCAGAACCGGATCGATCCTCGTGAAGGTCCGGACGATACGGTGCCAGAAATGACGTTCGTCGAACGATTGGCCCCGGAACGGATCTCCGGGTACCCCCGGCGGTGGTTGTGCGGGTGAAACGGGTTCGGGACGCGACCGGATCCTCCAGGCACGGGAACCGCCCGCCAGGAACCCCCCGGTGATGGTCCCGGAGGGGCGTCACCGAATACCGGGGTCCTCATCCGCAGGCCTGTCGGAGACCACCGGCAGGAACGATCATCTCGAACCGCGCTCCATGACCGGCCTTCCCCACCTCCCTGATCGAGATCCCGGTGATCCCGAGGATCTCCCGGCAGATCGTCAACCCGAACCCCGAGTTGCTTCCGAAACCCGGTTCGAATATCCGCTCCTTGGAGTCCTCCGGGACCCCCGGGCCATCGTCCTCGCAGACGATCATCTCAGTTCCTCCCCTCCCCTCGACGGAGAAACGGACGGTGGGAGTCCCGGTTCCGTGGCGCACGGCGTTGTCGATGAGGTTGAAGAACACCCGTAAGATCAGCGGATCGGCGAAGACCTCGAGGCCCGGAGCGATCTCGTTTTGGAGAACGACCGGAGCGGAGCTGTAGCTCTCCCCCGCCAGGTCGACGAGGGCGCGGACCGGTTGCCATGCGGGAGAGACCGCACCGATCTCCTCGTACTCCTTCGTGAACTGGATCATGTTCCCGATCTGCCAGCTCGCCGCCCGCACCTGGGAGAAGATATAGTCGAGGGACCGATCGGGGACCTCCTCGCGAAGCATCTCGACGTACGCGTTCAGGGCAAGGAGCCGGTTGTTGATGTCGTGCCGCGTGATGCCCGAGAGGATGGTCAGCTTCTTGTTCGCCAGGCGCAGGGACTCCTCGACCCGCTTCCGCTCCCGGATATCCCGGCAGAAGTAGACCATGCCGAAGGGGACCCCTGCCGGCGTATAGAGCACGTCCCCGTTGACCTCGAGGGGGATCCTTCGACCGTCACGGGTGAGAAAGGTATACTCGATCGGGCCCAGGGGCCCGGAGAACATCCGCTTCGTATTCTCGACCGCGAGCGGCAGGCTCTCCGGCGCGAAGAACGAGAAGACAGTTCTCCCGGTGAGTTCTGCCGGATCGTCGTACCCGGCCATCTCCGCCCCCTTCTGGTTGATGATGACGATCCTGCCCTCGAGGTCGGTCATCGCGATGATATCGGGACTGGCGACGATCATCCCCTTGAGGAGCGCTTCGCTCTCCTGCACGGACGCGAACCGTTCCAGGAGATGCCGGTTTGATTCGGCCAGCCGTTTACAGGAGACCTGCAGGGACTCTCCGGGAGCGGGGGGCCCGTCCACCCCCTGGATGGTGACCAGTGAGGCGGGCTTGTTGTTGAATTCGATCGTCTTCGCCGAGGTGATCATCCACCGTCCATCACGGCTCCACACGGGAAAGACGTGCCGCTCCATCGGAGGGGAAGGGTCCTGTTCCAGCCCTGCCTCTCCTGCTGTCCCTTCGCCGTTCCGCCCGGGGAGAGGGACGAGGACCCGGAGGGATGGGGCAGACAATTCCGTTGGATCGTGTCCGATCACCCTCTTCGCGTGGTCGTTCAGATACACGAACCGATCGTCCTGGACGACGCCGAGACCGATCGGTGCACAATCCAAAAGGTACCGGCCCAAGGATTCGCTGATCTCCTCAGGTCGACAGGGCTCGTCCCTGCCCCCCGTCCTCATCGGCCCCTCCAACCACCCGGACGAACGGGACGCGGGATGGTCGTCCGTCGGGTGGCAGGGCCCGGACCCCGGGAACGGTCTCTCGTCCGGAGCTCCCCACCTGCCCGACCGGCACGGAGGACCAACGGTACCGTGCCGAACACCGGCCGGACCGTCTTCAGGAACGGGTGCACGCCCGGACCGGGATTCTTCTGACCAACGATGAGCAGATCGGGGACCCGACCCATAAGACTGCCCGTTGGATCCTGAAAAGACGGGGAGATCGCCAGGTGGGACTCATCCGACCATGGGCGAACTCCCGGGATTGTACCGTGAAGATCCGGCTCGTCACCGACATCGTGGAGCCGTATCCGGCCGGACATACTGTACGATTCGTTGTATACAGCATAGCCCTTTCGTTGGAGGACGATCGACGACCGGAATCGAGCTCTTCCCGCGGGGATCGGCGGGGCAGGAACACGTGGCGGGGTGGGACACCAGGATCGGAGCGGGATCGGACCGGCTCACAAAATGCTGCGGGTGACCCGCAGGCAACGATTCCCCTCGTTCCGTTCCGTGCGGCAGGGTGCACGCAGGATCCCGTCTTTGGCCGCAGGGGATCGGTAATTCTTCCCGCTGATCCCGCAGTCGGACGCAGTTTCGGGAGGGAGCGACGGGTTCGGTTCACGCGTACCCCGGACCGATCTGCGACGAACGCTAGGTGGTGCGGAGCCGGTGCCCGCAGGAGGGACAGAATTTTTCGGTACCCTCGAGGTGGCCCGAACAGGCCGGACAGACCCCGCCAGCCCCCTCCGGGGACCGGCCCTGCGGGATCGGCGAGCCGCACGAGGTACAGAACGAGACGTGCGGTCCGTTCACGGCCCCGCACGACGGGCAGACGCGGTTCGAACGATCCGTGCCCTCCCCGGAGACTGTTCCGGAGCCCGTGACAGACCCTGCCCCGGCCCGGGTGGTCTCGACGAGCCGTACGAAGGTGTCGATCATCCGGTCACCCTCCTCGTGCTTTCTCCGTTCTGACGGCGTGAGAAAGAGAAGGCTCTTCCAGGGGAAGGTGAAGTGGAACTGAACCTCCACGGACCCCTGCTCGGCCGGAAAGAGGGTCACGTTCAGCTCCTCGTAGTCCGCGGTGCCCATCGCCAGCGTGATCACCTTCGAACCCCTGTTTGCGGCGATCAGCCTCGGGGGGTCCTGGGCGGTGATCTCGTACCGGTTGGAGAGAAGCACCTTCACGAGTGAACGGTAGACCTCGTTCAACTCCCCGTACACCTTCACGTTCCGTTCGTGGACTCCCATTCACGACCCCTGCGCCCAGCCGGACGGGCGCAACAGCAATACGAACCGGCATGTAATAAATGTATGGAGGCAGAGAGAGGAGAGGAATTGCTGCCGATCCCGGAATACCCGGGTGGGAACGGGATGGTGCGCTCCTGCAGAAGCGCTCGGGCGCACCGGGATGCTCGATGGTCGGAACGGGTACTCCCTCCACGTCACGACCCCCCTGTCGTGCCACAGCACCATCATTTCGGGACCCTGCCCCCCGCGAACTGTGGGAATCTGAACATGGAAGTCGTTGCCGTTGCGGCCCTGATCCTCTCGTTCGCCTTCATATTCACGACCGGCTTTCAGGATGCCGCGTCGATCGCTGCCAGCTTCATCGCCTCGCGTTCGGCCACCCCCCGGCAGGGGATCGTGCTGATCACGACCATGAACGTCCTGGGCGCGATCTTCGGGGGGAGCGCCGTCGCGTCCACCCTCTCGGGACTGATCGTGGTCGTCGAACCGGAGCAGACGACCGTGATCCTCCTTGCCGCCCTCCTGAGTGCGACCGCCTGGAACCTCCTCACCTGGTGGAGGGGCCTTCCCTCCTCCTCGACCCATGCCCTGGTGGGAGGGCTCATCGGTGCCGCCGTCGCCGGAAACGGCATCGGGGGTGTCCACTGGGGACTCCAGGCGCTGACGGCCCCTTCACCCGGGCTCGTCGGGTTCACAAAGGTGCTCGTCTTCCTCCTCGCTTCGGTCGCGATCGGCCTCCTGGGCGGGTTTGCCGTCCAGCGAACGATCTCCGTCCTCCTGCGGAACGCTCACCGGCGGAACACGCACCACTACCTGGTCCGCGCGAACTGGACGGCCGCGATCCTGATGGCCTTCTTCAACGGGGCGAACGACTCGCAGAAGCAACTCGGCATCATCGCACTCGCCCTTTTTGCCGCCGGCGAGACGACGATGATCGGAGTGCCGTTCTGGGCCCGGGCGGTATGTGCAGCCATGCTCGGCCTGGGGACCCTCTCCGGCGGATGGCGGATCATGAACACCCTGGGCCGGCACATCTTCCGGATCGCCCCCGTTCACTCGTTCTCATCGGAGGTGGCATCGTCTGTGACCATCACCGCTGCCACCCTCGTCGGCGCGCCTGTCTCCTCGTCCCACATCACAACGGGTTCGATCCTGGGGGTGGGCGCCGCCGAGAACCCCCGTCGTATGAACTGGAACGCTGCATGGGAGGTGATCCTCGCCATGCTGACGACGATCCCCGCGACCTCGCTCCTCGCTGCCGGGATCATCGTACTGTCGGGATCGATCATTATCGGAGCCTGATCAACCATGAAAGTGAACGGGTCACCAAAGAAGGGTGGGAGACGGACAGGGCTCATCGACCGGATCTTCCCCCTGGAACATGACTTCGAAGGGATGCTCGTCGAACAGGCAGAGGAGACCCTCGTCGGCGTTCAGGCCCTCGTCGAATGGATCGAAGCGGGATGCCGGATCCCCCCCGATCGGGTGCGCGAGGTGGAGCGCCGGGTCGACCGGATGCGATATGAACTCGAGGAGGCCCTGGTCGAGGCCTTCTCCACCCCGTTCGACCGGCAGGATATCTACACCCTCTCCCGCCAGATGGACTACATCCTGAACTTCGCGAGCGACACCGCGCGCGAGATGTACGCCTTCAATGTGGCCCCCGACGAAGCGATCGGGCGGATGGCGCGCCTCCTGCTCGAGGGGACGAGGGCGGTGGTCGAATGCGTTCGAATCATCACCACCAGCGAGGACCTTGTCCGGTCCTATATCCGGACCACCCGCGACGCGATGCACGGCATCGATGACGCCTACATCGAGGGCCTGATCCGCGTCTTCGAGGAGGACGACCCGAAGGAGGTGCTCAGGAAGAGGGAGGTGTATCATCACCTGCGGGACGGAGGAAGGGCACTCCGGGGCACCGTCGATGTGCTGCACCGGGTTGTGGTCGGGCTCAGTTAAAAAAAAAGGATCCCCCACCTCAGGACCAGCGGTCCGAGGAGGGATACCAGCGCTGGAACGGGCGCGAAAACTGCGTCCCCTGGTCCGTGTTCCACGGCGTTGAACCGCGGTTCGAGCTGGGTGTCACCACCGGGACGACCCGCGGGCCGCTGTTGAAGAATCCGCTCCCCGACGTGCCCGAACGGGTATTCCAGTACCGGGTGCCGAATCCCGACCGGGGAGAGACCGCCGTCGGGGTGACCTGGGGCCAGGTCGTGGTCGGGACGGTGGTGACCTGGTAGGTCGGAACCACCGTGGGCTGAGTGGGAACGGTCGTCGGCGCGATCGTCGGAGGCGGGCTTGGCGTGGTGACGGGCACCGACGGTTGGATCATACCGGTCGAAATGAGTGCGTTCGCCCAGCGTTGTGCCAGCTGCAGTTCGCCCTCGGTCGAGGTGTGGATCCCGTCCTCCTGGTTGAAGAGGTCGGTCGACCAGGCGGAGTACATGTCCACGATCACGATCGGGGATGCGACCGAGGTGGCACGCTGTGCGTACGCGAGCAGTTCCTGGTTGAACTTGGGCAGTTCCGCATACTCGTTCCTGAACGTGTCACCAGTCGGGGAGATCTGCGCGATCAGGATCTTCACGTTCGGGTTCTTCTGCCGGATCGAGCCCACGATCCGGTCGATGGACCGCATGCGGGTGCTCATCGGGATCTGCTGGAGCACATCGTTGGTCCCGATGTAGAGCAGCACGATATCCGGCGTATAGTTCATCATCAGGTGGTCGACCTCGTCGGCCAGTTTTTCGGTGGTGAATCCCGAGTGCCCGTCATGGTCCTGATCGAAGACGAACCGCTGAAAGTTGGGCTCAGATGTCGAACCGACGAAGTCGATATCGTACCCGCCGTTATGAAGCATGGTCCAGAGATGGTACCGATAGCTCGGATAGGCCGAATCCGATTCCATGCCCCCCCGCGTGATCGAGTCACCCATCGGGCAGATCTTTATCGAAGCGTCCACATGCGCTGTTCCAGCCGTAATGGCACCGAAACAGATCACGATAGCACACACCAGGAAGAAGGCGTTCAGTTTCATGCAGTTCTACCCGCTTTGAAGGATCGTGACGGCATCCGCAGTTCGTCACGATTCACGTCTCCTGCATAGATAAACTCGGAGAAAATTTATCAGTTTCGATGGTTCCGAACGCTATCGTCGCCTTCCGACAGCAGTTTTACGAAAATTCCTTCGGAACGCGGGAGAGCGCAGGGGCTCCAGCCAGGACAGATAAAAAGGGTGGGTTTGGTGGTTGGTGTCCTCAGTTCCGGCGGAGCACGAGCACCGCGACGGCACCGAGACCGACCAGCGCGACGACCGCACCGAACCCGGGCGACTTCGTCGGGGTGGCCGTGGCCGTTCCGTTGCCGCTCGTCGTCGCCGCCGTGGCAGCGCCCGTCGTGGCCGGCGGAACCGTGCCCGTCGCGTTCGTCGTCAGCGTCGGGGCGACCGTCGTGCCCGTCGGCACCGCGCCGCCCTCGAGCACGTTGAACGTCGCGCTCGAACT
>JAKPPV010000049.1 GCA_029547145.1 Methanobacteriota archaeon
AGGACGTCGTCGCCGTCCGGCCGGACGAGTCCCGCACCGTGAGCGAGACCGTGTACGTCCCGGGGGACGCGTAGGTGTGCGAGGGGTGCTGCTCGACCGACGTGCCCCCGTCCCCGAACGACCAGGACCACGCCGTCGGCGCACCCGTCGACCGGTCCGTGAACCGGACCGCGAGCGGTGCGGCACCCGAGGTCGGGGAGGCGGAGAAGGCCGCCGAGAGGGACGGGGCGTTGACCGTGAACCCGCCCGCCAGCGACCCGCTCCGGCCGTCCGGGTTCGTCACGACGACGTTCCAGGTCCCCGTCGCCGCCGTCGGCGGCAGGGCGAACTGGCACGCGATCTGCGTCGGGGAGACGACCGAGACGCCCGTCGCCGGGATGTCGGTGGAACCCGACCGCTGGAGTTTCACGGACGCTCCCTGCTGAAAACCGGTACCGGCGAGACGGGTGATGGAGACGGTGGACCCCCGTGCCCCCGAAGACGGCGTGATCGAGACGACCGTCGGCGGGGGTGCGGTCGCTCCGCCGTAGATATAGCGGATCCCCGCCCGGTCGCTCTCGTGCAGGGTCTTGAGGTTCTTGTTGCCGAACTGGTCATTGTTATACCCGAACATCACCTTCCCGACGTCCGACGGGTACCCGGGTGCCCAGCCGTAGAGGTCCCGGAGGGCGAGCGTGTGCCCGAGCTCGTGGAGCACGATCGCCTCGACGTTCATCGTGTTGCCGCTCGCCGTCCCGGTCGTCCAGGCCCACTGCGAGTTGCACTCGACATCCGCCTCGACGATCCTTCCGCTCGCATCCGTCCACGTGCTCGTCCAGGCGATGACCCCATCCTCCCCGGCAAAGTCGGACGCCGGGCCGAAGGAGATCAGGTTCTGGGAGTCCCGGCCGAAACGCGTGCTGGACGATGTCCCCCGGTAGTCCAACCGGAACGACGACCCGGGGATCGCCGCGTTCCAGGTCTGCAGGGCGTTCTGTATCGCCGTGAGTCTGGCCGAACCCCCGGACCCGGGGTTGATATAGAACGAGGCAGGGGAGGCCCACTTCCGCTTCCCGTAGCTGAAGGTGACCGAAAACGGCTTCTTTGCGCTGCTGGCCCCACCGTCGGTATAGACGAAGACGAAACCGCTGCTCGCTCCCCCCTGATATCCGTCCGCCGTCACCCCGATCGGGACCCGGACCACGATCCGGGTGTCCGACCAGGAGACGATATCGTTCGAGTTCGAGGAGAACCTCGGATAGCCCGAGGCCCAGATCGGGGACCAGCCGCTCGAGGTATAGCGGTACAGGAAGCCGACATCGGCATCGGAGGTCCGAGAGGCCTTCGTCCCGAACCCGCTCCCGGTGATCGTGATGAGGGTGCCGGTGCCGGCGGATGCGGTGGAGGGGGAGATGCCGGAGATGACGGGCGTCGTGCCGCTCGCGCGGGGGGCGGGCCCCGAGGGCGCAGGCAGCGAGGCGGGGACGCCGGCGGCGACGTCGCCAAGATAGCGGTCGAAGGCATCGATCGCGATGCCCCGGTCCTTCTCCTGGCCGTCGGTCACGACGCGGCCGTTCCGGACGGGGAGCATCCCCTGGCACCCGCCCCTCAGGACGTTCCCCCACCGGGCGTCCCGTCCGATGAAGAAGTACGCCTCCGTCCCCGGTTCCAGGACGGGCTGGTCCTCGACCCACTGGGTGAGACCGTCGACGGACCCCCCGGGCACCGTGACCGTGACCGTACCCGAGAGACGGTTCCTCATGGAACGGTTGATCTGCACCCGCGCCGTCGTCAGGATGTTCGTGCGTTCGGCGTTCCAGGCGCTCTCCACCCCGACGACGGTCCCCAGGACGATGTCGTCCGACTCCTGCGCGAGGGCCGGGAGGTCCTGTTTGATCATGAGGGCCTCCGCCCCGGCAAGGGAGAGGCAGACCGCCGCGATGCAGACGAAGAGCACCGCGGTTCGCCCCGGGGAGACCGGAGACTTCGCGACGATCCACAGACGATTCATAACGAAACCCTCTATTACCGCCCCTGCAGCGGTGATCAGGCATCTGGCCGAGCGATGATAACCTTTTGGGCGGGTGGAGTCGTCCGGTCAGAACCACTGGTCCAGGGTCCGCTGGCCGGCCGTCATGCCGAGCCGCTCGAGGGCCCCGTCCACCCGCTCCCGCGAGAACGAGTACTCGTCGCAGAGCATGGCGCGGAGCCCGTCGGGGTCCGGGGGGCGCCACGAGAGGTGCACCGTACCGCCCGACGGTGGATGGCAGAAGAACTCGAAGACCGGTCCGGGATCGAAGCCCGGGAGGCGTTCGGCCACGGTCTCCTCGAACCGTCCCTCGCGCACGAGCTTCAGGGCCGTCCGGGCCCCGACCCCCCGCACCCCCTCGTTGAAGTCCGTGCCGACCAGGATCCCGACCCGGATCAGCTCCTCCCGGCCGATCCCGAGCCCCTCCAGGACGGCGGCGAGCCGGATCCGCTCGGGCTCGACCGTGATCGTCCGGCCCCGGAGACGGCGCCGGCCGCTGATCGTGACGTTCCGGGCGAGCACGGGGGCACCGAAGAGGAGGGAGTCGTAGTCCTGGCTGACCGCGTAGGCCACCTGGCCGGTGGCGGCGAGCCGGGCCGCTTCCGCCTCCCCCTCGCTCGGTGCCTGGACCCAGGGGACGCCGAGGAGATCGAGGAGCCGCCGGGACGACTCGATCATGCCCCCGTCGATCCGCGTGGCGGCGCGGGCCTGCCGGTAGGCTTCCTCGCGGTCCCCGCGCTCGACGGCCGCCGCGTACTGCCGGTCCGCCTCCTCGCGCACGCTCCTCCGGGCCTCGATCGTCCGGGACTTCAGGGGGGGAGGGGGGCCGTCGTAGACGAAGACCGGCCGGATGCCGAGCTCCAGGAGCTTCGTCGTCCGGAAGAAGAGACCCGAGAGGTGGGAGGTGACCCGCCCCTCCGCGTCGACGAGCGGGGTGCCGTCCGGCTGCCTGATGATCGTGAGGAACTGGTAGAGCGCGTTGTGCGCGTCGATCGCCGCGGCACCGCAGAGGCCCTCCCAGCCGATCGGGTCCCGGTACGGGGCGAGGATATCCCGGAGAGCGACCCCCATGGGATCAGCTCTCGGAGCGGGACCGGTTAAACCTGACGGCCCTCAACGGTAGAGGCGTCGCTGGAAGTCCAGGACGATCGCGTCGATCTGTTCGACGGTCTCGTCGTACTTCCGGGTGAGGACCTCCTGGGTCTCGATCAGGTTCATCCGGATGCCGCGCTCCCTCTCGACGAGCGTCCGGGAGAGGGCGGTGATCTTCGCGCCGAAGACCAGGAAGAGCCCCCCGAGCGAGAGCATCATCAGCGTCGCCGATACCGCGATGGTGAGGTCCTGCCAGAGCCGGAGGACGAGGACGAGGGTCGAGATGACCAGGATGATCGTGAGCACGAACTCGGGCAACGCATCGCGGAGGTCCATGCTTTTAGGTGATGAAGTCCCAGTACTTAAGCTACCTGTTTCGCGGGCGCTTATGGAGAGGAGCCGGTTGCTGCCCCTCGCGGGGATCGTGGTGATGCTCGTCGTCGCGGAGCTCGGCGCGGCCCTGTTCGGCCCGCTGATGCAGCGGGCGGGGATCGTCGCCTTCGAGGAGCCGGGGTCGGCCGCGAACCCGTTCATCTTTCTCCTGCTCCTCCTCGGGTTCACGGCCCTGCTCCTCCTTCTGATCCGGCTGGGGATGAACCGGGTGATCCGGGCGATCGTACTCCTCTCGATCGGGCTCTCGTTCGTCTACATCTTCATCGCGCTCCTGGGAGCGGTGACGGCGGAACCTGCAGTGGTGCTCGGAGGAGCGGTCCTCCTCGGGGCGGGAGCGATGGCGATCCTCCGGTACCACCCCGAGTGGTACGTGATCGACCTGCTCGGCCTCCTCCTCGCCGCCGGCGTCGCCGCGATCTTCGGCACCTCGCTCGGCATCCTGCCGGTGCTCCTCCTCCTCGTGCTGCTCGCCGTCTACGACGCCCTCTCGGTCTACCGCACCCGGCACATGATCGCCCTGGCCGAAGGCGTCCTCGAGCAGCGGGCCCCGATCCTCTTCGTCGTGCCGAAGGAACGGGGATACTCGTTCATCCGGGACGGGGTGGGCCCGGTGGACGCCGCCTCCACGGACGCCGCAGGGCCCGCCCGTGGAGAGGGGACGGGGCGCTCCGCCCTCCTGATCGGGATGGGCGACCTGATCATGCCCGCCATCCTGGTGGTCTCCGCCAATACCTTCATCACCGCCCCGGGGATCGGGTTCCTGAACGGGCCGGCCCTCGGCGCGATCGCCGGCTCGGTCGGGGGCCTCGCCGTCCTCCTCCGGTTCGTCGACCGCGGGCGGGCACACGCGGGCCTGCCGCCCCTCAACGGCGGGGCGATCCTGGGGTTCCTCGCCGGGTGTGCCGCAACGGGGGCATGGGCCTGGTTCTGACGGTTCCCTGCGGTTTCCCCGGACCTCTCGAGAGATTCCTCTCGAGAAATTCTATATACCTACCAACATGATCGATCATTATGGATCTCTCGCTGATACAGAAGGATATCCTGGTCACCCTGATCACCCTCTACCACAGGCACTCCCAGCCGGTGAAGGGGGAGGATATCGCCGAGGTGATCCACCGGAACCCCGGGACGATCCGCAACCAGATGCAGGCCCTGAAGACCCTCGAGCTGGTCGACGGCGTACCCGGCCCGAAGGGGGGGTACAACCCCACCATGAAGGCCTACCAGGAGCTGAACATCTCCCAGTCCGGGCAGGAGGTGCAGGTCCCCATCGCCCGGAACGGGGTACTCCTCCCCGAAATCAGCGCGACCGAGGTCGACCTCACGACCCTCTGCCATCCGGACGTCTGCCACGCCGTGGTCCGGATCATGGGAAGCGTCCGGCAGTTCCAGAACGGTGACGAGATCACGGTCGGACCGACCCCGGTCAACAAGCTCCTGATCCGGGGCGAGATCTTCGGAAAGGACGAGCGGAACGGCGCCCTGATGATCTCCATCTCGGAGATGATCTCGCTCCCGAAGAAGCCGGTACGGGCGTACATGTCCCACCCGCTCCACGTCGTGCCGGCGACGGCAACGCTCGAGGACGCGGTCCGCCTCTTCGCCGGGGCGCAGATCAACGGGGCACCGGTGATGGACGGCACGACGATGCAGGGGATCGTGACGGTGACCGACGTCGTCCGGGCGCTTGCGGCCGGACGGGACCTCTCGACCCGGGTCACGGAGGTGATGACCGGGGACGTGGTCCAGGTGGACGGCGATGTCCGGCTCTACGAGGTGGTGAAGCGGTTCAAGGAACGCGAGATCGGGCGCCTGATCGTGGTCGAGGACGGTCGACCCGTCGGGATCCTGACGAAGACGGACATCATCCGGGTCTTTCCGCCCACGTGAGCGGCAGGCGGTTCCGGGGGTGCCCGGAAGGGGGACGCAGTTTTTATACCTCGGGAAGCAGACCATTCTGCCATGGTGAACACCTTCTCCCGGAGCCTTTCGCGTAAAAGGATCATGTCGAACGACGGGATGGTGATCGGGACACTCAAGAACATCCTCGTCGACCTGGAGAGCGGCCAGGTGATCGACCTGATCGTCCGCCCGGACCCGACCTTCGACGTGACCGGGTACCGGGTCGACGGCGACCGGCTCCTGATCCCGTTCGAGGCGGTGAAAGATATCAAGGACTACATCGTGGTCGACCGGTACGCGTCCCGGTCTTCGGCCTGACCGCGGGGTTCTCAGGGAAGGAAGTGGCGCACGGCCTCGACGAAACCGTCGCCATACGGGGCCGTCGCCACGTAGTCGGCCGCCGCCCGCGCCCCGGGGACGGCGTTGCCGACAGCGGCTCCGGCCCCCGCCTCCCGTATCATCTCCACGTCGTTCTCCGAGTCCCCGACCGCCAGGAAGTCCGAGGGTTCGAGGCCCATCGCCCGTGCGAGCGCGGAAAGCGCCGTCGCCTTGGTGATCCCCGCCTGCTGGAGGTGGATCGCGAAGCCCGTGTCGAGCACCCGGACGGGATGGCTCGCCAGGAGCCGGCGGACCTCGTCGACGGGGACCGTGCGGGCGAATGCGACGTCGGCGTGTCGCAGGGAGTGGGAGTATAGGTCGAGCGCCACGCCACGGGCCGCGTAGTGCCGTCGGAGGTCCTCGAACGCGGCGAGCGTCACGCGGCGGTCACCCTCGACGACCGGATCGGCCGGGTACTCCCGCCGCCAGACTCCCCCGTTCTCGGCGATCACGGCGCCACTGGTCCCGATCATCTTGGCGATGCTGTCCATGAAACAGAGGGTGTTGCCCGAGGCGAGCACCACGGGGATGCCATCATCGACGAGCCGCCGGATCTCCCGGATCGCGGAGAGGCTGATCCGGCGGGCACCGTCCGTGATCGTGCCGTCGATGTCGGTGACGACCGCCCTCATACGGGCTTGAGTCCTGCCTCTTCGACCATGAAGGTCGCCTCCCCCTCGGGCAGGTTCGGACTGTCGACCAGGCGCGCGATCCGCTTGCCGCCCTTCGACTTGCGGAGGTAGAGCCGGAACGTGGCCGTATGGCCGACGATGTTGCCGCCGATCGGCTTGGTCGGGTCGCCGAAGAAGACACCGGGGTTGGACATCACCTGGTTCGTGACCAGCCCGACGGCGTTATTCTCGTCCACGAGCTTGAAGAGCTCGTGCATGTGCCGGTTCAGCTTCTGCTGCCTGGTCGCCAGCGTGCCGCGCCCCGCGTACTCCGCCCGGAAGTGGGCCGTGAGCGAGTCGATGATAAAGAGCCGGACCGGGTGGTCCGACGTCTTCAGCTCGGCCGCAAGCTCACGGGCCGTGTCGACGAGGAGCATCTGGTGGTCCGAGGTGTGCGCCCGGGCGACGTGGATGTTCGCCAGGAACTCCTCGGGGGGCGGGATCTCCCAGTCGGGCTCGTCGGGGAACGAGAGCCCGTGCACCATCTGCTCGATCCGCTCGGGACGGAAGGTGTTCTCCGTGTCGATGTAGATCGCCGAGCCGCCGAGCCCCCCGAGCTCTTCGGGCACCTGGACGTTCACGGCCATCTGGTGGACGATCTGTGACTTGCCCGACCCGAACTCGCCGTAGCACTCCGTGATCGCCTGGGTCTCGATCCCACCGCCGAGGAGGTCGTCGAACTCGGGCACGAAGGTCCGGAGCTTGCGGATCTGTTTTCTCTGCTCGAAGACGTCCTGACCGGTCCGGAACCCGCCGATGTCCGCGAGCTCGCGGGCGGCCCTGATCATCTTCTTCGCGGTCGATTCCCCGATCTCGGCGGACTCGGCGAGGTCGACCGGCGATGCGGTTGCGATGCTCTCGACGGTCAGGTACCCCGCCTCGCGGAGCTTGTCCGCGGTGGTCGGTCCGACGCCGGGGAGATCCTCGATCTCCAGGGGGCGTCCTGCGACAGGTGCGTTCATATCGTATCTCCTACAGAACTGGTGAGTTCTTCTCGCGTTTCGATCCGACCGGGAGGCCCGGTCGCTCCGATAGTGACGTCGACGCGGGCGGTAATAACCGGGACCGTTGCGGAGCGAAAGTGAAGTCCGCCCGCATCCCCCGCCTATCCACGGAGACGACCGGCCAGGTCCTCGAGCCGCCGCCGGACCGCTCCCGCGTCCGGAACGGCCCGGTCCACCCGGTCCGGTACCAGCCGGTTTCCGGAGAGGCGGCCCTCGACCCGGAGTTCCTCCCCCATCCCGAACGGACCTCCGTCCAGCAGGAAGCGCCGGTGCCCGTCGTCGATGAACCGGCCGGCCGGGGTCTCCAGGACGGTCCCCTCGATCACCACCGGCACCTCGCCCCCGGACGGGAGGAGGACCGCCGTACTCCAGCCTGCGGAGACCTCGAGGTCCCCGAACCGGCCGGGCTTTACGGTCCCCCCGTAGACCTCGAGCCGGTCCCCGACCGCGACCGGGAGGAGCGCGTGGTCCCCCCAGAGGACGACCGGGGTCTCGCCGGTCCCGTCCCCGAGCACCAGGTTCCTCACCCAGGAGGGTTCCCCCGACCGGGTGATGAACCGGCGGGGGGGCTGGAGCGCCCGGACCTCGCCCCGGATCGAGACCTGCCCCTCCGGAGGAAGGGAGCCGATCGGCACCGTCCCGACCTCGGGACCGGACTCGACCGGTTCGACGGTCGAGCCCTCGTCGATCGAGAACTCGCGCCGGTCCGGACGACGACCGGACTCCAGGCCGGAGACCCGGACGGCGGTACCCGGCGCCAGTCCGTCGAGGAGCCCGGGTTGCCAGGCGACGAGCCGGAAGACCCCGTAGCCGTCCCCGACGAGCGCCTCGGTCATCGTGCCGGGGGTCCCGTCCCGGCGCATGAACGTCCGGGGCGGGCGGACGCAGAGGACCCGTACGACGAGCCCGGCGGGAGGGGCCGGTCCCGGTGCCCCGGCACCGAGATCCCCGGGCGGCACCGGGCAGTCGACCTCGCATCCGGACTTCTGGAGGGCGAGCGCGGTCACCGCGCCACGGCGGCGGGTCGAGGGTCGGGCGATCACCTCGAGGACCTCGCCCGCCTCGAGCTCTCCGATCGCGTCCGCCTTCTCGTCGAAGAGGGCCACCTCCACCCGCCCCGTCTCGTCGCCGAGGATGACGGTCGCGACCCTCCCCTCCTCGCCGTCGGCGCGGACGAAGGTGCGCGGCGGTGAGACGGCGAGGACCCGGCCGAAGAAGAGGACCAGGCTCGCCTTCCCGAAGAGGTCCCGGACCTTCCGGTGGGCCCGCCCCAGGTCGCCGACCACGAGCATCGCCGCCGTCGGCTCGTCCACGAGCCCGCCCAGTGCCGCAATCTTCGCCTCCACCCGCTCCTCGAACTCCGCCTCGGAGATCAGGTCGTCGACGAGGGCGTAGTGGAACCGCATCGCCTAGAGCCAGGGGGGCATCGAATGGGTCGCGACCAGGTCGTCGATCGTCTCCGCCCGGCGCATCAGGGCCCGGTCGGGCCCGCGCACGAGCAGTTCCGCCGCCCGGGGCCGGGCATTGTACTGCGACGACATCGCGAAGCCGTATGCGCCCGCATCGAGGATCGCGAGGAGGTCGCCCTCCCGGACCGCCGGCAGGGCCCGGTCCTCGGCGAGGAGGTCCCCGGACTCGCAGATCGGGCCGGCGACCGTGCAGGTCGATTCGGCGGGGGCGTCCGCGCGGTTCGCGACGACGACCTCGTGGTACGCTCCGTACATCGCCGGCCGGATCAGCTGGTTGAAACCGGCATCGACGTTGACGAACCGGCGGTCCGCGTCCTTCGTCGAGTTGACCCGGGTGAGCAGCACGGTGGAGTCTGCCACGATCGACCGGCCCGGTTCGACCCAGAGGGCGGGCCGGATCCCGAGTTCACGGACCCCGTCCACGAAGACCGGCATCACCGCGTCCGCGTACTCGCGGGGAGAGGGGGCCCGATCGACGCCATGACGGTACGGGATCCCGAGACCCCCGCCGAGGTCGATGAACTCCAGCTCGACCCCGAGCCGGACGAGCTCGCCCGCGATCCTGACCATCACCCGCGCCGCCTCGACGAACGGCTCGAGCGCCAGGATCTGCGACCCGATGTGGCAGTGGATCCCGACCGGACGGACGTGCTCCTTCCTGAGCGCGGCCCGGTAGGCGTCGGGGATCGCGGCATGGGGGATCCCGAACTTGGACGAGGCGAGGCCTGTCGCGATCTTCGGGTGGGTCGGGACGTCGAGGGCCGGGTTGACGCGGAACGCGACGAGGGCCGTCTGTCCGAGCGCCTCCGCCACCTGGTCGATCGCGTCCAGCTCGTCGGGCGAATCGAGCGAGACCCGGATCCTGCGCTCGACGGCGAGGCGCAGGTCCTCGCGCGACTTCGATGACCCGTTGAAGAGGAGGCGGGAGGGGTCCATCCCGGCGCGGAGGGCGAGCTCGAGCTCCCCGGGGCTGAAGACATCGGCACCGGCACCCTCACCGGCGAGCACCCGGAGGAGGGCGGGATTACCGTTCGCCTTCGCCGCGTAGAGGACCTGGACCGGGTCGTAGTGGGCGGTCAGGGCGTCGCGGTACTCCCGGTACCGGGCCCGTACGCGCTCCTCGTCGGTGACGTAGAGCGGGGTGCCGAACTCCGCGGCGAGCCGGACGGTGTCGTGCTCGCCGACGTAGAGGTGCCCCCCCCGGACCGAGAGGTGCGGGGAAAGGTTCATCGCATCGCCTCCATCCGTTCGAGGGCCTCGCAGATCCGTTCGACCGGGCGGGTCAGGGCGAAGCGGACGTAGCCCTCCCCGTGCGGGCCGAACCCGACGCCCGGCGTCGCGACGATCGCCGCCTCGTCGAGGAGCCGGGCGGCGAAGGCCATCGAGTCCTCCACCGGAAGCCAGACGTAGAAGGTCGCCTTCGGGGCCGCCACCCGGTATCCGAGGGAGCGCAGTCCGTCGACGAGCACGTCCCGCCGCTCCTGGTAGACCCGGCATGCGGCCGCCACGCAGTCCTGCGGACCCGAGAGGGCGGCGATCGCCGCGAGCTGGACCGCGTCGAAGACCCCGGAGTCGACGTTGGTCTTGACCCGCCCGAGGCCGGCGAGGACCTCCGCGTTGCCGACGGCCATCCCGATCCGCCAGCCGGTCATGTTGTAGGTCTTGGAGAGGGAGTGCATCTCCACCCCCACCTCCATGGCGCCGTCGGCCTCGAGGAACGAGGGGGCCCAATAGCCATCATAGGAGATCTCGGAGTAGGCGTTGTCCGAGACCACGATCACGTCGTGCTCGCGGGCGAACGCGACGACCTCGTCGTAGAACGAGAGGGGAGCGACCGCCCCGGTCGGGTTGTTCGGGTAGTTGACGAAGAGGAGCCGCGCCCGCCGCGCCACGTCGGCCGGTATCGCGTCCAGGTCGGGCAGAAAACCGTTCTCTTCCACCAGGGGGAGGTCGAAGAGCGTCCCCTCGGCGAAGAGGGTCGAGGTGCGGTAGACCGGGTACCCCGGGCTCGGGGCGAGGACCACGTCGCCGGGGTTCACGAACGCCTCGGGGATGTGGGCGATCCCGTCCTTGGAACCCATCAGGGCGAGCACCTCGGTCGCGGGATCGAGGTCCGTCCCGAAGCGGCGCTGGTACCACCCGGCGACCGCCTCGCGGTACGCGGCCATCCCGGCGTACGAGGGGTAGTGGTGGTTTGCCGGGTCACGGGCGGCGGTGCAGAGCGCCTCGACCACGTGGGGCGGTGTCGCGAGGTCGGGGTCGCCGACCCCGAGGTCGATGATGTCGGCACCGGACCGGGCCTTTTCGGCCTTCATCGCGTCGATACGGGCGAAGAGATAGGGGGGGAGGGCGCTGAGGCGGTCCGCGTACATGCGCCTGATCTATTGACCGGGCCGGACATTAAACTCTAGGACCGCCTCAGTACCCGGTCGCGTAGTACCACCCGTTCTCCCGGACCAGCCGGACCGGGACCCCGAAGAGGGCACCGATCCGGTCGTCGGTGAGGACCTCCGGCGTGGGACCGTCCGCAACGATCCGGCCCTCCTTCATCAGCACCACCCGTCCGCACTCGGGGATGATGTCGTGGAGCTGGTGGGTCACGACGATCACCGCGGTTCCGGCACGGGCGACGCGGCGGAGGGTCCGGCGGAGGGTGTGCTGTGCTGAAAGGTCCAGGCTGTTCGTCGGCTCGTCGAGGAGGAGCGCGGCGGGATCGTGGACGAGGGCCCGTCCGACCAGGCACCGCCGGGCCTCTCCCGAGGAGAGTGACCCGATCGGCCGGTCCAGGAGGTGCCCGATCCCGAGGAAGCGGCCGACGGACTCCGCCCGGTCGAGCATCGCGGGCGTCACCCGGTGGTTGAAGAGACCGATCGAGGAGAAGAAGCCGGAGAGGACGACCTCACGCCCCGTCGCCCCGGGATCGTACGCCTGCTGCAGGTCGTTCGAGACGACCCCGATCGCCGATCGGAGGTCGAAGACGTCCCAGACCTCCCGACCCCTGCACGAGAAGACCGTCCCCTCCCGGCGGACCGGGTAGAACTCGCGCAGGATCGCCCGGATCAGGG
The DNA here is from genome assembly GCA_029547145.1 of Methanobacteriota archaeon. Taxonomy (GTDB): domain Archaea; phylum Halobacteriota; class Methanomicrobia; order Methanomicrobiales; family Methanospirillaceae; genus UBA288. Next base: position 11,983 of record JAKPPV010000049.1, read on the forward strand.
TCGACTTGCCGGCGCCGTTCGGCCCGAGGATCGCGAGGTGCTCGCCCTCGTCGAGCCGGAGAGAGACCCGTTCGAGGACGGTCCGGCCCCCGCGGACGACCGTGACGTCCCGGAACTCGAACAGCGGCGGGCCTGCCGCTCGGGGCGACGTGCCCGCGCCCGCTCCGTTCCTGCTCGTCCCCTCCTGGTCGGTCGGCATGGTTCCCATGGGTCCGGGGCTCCGAAAGACGCGTCCCATGATGATTGGTGCACGGGCTCCTTAAAACCCGCACGGAGCATGCCATTTTCCACCCGCAGGCCGGTTCCGGGGATCCGGGGTGCGGCCGGACCGGGATGACCCGGAGAGGGAGATGCCGACGGTGACCGGGCGGTCAACCGCTCCGTGCTCGCCGGGCAGCTCAGGGACGGGTACCGGCCCTGCTCCGCGAAGGGTGCTCCGGGGCCGACTTCGGCCGGGCCGCCAACGCCCCGCCCGTCGGGGAGGGACACGACGGGCTCTTCGTCGCGTTCGGGGACGGCGGGCGCGGGGTGCCGGCGGACGGCAGGGCACGGACCTTCGAGCAGGAGGTCGGCCGGAACACGGGCCCCCGCCTTTCCTGGCGGGCGGGATCCCAACAAGCGCGGGGGTCGCCCTCCGTGGGAACGGTGTCCCGGCAGAGGTTGCCCGGATCGGGCTCCAGATACCCGCAGGGCGGCCCCGGGAGGAGCGGACAACCGGCCGCGGCAGCCCGGGAGAAAGGTTCTTGCCCTGACCGGACCGAGAGAGGACCGTGGACGAAATCGTGGTGATCGAACGGTTCTTCGCCGAGTACGAGGCCGAGTTCAACCGTTCGCTCGCCGAACCGGGGGCGGTCGACACCAGCAGAACCGGCGCCTTCTTCGCCGACTGTGTCGTCGCGGCCAGCCCGCACGGGGTCAGCTGCGGTAAAAACGACGGGACCCTCCTCGACCATGTCGCGAAGGGGTACGCCTTCTACCGGGAGATCGGTATTCGGGCGATGCGGATCCGGGTGCTCGCGCCAACCCCGCTCGACCGCTGGCACTGGGGGGTCCGCGTCGGCTGGGCGGCCGGGTATGAACACGCCGGGCGCACCGGTACCATCGAGTTCGATCTCCTCTACTTCCTCCAGCTCCTCGACGGCCGGCCCCGCATCTTCGCCTGGATCGCCGGCGACGAGGAGGAGGCGCTCCGCGAGCATGGCCTTATCGACGGTCCCGATCAGGGCGGACCCCCGGGCGGGTAGGCCATGTACCCGACCTTTATGCCCGACCGGAAGCCGGCACGGGTATAGAGCCGGTGGACCGACGGGTCGGTCCGCCCGGTGAGGAGCATCACCTTGTAGCACCCCTCGGCCCAGGCGAGGGCGAGGGCATGGTCCAGGAGGCGGCCCGCGTACCCGCGTTGGCGGCAGCCGGAACGGGTGACCACGTTCTCGATGAGGCCGAACGGCCGGGCCCCACGTGAGAGGTTCGGGTGGACGAAGAGGACACAGGACGAGACGACCTGCCCCTTTGCCTCGAGGAGGAGGACGCGGGCTTTGGGATCGGCAAGGAGCGCCGACCATGCCGCCCCGCAGGCGTCCGGCCCGGCGGGCTCGTCCCGTTCGTGGAGGTCGCGGTAGAGGTCGAGGAGGGCCACAAGGTCGTTGGGCGCCGCCTCCCGCACGAGGACGGTCACTCCTCCCCCCTGACCGCGTAGAAGGCTGCCTGGAGGTACGACGCCCAGAGGAGTTCCACCGCCACGAAGCCGGCGTCCCGGAGGAGGGCGAGGTGCTCCGGCACCGTGAGCGGGTGGTACTCCCGGTCGAACCGCTCCAGATGGGCGGCGATCGCGGACGGGGGCCGCCCGGCCCGCTCCTGGAAACGGGCCCAGTACCGCAGGCCGATGGAGAGGCCCCGGGACGTGAGCGGCCGGATGTTCTCCGAGGTGATGAAGACGCCCCCGGGCCCAAGGAGGTCGAAGCAGGTCGCCACCGCCTCCCGGCGCCCCTCCGCGTCCAGGTAGTGGTGGCACTGGATCGCGGTGACCAGGTCGAACGGCCCGAGTTCACGGGGGAGCGAGCGGGTCGGGCAGGGCTCGAGGATGGTCACCCGGGCCGGGTCGAGCCGGGCCGCTGCCCCGGCGAGCATCGCGGGGGATGGGTCGGCGACGACGAACCGGGTCGCGGGAAAGAGCCGCTGGGCGCGTGCCACGAGGGAGCCGGTGCCGCACCCGGTGTCGAGCCAGGCACGGGGGGGTCGGTCCAGACTCCCGGCGAGGGCGAGGCACTCGTCGTGGATCGCGTCGTAGTACGGGATCGTCCTCCTCACCTCCGCGTCGTACCGGGAGGCAGGGTGTGAGGTGAGATTGTCGGGCATGGTTCGGGCTCCGTCCCGATGGAAACGTCGGTCGGACGACCCGAAGAACCTACCCGTGCCGGGAGGGGGGGGGGTCCGCCGTATCCACCCGCTCGACCATGGTGGTCGTCCGGCGGTTCGCGTATCGAGACCCGGGAGGACCACCCTCTGCACCGGCAGGCGCGGATCGGGGTTCGGAATGCTCAATATGGCACACGATCCATGATCGACCGGTCATGCCGGACAGCGGGTCACACCGGATGCTCGCGGCGCTCGAGCGGCGGCGGCCCGGCACCTCCTCGCTCGAGCGGGTGCTCCTCCTCACCGATGGGTCGGTCACGACCCTGCTCGAGGCGGTCTTCGGGGAGGCGGTCGAGGTCCGGACCGTCGTCCAGCGGGTGGTGACGGCGGACCCGGAGCAGGCAGCCCGGCTCTCGGTGGCGGCGGGCGACCCGGTCAATTACCGGGTCGTCGACCTGGTCGGGGCCGGATCGGGCCGGGTCTTCGTCCACGCGGTCTCCCTGACCCCGCTGGACCGGCTCACCGAAGGCGCACGGCACGACCTCCTCTCCGCGGAGATCCCGATCGGGGTGATCCTCCGGCGGCACCGGCTCGAGACGCGGCGTGAGATCCTCTCGGTCGGCGAGGGTCGGGCGGACGAGTCCGCGGCGCGTGCGTTCGGGCTCGCCGCCGACACCCCGGTGCTCTGCCGGCGGTACGTAATCGTCCATGAAAGCCGGCCCCTGATCTGGATCCAGGAGCAGTTCGCCCCCGGGCTCTTCGGTACCGAGCGCATCCCCGTGCCGGGGGGAGGGGGCGGACCGCCGGAGGAGGATCTGGTCGTCGTCGAGGCGCCGTCGCGCCTCCACCTCGGGCTGATCGACCTGAACGGCGAACTCGGGCGGGTGGACGGCGGGATCGGGCTCACCCTCGCGGCGCCCTGCACCGAGGTCGAGGTCCGGCGCTCCGGGACGGTCGCGGTCACCGGTGCCGGGCCGGAGCTCGCGGCGCGGATCGGGGAGTCGGCCACGCGGATGCTCCGCCACCTGGGGGTCGATGGCGGGGCGGCGATCCGGGTCCGGCGGTCGATGCCGCAGCACGTCGGGCTCGGGAGCGGGACGCAGTCCGCGCTCGCGGTGGGGACCGCGATCGCCCGCCTCTACGGTCGGTCGCTCCCGGTCCGGGAGGTCGCCCGTATCGTCGGGCGGGGCGGCACCTCGGGGATCGGGACGGCGGCGTTCGAGAACGGAGGGTTCATCCTGGACGGGGGGCACAGTCTCGGACCCGGGAGGGAGAAGACCGGGTTCTCGCCCTCCTCCGCCTCGGTGGGGGTCCCGCCGGCCCCGGTCACCTCGCGGCTCCCGTTCCCGGAGGAGTGGGCGGTCGTGCTCGCCGTGCCCCGGTGGGGCGCGACGGTCCGGGGGGCGCGGGAGGTCGATCTCTTCCGGGAGCACTGCCCCGTCCCGGTCGAGGACGTCCGGCGGTGCTGCCACGAGGTCGTGATGCGGCTCCTGCCCGGCATCGCCGGTCGTGATCTCGCCCTCTTCGCCGCGTCCGTGAACGCCCTCCAGGGACTCGGGTTCAAGCGGGTCGAGCTCGACCTCCAGGACGCGCGCGTCCGCGGACTCATCCGCGAACTCCAGGGGGCGGGCGCCGCCTGCGCCGGGCTCAGCTCGTTCGGGCCGACCGTCTACGCGGTCACCGACGGTGATCCGGGGGCGATCGTCCGGGCCGCCCGGGCGACGCTCGGAGACGGGGGCGGGGACGTCCTGGTCACGCGGGGCCGAAACCACGGCGCGGTCTGCAGATAACAGGCCGGGCGCGGTACTTTGCATGCCTCCCCGGGCCCTATCCCCGGGCCTTCTCCATCAACTCCCAGGCGAACGCCTCCGCATTCCCAAGGTCGTTCTCGTCGGGCCTGCCCCGGTTGAGGCCCCCGATGAACCGGAGTGGACCGTTCGTGTTCCACCCCGGACACCCGAACTCCCCGATCACCCGGTAGCCCTTCGCCTGCAGTCTCTCCCGGATCTGCGAGTGGTTCTTTGCCACGAACTCCCTGCTGACGGCGAAGGCCGGCGCGCCGCAGGTGGAGAAGAGAAAGGCCATCTTCCCCGGGGACGGGGGCAGGCGGTCGACCAGGTCGAGCATGGAGGGGTCGAAGGTCGCATGGTAGATCCCCGAGCCGAAACCGACGAGGTCGTACTCCGCGATCTCGTCGGGCCCGACCTCGCTGGGCGTGCGGAGATCGGCACCCAGCACGCGTGCCAGGGCACGCGCGATCTTCCTCGTGTTGTCGTGATGGTAGGAGAATACGACCACGAGGGATCGTACCGCCTCCGGGTTGCCGGTCTTCCCGCCGTTCATCCCGTTCGTTCACCCCGCGTACCATCCTGACCCGATGGTATATCACCCTGTTGCCTGCCGCCCGGGAGACGCCCTCCCCGCCGGCACCCCGCCCGGAACCCGTCGATCCTTCCTCCTTTTTCCCGGCGTCCACGTCGCGTATCGTCGCCCCGTCGCGCGCCTGCTCCGCCGGTACCCGGTCCCGGTCCATCTCTCCCCCCGTGGGACGCCGGGGGGAAGGAGCCGGCGGTTTCCCTCCCGGGAAACCTTCATCTGGAGTGGCCAGGAATGATCGTCGTGATGCCGCTCGATGCCGCCGTCGTCCTCGTCACGGCCCCGCCCGGCGAGGCGTCCGCCCTCGCCCGCCTGCTCGTCGACGAGCGCCTCGCCGCCTGTGTCCAGCTCGTCAAGATCCGGTCGATCTACCGCTGGGAGGGGCAGGTCGAGGACCAGCCCGAGGAGCTGCTGCTGATCAAGACCAGGCGCTCGCTCGCCGACCGGGTGTGCGCCCGGGTCCGGGAGGTGCACCCGTACGAGGTCCCGGAGGCGCTCGTACTCCCGGTCGCGTCCGGACTGGGCCCGTACCTCGACTGGCTCCTCGCGGAGACCCACCAGGCACCGTGACCCGTAGGAGCCGACGGGCGCCGCCAGGAAAGGATCGCGGGGGTCATCGCCGGTGACATGGTCTTTTTACTGGATGCACCCCGCGGACGGGCGGAAGACGGCGGATCGGGCCCCGGAAGGCACGGGCTATAAGTGAGGTCGGGGAGAGTATCGATCATGAATGCAATGGTCGCCGCGCCCTGCCGGGGAGCGGGGTCACGGACAGGAGGGGTGCGACGGTGAACCACACCACCCACCGGGGGATCCGGTACCAGGCGGGGGAGGTCGCCGAGGTCGAGGACGAGATCGTGCGGGAGGCCACCTTCCGGATCCTCCTCAACGGCGAGCCGGTGGCGGCGCAGGTGGCGACGGACGAGCAGCTCCGGGAGCTCGGGGCAGGGTTCGTGATCAACGAGGGGCTCGCCGATACGGTGGAGTCGGTGACGGTCCGCGGCAACATGATCCTGGTGAAGGCTCCCCGGGACTGCGAAGCCCGGGCCGAGACCGAGTCATCGGGGGGCGTCTCGTACCGGTGCGGCGTCAGGCACGTCCGGTCCGATCTCCGGGTGACGCCCAAGGATGTGATCGGGGTGACCGCGTCCATCTACTCCGAGGACTGGGAGCGGACCGGCGCGCTCCACTGCTCCGTCCTCTTCTGCGACGGGAGGCTCGTCGCCAAGTCCTGCGACGTGGGCCGCCACAACACGGTCGACAAGGTGGTCGGCGCCGCCGTCCTCGCCGGCATCGACCGGTCCCGGTGCGTCCTCGGATGCACGGGACGGCAGCCGTCGGGGATGGTGAAGAAGGCGGCGAACGCGGGGATCCCGGTCCTCGTCTCCCGCGCCGCCACGACCGACCAGGGGATCGCGACCGCCATGGCGGCCGGTGTCACGCTCATCTGCTTCTCGCGCAACGACCGGTTCACGGTCTACACCCACCCCGAACGGGTGACCGGCCTTCAGCCCTGATCCGGGCCGGGGGCCGCATCCCCCGGCTCGAAGAGCCGGTCCACCCCGAGCAGGACGTTGATCCACCGGGTCTCCTCGTTCACCTGGAACAGGATCAGGACCATCATCAGCAGGGGGACCGCGAAGAGCATGCCGACGACGCCGAGGAGCCAGCCGAAGAGGATCACGGCGAAGACCACCAGGACCGCCGGCAGCTCGAACGTCCGTGCGGCGAAGTAGGAGAAGACCGGGTTCTCCACGACCATGTTCAGGACCACCGTCACCACGATCACGGCGAGCGCCCCGGGGACCCCGAACTGGAGCCATGCGAAGAAGATGGCGGGCAGGGCGGCCGCGATCAGGCCGAGGTACGGGATGTACCCGAGGAGGAAGGTCATCGCCCCCCAGAGGACCGCTGCATGGACACCCATCGCCATCAGGATACCCCCGAAGACCAGGCCATGGACCAGGTTCGTCTCGGTCCGGACGACCATGAAGTCCATCATGAACCCGCTCATCCGCGAGACCTGGTCGAGAAGCGTTGAACCGGACCCGAAGATGCGGGCGGCGCGTTCCGGGAGGGCAGGTGCCTCGAGGAGCAAAAAGAAGGTCGCGATCATCACGAAGAAGGCGGTCATCATGAGGTCACCGAGGCGGGACACCCAGGCGATCGCCGTCCCCGTGATCGCGCCCAGGTTGAACGACGATGACCTGATAGGGCTGAGATCGACGCCGAGTCCCCGGGCGAACGAGAAGAAACCGGCGATCCGGCTGTCCAGCTCGGCCTGGAAGAACCCGATGTCCGTGACCAGGAGGTTGACCGCGTACGCCAGCAGGCCCAGGAGGCCCAGCAGGAGGAGGAGGGAGACGAGGGAGACGAGCGCGACGGCCACCGGGTGCGGGATCCCGTGCCGGCGGAGCAGCCCGACGGCCGGCAGGGCGAGGAGGGTCAGGACGAACGACACGACGAGGATCGTCGCCAGGTCGGACGCGTTCCTGAGCCCGAGCCCGAGCAGGAGGACGAGGGCGGCGAGCAGCAGGAACTGCGTCGTGCGGGGGGCGATCAACCCGGTCATGACAGGTATTGCGCCCCGGAACTGAGAAAGGTTCCTCTCCGAGACGTCCGCGGGCTCCCCACCCCAACCGGGCCCCGTCCCAGGACCACATCCTTTTATCGTGCCGAGCAGAAGTCTCTCCAGAACGGGACCTCTCCATGACCACCGAAACCGGAGGACCACCGACCGCGCTCCTGCTCCTGGGATGCCCGCAGGTTCCGGTCCAGACCAGCGTTGCGATCCACCTCTGCGACCAGCTCCGTGAACGGGGGATCGCCCCGGTGATCGCCGGCACGGGCGCGGCAAGAAGGCTGATCGAGATCGCGGACCCGAAGCGCCACTACATCGGCGAGGTGATCGACCTCGACCTCTGTATCGACCAGATCGCGGAGCATCAACGGGACTTTGACCACGCCTACGTCTTCATCCACAACGACGCCGGCGTCAGTTACGCCGGCACCATCTCCGCGATCTCGAAGGCGCGCCTCGTCGGGATCGTCTACGGCGAACACGCGGACGAGACGGCGGAGGCGATCACGTTCCCGTGCGATGTCGTCGCGGCGAAGGCGACCCACAACCCCATGCCGCTCGTCGTCCGGCTCGGGAGGGTGCTGCCATGAGCTGTATCGAGCAGATCGAGTACGAGATCGTCCTCCAGGGGGCGAGCTTCCGGGAGAGCGCAGAGTTCATCCGGTCGCACTTCTCCGAGTGGCACGAGGTCGAGCCCGGCTACGAGCTCTTCGGGGCGCACCTGATCGGCGTCCCGCCCGTCGTCCTCGGGGTCGAGGGCGAGGACGTGATCTTCCCGTACACCAAGCCCTGCCGCGGAACGTTCCTGCTCCGTGCCCGGGGGCCGGAGGAGATCGCGCGGCTCCGGGAGTGGAGAAAGAAGTAACCCGGCGCCGGCCGAGCGCACGTCGTGCGGGTACCGCCCCCCGAAAGACCGGGCGGTCACCGAGAGGGCGACGGGCCCGGTGGGGGTGAGCGACGGGGAATGAAGTTCCGGCCGATCCGCAGAGAGGAGTGAGGGATCATGCCGAATCCGATACCTTGATGATGATGTGAATATATATTCAAGATACGAGGCAGAACACGATGCCAGGATTCGACATGACAGGACCGGCCGGGTACGGACCCGGCACCGGGCGGGGCATGGGCCCCTGTGGACGCGGTATGGCGATGCGGAGAGGAGGTCGCGGCGGGTTCGGGCGCGGTGCCGGTATGGGATTCGGCCGGGGCGCCCTCTGGATGAGCCCGGCGGCGGAACCACTGACGGATGAGGCGAAGAGGCGGCTCCTCGAGGCCGAGCTCGCGAGGATCGAGGCCGAGAAGATCGAGATCCAGCGACGGCTCAACGATCTCGCGTAATGCCGGGCCGGCGACGGTGCAGGAGGGTGGGCTGGGAGCCCGCCTTCACCTCGTTCGGACCGACGGGTGAGGATGTCCGCGACTCGGGGACGGTGGTCCTCTCCGTCGACGAGTACGAGGCGGTGAGGCTGAAGGACCTCGAGGGGTTCGACCAGGCCACCTGCGCCACGATGATGGAGATCTCGCAGCCGACCTTCCACCGACTGGTCACCTCGGCCCGTCGGAAGGTCGCCGACGCGCTGACGCACGGCAAGGCCATCCGGATCGAAGGGGGCCACTACCGTCTCTGAAGGGTCCGGGGAGTGGAGAGTCCGGTGCAGATCGGACGGGAAAACCCGCCCCCTCTGACGCACGAACGGCAGCGCTCTTCCTGCACCCGGTCATGAACGGGGGATGGACTGAGCGAACCGCCGGGCGACCCGGTAGCGGACGTCCCTTCGATCCCGGTGCCCGATGCGGACCACCATCTCTTTTATTTCTACCCGCCCGATTGAGCACCCCTGCCGGGAGTATCGCGTCACTTCGCGAGGAGGACCGCCCGCCCCAACGGGATCCGTGGTCGGTCTTCGACCGTGAACCCGGCCCGAACCGCGGTCCCGATCGTCCGTTTGAAGGCCGCCGGCGGGACATGCAGGGCCGGTTCGACGACGAGGTACCGGCCCTGGGGCCTGAGAACGGCGTGGACGTCCCCCAGGAGCCGTGCCTGGTCCGGCACCTCGTGCAGCATGTGAAACGAGAGGACGACGTCCACGGGCCCGGCGATTCCCAGCGAGCCGGGCGGGTTCCGGTGCCAGGTCACCCGGGAGCCGTACCCGGCGCGTTCGCACCGGCGGCGCGCGCATGCGAGCATCTCCTCCTGGATGTCGACGGCGATCACCCTCCCGGCGTCCCCGACCATCCGGGCCAGCAGGCGGGTGACGGCCCCGGGCCCGCACCCGAGGTCGACGACCGTCATCCCCGGGCGGACCAGCCCGGAGAGGACCGCTCCGGGACGGAGAAGCGCCATGCGTACGGGATTGTCGAGTAGGAACGCGGTGAGCGGTGAGTACCGGCAGAGGTGCGCTTCTGCCGGCATGCCCCGGACCCCCTGCTGCTGCGCTGGCACCATCGTCCTCGCCCTCCTCCGGATGGGAGAGGATGGTGAGGGCGGGATAAATAATGACCGGGTCCGCCGTGCGGTCCACCCGGTCCCCGCTCACGCCTCGGGCAGCACGATCCGGCAGCCCCGCAGCGTCTCGACCGCGACGCGGACCCCGTAGACCTCCCGGACCAGGTCGGACGTCACCACCTCGGGACCGCCCGCGGCGTGGATCCGACCGTCCTTCATCAGGAGGAAGCGGTCGGCGAACCGGAGGGCGAGGTTCAGGTCGTGCATCGTCATCAGGGCGGAGATCCCGTGCTCCTGGACGATCCGCCGGACGAGCCCGAGGAGGTCGAGCTGGTTTTTTAAGTCCAGGCTGCTCGTCGGCTCGTCCAGGAGGAGGACCTGGGGCTCCTGGACGAGGGCCCGGGCGATCGCCACCTTCTGGAGCTCCCCCCCGGAGAGCTCGTCGATATACCGGAGCGCAAGGCGGTCAAGGCCCAGGCGGGAGAGGATCGCCTCCGTCATCGCGATGTCGTGCGGTGTGACCGAGAGGCCCATGTGGGGCCGCCGCCCGAGGAGGACGGCGTCGAAGGCGGTCAGGCGGACCGGTTCGGTCCGCTGGGAGACGTAGGCCATCTCGCGGGCGATCTCCATCCGGCCCATCGCGAGGAGGTCGCGCCCCCCGACCAGGACGGTGCCGTCGGTCGGCCGGAGGAGGGCGTTCAGACACCGGAGGAGCGTGGTCTTCCCGACGCCGTTCGGGCCGAGGATCGCGACGAACTCGCCGGGCCGGACCTCGAAGGAGAGGTCCCGGAGCACCTCGTGGCTCCGGTACCAGAAGCCGACCCCGCGGACGTCCAGGTTCACCGGCGGTACCCCCGGATGAGCAGGTACAGAAAGAGCGGGGCCCCGAAGAACGCGGTCAGGATACCGACCGGAAGGACGACGGGCGCGAGCACGAGCCGTGCGAGGGTGTCCGAGACGAGGAGCACGATCCCCCCGACCAGGCAGGATCCCGGGATCAGGAACCGCTGGTCGTCGCCGATCAGGCGCCGCACCATGTGCGGGCTGACGAGCCCGATGAAACCGATGATCCCGAGGAACGAGACCACGACCGCCGTGATCAGCGAGGAGAGGAGCATCCCGGCGACCCGGACGCGCTCGACCCCGACCCCCAGGCTGCGGGCGGTCTCGTCGCCGGCGTCGAGCGTGGTGTAGTTCCACCGGTTCAGGATGAACCACCCCAGGCAGGGGAGGACGACGGCGAGGAGGATGACGAGGTCGGGCCACCCCGCACGACCCACGTCGCCGAAGGTCCAGAAGACGATCGCCGCCACCTGGTCGGCGCTCGAGAAGTACTGGAGGAAGGTCGTACCCGCCGTGAAGAGGGCCCCGAGGGCGACGCCGACGAGGACCATCACCTCGGGCTGGGACGAGCGGATCCGCGCGATCAGGAGCAGGAGCACGGTCGCCGCCATCGAGGCGACGAAGGCACAGATCGTGACCGCCCCGGGGTTCTGGACGACGACGGAGTCCTCAACGTGGCTCGAGATCGCGCCGGCGCCGAGCAGGGTGATGGCGACCGCCGCCCCGAAACCGGCCGCGTGCGAGACCCCGAGGGTGTACGGGGACGAGAGCGGGTTCCGGAGCACGGACTGCATGACCGTCCCCGCGACGCCGAGTCCCCCGCCCGCGACGACGGCGGCGAGGACACGCGGGAGGCGGATCTGCCAGACGATGGTGGCGGTATCGCCGCCGGCGCCGCCGGCGAGGGTGGCGATCACCTCGTCGAACGGGATCACCACGCTGCCGACCGCGATCGAGACGATGATCAGGACGACGAGGAGCCCCAGGGCCCCGAGGAGGAATGCCTGCTTTGCCCGGATGTAGCGGGAGTACCGGTCCCCGAGGTCGGTGGTGGCGCCGTCGAGATGCATTCCTTCCGTCCCTCACCCGTCCTTCCTGGCGACGGTCATCTCCGACGTCTCGTCCACCGGGATCACCCCGAGGACCGTCAGTCCGTGCTCCTCGAGCGCGCGGTGGTACTCGGCGAGCGGGACGCTGTGGGTGAACGTGTACCGGGACCGATGCTTTTGAACGCCCTCGAAGGTCCAGAGGTTCCACTCCAGGTCCTCGAAGGGGTCGGACGCCGTCCCGTCGCGCCCCTGCTTGTTGATAAAGAGACCACCGGGCCCGAGGGCCGCGGCGATCTTCGGGATCAGGCGCGGATCCTTCCCGCCCGGGTGGGAGGACGAATAGAGGATGTCCACCGGCCCCGGGAGCGGATCGGTGTTGAAGTCCCCCGCGACCACCGAGACGCGGTCCGCCCCGTACCGGGCGATGAAGTCCCGGGTCGCCGCCGTCACCGCCGGCAGGTCGAAGACCGTCGCCGAGAGGCGGGGGTTGAGCGCGGTGAACGCGATCGCATAGAGGCCGTGCCCCCCGGCGAGGTCGAGGAGCGTCCGCGCTTCCGAGAAACCCGGGAGCGTCGCAACGAGCGAGGTCACCCGCTGGAGCAGACCGCACCGAGCGTGTTCGGCCATCGACGGGATCACGGTCCTGCAAAAGAACTCCTCCCGCCGGAGTGTGACGGGGCCCTCACGGAGGATCCGGGAGAGGTCCTGCCAGCGTTCGACGTGCTGCCGGTAGAAGGCGATCATCCCGCGAATCGAGTAGGTGCTCTCCTTCGCCAGGAAGACCTGCGCCTTTGGGCTGTTTTTGTAGCAGTCCCCCTCACGGACCAGCACCCCCCGGCTCACGAGGGCGTCGCAGAGCAGGGTGGTCAGGTCCTCCCGGGTGCCGAGAGCCTCGGCGAGCGGACCGGGTCCCATCGGGTCGGCCAGGCGATCGAAGAGACCGATCTCCAGACCGGCGACGATGGCGTGATAGAGACGGACGCCCGCGAGCGCCTCCTCGAGGCAGGGGAGCGGCGGATCGGACCACCCCTCGAGCGGCGGCCGCTCGAGGAGTGCCCGCTCCGGGGCGCCACCCCCGCTCATCCCTGCCGCTCCGCCCCGAACGGGCCGAATCCACCGAAGTGCGCCTTCAACCCCGCGTAGACGGGACGTCCGTCGAGGGCCGTGTAGATCTCGTCGGCCTTCTGCTCGGGGTCGACATCGGCGAACCGTTCGGGGTAGAGGAGCTTGCCGATCGCGTACGCATCGACGAGCACCGTGTCGTAGTTGTTGGCGTACCAGTTGTAGGGGAGGACGCCGTAGACCTTTTCGCCCTTCACCGCGCCGAGCGACCTGAAGACGGGGTCCTGGAGGTCGTTTTCGACCGCGCTGGCACTCGCCTGGTCGATGAAGATCAGGTCGGGGTTCCACTCGACCAGTTTCTCCTTATCGATCATCACCTGACCGCCCTGGCCGACCCCGGCGGCGACGTTCCGGGCACCGAGGAGCAGGAACGGTGCGTACGCCGGGTCGGTCGAGAGGAGGCCGTGCGCCCCGTTGAAGGCGACGCCGCCGATATAGACCGACGGCCGCTGCTCATTCGGAATGTCGGCCGTCCTGCGCTCGAGATCGGCGATCGTCGCGTTGATGTAGGCGATCACCTCGTCTGCCCGGGCATCCTTCCCGAGCACCTTCGCCATCGTGCGGAGCGAACGGTAGAAGACCGGCCGGTTCTTGCCGAGATCGCCCGTGACGATCGAGACGACGGGGATGCCGGTCTTCTCCTGGAGCGCCTGGGCGTCCTTCGCCGTCGTGAAGGAGAGGAAGACGACGTCGGGGTGCTGCGCCATGAGCTGCTCGGGGTCCCCGGTGATCCTCCCCACGGACGAGAGGTTCCCGATCTCGGGATGGGCAAGGAGGTAGGGGCGGTCGTTCCCGGACGGCATGCCCGGTGCTCCTCCCTGGGCGGTGAACCGATCGCGTTCGTCGACCCCGACCACCCGGTCGGTCGCATCCAGGTAGACGAGCATGCGGAGCGTCCCGGCCCCCACTCCGACCACCCGGTCGGGGTGTTCTTTCACCTCGACCGTCCGGTTGGTCATGTCCGTGAGGGTGATCGTGGCGGGCGTGGAGTTGGTTGCCGGTGCCGACATGCAGCCGGCACCGAGCAGGAGGGCCGTGACCAGCACGACCGCGAGGAGAGAGGACCATCGTATCATACTATAACCATATTTCGTGTGATTCTGTCGTATTTATCCCTTCTACTTCATCCAATTATCATATAACCAGGGATATTTCAACTACTGCCGACGGATCCGGCGGGTCACAGGGGAGGGGGGAGGAGGGCGTTCAGGGAGCGGGGGACGAGGCCTGCCGTTCCTCCTCGGAAAGGACGTCGAGGACCTCTGCGGTCGGCCCGCACCGGACGATCCTGCCGCCGCGCATCAGGGCGAGGCGGTCGCAGATGTCCCGGACGAAGTCCATGTCGTGCGAGACGACGATGAACGTCTCGTCCGTCTCCTCGCGGGCG
>JAKPPV010000050.1 GCA_029547145.1 Methanobacteriota archaeon
AGGACGTCGAGGACCTCTGCGGTCGGCCCGCACCGGACGATCCTGCCGCCGCGCATCAGGGCGAGGCGGTCGCAGATGTCCCGGACGAAGTCCATGTCGTGCGAGACGACGATGAACGTCTCGTCCGTCTCCTCGCGGGCGTGCAGGATCGAGTGCTTCACGTCGATCTTCGTGATCGGGTCCATCGTCCCCGTCGGCTCGTCCAGGATCACCAGCATCGGCTCACGGATCAGCACCTGCGCCAGCGCCACACGGTGCTTCTCGCCCTCCGAGAGCTGGCCCGGCAGACGGTCCAGCACCGCACGGCTCTTCTCCTCCGAGAAGCCCGCCATCCTCAGCGTCACCACCGCCTTCCGCATCGCCAGTTCCTTCGGAAACTCGAGACCGATCGCGTCCGTCAGGTTGTCCAGCACCGTCCGGTGCGGGAAGAGGTCATACTCCTGGTGCAGAAGACCGATGTACCCCTTCGCACGACCCCGGTTCTCGATCCCGGGCTTCGTCATGTCGATCCACTCGTCACCGATCCGGATGTTCATCTCACCGCTCGTCGGCTCGATGATCCCCGAGATGATCCGCGACAGCGTCGTCTTCCCCGCACCTGAACGGCCGATGATCCCGAAGATCTCACCACGCTTCACCTCGAAACTCACACCGTTCACCGCACGAACCACGCCGCGGTCCACCGAGATGTACCGCTTCGTCACGTCACGCGCCTGGAGCAGCACGTCACCCAGCTCGGGCTTCTCGAACGCCTCGAGGTCCGCGTAGTCCTCCATGAACCGCGCCACCACATCACGCGGCGTTCCCAGCGAGACGACCGCACCGTCCTCCAGCAGCAGCGCACGGTCCGCTAGGTCCTCGATCACGCTCGCAAAGTGGGACGTCACCACCATCCCCATCCCCTTGTCCTTCACCGACGTCTTTAGGACCCCGTGCACCACCGATGCCGTCTCCGGGTCCAGCGTCCCCGTCGGCTCGTCCGCACAGAGCAGGAACGGGTCCTTTGCCAGCTGCCGGGCCAGCACCACACGCTGCTTCTCACCCCCGGAGAGGTCCCGGGCGATGTGCATCATCCGGTGAGACAGACGGACCTCGTCGAGAAGGTCCGCAGCACGACCCACCGCCTTCTCGATCGGATACTGGACGTCGTCGAGCGCGTGGAGCACGTTCTCGATCACGCGGTCGTTCCCATACAGCGCAAACGTCCGCTGGAACATGATCGCCGTCCGGCGCATGATCGCACGCTTGAGAGACTCGTTCTCGGCCGACCAGAAGTCGACGTCGAGTGACTCCAGGGGTACCCCGCAACCCGGACACGCCGTCCCGGAGCGACTCGGTACCTCAACCGTCCCGCAACCGGCACAGTGCGCGATGTGGTAGATCACGCGACCGCTCGTCGGGGGCTGGTCCACCCCCCGGATCAGGTGCATCAGCACCGTCTTTCCGGCACCCGAACGGCCGATGATCCCCAGGATCTCGCCCTCGCCGATCTCGAAACTGATCTTCTTGAGGACCTCGGTATCGTCGAAGACCATCGAGAGGTCCTGTATGGTGATCAAAGCGGTCATTGTGATGCGTCCTGTAGTGTTAGTGTGGCTGATCTACGATATTACCTTTTATATGCATTCGGTTCGGAGTCCCTGATCTCCGACACGATCCCGACGACCTGGACAAGGTCCGTGATGGTCCTGCCGGCAACCTCGTACAGGACGGGGGACCTCTCTCCCGGTTGCTGGAGCGAGAGGACCCCGAGGTCCGCCTCGCGCATCGCCGCCACGTCGTTCTCGCCGTCACCGACCATCACGACCCGGTCGTACCTGCCCCGGAGCCGACGGACGATCGCCGCCTTCCCGAGGGGGGTCGCCGTCCCGTGGACCCGGTGATCGGGGACGCCCAGGCGACGGGCCATCGGGAGGAGCTTCTCGACCCGGTCGCCCGACGCGATGAAGACGTCGACCCCGAGGGCGTGGAGATCGCGGACCGTCTCCACCGCGCCGGGGAAGGGAACGCCGCCCGTGGTGACCGTGAACTCGATCCCCGGGATCCCGAGGTTCACGATCACGCCTGCGTTCAGGGCGACCACGGGCTCGTCTCGGCAGCAGGCCCAGACCGTACGGATGCAGTCCTGCATGTCGCCACACCGTGCACGCTCGTCCCCGTACAAGGCGGACCGGACATCCTCGGTGGAGACCGGGTGGTTCGAGCAGGAGACGGCAAAACCGCACCCATGACGGAGGAGATAGGACGAGAGGAGGGTCCCGGGGGGCTGGGACATCATCGCCCTCGGACGGATCGGCAGCATGGTCAGGACCCGGTCCGGGGAGGCGGAGGTGAGCAGCGTGGTCTGCACCTCCCGTATGATCTCACCCGAGCGGACATCCTTTGCCGTCCGCCAGGTCTGGAGCAGGGTTCCGGCCGAATCGAAGACCACGGCAAGAGAGAGCGGGGTCATTCTCCAGGTACCAACATCTTAGTATTCACCCCAGCATCTTATGATTGACACTTTCATGACACTCGAAGAGACGGCCCGGGGTATCCGGACCATGGAGATCCGCGGGGCCGGGAGGATCGCCCGCGCTGCGGTGGAGGCGCTCGACGCCCACGCAGAGGCGCTCTCGCCGGCCACGCTGGAGGAGTTCCGGGCCGGGATGCGCCAGGCGGCGGACATCCTGGTCGCCACCCGCCCGACCGCGGTCTCGTTGCCGAATGCAGTCCGGAGCGTGATGCGGGGCCTGGACCGCGCGACCACCCTTAACGAGGCGAGGGCGGCGCTCCACGAGCGGGCCCGGGACTTCATCGCCTCGTCGCTCAACGCAGTCGGGAGTATCGCCTCGATCGGGGCCCGGCACATCCGCGACGGCGACGTCGTGATGACCCACTGCAACTCGGAGGCGGCACTCGCCTGCATCGTCGAGGCCCACCGGCAGGGAAAGGCGATCGAGGTCGTCGCAACCGAGGTCCGCCCCCGGAACCAGGGGCTGCTGACCATCCGGACCCTGAACGACGCGGGGATCCCGACCACGTACATCGTCGACTCGGCGGCCCGCTCGTTCGTGAACCGGGCGGACCTCGTGATCGTGGGAGCCGACGCGGTGACGGCGAACGGGGCGGTCGTCAACAAGATCGGGACCGCCACGATCGCGCTCGCCGCCCACGAGGCGCGGACGAACCTGGTGGTCGCCGCGGAGACCTACAAGTTCGCGCCGGTCACCGCGCTCGGCGACTTCGTCCCGATCGAGGAGCGTCCGCCCTCCGAGGTGCTCCCGGACGAGATCGCCGCTGCACTCCCCCATGTCCGCGTCCGGAACCCCGCCTTCGACGTCACCCCACCGGAATTCGTGGACCTGATCTTCACCGAGCAGGGTGCGATCCCGCCATCGATGGCCTGGTTGATCATCCGCGACCACCTCGGGTGGTCGATCGACGAGTTCCGTCGGGCGGCAGAGGGGGGAGGGAACCGGGCCTAGCACCCCTCGGGACCGGTGCCCTCGACCACCGGGAGGGTCCGACCCGCCTCGAGCTCGCAGAGAGAGGGGCAGTCGTGACCCAGAAGAGACAGGGTATCCGGGATGGAACGGCCCCCGCCCGGGGGGTCGCCGTCCACAGCGACGGGGGACCCGGTCCCCTCCCCGAGGGAGAGGATCCCCTCGAACCCGATGAGCCCACCGCCCGCATCGATGAGGAGGCGTACCAGGGCAGCGGGCTCGATGCGGGTCTCCAGGAGCTCGAGGTACTCCTCCTGGTCGCCGTCCGTCCCGAACCGGTACCGGACCCACCCCGAACCGGTGAAGAACGAACCCGGGGAACGGGCCCGGTACGCCCGTTCGGGGATCAGGGGGGACGACGAGCCGGAGCCGTACCGCCGCATCACCTCGGCGGCGATGCCGGGCAGGGGATGAAACGGGTCCTCCCCGAAGAGCGCGGTGCGCCACCGGGCCGCCGACTCCTCACCGGCGCAGGCGATCCAGACCGACTCGATCCCGGGTTCGCCGTCAAGCCCCTCGCAGAGCGCCGCCATCACGGCACGGGGGATCTCCCGGTCGCCGTCGGGATGGGTCAGCGCGGGGAACAGGACGCTGGTATCCCCACGGTGGAGCGCCGTCTCGAGCGCAGCGCTGATCCAGTCGTGCGCACAGACCCCGGCATCACCCCCGCCCAGCGGGGGAGAGGCGCAGCAGAGGATGACCTGCGTGCGGGCGCGGACCATCGTCCATTCGAAAGCCCGGTCAGCCCGGAGCTCCCACAGTCCGTTCGGGGGGCCGGGAACGACCAGCAGGTCCACGGCGATCTCCTCGATCGGCCGCGTCGTGATCCGGACCCGATCCCGCCAGCAGGCCGGCTGTACGTCCATCCCACTCACCTCCTCCCTGGAACGATTTGAATGTAGCGTTGCTGACCCATGGTGCAGCGTCCCGGTTCTTTCCCCTCGCAGCGCCTCCCCGGGGCGTACCCGGGGATCGGTTCCGGGCTCCCCGGTACGAACCGGGGCAGACATCAGCCCACCTTCAGTACCGGTTCGATCGTCCTGCCAGGACGGGAACCCACGGAAAGACCGCAACCGTACCCGGCCCTCCGTGGAACGACACGCCGGACGATCGGCCGATCCGTCCGGACTGGTCGAGGCCCGTCGCGGATCCAGCCGGCAACCATCCCTGCGAACCCGGTACACCGTCCCAACCATCCACGGGAACGCAGATCGGAGACCGGCAGAGCGGCAGCACAACCGGGGGAGACGGCACCCGGAGCCCGCACGGGGGAAGACCGCGCACGGGAGATCACGGAGAGACCCGGTCGCCTCCACCACATAGGGGCAAAAGGACCGGGTCATCGTCCCCTCCGGGATCGGCAGGCGGGATGAGACGGGGAGTGACCCGGGCCATCGGGCGAACGGGCGAGATATCAAAATGAAGAAAATATAAAAAGATTTATTCAATTTTAGATGATTCATCATACCGTCTGTCCTGCCAGGCAGGCACGTCCGGGGTGCCGATCCCGGTGCTCCCGAGATTGCACTGACCAGTGGGACGGCGCGAGAGGGGCGAGACGGAGTCTTGTCCTGTACAGAGGCGAAGTACCTATGGAACAGAAATACAAGAGATTTCGAGAGATCACACTCGGAGTCCTGATGCTCACCTTTGTGGTGGCATCGGCTCACGCGGCGACCCTGACCCTCATCTCTCCGAACGGTCATGCCGATTGGTATACAGGGGAGACCCATGCGATCACCTGGTCACAGACCGGGCTCTCGGGGACCAACATCAGGATCGACCTGATGGTCGGGACGGACTCGCTCTATTTTGTCAGGACGATCGCCGCCTCGGTGCCCGCAACGGCCGGAAAGTACTCCTGGACGATCCCCTGCAGTGTCTCCACCGGCGATCACTACCGGGTACGGATCTCGAGCCTTACCTACCGGGGCGTCACCGATTTCTCTGCAGGGCGTGAGTCCATCACGCGCAGCAAAACATGCGGGGTCGCCACCATCACGGGTATCTCGCCGTCATCGAGGACCCGCCCGAGCAGCGGGACCGTGTACGTCTCCGGCGCCGGTTTCCAGCCCTCCTCCCAGGTGTGGGTGAAATCCACCGGTGGAACGACGTACCAGGTACTGGGTGAGGTCACAACCAGCGCGAACCAGATCCGTGGCACCCTCACAATTCCGTCATACGCGCCCCTTGGGTACTACACCGTCTACGTCCAGAACCCCGGCAAGTTCGCGGTCTCAAAGGCGAACGCCTTCAGGGTCACCGTCCCCGTCCTGGTGCCCTCGGTCAGCAGCATCTCGCCATCCTCCGCATCCCGGGGGAGAACGATCACCGCCCAGGTCTACGGTGGCCGATTCCAGCCCGGTGCCCAGGTCAGGCTCGTCGGTGGTGCCACCACGATCCCGGCATCCGGTGAAACCACGATCGGCTCATCCCAGATACGCTGCACGCTCTCCATTCCCACCACGGCAACCCGCGGGTACTACGGTCTCTACGTCCAGAACCCCGGTGGGACATGGACAGGAAGGTCGAGCGCCTTCCTGGTGCTCTGATCGACCGATGAACGGAAGAGGAACCGGCGCATCACAGGTACAATCGGCCCTTCCCTCAGGAACGGGCCCATCGACCGGGCCTTCGGCGCGTGCAGGGGTGCGCTCACCTTATTTCATGGGGATGGGGGCAACCCGGACGCCACCGGTCTTCACCAGACCGTCGGGAGGGCGATTCCTCCCGTCCGGGGCCTCTCCGTTCTGGCAGGAATGAATGCCCGTTGGTCTCCCCTTTCCGGCCAACCGCATGCAGGGACGGGCCCAAAAAACCGTCCGCTCCGGAGAGGGTAGCGTGCCGGGATCATTGGCAGGACGGGTCTGCAGGCCTCCGATCCCAGCGGGTGCCCGGTTCGTCCGGGATCCCACGGTCCCGTCCGACGGAACGGGAAAGAGATATCTTGCCTGACGGTGAAAGACCTCAGGTCCGGTGATTCTTCATGGCTGACCTGATCGCAACCTACTCCTTCCGGCCGAGGGCCGACACAACGCCCGAGTCTGCCGCGCAGGCCCTCGCCGAGGAGGAGACGACCGGCACCTGGACCGAGATCTCCACCACGACCGGGTACGTCCGGCGGCTCGACGGTGTCGTCGAGTCGGTCGAACCCCACGGGAACGGGTACCTCACCCGGATCCGCTACCCGGCGGAGATCTTCGAACCGGGGAACATCCCGCAGTACCTCTCGGTCTTCGCGGGCAACCTCTTCGGGCTCGGGCGCCTGGACGCGGTCCGGCTCCTCGACATCGACGTCCCCGGACCGCTCGTCGCCCCCTTCCCCGGGCCCCGGTTCGGTATGGAGGGTGTACGCCGGCTCGTCGGCACGACCGACCGTCCCCACGTCGGGACGATCATCAAGCCCAAGGTCGGGCTGACACCGAAGGACACGGCCGCCGTCGCATACCAGGCGGCGATCGGGGGGGTCGACCTGATCAAGGACGACGAGACGCTGACCGACCAGGCCTTCTGCCCCCTCGCCGACCGCGTGGCGGAGGTGATGGATCGGCTCGACGAGGCGAGGTCCGAGACCGGTCATCCCGTCCTGTACGCCGTCAACATCACCACCCGTGCCGACCGGATCCGGGAGCGCGCCCGGACGGCGATCGAACACGGGGCGAACATGCTGATGATCGACGTCCTGACCGCCGGCTTCGATGCGATCCGGGCGATCGCAGAGGACCCCTCGTTCAGGGTCCCGATCCATGTCCACCGGACCATGCACGCCGCGATGACCCGGAACCCCGAGCACGGGATCGCGATGCGGCCCTTCGCCCGGCTCGTCCGGATGGTCGGCGGCGACCAGCTCCACACGGGCACCGCATCGGGCAAGATGGGAGGCGGCCCGGTCGAAGAGATCGTGGGGGACAACCGGGCGCTCACCAGCCCGTTTTACGGGCTCAGGCCGATCTTCCCGGTGTCGTCGGGGGGTCTGCACCCGGGCAAGGTGGCATCGGAGATCGCGGCGCTCGGCACCGATATCGTCCTCCAGGCAGGTGGCGGGATCCACGGTCACCCGGACGGTACCGCTGCCGGCGCCCGCGCGATGCGGCAGGCGGTCGACGCGGCGATGCAGGGGGTCCCGGCGGAGGAGTACGCCAAAGACCACGTGGAACTCGCGCGGGCGCTCGAACGGTGGGGTGCGTCGCCCGGACGCAGCTAACCGGTTCGGCACCTAGAAGTGCGGCGAGGTCCCACCTCCCTCTACATGGACCTCCCCTTTGTCAAGCTGCACGGAAACGGGAACGACTTCGTTCTGATCGACGAACACGAGAAGGTGCGGATCCCCGACGGGATGAAGGCGGAGTTCGCCCGGCTCTATTGCGACCGCCGGTTCGGGATCGGAGCCGACGGCGTCCTCTTCCTCTCGGTGGACGGGGCAGGCGGACTGGTGATGCGCCTCTTCCAGCCCGACGGCTCCGAGGCGGAGATGTGCGGGAACGGCGTCCGCTGCTTCGCGAAGTACGTGCGTGATGCGGGGCTCGCGGAGGACTCGTTCGTGGTGCAGACAGGCGCCGGCCCGGTACCGGTCGAGACGCGGTACGGTGAGGACGGCGAGTTCGAGGCGACGATCGGGATGCCCGACCCGCTCTTCGACCGCCCGTCGATCCCGGCAACGGGCGAGGGAGACTATCGCGAGGTGATCGGGGGCCAAACGGTCCACGCGGCGAACACCGGTGTGCCTCACGCGGTCGTCTTCGTCGGGGACGTGGACGCCGTCGACGTCGACGGGCTCGCGCCACCGATCCGGTGGCACCCATCCTTCCCGAACGGGGCGAATGTCAACTTCGTCCAGGTGACGGGCACCGATGCGCTCCGGATCCGGACGTTCGAGCGCGGGGTGGAGGCGGAGACACTCTCCTGCGGCACGGGGGCGACCGCCGCCGCCGCCGTCGCGCACCGGCTCGGGCTCGTCGGCACGGAGGTCGGGGTCGAGACGACGGGGGGTCCCCTCCGGATCGTGCTGGGCCACGAGACGACGATGACCGGGCCGGCGGAGACCGTCTTTACCGGGGTGCTCGAGCTCTAGGCATTAAGGGAGAGGGGGATCGGAGGGGCGAATCGCCCCGTCCCGGGACCCCCTACCGGCTTGTGCTCGACTGGACCCTCGGGCCGAGGATGGTCCAGAGCCAGTCGACGAACTCCCGGACGTTCTTGGTCTGGACGTAGACATCCCCCGGCCCCTCGATCTCGGTGACGAACATCTCGCCCGAGAAGATGGTGTCCTTCCAGGTGCCGAACTTCTTGACCTCGTAGTGGCAGGTGTCGGAGAAGCCAACCAGGTGGAAGTTGTCGACCACGAGGCGCTCGCCCGGGGCGAGGACGTGGTGGTCGATCGCGCCGAAGGTGTTGATGAAGAGTTTTCCGGCACCGGTCACCTTGATCATGAAGAGGCCGTTCCCGAAGAGTCCCTTCGTGAACCCCTGCCACTGGACGTCGAGGTCGATCCCCTTCTCCGACGCGACGAAGGCGGACTTCTGGATGATGAAACCGCGGTCGGGGCGGACGTCGAGCACCTCGACGTCGCCGACGGGGGCGGAGACGAGACCCACCTCGCCGGGCTGATCGCCTGCGACGAAGTCGACGACAAAGAACGACTGGCCCCCGATCACCGAGGTGAGCAGGCTGCCGATGAGGCCCTTCTGACGCATCCGGGTGTTGACCTGGATCGAGGGGGTCATGTAGGTCATGGCACCCGCCTCGGCAACGACCCCCTCACCGGGTTCGAGGCGCACGACGGCCATCGCGTAAGAGGGCTTGTACTTGATCTCGTACTGCATGGGACAGCTCCTGTGAACAGGAAGTGGTGCTCCCCACGGCATGATAAAGGTGAAGCACGTCCGATCCGGTGACCTCAGGGGGCCCCGGCGGACGAAGGCGGGTCCCCGCCGGATGGCACGTCCGGCCCGGGGGAGGGTCCGTCCCGGGCAGGGAGGTCCCAGACCTCGATCACCTCCTCCGCACCTTCGCACCGCGAGGCGTACTCCTCCAGTCCCGAACCGGGCTCGCCCCCGATCCGCTCGACCGTGCCCTCCCGGGCGACGAGGAGGTACCGGGCCTCCCAGGGCTCGGCGGGGCGGAGGTCGCGCCCGTAGTAGACCTGGGAGGCGAGGGCGAGGGACGCGAACCGGCCGGGCCCGATCTCGAAGAGCACGCCGGAGACGTACCGGCGGACGTACCAGCGGAGCTCCGAGACGAGGGAGAGGCCCGACGAGAGGGTCGCGACCGTGACGCCGACGCCGAACGGGGACCGGCAGGGATGGTAGAAACGGAGGACCCTCCGGCTCGTCTCCGAGTCGAACAGGGTCCGGTAGAGGTCCAGCCCCTCCTTCGGCAGAAAGAGGAGGCGCATGGGGGTCTAGTGGAACATCCGGTCGTCGGAGGTCGTCTCGGACCGTACCTTGGCGACCGCGGCGAGGAAGTCCTCGTGGGTCACCCGGCGGGCCTGGCGGCGGACCGCGATCATGCCCGCCTCCCGGCAGACCGCCTGGAGTTCGGCCCCCGAGAAACCCTCCGTCTGCTCGGAGAGCAGGTCCATCCTGACACCATCCAGGTTCATCCTCCGGGAGTGGATACGGAGGATCTCGAACCGAGACGGTGCGTCGGGGAGCGGTATCTCGATCACGCGGTCGAACCGGCCCGGACGGAGGAGGGCGGGGTCGAGCATATCGACACGGTTCGTCGCCGCCATGATGCGGACATCACCGCGGGAGTTGAACCCGTCCATCTCGGCCAGGAGCTGCATCAGGGTCCGCTGCACCTCGGCGGAGCCGGAGGTCCCGTCGTTGGTCCGGATCGACCCGACCGCATCGATCTCGTCGATAAAGACGATCGACGGTGCCCGCTCGCGGGCGAGCGTGAAGAGCTCGCGGACCAGCTGCGCCCCTTCGCCGATGAACTTGTGGACGAGCTCGGAGCCCGACATCCGGATGAAGGTCGCACGGGCCTCGTGGGCGACCGCCTTCGCGATCAGGGTCTTGCCCGTCCCCGGCGCACCGTACAGGAGGATCCCCTTCGGCGGCTCCACCCCGATCCGCTCGAAGATCTCCGGGCGGGTCAGCGGGTACTCGACCGCCTCGCGGACCTCCTCGATCTCGGCGTTCAGCCCGCCCACCTGGTCGAAGGTGACATCGGGGGAGGACTCGAGCTCCATCACCCGGACGCGGGCGTCGAAGATGTTGCCGATCACCCGCACCACCGAGAGCGAGTTGTTGACTGCCACCTTCGACCCGGGCTTGATCGTCCGGTAGAGCTCCTCGTCGACCCGTGTCAGGTACTCCTGGTTGTTGCCCTGCTGCCGCAGATAGAGTTCACCGTTGCCGAGCATGTCCACCACGACCGCAACGAAGAGGGGCATCCGTTTGAGCTGGTTGTTCTCCTTGCGCAGATGGGCGTTCTCCTTCTGCAGCATGTCGAACTTCATCTTCAGGTCGTGGTGCTGGGCCTCCATCTGTTGAAGCTCCAGCTGGAGATTGATCTCGCTTCGGGGATGGAGGTTGTTCAGCACGGAGTCGTCCATATCAAGATATGGTGAGGAGTCAAGACATTTATGTGGTGTGGAAGTGATAATCCGGGCGCGTGGCATAGGAAAAGGGACGGGGACGGGGCCCCTGCTCGTGACGGACGCTCCGATCTCGTTTCTCGGGGGGGTCGACCCGATGACCGGAACCGTGACCGACCCGGGACATCCCCTGCAGGGGCAGACGATCGCCGGGCGGGTGCTCGTCTTCCCGCACGGAAAGGGCTCGACGGTCGGGTCCTACGTCCTCTACGGCCTGGCCCGCAACGGGGTCGCGCCCGCCGCGATCATCAACGCCGAGGCCGAGCCGATCATCGCGACGGGGGCGCTGATCGCCGGCATCCCGCTGGTGGACCGCCCAGAGGTTCCGCTCACCGCCCTGCCCCCAGGGGCGATGGCGACCGTGGACGCGGATGCGGGTGAGATCCGGGTCGGGGACGAGGGCTGAAACGTCACACACGGACGCAGGAGCACGGGCAAACCCTTTTCTTGGGATGCACAGCACCCTATCCCGTATGCGGAGTGACGAGATCAAGGCCGGGTACCAGCGGGCGCCGAACCGCTCCCTGCTCCGGGCGCTGGGGGTGACCGACCGGGAGATGGACAGGCCGTTCATCGGGATTGCGAATGCCTGGTCGACGGTCGTGCCGGGCCATGTCCACCTGCGGCAGCTTGCAGAGCGGGTCCGGGAGGGGGTGGCGGCCGGCGGGGGCGTCCCCTTCGAGTTCGGGGTGATCGGGGTCTGCGACGGGATCGCGATGGGGCACGAGGGGATGCGCTATTCCCTCCCCTCGCGCGAGAACATCGCCGACTCGATCGAGATCATGGTCCAGAGCCACCGCTTCGACGGCCTCGTCTGCATCGGTACCTGCGACAAGATCGTGCCGGGGATGCTGATGGCCGCCGTGCGGTGCGACATCCCGACGATCGTCCTGACGGGCGGCCCGATGCTCGAGGGGAGGACTCCGGGCCGGCACCTCTCGCTGACCGAGGTCTTCGAGGGCGTGGGTCGGGTGGCGGCCGGCACGATGGACGAACGGGAGCTCTGCGAGCTCGAGTGCACCGCCATGCCCGGCTGCGGCTCCTGCCAGGGGCTGTACACCGCGAACACGATGGCCTGCATGACCGAGGCGCTCGGTATGTCGCTTCCCGGTACGGCCGCCACTCCTGCCGTCGATGCACACAAGCTCCGGCTCGCACGCGAGACCGGGGAGCGGGTCCTCGACCTGGTCCGCGGGCAGGTGACCCCGCGCCGGATCATCACCCTTCCGGCGCTCCGGAACGCGGTCCGGGTCGACATGGCCCTCGGTGGCTCGACCAACACGGTCCTCCACCTGATGGCGATCGCGACCGAGGCCGGCGTCCCGCTCGACCTCGCGGCGTTCAACGAGATCGCCGACGCGGTGCCGCACATCGCGTCCATGCTCCCCGGAGGACCGTACTCGATGGAACGACTGTACCTCTCGGGCGGTATCCCTGCCGTCCTGCACCGGCTCCTGCCCATCCTGGAGGACCAGCCCACGGTCTCGGGCCGCTCGGTCCTGGAGATCGCGGGTGCGGCGCGGGTCCTGGACGAGGAGGTGATCCGGCCGCTCGACCGGCCGGTGCACGGGGCGGGCGGGCTCCGCTGCCTGAAGGGCACCCTCGCCCCGGACGGGGCCGTCGTCAAGGCGGCGGCCGTCTCGGAGGAGATGTGGCGGCACGAGGGGCCGGCCCGGGTCTTCGACGGGGAACCGGCGGCGATGGCGGCCCTCCTCTCCCGGACGATCGAGGAGGGGGACGTCGTGGTGATACGGTACGAAGGTCCGCGGGGCGGCCCGGGAATGCCGGAGATGCTCGCCCCCACCTCCGCCCTGGTGGGGCTCGGATACACCCGGGTCGCACTCGTCACCGACGGCCGGTTCTCGGGGGGCACGAGGGGACCGTGCATCGGGCACGTCTCCCCGGAGGCGGCCGTTGGCGGGCCGATCGGGCTCGTCCGGGACGGGGACCGTGTCCGGATCGACCTCTTCGAGCGGAGGATCGATCTGCTGGTGGACGAGCAGGAGCTGGTCCGGCGGAGGAGCACGTGGAGACCGACGGACAAAGGCCTCTCCGGGATCCTTGCCCGGTACGCCCGCACGGTCGAACAGGCACACCTCGGCGCCGTCCAGAGATAATTCGTATCCTTTTTTATCCAGCCGGGTCGACCTCCTCAATCTCCAGGAGGAGACTGAAGATGGTAGAGAAGATCCTGAAGGGGAACCAGGCCTTCCGCGAGACAGAGGTGGCCCGGGATCCCGGTTTTTACGCTGAACTGGCAAAGGGCCAGAGCCCCACCGTCCTCTGGATCGGCTGCTCGGACTCGCGGGTGCCCCCCGAGCTGGCAACGAACTCCAGGCCGGGCGAGCTCTTCGTCCACCGGAACATCGGCAACGTCGTGCCGAACTACGACTGGAACTTTGCGACCGTCCTCGAGTACGCGATTAACCACCTGAAGGTGAAGGAGATCGTGATCTGCGGCCACTCGGACTGCGGGGCGTGCAAGGCGCTCGACGCCGATCTGAAAAACGACCATTACATACCCTTCTGGCTCACGAACGCGATGCCCGCGAAGCAGCATGTCGACTCGCAGCAGCCGGCGCCGACGGACGATGCCGGAAAGGCCGCGAGGCTCGAGGCGATCGTGAAGGAGAACGTCCGGCTCCAGCTCCGGCACCTCGCCCAGTACCCGCTCGTGCAGGCGGCCCTCGCCGACGGACGCGTCCGGCTGCACGGGCTCTACCACGACATCGGCACCGGCGAGATGACACCGATCGACTGAGGGAGGGTGCGATCAGGCCCGGAGGGCCTGGTCGACCTCCCGCCGGATCGGGTCATACGAAACCCGTCCGATCGGCCGCCACCGGCCGTTGATCAGCACGAGCGGGAGCGGGGGGGACTCCCGGTCCACCACCTCCCGGACGTGGTCGGGGACCCCGTTGTCGAGGAGGGTGAGCCGTACCTCGACCCGGTCGCCATACTCTGCCACGAGCCGCTTCTTGAGGGCGTCGAACGCAGCGGTGAGCATCCCGTAGGGGGCGCAGTCATCCAGCCCGCAGGTCCGGTGCTCGTCGCAGGGGAAGGGGCCGCACTCGGAGGTGGTGAAGCCGACGATCTCGACCGTGACTCGTTCTGCCATGCTCACCCGTCCACCCGCTGGCTACAAGAGGGTTGCGGACCGGGTCAGATGAAGCGGACGAACCGTTCCTGGCCGACCCTGCAGATCGGGCACTGGAGCGGGGGTTCGGCCCGGGCACAGAGGTAGCCGCAGACCGTGCACCGCCAGACCGGGAACGGAAGGGGGCCTCCGGGGAGGGAGCCGGCGGGTGCCATCGCCGCACGACGCTCCCGTTCCGCCCGGCGGGGGCGCCGCTCCGGGATGGAGCCCACGGTCGCCCTGCCGGCCTTCACATCGGCCGAGACGTAGAGGGCGCAGTAGCAGGCGCCGTACTCGACCAGGTCGGCATCCCGGTAGTCGCACGGGCAGATGATATCCAGGTCCGCCTCCTTCGTCCCCGTCGCGAGCCGGCACGGGCAGGACCGGTAGCCATATCGGCGTTCGTTCTCGATCAGGCCCCGGACGAGGCCCGCGGTGAAGGAGGGGTCGGGGTGGAGATGGTAGCCACCCGCCTGTGCGTCGCGTTCGATCTGCGCACGGATCCGGTCGACCTCCTCGTCGGCGATCGGCTCCGCACCGGTCACGCGAGCGCCTCCCGGATCTCCTTCTCCCTGAACCCGACGATCACCCGGTCACCGATCACGACGGTCGGGAAGGAGAGGGAGGGGTTCACCTGCTCGACCGCCTCGATCACCTCCTTCTGCTCACCGGGGCCGACCAGGTCGACGTAGACGTAGTCGAAGGCGACCCCGAGGTCCGTCAGGAGCTGCCGGGTCTTTGCACACCAGCCGCAGGTGGAGAGGGCGTAGAGCCGGACCACCCCCCGGTCGGTCCCGTGCACGTGCTCGAACTGCATGCGGAGGTATCCCCGACCGCAGGTTTAAAGCTGGCGGCCGGCAGGCACCCCCCCCCTCTTCCCGGGGGGATGGAGCTCAGTGCCCGAGAAGACGGAGGGCCCCGGCGAGGCGGGCGATACCCTCGTCGATCGCCCCCGGGTCGACGCAGGAGAAGTTGAGCCGGATGACGTCGTCGCCGCCCTCCAGGTAAAACGGCCGCCCGGGCATGACGGCGACCCCGTGGCGCAAACCCTCCTCGAAGAGGGCGAGAGACGAGACGCCTCCGGGGAGGCGGGCGAGCAGGAACATCCCTCCCTCCGGGTTCGTATGGTCGAGTCCGGGGCAACGGTCGTCGAGCGCGTCGATGAGGGCGCGACAGTTCTGCTCGTAGAACCGTGCGACACGCCGACACTGTGCGTCCAGATCGTTCGTCTCGAGCCAGCGCATCAGCACGAGCTGGGAGAGGTGGTTGGAATGCAGGTCGGCAGCCTGCTTTGCGACGTTGAACCCGGCGAGGACCGGCTCGGGCGCGACGAGCCAGCCGCAGCGCATCCCCGGCGCGAGCACCTTCGAGAACGACCCGGAGAGGACGGACTGTCCGGGAAGCCGGCGCATGAGCGGCTCGCGGGGCCGCCCGTCGAAGAAGAGCTCGCCGAAGGCGTCGTCCTCGAAGAGGAGGGTGTCCGAACCGTCGAGGAGGTCCGCCACAGCCCGGCGTGCCTCGTCGGGGTACGTGAGGCCGGACGGGTTCTGCGAGTTCGGGATCGCGTAGAAGAACTTCGGCCGGTCCCCGGAGACGATCCGCCCGAGGGATCCGAGATCGGGGCCGCGTTCGTCGATCGGTACCGAGACGAGGCGGGGCTCGTAGAGGCTGAACGCCTCGATCGCGCCGAGGTACCCGGGGGACTCGACCACGACGGTGTCCCCCGGATCGACCAGGCACTTGGCCACCAGGTCGAGGCACTGCTGCGAGCCGTTCACGATCTGGACCTGGTCTGCCGTCACGTCCAGGCCGACCCGCCGGCGGTAGCGATCGGCGATGAACTCCCGGAGCGGGCGGTGTCCGTCGGTGGTGGCGTACTGGAGGGCGGCGGCGCCGGACTCGGCGAAGACATCGGCCGCCGCACGGGCGATCCCGTCAACGTCGAGGACCGCCGGTGAG
Organism: Methanobacteriota archaeon; assembly: GCA_029547145.1. GTDB lineage: Archaea > Halobacteriota > Methanomicrobia > Methanomicrobiales > Methanospirillaceae > UBA288. The sequence continues at coordinate 16,184 of JAKPPV010000050.1, forward strand.
GGAAGACCGCCCGCGAACGAGATCACGGACGGGTCGGTGGAGACGGCAAAGAGCCTCCCGAGGAAGGAGGGCGGGACCGCGCCCAGGCGCCGGGCATAGCGGTACGATGTCATGTGTACATGCTGGGCGGTGGTGCCGGATAACCGGGACGGTCCCGTCTCCCCCGGGGGTGCCACGCACCGGGGGACCGTCACAGCACGGCAGGGGCCCGACCAGCTCTCTCCATGCACGACCCTGCGAAGGGGCTCCGGTTACCGGCACTCTCTGGCACGGTCACGGCGTGCCGGGTCAGGACGAGGCGGAATGGAGCGCCACGAGCGTCGCCCGGACGGCATCGGGATGCCCCGGCACCTTCACCCTTCGCCACGCCGCACGGACCACCCCCGCGGGGTCCACGAGGAAGGTGGACCTCTCGATCCCGAGCATCACCCTGCCGTAGAGGTTCTTCTCCTTCCAGACGCTGTACTCCGCGAGCACGGTCTTTCCCTCGTCGGAGAGAAGGCGGTGGCGCAGTGCGTGCTTCGCGGCGAACTTCGCATGGCTCCCGGGCGAATCGCCGGAGATGCCGATCACGGTCGCGTTCAGGGCAGCGAAGTCGTCGAGCGCCGCCGTGAAGAGCTGCGCCTCGAGGGTGCACCCCGGCGTGTTATCGCGGGGGTAGAAGTAGATCACGACCCACTGGCCGGCAAGGTCGTGGAGGCAGACGGTCTTTCCGTCCGCATCGGGGAGACAGAAGTCGGGTGCCGGCATTCCGATCAGCGGGTCTGGCGTTGCGCTCATGGCGATCCCCTTGTCACCCGATGGGATAAGGGCTTTCCTCTTCCGGGAGGGGGGAGGGGGGGCCGCCGGTGCACGATCAGTCCCGGCGGGCAAGGGCGAGGTAGTAGAGGAGCTGGAGGATCGCCGTGACGGCCGCGGCCACGTAGGTGAAGCCGGCCGCCGTCAGCATCGCCCGGGCCCCACGGCGGTCCGTCTCGTCGACGAGCAGGCCCGCCTCCTCGAGCAGCCGGAAGGCCCGGCGCGATGCGTCGAACTCGATCGGCACGGTCATGATCGAGAAGATGACCATCAGGAAAAAGAAGAAGATCCCCAGGTAGAAGAGCCCGGAGAGGTTCATCACGAGGCCTGCAAGGATGCAGAGATACGAGAGCGTCGGGCTGAACCGGAGCGCGGGGACGAGCGCACCCCGCGCCTTCATCAGGATGGAGCCGGTCTGGTGCTGCTGGACGTGCCCGAGCTCGTGGGCGGTGACGGCGAGCGAGGCGACCGACGGGACGCCCGCCACCGGTTCGGAGAGCCGGACGACGTTCGCACCCGGATCGAAGTGGTCGGAGAGTTCTCCCGGTGTCACCTCGAGCCCGATCGGCCGAAGCGAGGTCCGCTGGAAGAGGACCCGCCCGACCTGCAGGCCGGTGAGGCCGGAATGGTTCGGGACCCGCGACCACGTCGCGTAGGTGCGGTTCAGCCAGAGCTGGACCCCGGCAGAGATCAGGATGGTCGGGATCAGGACGACGATGAAGTAGAACGGGTCGAAGAAGAAGACCATGGTGGCACTCCTCCCTCTCTGGTGGTGTCCCGTGCCCCTTCTGCGTTGCGGTGCGCCCCATCCCTCTCCGGACCGGGACGGTGTTTCCGGGCCGGCGCCGGCGATGACGACAGACAGGCACCTTTATCCGGGTCGAGGGAGATCGCCACACGGTGGCCTGCGGGATGAGCCGGGGCGGGAGGCGGGCGGGCGCGCTCGGCGCCGTGAAGGCGGCCGGGCTGGTCTTCGGGGACATCGGTACGAGCCCCATCTACACGCTGACCGTGCTCCTGACCATCGTTCCCCGGACGACGACGGCGGTCCTCGGCGTCCTCTCCCTGATCATCTGGACCCTGATCCTGGTCGTCACCGTCCAGTACGCGTGGCTCGCCATGAGCCTCGGGAGGAAGGGCGAGGGCGGTACGATCGTGCTCCGGGAGCTGTTGAACCCGCTCCTGACACACGCCTGGTCGCAGAAGCTCCTCCTGCTCGCGACCGTGATCGGGGTCTCGCTCCTGATGGGCGACGGGGTGATCACCCCGGCGATCAGCATCCTTTCGGCCGTCGAGGGGGTCCCCCTCGTCCCCGGGCTCGAGGGCCTGGGGCCGGACCGGCTCGTTCTCCTCGCCGCCGCGATCGCGATCGGCCTCTTCGCCATCCAGCGCCGGGGGACGGACCGGGTCGCGTTCGCCTTCGGGCCGGTGATGGTTGCATGGTTCATCGCGCTCGCGGTCCCGGGGCTGATCATGATCGGGAGGGCGCCCATCGTCCTCCAGGCGATCAACCCGTTGCTGGGAGTCGCCTTTCTCCTCTCGAACGGCCCCTCACACCTCCTGGTCCTCGCGTCGGTGATCCTCTGTGCCACCGGGGGGGAGGCCCTGTACGCCGACATGGGCCACCTGGGGCGTGAACCGATCCGGCACGCCTGGGGCTTCGTCTCCCTCGCACTCGTGGTCAACTACCTGGGACAGGGGGCCTTTGCCCTGACCCACCCCGGGGTGTCGAGCGTCCTCTTCGAGATGATGCTCTCGCTCTCAGGGGTCCTCTACGTCCCCTTCGTCCTCCTCTCGATCATCGCCACCGTGATCGCCTCGCAGGCGATGATCAGCGGGATCTTCTCGATCGTCTACCAGGGGATCATGACCCGTCTCCTCCCGACCCTGAAGGTGGAGTACACCTCCTCGGCGCTCCGCTCGCAGATCTACATCGACGTCGTCAACTGGATGCTGCTCGGCGCCGTCCTCTTCGTCATGCTCCTCTTCGGCGAGTCGGCCCGCCTCGCCTCCGCGTACGGGCTCGCCGTGACGGGGACGATGACGCTCACGGGGGTCCTGATCACCGTCATCTTCCTGCACCGGCGCCGGTGGGTCCTCGCGGCGCTCGCAGCGGGGACGGCGCTCGTCGATCTCGTCTTCCTCTGCGCGAGCATGAGCAAGCTGGAGACGGGAGGGTACTGGTCGCTCCTGATCGCCGCCGTCCCGTTCGGCGTGATCCTGGTCTATCTCGCGGGCCAGGAGAGGCTTCACCAGGCGTTCAGGCCGGTACCGCTCGATCGCTTCCTCCGGCAGTACCGCGAGGTGCACGACAGGATGAACCGGATCAGCGGCACCGCCCTCTTCTTCGCCAGGGACGTGCAGCGGATGCCGCCGTACATCGCACGGACCATGTTCGTGAACACGATCCTGTACCAGGACAACATCCTGGTCTCGATCACGGTCGAGGACGCCCCCTTCGGCGTGGAGCACGGGTTCAGGCGAACCCTTGCCGAGGGACTGCGGACGTTCGAGGTCCGGCACGGGTACCTCGAGTTCGTGGACATCGTCTCGATCCTGCGTGACCACCAGATCCACGAGAAGGCGATCTTCTACGGCCTCGAGGAGATCGTGACCGACCACCCGGTCTGGCGGCTCTTTGCAGTGATCAAGCGGAACGCCCCGACGTTCGTCCAATTCTATCGCCTCCCGGCGGACCGTCTCCACGGCGTCTCGACGAGGATCGAGATGTGACCCTCTGATCCCGCCGGGGAGCGGTCTGCATCTTTACCGCACCAGGCACCCGCCCGCCGCGTCCTCAGGGAGGCATTCGGCAGCGCATGCAATTGACAAGAGAGATATAGGTGGAACAGTCACCCTACCCCCGGTCGATCCCCACCGTCGGGACGCGCCGCCCGGTCCCACCGGCGGGCAGCGACCCGTGAGAGAGGACCGGACAACCAAAAAGGGTGTGTTTTCCATGCGAATTCCAGCCATTCTCCTCGCACCGATCGCCGTCCTCGTCGCGGCGATGCTGATGACCGCCGGGTGCACGGGCACCCCCCCGGCGAACGCGACACCGGCAGCGACGACGGTTGCCGGCACCGCGGCGGCGACGGCGACCCCGACGGCCGGGCCGGCCGCAAACGAGACGGCGGTCCCGACGGTCAACGTGACCGCGAACCAGACGTCGGCGGCGTCTGTGAACGCGTCGTTCGTCAACGCGACCTGGGCATGGATCGCCCGGGCGGGCTCCGAACCCGTCACGGTGACGAGCCCGGACCGCTACACCGTGAGGTTCAGCGCGAACGGGACATACGCCCTCAGGGCGGACTGCAACAGCGGGGCCGGGAACTTTTCGGTCAACGGGACGAAGATCGCCCTCGGACCGGCGACCATCACCCAGGTCTACTGCGGAGACCGGTCGCTCGACCAGGCCTTCCTCGCCGCGCTCGGAGGGGTGACGGCGTACGAGACGGACGCACAGGGCCGCCTCGTGCTGCTGATGACCAGCCCGAACGAGCGGCTCGTCTTCAGGAAGGTCGCCTGACAGGACGGGCCTCCGGCCGGTCGTTGAACGACGGCCGGAGGCGGTCTCCTTCCCACGGGAGCCGTCGGACCGGACGGCGGACGGATCACTTTCCCGGCGCGCGGTCCACCCCTTTAGTGCCGCCTCGACGGAGACGTGATGCCGGGCCCCTCTTCCGTGGGAGGGGGGCCGGGAGGACGTGGTGCAGATGACCTGCTACGACAGGAGCCGGGCCCCCCACCGCAGGGGTGGGGGAGCGTTCGGGCAGGGCGGGGCCCGCCGCCCGGAGGCCGGAGATGGCTGACGACCTGCCGGCCCTCATCGCCCGCTGGCGGCGCTTCCGGAGGGCGCTCGATGTCAGGGACCACGCGGCGATGGACCGGGTGATCGCGGCGGTCGAGCGGCGCGGACCGGCCCTCGCCCGGGTGACCGGCGACCCGCTCGAAGCGGCCGTCGTCGCGGTGCTGGTCGAGCTCGTCCGGGAGGCGGAGCGGCATGCAGCTCACTCTTGAACCCGGGGTGAGCCTCGGGCCGGGTCGGGCGACCGCCCTGATCGCGCCACCGGGGTTCCTGGTCGACCTGCTCATGCAACCGGAGGTGGGCCGGTATTCGACCCTCTACCTCTACGGTGTCAGCTCCCGCGTCCTCTTCCGCCTCCCCCGGCGGGGGCCGAACCTCGGGGTCCAGAGCTGCATGACCGTCCACCAGCTCCTCTCCTCGCTCCGGGAGGCCTACCAGACGATCGTGGTCGTGGAGTACGACGGGGACATCTTTTCGGCGCTCGAGGGGGACGACCGCGACGTGATCACCGTGGTCGGGGAGGCGCTCCAGGACCTCGCCCGGTCGTCGGTCGTGCTGCTGTACGCGCCGCGGGCGGACCGGGGACTCCGGAGCCTGCTCCGGGCGGTGGGCCAGGTGGTCTGGCGGTACGACGACCGGCCGGCGGCACCGGCCCTCCGCGCCCGGGCCGTCCAGCGGACCCTCGGGGAGGCGGGATGGGGCGCGTCTTCGTGAGCCCGCGGATGGGCGTGCGCGCGACCGCCGAACGCTGGTGCCGGGCCGGGCGGGGACTGCGCGATGCGGATCGCCCCGCCCTCGAGCGGCTCGCCGGTATGGCGATGGCGTACTCGAGCCAGGGGTTCTTCGCGTTCGACGACCCGCTCGAGGCGGCCATCGTCGCGGTCCTGGCCGGGCTCGTGAGGGAGGAGGAACGGTCTGCCGCCGGTGCCAGCCCCGGCGGGAATGGGATCGTCGGAGGAGGCTGAACAACCGGCGACATCCGCGACGTCGACCCGCCCGTTGCCGCTGACGTCCTCCTCCCGTCCATCGGCGTCGCCGTCCCCCGGGTGGACGGTGGCAACCACGGGGAACACCCCGCCCCGTCCCGGAGGAGCAGGGTGATCATCCCGTCACCCCGACGATCGTTTTGATGGATATCACGCTCGTCTCGACGATCTTCGAGGGACTGCCCCGGCAGGGCCCCGGGATGATGACGGAGGCTGAAACCGTGGTACAGATCCGGGATCTCGGATACCGGGTGATCGGTTCGTTCCGCCTCCCCGGCGAGGGCTGGTGGGACCACTACGACACCCCGCTCTCCAGGAGGATCCCGTCCCTGAAAGAGACGTACGCGCAGAACCCCGGTGCCCTCGCGATCGTCGTGACGCGACTCCCCTCCCGGTGACGGGGCCCGAACCCGGCGCCCGATAACGAGGACAGTGATGGCCTGCAGACCCCCGGTGGAGATGGAGGTTCACGAACGTGCTCATCAGAGGTGTGCGATCGACGAGGGCACGGAGATGATGGGGTCTGCCGTGATGCGCTGAGCCAGTTTCAGAAAAGATGGGACGCCCCGGCCGGGACTTGAACCCGGGTCAAAAGCTCCGCAGGCTTCTAGGATATCCACTACCCTACCGGGACCCTGTGCCGGAGAAGATGGGTGCTGTATCTATAAATAGATAAGGATCGCCGGCCCGGAGAGGGAGATAAGGACCACCCCGGGCGCTGATCCCTTTTTGCCCTGACCGGTCGATTCTCTGATCGCATGGCCACCGGATTCGATCAGGACGAGGTCGCCCGATACGCCAAGTTCCGGAAGGTCGACGGCGCGGCATACGAGAAGGTGAACCGGTTCCTGCGCAAGCACACCTACATCACGGCCCGGGAGTGGGCGCTCGCCCGGCTCTGCGCCGACTTCCGCACCACCTCCGGGGCGGAGATGACCTTCATCGGCCAGCACCTGCCCGAGCTCGTCCCGTTCATGACCGAGCCCTATTCGCCCCAGGCCGTCAACCAGGCGCGCAACTCGTTCAAGAAGAAGGTCCGGAAGTCCGGCGCGACCTTCTTCTACGGGGCGATGTGCGGGTTCTTCACCACCGAAGAGCTCGACGACCTCCTCTTCGAGGCGGGCGAGATCGCCCGGTTCCTCCTCGAGGTGGAGGGGACGAGCCTTCCGGTCGACGACGAACTCGACATCGAGGACCGGATCGCCCGCACGATGAGGTCGGTCGGGATCGCGGCGCGGACCCTGCTCGAGACGCGCGCGAAGGAGGAGGAGAAGGACGGGATGGAGACACCCGACGGGGACGGCGACGGGGAGGAGCCCGTGGAATGAGGGTCGTCCAGTTCGCCGGGTGGTCCGGGACCGGCAAGACAACCCTGGTCGAGGGGGTCCTCCGGGTCGTCCCGCGGGGTCTGACGGCGGGGGTCGTCAAGCACCTGGGCGGCGAACACCCGTTCGGACTCGAGCCCGGGCGGGACACGACCCGACTGTATACCGGGGGAGCCGCGGTCGTCACGGGGATCGACCGGGAGAAGGGGGTGACCCTGGTCCGTGCCGACTCGCTCGAGGCGGCCCTCGACCGCCTCTCGGACGCGGGATGCGACCTCGCGCTGGTGGAGGGGTTCAAGACCGTCCCCTTCGCCCGCGTCGTGGTCGGCGACCTTCCCTCGGAACGGGTCGTCCTCCGCGACCCCTCCCCGGAGGAGGTGGTCGCCGCCCTCGACCGGTTCGACGAGTACCACTCCCCGGGCGGGCTCCTTCTCGCCTGCCGGCGTGAGACGGGAGTGACGGACGGGGTCGAATGCACCTGCCGCGTACCGGTCGGGCCGGCCCGGTCGACGGACCCCGCGCACCTCGCCGCGCTCGAGGCCCGGTGCAGGGCGGTCCCGGGGGTGGTCGGGGTGAAGGTGCACGGCAGGGTCTATCCCGAAGGAGGCCAAATACTGGTCGCACTGATCGCACGCGACCCGGGCGCTGCTGCAGCGGCGCTCGCGTCGTTCGGATCGGTCAATCGCGGGACGGCAGACAGGGGTGGACAGGAGTGAAGGGGAAAAAGGAACTCTTTGGAACGAACGGCGTGCGGGGTGTCGTGGGCGACTCGATGGGACCCGAGCTCGTGCTCCGGATCGGGCAGGCACTCGGGGCGATGCGCCCGGGGACGATCGCGGTCGGGAGGGACTCCCGGTCCTCGGGGGCGATGCTGGTGCATGCGATGAAGGCGGGACTGCTCGCCTCCGGCTGCTCCGTCGTCGACTGCGGGATCCTTCCGACGCCCGCCCTCCAGTTCATCGTCCGGGGCCGGTTCGCGGCCGGAGCGATGATCACCGCCTCGCACAATCCCCCCGAGTACAACGGCGTCAAGGTGATCGAGGCCGACGGCACCGAGATGGGGGATGAGGAGGTGATCGCGCTCGAGGAGCGGCTCGGTTCAGGCAGTTATTCGCTCGCGGACTGGCGCGGGATCGGCGATGAGGAGGACGGGAGCGGACTCGTCGACCGGTACATCGACGGCATCCTCGCCCACTTCCCCCCGGGTGCGGGCAGGGGCATGACCGTTGCCGTCGACCCGGGGGCAGGGGCTGCCTGCCGGACGACGCCGCGCCTGCTGGAACGGATGGGCGCCACGGTCCACGCGATCAACGCGACCTTCGACGGCACCTTCCCCAACCGCCTCCCCGAACCAACTCCTGCCGGGCTCGCCCCGCTCGCGGCGCTCGTCCGCGAGACGGGTGCCGCCTTCGGGGTCGCGCACGACGGCGATGCCGACCGTGCCGTCTTCGTGGACGACCGTGGTCGCTACGTGGAGGAGAACCGGGAGTTCGCCCTGATCGCCCACCACGTCTGCCGGGAGCGAACGGGCGTGATCGTCACGCCGGTCTCGACCTCGCAGCTGATCGAGGACGTGGCGGCGGCAACCGGGTGCACGGTCCGGTACACCCCCGTCGGCTCCATCTACGTCGCCCGGTCCATGCTGGACCTGATCGCGCACGGCACCGATGTCGCGTTCGGCGGGGAGGGGAACGGCGGACTGATCTACCCCGACCACCAGTTCTGCCGCGACGGTGGGATGACCACGGCGATGATGGTCGCGCTGCTCGCCCGGACGGGCCGGCCCCTCTCCGAGCTGATCGACGCGCTTCCCCCCTACCACTTCATCTCCGAGAAGAAGAAGAGCAGCCGGATCGACGAGATCGTGCCTGCGGTGGTCGCGGCGTTCCCTGATCATTCGGCCGACCTGACGGACGGGGTCCGGATCGCGAAGGAGAAGACCTGGGCGCTCGTCCGGCGGTCGGGCACGGAGCCGATCGTCCGGGTGATGGTCGAGGCCCCGGACCGTGCCGGCGCCGAGGCGATGCGGGATGCGGTCCTCGCGGTGATCAGGCCTTTTTTGGACTAGACCGGCGGAAGGGGGGTCACGATCGGGTGGTAGACGCCGCCGCCCCCCGGGAGCTCGTCGATCGGTGTCGATGACGGGACGGGGGCCTCGTCCCACCCCGGCAGCCCGTCGGTGATGGAGAGCGTCCGGTTCGATCCCGGGGGGGTCGGCGTGGTGGGTGCGGTGGATGACTGGGTGGCCGGATCGGCCGGCGTCCCGGACGACGGGACGGTGAGCGGTCCCGCAGGCACGGTGGTTCCCGGTGGCGGTTCCGACGGCGGGGCGGTCGGTCCGCGGGTGACGACCTGCGGTGCCGTGCCGTCCGGAGCGGGAACGGGCGTCGGAACCGGGATGCCCGGGGGAAAGAGCGGCAGGCCGGCACGGGGATCCCCTCCCGGCATCTGCGGGGGCGGGTCGATCGCCTCGGAGACCGTGTAGAGCGCGACGCAGCCCCCCGAGAGTGCCGCTGCGAAGAGAAGCACGAGGAGGAGTGCACCCGCTGGCAGCGCCCGGAGCATCCATACAGATCCCGTCCCCGTGAGAAAAAAGGTATGCGTGGGGGCATCCGCCCGGACGGGGAGGGGTGGCGATGCTCACCGGGCGAGCATCACGACGAGCATCGCCCCGGTGACCAGGGTGAGGACCACCGCGATCGGGACGCAGCGCCGGATCACATCCCCCTCGATCCCGATCTGATCGATCACGGCGGCGGCATTGACGATCTTCGCGGGCGAGATCCCGGAGGCGATCCCGCCCGCCACCGCGTGACCCGAGTAGACCGTGAGAAAGTCCAGGTCCAGGACGCCGGTCGCCCGCTTCAGGATCCCGTGGAACATCACGTTCGACGATGCCTCCGACCCCGAGACGAAGGCCCCGAAGAGACCGAGGAGGGGGCTGAACGCAGGGAAGGCGACCCCGAAGGTCATGGCAAGCATGAGGCCGATCACCGCGTTCATGTTCGTGTCGGAGGTGCCGGCGGCGAACCCGAGCGCACCGTCGATCACCGACTGGCCAGACCAGTCCATCACGTAGGCGATCGCGAAGAAGACGGCGGCAGCCAGTGTCGGGGCCCATGCCCTCCGGAGCCAGCAGGAGAGGATCCGGTGCCCCTCCTCCCGGCTCCGGACCATGAACGGCGCCGTCGCCACGGTCGAGACGAGGACCCAGGTATAGGCCTGGTTCAGGAGCCTGAGGTCGACCTTCCGGTCTGCAACGACCGTGATCACCTGGAGGGGACCGAGGAGCTCGTGGAGCCAGGAGGCGACCGCGGGGATGCTGATCACGATGCAGCAGATCACCAGCAGGAGCCAGGGGAGCGCCGCCCGCCGGATCGGCATCAGATCGGGGGGCATCTGGGCCTGGCGGACCACGATCGGCTTCCCCTGGACGACCCGGAGGAGGAGAAGGATGGCGATCGTCGCCAGGCCCGAAAAGACGCCGACGAGACCGATCGCGGAGGCAGGAAGGATATGCACGAAGAGGATCGCAGAGAACCCGAGGGTGAGGCCGGCGACGAGCGCCGGGACGACCCCCTTCCTGACCCCGCTGAGGCCCTCGGCGACGAATAGCATCCCGAGCGCGAACCCCGTGGAGATCACCGGGAGGAAGAAAGAGATCGTCGACCCGAGCGCCCCGAGATCGAGGTTGAAGACCTGCGCCGGGAGGGTGATCGGGACGGCGAGCAGCGAGAAGGAGGTGAGCGGGTCGTACCCCAGGCACGGGAGGGCAACGGCCGCGAGCGGGGAGAAGCCGAGGGCGAGCATGATCGGCGGGAGCATCGTGACCGGCGTCGCCCCGATCGAGACGAGGAAGGAACCGAGCCCGACGTTCAGGAGCATCACCTGCTCGTACGGTTCGGCGGCGATCAGCCGGAAGAATTCGCTGATCGAACGGATGGCGCCCGTCTGGTCCATCATCGTCACCTGGAGGATGGTGAAGAGGACCATCAGCGAGATCCCGAACGAGGCGAGCAGGCCGTTGAACGAGGCCAGGAGAGCGATCTCGGGTGAGGTGGAGAAGAAGAAGACCGCGATGAGGACGGTCAGCACCCACCCGATCACCCCCATCAGGGTCCCCGACTGTTTCAGGAGGACGAGCCCGACAAAGATCACGAGGATCGGAAGGATGGCCAGGAGGAATGATGGGAGAAGGTCCACGATGATCGCCTGCGTGGAGTACGGTGCCATGCATTAGCATAACAATATATCCCAACGTCCGCACGGGGATCGGTGTCACTTTCACCCCGCGAGCAGCAGCCTCAAGGCCCCTATCACCGACTATTGACCAGCCCCGGACCGTTCGATGCCGGGGAACCACATCGGATCTCTTCTGTACCGGTGCACCTCCGGACGCCGCCGACGCGCGGACGGCCGGAACTGCGGCACCCTTCTCTCCGCCCGGTTCCGGGACTCCGTTCATCAACCCGGACCAGGACGGACGATGCCACCACGCACCCCGGGGTGGTGACGGACAAACCCCGTAACGGAGACGTCGACGACACGGGAGGGAGACGGGCGACCGGGGTTCCGGTGCGGCACACCGGATCAGAGAGACCTCACCAGGTGCCATTGCACCGAATTTATTATATATTCAACCTCCCATGGAGGTTCGGGAGGTGACCAGCGTGAACCGGGCCTGGTCCGGGATCATCGCGGCGGGGTGCCTGCTGCTCCTCCTGGGGGGTGCCGCCGCTCCCGTCGGTGCAGAGGGTACCCTGCCGGCGGACACCATCCAGGTCTCTGGCGGGGGCGACTCCTTCGGGCCACCCGACGGACCGTCCTCCACCCGGACCGGGGAATTCGTGCTGGTCGCCGGGAGCCTGCTCGGTCTGCTCTTTCTCGGTGCTGCCGTCCTCTCCGTGCTGAGACAGGCCGGGACGGACAGCACGGGCGACGACCACCTGCAGGACCGTCCTTTTTCGGGATCCGGCGGTGAAAAGGGGGAGGGGCACGGGCAGAGACGGCACCGGGCACCGCACCGGTCCGGCTCGCACTGACACCTGCCCGCGAAAGAGCCTCAGGCGGGCTCATTAGAGATCATGTATGTAATCCCTAGCAAGTTCTTTATATAGAAAGGCCCTATTACACAGTAATGGCGGCAAACCAACGATTCCACTGTGCAAGCGGTGACTACCTGAAATACTCACAGACGGCAATCGATCGCGCGCTCGAATCCGGCGCTATCACGGCTGGCGATCGTGATCTTCTTCGAACATTCGTCAACGAGGTATCGGCCATGCGCGGTATCTCACCACAGCGCCGGTACAAGATTGTCTATACCCTGGTCGGGTGGCGCCGGTTCATTGGGCCGTTCGCTGAGAACACCCTGCCGGACCTGCACGAAGGTATCCAGGCCGTGAAGGCAGCGACGAAGGACGACGGCTCACCGCTCTTCAAGCAGAACACGATCGCCGACTACGTGCGCTTCATCAAGCGGTTCTACCTGTGGCTGATCGATAACGAATACGTCTCGCTCCCGTACCGCAAGGTGAAAGAGATCCGGGCGCCGGCGTACAACACCATGACGAAGACCGTCGGTGATCTCTTCACCGAAGATGAGGTCTTCGCCATGATCAAGGCGGCGAAGACGCCAAAGGACAAGGCGCTGATCGCACTGCTCTATGAAGGCGCCTTCCGCATCGGCGAGATTGGAAGCCTGACCTGGGGCGATGTTCGCTTTACCGATTGGAACCTGCAGGTGAACACAGCGGGAAAGACGGACAAACCGCGGTACATCCCGCTCGTGATCGCGCGGCCATACCTGGCGGCATGGAAGGATGTATACCCGAAAGAGATCAGCGATCGGGCGTTCGTCTTCCTGACCAACATCCGTTACGAGCCGTTACAGTATCAGGGGCTTGTGAAACAGCTTCGGATCATCGCAAAGAACGCCGGCATCACCAAGCACTTGACGCCTCACGTCTTCCGGCACTCGAGAGTGACGCACCTGCTCCAGAAAGGCGTCCCGGAGAGCACGATCAAAATGATCTGTTGGGGCAATCTCGATACGGACATGCTCAAGACCTATGCCCATCTCTGCAACGGCGACATCGACCGAGCCACCGCCGAGCTGAACGGGATCGTTCCGCCCGACGTGGCGAAGAAGAGCCATGCGCTCGACCCGAAGCAGTGCCCACGCTGCTACTGGGTCAACCCGCCAACGGCGCGGTCCTGTCGGTCGTGCGGGCTGGAGCTGACAGTTGAAGCTGTCGAAGAGAAGAAGAGCGCGATGGAGCAGATATGGTCAGATCCCGAGTTCCGGTCGGCGTTCGAAGACGCGGTGCGGCGGATGCAGGCGCGGGCGGGATGATGATCTCACAAATTTCTAAACTGGGGTGATTATGGTGAAATCCCTGGAGATATTCAGAACTTTTGATAAACTTGAGAAAAAACAATCGTGGGATCTGTCCGAATCAGATGAACAGATCTCTGCCGCATTTGCAGCCTTCGAACGAGATCATCTGACGATCTCTGATCGGTATCGTCAGTGGGAGGTGCATGAAGGCAAGTGCCCATTTATTCCTGACGATCCTGATGATTCACCCGATAATGGAGAATCGTTTTGGTTGGAGCCACTACCCCTGCCACAAAATAAAAACGGGATTGAACAGGTGCGGGTAATCGTAAAACCGCGACTTGATTTGGATCAATTACGAGAAATCATCGAGCAAGACCGCATCCTCAAGGGGGATAAAAATTACACAACTCGCGGTGATGTGTTACGGAATTTCTTATTGGTTTGGATAACGAATTTTCCCCTGGTTCGTATTCAAGACTCAGAACTTGAGAAAATATTCACACAGCACCTTGAAATATGTAAGTCCGAAAGACGCGCTGAATTTATTATCGATCGGCTGGATGAGCACAAATTGTTGTTAAGAAAAGAGGTATACGTGCGAAAAAGTCGCGGCGATGGTTACCGCACGAAGCCATTTGTATACTGGGTTCCCAACCGCTCTTTACTTGAAACTCATGTGCCCGGCCGCTCTTTACTTGAAACTCATGAGCCGACCACGAATGAGGAATTAAAAAATGATTTTCTAAAAATCGTCCAGATCACCGCAGCCCTCCAACTTGACCGCGATGCTGCAATCAAGATCCTGAAAGATCATGATTTGCTGAGCGAATACAAACAGCTCAGATCGAATGCACAAATATAAAGAACATCCGATGACCCGAGATATGTTGGATTTGATGGGTATGAGGACGACGATGTATCCGATCCTAAATAATATCTGCAAACGATTTATATTTTTAACATTTCGTCGTTTTGTCTACATATAACACACGCGCACACGCATTAACGTGGCTCCGCTCACAAATTGTGACATGGTGGTTCGTTCTCCTGTCACATGTACGGTTTCGTCCGACCTCAAGCGCCGGGCGATGCAATTGAGAGTTCCTTTTTCAAGGACTCTTGAGGATGCGCTGAGAATCATCGTTGAAGACCTGGAGCGGGAAGGCGGCAAACCAGTGCCCGCTACCAGGACACCACCGCGCGAAACGGAGGCACATCCTTGTTAGACTCGCCGTCTCATAACGCCACCGCCCGGATCATCCCAGGCTTCAAGATCCACGCCGACACCCTCGCCCATCTCGATCCGATGGAGCGCGTTTGGGCGAAGAAGCTGATCGCGGAAGGCACGTGGATATTCGTGCCCGATGACGAGGCGGCGCCATGATCCACCGTCGGATATCCATCGGGAACGTTGCGACCTGCTCGAATTGCGGTGGGGCATGTCGAGACCGGGACTTTTCCGATCCTGATAACCGCGATAATACCGGCGGGATTCCTGCGTGCTCATGTCGACCGCCCCGACCGCCCAGGCCGGCGCCGTCGGACCACTGAAAAAAGGGAGTGCTCTGGACATGCATACCTTATATTTCCAGTGGAATAATACCTTCGCTTTCGAGGCGAGACGATGACGGCCGGCACCCCACGCGACGCGCTCGCCGTATTCGTCGAACCCGGCGGCGTGGTCGAGGTCCGCGCGATCGGTCGTGATGGCCGAATCTCGTCCGGCTACTTCAACACCATCGAGCGGTGCGCCGATGCGGTCGACGCGCTCGACGCTGCCGGCGACCAGGCCGGGATCTATTTCACGATGAACCCGGTTGACCCGTCCCTGTTTGCCCGACGCGGTGACCGCGTGGAACGGCTGTCAGCGAAGGCGGCGACCACTGCCGATGGAGACATCAGGCGGCGGCGGTGGATGCTCGTGGACCTGGACCCGGTGAGGCCGTCCGGCATCTCATCGACTGACGCTGAGAAGGCGGCGGCGTTCGCCCTCGCCGACCGGATCGCGGGCACACTCGACGCGAGCGGATGGCCGGCGCCTGTTCGGGCTGACAGCGGCAACGGCGCCCACCTCCTCTATCGGGTCGACCTGCCGAACGATGCCGCCTCGACAGCCCTGGTGAAAGGCGTTCTCGCGGCGCTCTCGGCCCGGTTCTCAGACGGGGCCGTATCAGTCGATACCACCACCTTCAACGCGGCGCGGATCTGCCGGTTCTACGGAACGGTTGCACGGAAGGGTGACAGCATCGGCGACCGTCCGCACCGGCGCTCGAAACTGATCGCGGTGCCTGACGTGGTGGACCCTGTGCCCGTCCAGCTGCTACAGGCGCTTGCGACCGAGGCCGGACCCGTGGCGAGCGAGCCCATCCACCAGGACACACACCCGGCAGCAGCGGCGCCCGGCGACGGTCTCGACCTGCGGACCTGGTTGGCGTCGCACGCCGACGCCCTGGCGGTGAAGGGAATCGTGGTGCGTGAGAAGCCGAGGGCCGGGCATCGGTTCTTCGGTGAGTTCGCCTCATGCCCGTTCTCAAACGGCGCACATAATGACGGCGCCTTCATCGGACAGGCTGATCACGGCGGCATCTACGCCCGCTGTCAGCACGAGACATGCGGCGGTGCCGGCGGGCCGAACCGATGGCACGAGGTCCGGGGGCTCGTCGACCCGCTGAAGGCGAAGGCGAAGAAGGCGCCCAGGACGGACGATGAGTCCGACGAAGAGGAGGAGATGGCGAAAACCCTCTCTCATTTCGAGGAAGACGGCCGGCTCTACGTGGTTGCGATGGACCAGAACGACGTCTTCGGATTCATCCATCTCGACAACGCCGGGCGCGTCCGCTTCGATGCCCGGATCACGAAGGCCGACGGGACAGCAATCCAACCGCGACGGCTGGACATGCACCAGGATTCCGGCGAGCTCATGCGGGTGGTCGGCATCCCGCGATCGGACCTCGTGAAGACGGCACCCCTGCTCGACGCCGGCGCCCTCTTCCGGGAGATGAACGAGCATATCAACCGGTACGCCGACCTGCCCGAGATCGAACGGGAGATCGGCATCTACTATGCCCTGTTCAGTTGGTTCTACACCAAACGCTCGACGTCGCCGTATCTCCGATATATCGGCGACACCGGGACCGGGAAGAGCCGATGCGCTCGCGCCGTGGCGGACCTGTGTTTTCTGCCGATCCTGCTGAGCGGCGGCACGAGCTCATCTGCCTTGATGAGAATGCACGAGAAATGGCGAGGGACCGCCTTCATCGAAGAGGCGGACCTGAAGGGCGACGCGGCCGATCCTGTGGTCAAATGGCTGAATGCCGGCTTCGAGCGCGGCGCCTGGATCATGCTCTCGGACAAGAACGATCCGAACAAACAGCAGGCTTTCTCGCCGTGGGGGCCGAAACTGCTAGCGATGCGCGTTCCCTTCCGGGACAACGCGACGGAATCGCGGTGCCTGAGTTATTCCCCACGAGAGACCCGCCGAAAGAACATCCCCGCCGAACTGCCACCGGCGTATCATGAGACAGTCGCCGACCTGCGTGCGAAGATCGCCCGGTTCGTTCTCGCTCACTGGCAGGCGTTCGATCCTGCGTGGGTGGTTGATGTCGACGGCATCGCGCCCCGCGTCCGGCAGATGTCCGAACCGGTATCCTGCATCCTCCAGTATTTCCCAGACGGTGAGGAGCGATACCGGGCCTACGTGCAAGCGCGGCAGCGAGATCTGAAGCGGACCAGGGCGGAATCAAGAGAGGGCTCGTTTTTCAACGAGGCGTTGGCGCGTGCACAGGGCGAAGGCGACGGCGTACCTGTCGACGTGGTGACGCCCGGCATGATTGCCGAGACGTTCAAGACGACGCCGACGGCGGTAACCACTGCCCTCAAGTCGATCGGTTTCACCATCGAACGGGCGTGGATCGAGGTCACGGAGAAAAGACACGAGACCATCTCGACGCGAAAGAAAAAGATACGAAAACTTGTGGTCCCGTCTCCGGCGATCTGGGAAGAGATTACCAGTCGGTACTACTTCTCCGAGGATGGGACGCCGGCGCCCGAGTGCCCTGATGCTCTCAGGGGATCGGGATCAGGATGGAGGCGATACCAGGCTGATCCGTTCGATGAATGGGATCGTGGCTGTGTACAGGAAGCGGTCCAAGTGGTCCAAGTGGTCCAACCTGATGATCCAACGGCCGATCCTGGACCACTTGGACCACTTGGACCGCTTACAGTACACGCCCAGGCACCAGAAACAGCCGACAGTACCGGTGATCCTGGACCACTTGGACCACTTGGACCACTTACAGTACACGCCCAGGCCCCGCACAACAAGCCGGGCGCCTACGTTTGCATTCAGTCGAACCCGAACCCGTGCCGGCAGTGTGGCGCGGCGCCATCTCACTATGGGGCGAGCGCGAGCGGTTCCCCGATAGTCGACATGACCGCCTCGAACAATCTCTATTTGTGCAAGTCCTGTCACAGCAGGCAGACGGTACGCCCTGATGCCGAAGCCGATGAGGTGCACTCATGAGCCGGTATCATGTCGGGCTCGACTTGGGACAGGCGGCAGACTATACCGCGCTCGCCGTGGTCGAGTGGACCCCGGACGCGCTCAAGGTCCGACACCTGCAGCGGTTCCAGCTCGGGACCGCCTATCCCGCGATCGTCGACGGCGTGGCCGCGCTCATGTCCAGTTTACCCGAATGCCCGGCGCTCTCGGTCGACGCTACCGGCGTGGGGCGTCCCGTGGTGGACCTGCTGAGGGTGCAAGGGCTCCGGCTCGATGCGGTCACCATCACCGGCGGCGACACGGCGGCGCACGATGGCCAAGACTGGCGGGTGCCAAAGCGCGATCTCGTTGGCGGCGTGGCCGTGGCCCTGCAGACAGGCCGGCTTAAGATCGCGGCCGGACTCCCGGACGCAGCGACGCTGACCCGCGAGCTGTTGAACTTCAAGGTCAGCATCGACCCGAAGACGGCGCACGATTCATACTCGAGCTGGAGAGAGAGCATTCATGATGATCTCGTGCTCGCCGTGGCGCTCGCCGTCTGGTCGGCCGAGCGGGTCGGCGGAAGCGATGTAATCCCCGATCCCACCGGCGGCATACGGCCGGCCGAGATCCCATCGTTTGGGGTATGGGAGCCCTATGACGGGATTCCGAGGCTGTGAGATGCCGAGAAAATGCACGATCTGTGCCCATCCCGAGCATGAGGCCATCGGCGCGGCGATAGTGACAGGAACACCATACCGTGACATTGCGTGTCAATATGGGGTTGGGCGTGAGGCGGTACGAAGGCATAAGGATCACATCGCCCCGGCCGTGGCGAAGGCGCACGAGGCCGGCGAAGTGGCCGAAGCCGACCGGCTGCTCTCGACCGTGCGCGATCTCCTGCAGGCGGCGATCGGGACCATCACCCAGGCCGAACACGCCGACGAGCTCAGAACGAAGCTGGCGGCGATCCGTGAAGCACGAGAAACAGCTAAACTGTTACTCGAAGTAAACGGCAGGTTGCAGACGGCGCCGACGTTCAATATCATCATGGCGCCCGAATGGGTCGAGGTGCGGACGGTGGTCCTGCAGGCGCTCAGCCCGTACCCCGATGCGCGGTTGGCCGTGGCCGGCGCGCTCGAGAAGGTGGACCGGTGATCGCGGCCGACCTGGTGCACGCGCTCGACCCGGCGGCGTTCGCACGCGACGCGCTCGGCTTCGACCCGGACCCGTGGCAGGCCACCGTCCTGCAGTCGGCCAGCCGGCGGCTCTTGCTGAACTGCTCGCGGCAAAGCGGGAAGAGCACCACGGCGGCGGCGCTCGCGTTGCATCAGGCGATCTATCATCCCGGTTCGCTCGTCCTGCTCGTCTCGCCATCGCTCCGGCAGTCGGGCGAGCTCTTCAGAAAGGTGGTGGCACACCTTCGCACGCTCGAGCACGAGCCGACGCTAACCGAATCGAATAAGCTCTCTCTCGCGCTCGAGAACGGATCACGGATCGTCTCATTGCCCGGCACCGAAGGCACAATACGCGGCTTCAGTGGCGCGGCCCTGATAGTCGAAGACGAGGCGGCAAGAGTCGACGATGCGCTCTATTACGCGGTGAGGCCGATGCTCGCGGTATCCGGTGGCCGGCTCATTCTCATGTCTACCCCATTCGGAAAACGCGGTCACTTCTTCGAGGCGTGGCAGGACGGCGGCGCCGAGTGGCAGCGGATTGAAATCCCGGCGACCTCGTGCGCCCGGATCGCGCCGGCGTTTCTCGAGGAAGAGCGGCGGCAGATGGGCGATTGGTGGTTCCGCCAGGAATACCTGTGCGAGTTCGTCGCGACAACCGATCAGGTCTTCGCGTACGACCTGGTGATGGGCGCGCTCTCCGACGAGGTGGCGCCGCTCTTCCCGGTGGCCGGCCCGATCGACGCGACCGCGACCGACGCCGACGTTGAACCGCTCTTCAAGCGGTGATCTGATATGCCTTTGATGGTAGGCGCTATAACGGATCGATAACGCAATAATCCGCCACTCCCATTCTTCGGCACGGATCGCGCTGCTGGGGCAGCGGCGTTCGTGATCGCCCTGGTGATTTCGCGCGGTCTCGCTTTATGTGTCGAGCGGCCGACTTATTGGTTAGACGGTGTGAGGCGAGGGCGACGGCAGACGATGATAAATCACCGAAAAGGGGGATTGGGGTGGGGATTCTGCTGCTCTCATTATTCGTAGTAATTCCCCAGATCTTGGTCCCACTCGCACTACCAGCCGATACCGTCCGCCTCCCTATGCTGACCTCGCTCGGTCAGCCTTCTACCTGGCCGTATGCATTCGGGGCGCTTGTCTGCCACCAGTGGCCGGATCGTTCGTTCGCGCTCGCCGGCAACCAGCTTCCGGTCTGCGAACGCTGCCTCGCGGTTGAATTCGGGATGGTGGCCGCCTTCGGTGCGGCAGTCGTGGTCAAGCCCCCGAGCGGGTTTTTTCCGTCGCTCGCTGCATTTCTGCCGCGTCGGATGCGTTCGCCGTTCGCCATCCTCGCTGTAGGGCTGGCGTTGATGCTCCCGATGGTACTCGACGGTGGCCTCCAGCTTGTTACTGCATACGTTTCGGGCACGCCGCAGCGGTTCGTGACCGGGTTTGTGTATGGTATTGGTCAGGCGGGTCTTGTGATCGGTTTCGTGGCTCTAGCCCTCCGGGTTAGTGAGGGATAAGATCTGGACCAATACCTGCAAACGCAAATCGAAACGTCTATCGGATCGCTTGCTAATCGACTACCATGAGAACAAGAATTATCGCGCTCACAATCACGCTCGCCTTCATCATTTTGGCCTGTGGGTGTTGCTCCACTTCATCATCAACGCAATCAACTCCCGCACCTGCCAATACTGTATCAACTCCCGCACCTGCTAAGACTGTATCGACGCCGGCACAAACCTTAAAGCAGGATTCGGCATCAGTGGGTGAGAGGAATGCAGCAGCTAAAGCAAAATCTTACTTAAGTTATTCGGCATTTTCCCGAGACGGATTAATTAAACAACTCGAATATGAAAAGTTTTCACATCAGGAAGCTGTATATGGGGTAGATCAATCAGGTGCTGACTGGAATGAGCAAGCCGCAAAAAAAGCAAAATCTTACTTAGATTATTCATCATTTTCCCGAGATGGATTAATTAAACAACTCGAATATGAAGGATTTACACCACAACAAGCAGCATATGGTGTGCAAGCTGTCGGTTATTAAAATGAAGGGTATAGTGGCGATCGAGCCACCAACCTCCCTCACTCATAGTTCAAGGATGCGCATCAATCTCATTTTGTCGCTCTCATTTCTGTGATTGTATCGCCAGACATACTCATCCAAATGCAAGCGCCGATACCCTGGCGGCGGTCGGGCGGTGCCGAGATCCCCTAACGGATAGGCCCGGCTCCCGGCCGTCGATGGCGAGCGCTGACGACGAATCGGCAGAGCAATAATCCACCACTCCTATTCTTCGGCATGGAAGACGCGACCGCGCAGCAGGTGGCGCGACGGTTGCTGCAGGCCGTGGTCGTGGTCCTGGTCGTGGCGCTCATCGGCGCGGCCGGCGCCGTCGAGCTCTGGTCACAGTACTACTGGTACCATCCGATCGGGATTATCTCGCGGCTCACCCTGCTCGCCGTGGTCGCGGCGCTGTTCGTGGCCGTCCACATGCTAACGGGGGAGCGGCCCAGCGCGAGTGGTGGCGACCGGCCCTGATCTTCACCAGAACGGCCCGTTCTCCGGCCATTCTCCTGCGATTCTAAGGCTGTTTTGTGTGGCGTGCAATGGTTGTTGGCCGCACATGGTTGCGAGCGCCACAAATGAGATATGCACGAAATATAATACTAAGGACCACGGCAAACAAGGGAGAAAATGCGATTAAAATAAAAGGCCAATTTAAAATCCAAATTGGCCTCTTTTTAATTTAGGATTAAATATAATTTCTCCTGGAAGCCTCAGGCGAGGATTGAACTCGCGACCTGCTGATTACAAATCAGCCGCTATGCCACTAAGCCACTGAGGCGCAGAGAGAGAGTTGTGCCCCCTCCGGCAAAAATCCACCGGAAGGGGATACCGGGGTCTCACTTGATCTCCACCCGCTCCCCCGTCTGCATGAAGATCGTCGCCTCGGCGATCGTGCAGGCGTGGTCCGCAGCGCGCTCCAGGTACCGCGCGACCATCACGTAGTTGGCGCACCGCGTGATGTTTCTCGGGTCCTCGAGCATGTATGTGACGCATTCGCGGAAGATCGAGTACCCGAGCGCGTCCACGCGGTCATCCCGGCTCGAGAAGTCCTGGACCAGGCTCGGGTCGCTCGTCTCGAACGCATGGAGTGCCAGGTCGATCATCTCCTCCACGGTATCGGCCATGTGCGGAATCGAGAGGAGGTTCGAGATATGGGGCGTATCCGAGATATAGCCGACGATCGTCGCGATGTCCTTCCCGTATCGTCCGATCCGCTCCAGGGCGGATGCCACCTTCAGGCAGCTGACGACGGCCCGCAGGTCGCGTGCGACCGGCTGGTACAGGGTGAGGATCAGGTATGCGTCGTCCTCAACCCGATGAAGCCGGTCCCGAAGACCGGTCTTCCGGGCTGAGACCGAGGAGGCAAGGGTCTGGTCCTGCTGGATCAGGGCCCGGACCGCGTCGCGGTACATCCCGCGGGCGAGCACCCCCATCTCCCTGGTCTCCGCGAGGAGGTGCGAGAGCTCGGTCTCGAACCGCCCTGTCATCCGAACCTCCCGGTGATGTAACGCTCGGTCAGTTCCTCGTGCGGGGCCTCGAAGACCTGGGAAGTCCTGCCGAACTCCACGAGCCGGCCGAGGTACATGAACCCCGTCCAATCGGAGACGCGTGCGGCCTGCTGCATGTTGTGCGTGACGATGATCACGGTGTAGCGCTGCTTGAGCGCGTCGATCAGGTCCTCGATCTTCGCCGTCGCGATCGGGTCGAGAGCGGAGCACGGCTCGTCCATCAGGATCACGTCCGGTTCGACGGCGAGGGTCCGGGCGATGCAGAGCCGCTGCTGCTGCCCGCCCGAGAGCCCGAGGGCGGAGTCCCCGAGCCGGTCCTGCACCTCGTCCCAGAGAGCCGCCTGGCGGAGCGAGCGCTCGACGCACTCGTTGAGCCGGTCGCGATCGGTCTCGCCGTGGACGCGCGGGCCGTAGGCGACGTTGTCGTAGATCGACATGGGAAACGGATTCGGCTTCTGGAAGACCATGCCGATCCGCCGGCGAAGGTCGACCACGTCGAAGCCGGGCCGGTGGATCTCGTCGCCGCGGTACTCGATCCGGCCCTCGACGCGGCATCCTTCGACAAGGTCGTTCATCCGGTTGAAGCACCGGAGCAGGGTGGACTTGCCGCAGCCCGAGGGACCGATCAGGGCGGTCACCTGAAGGGCAGGGACGGCGAACGTGACGGATCGCAGCGCCTGCTGCGACCCGTACCAGAGGTCGAGGCCGTCCGTCTCGAGGACGGCCCCCGTGGAGTCGGAATCGGATGGTGTCATCAGAGCCTCATCGTGGTCGAGAAACGGTTCCGGACGGCGATCGCGACCGCGTAGATCCCGCAGACGACCAGGATCAGCACGAGTGCGGTGCCGTAGCGGTTCAGGTCAGAGCCGGGCACGGTGGTGGAGAGGACGAAGAGGTGGTACGGCAGGGCCATCACCGGTTCGAAGAGGGAACCGGGGAGCTGGCGCTGCGAGAAGACCACGGCGGTGAACAGGATCGGAGCGGTCTCTCCGGCCGCACGGCCGATCGAGAGGATCGTACCCGTGACGATCCCAGCGGCCGCTGTCGGGAGCACCACCCGGCTGATCGTCTGCCAGCGGGTCGCTCCGAGGGCGAGCGAGCCCTCCCGGAGGGACTGGGGGACGTTCCTGAGGGCCTCCTCCGCCGTCCGGATGATCGTGGGCAGGACCATCAGCCCGAGGGTGAGCTGCCCGGCGAGCATGCTGACCCCCAGGTTGAGGTGGAGGACCAAAAAGGAGAAGCCGAAGAGACCGAAGACGATGGAGGGGGTGCCGTTCAACAGGTCCACCCCGCTCCGGATCGCCCGGGTGACCCGGCCCTCGGACCGGTACTCCACCAGGTGGATCGCGGCGCCGACACCGATGGGCAGGGCGAAGGCGATCGAGCCGGCGACCAGGCAGAGGGTCCCGAAGATTGCAGGGAAGATCCCGCCGCCCCGCCCCAGGTCCTTCGGGGTGCCGGCCAGGAACTCCCAGGAGATTGCGGGCAGGCCCTTCGAGACGATGTCGAAGAGGATCAGCGCGAGGACCAGGAGGACGACCACCACCGCGACGCGGAAGAGCGCGAACGCGATCGCCTCCGACTGCCGGCGCGAGAGACGGCCGGTGGCGACGGACAGAACGGCGGAGACGGAAAGAACACCCAGAGCGGGGATGAGACCCCAGGTCGAACCGGCGACCAGGGCGACGATACCCGCAGCGAGACCCAGAAGGACGCGGGTGGAGAAGAGGGAGGCAACCAGCCGGCCCGGGGTCGAGCTCATGCTCCGGCCGGCCGCTGCGGCGTTGAGACGTGACAGGAGCGCGGTCGCCCCGAGATTGACGACGAGGGTGACCGCGAGGAGGACGGTGGCGACCGCGAAGAGCGCGTGGTAATGGGGCGAGCCGATCGCGACCTCCCCCATCTCGATGCCGAGGGTCCCGGTCAGGGTGCGGACGGGCGAGAGGATGTTGAAGAGGGGTTCCGGGATCACCGCCGCGTTTCCGGTCACCATCAGGACCGCCATGGTCTCGCCGATCGCCCGACCCATACCGAGGATCACCGCGGCGCTGATCCCGGGGAGCGCGGCCGGAACGACGACCTGGCTGATGGTCTGCCACCGGGTCGCACCCAGGGCGAGCGAGCCCTCCCGGAGATCCCGGCCGACCGCGAAGAGCGCGTCCTCGGAGACCGAGAGGATCGTGGGCAGCGACATGATCCCGAGAAGGATCGAGCCCGCCAGGACGGACTCGCCCGAGGGGACCGAGAGCGTCACACGGAGCCACTCGACCAGGACCACCAGGCCGAAGAACCCGTAGACGACCGAGGGGATCCCGGCCAGGAGCTCGACCGCGGGCCGGACAACCTCCCGCACCCGGGCCGGGGCGAGCTCGGCGAGGTAGATCGCCGCACCGAGTGAAAGGGGCACGGAGATGGCCATCGCACCCAGGGTGACGAGGAGCGTGCCGACAAGGAGCGGGAGGATACCGTACGAGGGCGGGTCGAAGGTCGGGTTCCAGGTATCTCCCAGGACGAACCGGAGGACCCCGGTATCGTTGAAGGCCGGGAGGCCTTCGATGACCAGGGAGGCGAGGATGAACCCGACGGTCACAACCGCCATGAGGGCGCAGGCAAACCAGAGGAACGAGAAGGCCTGCTCTCTCCGGGCCGGCGCATGGGCCCGGGGGAGGTGCAGGGGCGATGTCACCGAGGTCACTGTCGTCGGCATGGCAGTGCGTATCCCGGGCGAACGTCAGGTATCCGGGGGAACCGATCCAGGAGCTCCATTCCGACGGTCGAACGGCCCGCTGGGTCAGGGACCAAGAGGGGAGAACCCGGTCTGATCCCCGGTGTGATCCCGCCCGGGAGGAGGGGGCACGAAAAGGCAGCAGGACCCGGGGACGGAACGGCCAGGGACGGGACCGCCCCTGCACCCGTCCGGGGATGCTGCGGCGAGGTGAACGTCATGTTTATGGAAGAGATCCGAAGTCCTATACTGGTATTCGTCGGAAACTCTATAGATGATCGGATACTCTATATGATCACCCGGTCGCCCGGCCGGTCAACCGGATCCCGGGCAGAGGAGAGAGCGATGGATATCCGGCGAGTACAGATGACGGGGGGGTCTTCGTTCGTGGTCACCCTCCCGAAGGAGTGGGCGACGAAACTGAAGATCAGGAAGAACGACCCGCTCCGGGTGATCACCCAGGCGGACGGCACCCTGCTGATCACCCCGAACATCGGGGAGGACCCGGTCCAGCGGACCAGGGAGTTCGACGTCACATCCTGCACGAGCGCCCCCTTCCTCTTTCGCTCCCTGATCGGGACGTACATCGCGGGATACACGGAGATCACGGTCCGCTCCAAGACGCGCCTGCCCCCGTTCGTCCGGATGGTGGTGCGTGACTTCACGCAGATGACGATCGGTCAGGAGGTGATGGAGGAGACCGATACCATGATCCGGATCAAGGACCTGCTCTCCCCGAGCGAGCTCTCGTTCGAGAGCACCCTGAAGAGGATGTTCGTGGTGGTCCGTGCCATGCACCGCGACGCGTGCGCCGCCCTCGCATCGGGGGATCCTGAACTGGCCCGCGAGGTGATCGACGAGGACCGTGACGTGGACCGGCTCCACTGGCTGATCGCGCGCCACGCCAACATGCTGCTGAGGCATTCGGTCCTCTCGAGGAAGATGGGTGTCACCCTGGTCACCGCCTCGACCTATACCGTCGTTTCGCGTATCCTCGAGCGGATCGGTGACCACGCCGTCCGGATCGCAAGAAACGCGCTCCTTCTCGGCGATCATCCCCTGGACCGCGGGACGTTGGACCGGGTGACGGGCGCGAGCGAGGAGGCGCTCGGCATCCTGGAGCGGGCGGTGGCATCCCTCTTTACACGGGACATCCGCCTCGCCGAGCGGTCGATCGAGGAGGTGCACCAGGCACAGGTCCTCTACGAGGAGCTCCACGGGATCGCGCTCACACAGCCCGCGAAGACCGCGATCCCGCTCGGGACGATCGTCGAGTCGGTCCGCCGGCTCGCCGAGTACTCGGGAGACATCGCCGAATGCGTGATCAATCACCTTGTGGACCAGGAGGCCTGACGGTGCGCCCCGCCGCCCTCCTCGATCGCATCGAACGGGCCGCCGCCGGGCTCGGCGGGGTCGACGTCCGAATCGTGGAGCCCGGGCGCTCCAACCTGGCGGTGGCACCGCCGGGCGCCCGCGAGCCCGATGACATCGCCGCCCTCTCCGGAGGGCTCCTCGTCCGGGAGGGGGTGGTCCGGCCCGCGGGGCCGGCCGCATACGGGGCGGATCCGGCCCTCGCACGGGTCCTGCTCACTGCGATCCGGTTCGAACCGGAGGTCCGGGCCGTCGCCTCCCTCCGGCCCCTCCCCGCCCTCGCCGACACCCTGGACGCGCATCTTAGGGAGCTCGTCCGGGTCGATCCGCGCCGGGCGCCACGGGGGATCTCGACCATGGACTGGGCGATCGCCCGCACCTTTGACGGGGAGGGAATGCCGGATGCGGTCCTGGTGGAGGGAGAGGCACTCCTTCTCTTCGCCAAGACGGTCGAGGAGGTCGTCGACGAAATTATTATGGTCTCCTCCCACGCGAGTATATAGGAATCAGCCCCAGGACGGTGGCGCATGGGAATCAAACCGAACTATATCAAGGCCTTCGGCCAGGAAATGTTGGTCCGCTACGGCGACCGCTTCACCCGCGACTTCGAGGAGAACAAGGCGATCGTCGCGGAGCTGACCGTGATCGACTCGAAGAGGGTCAGGAACCGGGTCGCGGGATATATCACGAGAAAGATAAATACGCCCAGGCGCACATAACACATCTTCATGTTTGAGGGCGTCCTTCCGGCCGTCGTTACTCCTTTTCAGACGGATGCGCAGCAGTCCCTTGATCTCGAGGGGCTCCGGTCGAACATCGAGGCCCTGATCGCTGCCGGTGTCCACGGGATCGTGCCGACCGGCTCGACCGGCGAGTCGGCGACACTCACGTTCGAGGAGCACGAGAAGGTGGTCGAGGTGGCGGTGGAGGCCGCCGGAGGAAAGGTCCCGGTGCTCGCAGGCACCGGATCGAACAACACTGCCGAGGCGCTCCGGTTCACGAAGGCGGCAAAGGACCTCGGTGCGGACGGCGCCCTCCTCATCTCGCCGTACTACAACAAGCCGAACCGTGCCGGGCTCGTCAGGCACTTCACGCTGATCGCCGACCTGGACATCCCGACCGTGCTCTACAACGTGCCCGGGAGGACCGGTCAGAACCTCGCCCCCGACCTGGTGATCGAGCTCGCGAGCCACCCGAACATCGTCGGGATCAAGGAGGCGTCGGGGAACGTGGCGCAGGTCTCGCAGATCATCGAGGGGACCCTCGACGAGGATTTCTCCGTCATCTCGGGCGATGACAACCTGACCCTGCCGATCCTCGCGCTCGGTGGCTCGGGGGTGATCTCGGTCGCCGCGAACGTCGAGCCGGTCCGGATGGTCCGGCTCTACGAGGCCTTTACGGCAGGGGACTGGAACACCGCCCTCGAACTCCACTACGAACTCTCCCCGCTCTTCCGCGCCCTCTTCATCGAGACGAACCCGATCCCGGTGAAGAAGGCGGTCGCCCTCCGGGGGATGGCCGCCGGGCCGGTCCGGCTACCGCTCTCGGACCTGGACGGGGAGAAGACCGCATTCCTGGCAGAGGTGCTCGGACGCTATGACTAGGGTCGTCGTCGCGGGCGCCTTCGGCAGGATGGGGTCGCTGCTCTCGCGGATGATCGCCGGGTCGGACCGGCTCGACCTCGTCGGGGGGGTCGACATCCGGGCGGGCGAGCAGTTCGGCGCCCCGGTGGTCGAGCCCACCGGGCTTGCCGGACTCCTGGAGGAGGTCCGGCCCGACGTCCTGGTCGACTTCACGGTCGCGCCGGCGGCGGTGCAGAACATCCGGACGGCCGCCGAACACGGGGTCGCCCTCGTGGTCGGCACCACGGGCTTCTCGTCCGAGCAGGAGGCGGCGAACCGGAACGCGATCGAGGGTCGGGTCCCTGCGGTCATCTCCACGAACTTCTCGATCGGGGTGAACATCTTCTGGCAGCTGCTCAGGGAGGCGGCACCCCGCCTGGCGGACTACGACATCGAGGTGATCGAGGCGCACCACCGGTACAAGAAGGACGCCCCCTCAGGAACGGCGAAGACGATCCTCTCGATCCTGGACCAGGCGGTCGGGGCGCGGGAGAAGAAGTACGGCCGGGAGGGGATGGAAGAGAGGGGTCGCGAGATCGGGGTCCACGTCGTCCGCGGCGGGGACATCGTCGGCGACCACGCGGTTCTGTTTGCCGGCAACTTCGAGACGATCACCCTCTCCCACCGTGCCTACGACCGGGCGGTCTTCGCCACCGGCGCCCTGCGTGCGGTCGAGTGGGTGCCCGGCCGGCCGGCCGGCGTCCACACCTTCGCCGAGGTGCTGGGTCTCGAGAGTCGTTGAGCCGGAAGAGAAACCTATAACTCTCTCTTGGGGCCAGAAATAACGGAAGTACCATGGTTGTGAAGATCGATAAGGACCTCTGTGTCGGGTGCGAGACGTGCGTGGACGAATGCCCCTCCGAGGCGATCTCAATGGTCGATGGGATCGCGACGGTGGACAAGGAGAAGTGCGTGGACTGCAACACCTGCGTTGATGTCTGCCCGTCGGCCGCGATCTCGCCGGCCGAGTGAGGACCACCTTTCTTTCTTCCGCCCGTGCGGGATGTATCTCGCAGGACGAGAACCTATATACCTTCAGGCGACGGTACGCGGTCGTGTGAACCAGATGTTCAGAATCGCAGTCCTTCTCCTCTGCAGCCTGATCGCGGCGGCGCTCCTCGGCGCTCCCGCGGCGGCGGGGATCGCCGACGTCCCCCGCGGGGGGACGGTCTTCGTGGGCGAGCAGGGCCTCAACATCACGGCGACCGGGATCGTGCCGGGCGGGCAGATCGCGCGCTTCGGTTCCGGTGGCAACGTCCAGACCGACGCCCCCTCCGACATGGTCGTCATCTCGGACCCCGCGTCGTTCTACGTCGTGCCGGGCACCTTTGCCAGCGCCACCGGAGCGTGGTATACCTGGCCCGGGCGTGAACTCGCCTTCATCGTCAAGGACCCGACCCTCCAGGTGCGGGTGATCAACACCCGGACCGGGCGTGAACCGGGCACGAACGTCGTCTCCGGAGACCCGCTCGGGTTCCGGATCGAGACGAACCTCTACGCGATCGCCCAGCGGCCCGGGGTGAGCGGCGCGCCGGTCACGATCCACGTGCGTGATCCGACAGGAGCGGAGTTCACCTCGCTCGTGGGCCCGGAGGGAACGACAGTCTCTCTTGTCGACATCCCCGTCAACACCTCCGTCCACGAGACCGGGCCGGTCTGGGACACCGACACGAAGCACTACCGGGCCGGAACCTACGAGGTCTGGGCCGACTGCAACGCGAACCGGATCAGGGACAACTACGACGAGGTCGGGAAGACGACGACCCATTCGCGGGCGGAGAGCGTCCAGGTGGGAGAGTCGCAGGGCCCCTCGATCACCGGCGCCGCCACGCCGAAACCGACGGCATCGGCGACGGTCTCTGCGACCACCGCACCGGCGGAGACGGTGACGGGCGGAACCGCTGCGACGACCCCGACCGGGACGGGGACGGCGAACCTGACCGGCATGCCGACCGGGCCGGTGACGACCGCGGTCCTGCCGACGACGACCCAAAGTCCCGGGTTCGGGACACTCTCCATCGCCCTGCTCGCCCTCGCCGGGCTGGGTCTCCTCCTGTTCCGGCGCGGGTGAACGCCCACCCCCTCCCGTTTTCCCCAAGACTTATCGCCGATCCCGGCGATCGGATCTTCCATGAATGTCGGGACCATGACGATCAAGTCGCGCAGGTCGGTGCGGAAGTACCGGCCCACGACGATCCCGCCGCACGTGATCGCGGATGTGCTCGACTGCGGGCGGCTCGCACCGACGGCAAAGAACGTGCAGCCCTGGCTCTTCGGGGCGGTCACCGACCCCGGGCTCCTCAGGGAGATCGCGGACCTGACCGACCACGGGAAGTTCATCGCGGATGCAGCGCTCTGCATTGCAGTCTTCGGGCGGATCGGCGAGACCTACTACCTGGAGGACTGCTGTGCCGCGACGATGAGCATGATCATCGCGCTCCAGAACCACGGGTACGGCACCTGCTGGGTGGCGGGCGACAAGAAGCCCTACGCGGAACCGGTCCGGGAGCTGCTGAACGTGCCGCCGGAGTTCACACTCGTCTCCCTTATCTCGGTCGGCGCACCCGCGGAGGTGATCTCGCCGCCGAAGAAACGCCTCGAGGAGTGCTCGTTCAAGGACCGGTACACCGACCCGAATGGGTGAATGGAGGCGAGACGGGAGCGCGTGGCGTCCGCCGGACGGGTCCGGTGGTCTGACCAACAGCTATATTTCCTGAGAAAACCTTATATTATTCCACTGGAGTTGATCGAATCAGACCGAATGTTCAGGCAGCCGGAGAGGTCGAGGTAGACAGCGGCACCGGCGTCGAGGGGCAGACGATCCGGGTGCGTCTGCCGAAGAAGCGGAACAACGAGCAGTTCGGAACGGCCGAACTGATGATGGGAGCGAACCATATTCGTGTACGCTGTTTCGACGGCGTCACCCGCATGGGTCGCATCAAGGGCAAGATCAAGAAACGGGCCTGGATCCGGGAGGGTGACATCGTGATCGTCACGCCGTGGAGTTTCCAGAACGAGAAGTGCGACATCGTCTACCGGTACATGCCCCCGCAGGTCGACTGGCTGAGGCGGAACCGGTACCTCTGAAGACCTCTTTTCCACGGTGCATTGCCGCGTCCCCGTCCCGTTGGGACGGACGGGCGACCCTTCACGCGCACCTTTCCTGCGAAGTGCTATCACTGAAGAGCACGTACCCGCCGGATGATGACCGTCGAAAGCGAACGGGATGGTCCGGCAAACGACCAGGAACCCGGGAGGGGAGGGGCACCCGAGGTCGTCCGGATCGAGCACCTCTCGCGGGTCTTCGGGCATGGTTCCGGCGCCGTCACCGCCCTCGACGATGTCTCCTTCTCGATCCGGCGCGGCGAGATCTTCGGGCTCCTCGGGCCGAACGGGGCCGGTAAGAGCACCCTGATCCGGATCCTGACGACCCTTCTCGCCCCCACCTCCGGCACCGCCAGGGTCGGCGGGTTCGATCTGTCCCGCGAGCCCGAACGCATACGGTCGGTGATCGGCGTCTGCCCCCAGGCGAGCACCCTTGACCTGGAACTCTCGGCGTGGGACAACCTGGCGTTCTACGGCCACCTGGTGGGTTACCCGGAAAAAGGGCTCAACGACCGTATCCGTGAACTCCTGGCATCAGCGGGTCTCGAGGACCGTGCGAGGAGCCGGGTCAGCACCTTCTCGGGGGGGATGCGGCGCCGGCTCGAGATCGTCCGGGCCTTCATCCACCGGCCCCAGGTGATCTTTTTGGATGAGCCGACGATCGGGCTCGACCCGGAGGCGCGGCACGAGGTCTGGGAACAGATCGAACGCCTCAACGCGGAGGAGACGACAGTCGTCCTGACGACCCACTATATGGACGAGGCGGAACATCTCTGCGACCGGATCGCGTTCATCGACGGCGGGCGGCTGATCGCCCTCGACAGCGTCAGGAACCTCCGCGGGCTGGTCCCGTCCGGGGACGTGATCGAGGTGGGGGTCGAGGAGGTCCCGGAGGAGATGCTCGAACGCCTCCGGGCCCACCCGCGGGTCGAGGCGGTCGAACGACGCGATCGGACCCTTGCGATCCGGGCGGCGGACGGGGCAAGGCTCGTTCCGGCGCTCCTCCAGGTCCTCGATGAGGCGGGCCTCAGGGTTGTGTCGCTCTCCATCCGGTCGCCCTCGCTCGAGGACCTCTTCATCTACCTGACCGGAAAGGGGCTCGGAGCCCGGACGGGTCCGCCCGCCCGAGGTGCGAAGACCGGGAGGAGGCCATGATCCGGGGCACGGTCGCGATCTTTTCCCGCGACTTCAAGAAGTTCCTCTCGAACCCGTTCGTGCTGCTGATGACCCTGATCATGCCGATCGCCTACCTGGTGGTCTTCGGCAACGCGATGGGGGGCGCGATCACCGGGGTCCCGATCGGGCTCGTCCAGGAGGACCCGTATCTCGAAGAGACCCCGCTCTTTCTCGCCCTCTCGGAGGCGCTCGCACACCGTGCGGAACCCGGGAGAGCGGAGACCTTCCAGGTCCGGGTCTTCACGAGCGAGGCGTCTGCAAGGAGAGCGCTCGCGAGGGGGGAGCTGGCGGCGGTGGTCGTCGTCCCATCGGAGGTCTCGAACACCCACGCGGTCCGGCTCTACCTCGACAGTTCCGAGTTCGCGACGCCTGCCCTCGTCGAGGGCGGTGTCCGTGGCCTGCTCGTGGTCCCCGGTACCCGGGCCCCCCTCGAGGTGTACCGGCTCTACGGTGAGGTCAACTACTTCCAGTTCTTCGGTGTCGGCGTCATCGTGATGGCGATCTTCATGTCC
Source organism: Methanobacteriota archaeon (assembly GCA_029547145.1). Taxonomy (GTDB): domain Archaea; phylum Halobacteriota; class Methanomicrobia; order Methanomicrobiales; family Methanospirillaceae; genus UBA288. The sequence continues at coordinate 49,195 of JAKPPV010000050.1, forward strand.
ACGATGATGGGGGGCGTCCTCTCCCTGATCCGCGACTGGGAACTGGGGATCATCGAGGGGTACCTGGTCACCCCGGTGAAACGGTCGAGCATCGTCCTGGGGACCGTCGGAAGCGGGACGATCAAGGGCTTCCTGTCGGGAGCGGTGATCTACACCGTCGTCCTTGGCATCACGGGCCTGCCCGTCCCGGGCCCCGGTACCACGCTCGTCGTCCTCCTCGTACTCTTCATGATCAGCGCCGGGCTGACGAGCCTGGTCTTCTTCATCGCCGGGCGGTTGAAGAACCAGCAGTCATTCGCGGCGGTGAACGGGTTTCTGAACCTGCTCCTCTTCATGACGAGCGGGGCCTTCTACCCGACGCTGGGGATGCCCGACTGGCTCCGTGCATTCACGGTGGTGAACCCCGAGTACTACGCCGTCCACGCGCTCCGTGCCCTGATCCTGCGGGGGCAGGGACTCGAAGCGATCGCGGTCGACCTCACGGCGATCGGTCTCTTCGCGTGCGCCTGCATCGTGCTCGGGATCACGACCTTCCGCCGGACCCTGGAGTGAGACGAGAAAAAAGAGCGGGTCAGTGCTGGACGGCGGCGAACGCGGTCATCACGATCGCCCCGAGGGTCTCGACATCGAATCGTTCCGTGTTCAGTACGAGGTCGTAGACCGAGAGGTCGTCGATCTCGATCCCGTAGTACTGCCGGTAGCGGCGGGCCTCGCATGCCTCCCGTTCGGCCGTCTCCGCTTCCGCCCCGGCGATGTCGGCACCCGCCTCCCGCTCGAGGATCCGTCGGACGCGGACCGGGAGGGGGGCCTGGAGCCAGATCCGGAGGTCCGCGTTCGAAACCATCCGACCGGAGAGCCGGCCCTCGACCACGATATCGTCGGTCTGTTCGGCGATCTCGCGCTGCCGCTCGTCGATCATCCGGTCGAATGCCGGGTCCGACTCGGCGAGCGCGCCGAACGCGGCGAGGTCCATGCCCCGTTCCCGGGCAAGCCCCCGAAAGACCTCGCCCGCGGAGATCAGGGTAAAACCCGTCCGGGCAGCGAGCCAGCGGGCGAGGGTCGTCGTCCCGCTCCCCGGGGGGCCGCTGACCGTGATACGCACCCTAGATTCCCCCGATGTTGAGGGACTTCCGGATCACCTGCGACAGCGAGAGGGAACAGATCATGTACCAGATGATCCAGGCCGGAAACGGCCCGAAGGCGGACGCTGTGAGCGCCGTCTCCCCGATGAACGGGAAGACCAGGTGATCGGGTGTCAGCGGGAGACGGTAGAGGAGCCAGAAGAAGATCGGGACCGACACTACCAGGATGTAGGCCATCGGCTTGAACTGCGCCTGACTCATCTCGAGCTGCTCCTGCATCAGGACGTTCTGACGTGCCTGGAGTTTCTTGATCCGCTTCTCGTCTCCGCCGAGCTGCGCCTCACGGAACTCCTTCTGGAACTCCTTCATCTGCGCCTGGGTCCGCTGCATCTTCTCGTAGTCGATCGTGTACTTCTGGATCAGGCTCGAGTAGATACCGGTCAGGGTCGAGAGGATCACGATCAGGATGAAGAACGGCACGCCGAACTGGGTCAGCAGAGGCCCGAAGACCGTGTCGATCGCTGAGCCGACACTCTCGCGGAGCCATGGGATGCTGTACGAGAACATCAGGAGCATGGCAAGGATGAGGGCGAAGTACCCTCCGAACGCACCGCCCTTCTTCGCCATGATCAGCTGAGGAGGGTGACCAGCTGGTCGACCGCCCGGTCGAGGAGGTGGTCCGCGTTCGTCACGATCGCGACCGTGCATCCGGTCTTCATCGCGTATGCCGCCGCGATGGCGCGGTTGAAGGACTGGTGGGACCGGAGCGCACCGTAGGTATCGAGGTCCCGTATCCGCGAGGGGTCACCGAACCGCCGCCCGAGGATCTGGTCCTCGTCCGTCTCGATGAGGACGAAGAGGTCAGGCCGGAGCGCCTCGAGCACCCACTCGGGGAGCCCGGGGAGGTAGCCTTTCGGTGTCTTGACCGAGGCGTGCGTGTCGACGATCACGTCCCCGTCGATCCGGGCGATCTCCCCGGCAGCCTCCTGCTGGAGCTGGCGCTGGTCATCCTTGCCGAGGAGGCGCATCTCGTCCCGGTTCTTTACCAGGCCCTTCTTCGCCGCCACCTCGAACATGAACGACCCGAACGAGAGGTAGGCGTAGGGTCTGCCCGCCTCCTCGAGTCGTTTCAACGCTTCCGTGATCACCGTCGTCTTGCCCACGCCGGGCACGCCGGTGATGATGCACTTGGTCCCTGCCATCTCATTCCTTCCCGAAGAACTGTCGCATGAACGGGTACATCTCCATGATCTGCTGGCTCGCGATCTCCTCGTACAGCCGGTAGGTGATCGAGACCGTCAGCAACAGGCCCGTTCCCGAGACCGATCCGATGACACCGAAGAGGTTGGCAACCACCGAGAGCAGGCCGATGAAGACACCGCCGATGACCGTGACGCGCGGGATATACCGGTCCAGATACTTCTCGAGCACCTGTGGATTCCGCCGGTACCCCGGGATTGCCATCTGGGAGTTCTGGATCTGTCTGGCGACGTCCTTCGAGTCGAGGCCGGCCGTCTTGATCCAGAAGAGCGCAAAGAGCGCGCCCCCCACGACCATCACAATGGTGTCGATACCCATCCGTAATAAGATCTCCCATGGCTGGTGCCCGAGGTCGGTGAGCCACCACATCCAGTCGGTCGGACCGTTGACGGGCGCGAGGTAGTACATGAGCCCGTCGACCGGAGTCTGGCCCTGGAACCGGCCCAGGATGGTGATCCCGACGTTGTTCAGGAAGAGCCCGAGCATCTGGATGTTCGCCTGGAGGACCCGGACCAGGATCATCGGCAGGACCGATGCATAGATCAGTTTCACCGGGAAACGTGACCGCGCCCCGCGGACCTGGGCGTGTGCGAGCGGGATCTCGATACGGGTCGACTCCACGTAGACGATCACGAGGAAGATCGCGATCGTGGTGATGAAGGCGAGCAGGTCGGTCCCGAAGTACTGCAGGTAGTTCCCGCCACCGAGACCGATCGCGACCAGGCGCGGGAAGAACCCGACCGGATACGGGTCCGAGACCGGGGACCAGTTCAGGAACCCGTTCATCAGCGACTGGGAGATCCCCGCAACGATGAAGAGCCCGACCCCCGAGCCGATCCCCCACTTGGTGACGACCTCGTCCATGAAGACGATCAGGATGCCCCCGATGACCAGCTGGAGAAAGATCAGGGCCGAGAGGACCATCGCGTTCCCGCCGAAGAGGGTCGCGACCAGGGTCGCGTCGGGCTTCATGAAACCGCCGATCAGGTTCGGCGCGGCCTCGACGAGGATCATCACCAGGATCAGGACCTTCTGAAGGCCCATGTAGATCACCTGGCCCCTCGTCTCCGAGGTGTCGATCTGCAGGATGTCCGCGCCCTTGAGGAGCTGGAGGACGATCGAGGCCGTGACGATCGGGCCGATGCCGAGGTGGATGATCGAGCCCGAGGCACCGGCGAGCAGCGCACGCCAGTAGAGGAAAATATCCTGGCTGGACTGGTCGAGGCCGAAGATCGTGATGTTGGAGAGGACGAAGTAGAGCACCAGGATGCCGGCGGTCCACATCAGCTTGTTCTTGAAGTGGACGTGCCCCTCGGGGCTCTTGACGGCGGGCATCGCCGCGAGCACCGGTTCGAGTCGATCGAGCAGTTCGCCCATAGAGTCACCTGAAAAAGTGGGCGTGCTCAGACGACGTTCGCCTGCCCGCCCTGTGCCTCGATCTTCGCAATCGCCTGTTCGGAGAACGCACACGCCGAGACCCGGAGGGGCCGCGTGACACGCCCGGAACCGAGGACCTTCTCGAACCCGAGGGCGGAGACGTCGATCACGACGGCGCCGTCTTCCTCCGAGGCGAGGTGTTGCGCGAGGAGCGCGTCGGCCAGCCGGTCGAGCGTCCCGATGTCGATGGTGGGGACCTTACGGGAGTTCGGGGCGACAAACCCGTTCTTTCCGAAGACCGGACCCTCCTCGAGGTAGAACTTCGTGAACCGGTGGGCGTTGATCCCGGCCCGGCCCCGTCCGCCACGGTTTCCGGCGCCACGGCGGTTCTTATGGGTTCCACCGCCGCAGGTCCGTGAACCACGGTATTTCGATCGCTTGTTGACAGGCATTGGCTCACCGCATCTTGTAGAGGAGTTCGTTGATCTCCGGCCCGTAGTACCCGAGCGCCCCTCCCTGGGGGTAGGTTCGCTTCAGGGACTTATACCCCTTGCGAGGGGGATGCAGGCGGAGGACCGGCTTGAGGCCCGGGATGTCCCGGAACGTCGCCCTGCCCTCGGCGATCGCCTGCGAGAGCTCGGCGATCCCCTGGTACCCGGTCTTCTCGCGGATGTACTCGTCCGTGACGGGGGCGTTCCCCTCGAGCCGGCCCCGGGTGCGGATCAGGGTCTCGAGCGTCTCGGGCGAGATCTCACCGTAGGCGACGAAGTCCTTCACCTTCCGGATCATGCCGAGCATCTCGGGGGTGTCCGGCGTGATCACGCAGTGGTTGATGTGGTGGAGACGGAGCATCTTAAGGGTGTCCCGGATCTCCCTGCGGGTGTTGACCACGCCGCGCACCTGGACGACCGCGTACATCAGCGCCCTCCCAGCCGGATCATGTTCGTCTGGCGAAGCGCCTCGAAGGTCGCCTTCGCGAAGTTGATCGTGGTCCGGGTCTGTCCGGACGAGAAGGTCCAGACGTCCTTGATGCCGGCGAGCTCCAGCACCTTCTTGCCGATATCGCCCGTGACGAGCCCGATCCCCTGGGGGGCGGGCTTCAGCGTCACGGTGACCGATCCGGCCTTGCCCTTCACCTGCATCGGGATCGAGTGGTGCTGGTTGCACCCGCACTCCCACGAGCCGCAGCCGCGCTGGACATGGATCAGGTTGATCTTCGCGTTGTCGATCGCCTTCTTGATCGCGTTTCCGACCTGGGCGTCCTTGCCCTGGCCGAACCCGATGTAGCCGTCCCTGTTGCCGACCACGACGACGGCGCGGAACTTGACGCGCCGGCCCGAGTCGGTCATCCGCTGCACCATCTGGATGTCGAGCACCTCGTCCGTAAGGTCGGAGAGGAAGGCATCGACGATCTGCGGCTCCTTGATCGGCTTGCCGGTCGCGAGGACCTCCTCCATCGAGGTGATCTTGCCGGCCATGACCGCCCGGCCGAGTCCGGTGAGCGGAACCCATTCCGCCTGTTCGTATGCCATATTACGCCAGCTCCTGGATCCTTGCAGTCACCTGTTCGACGTTCTCGACGAGCCCGCCGGCCCGATCCGGCGCGAAGGCAGCGATGTGCGCGCCCCTGACGCGGTCGTCGTCGGGGAGGATCTCCTCACCGTGGGGCACCTCGAGCCCGCCCTCGACCGCGCCCTTGAGCGCGGCGAAGACCCGGGACCCGCGGTTTGCGCGGGCGAGCCCGATGTCCAGGATCGCCCGTTCGTGGCCGGCCGCGAGGGCCTTCTTCGCGAAGAGCATCCCCGTGAGGTAGGCGGCCGGCGTGTTCGCGGTCGCACCGGTGTATCCGAGCTTCGGGAGCTCGAGCGAGGTCGCCGTGACGAGCGTCCGGTCGCCGTTCAGCTCGGCGGTGACGAGCTGGCAGATGACCTGCCGGTTCGTCCGCCGGACCACCATCCGCGGCACGTCGGCGACGATGAGCCTGGCACGGCTGTAGTAGTCGGTCTTCCCTTCGCGCCGGCGGCGGAACGGGACGAAATACCTGGGTCCGGTCGCCATCAGCGGTTCCTCCCGACCAGGATCTCCATCTGGGCCTTCATGTGGGCGACGTTCCGGTACTGGCCGCCGGCGGCCCGCCGGTAGAGGATCCGGTAGTGGTGCCGGTCGAGCTCGCCGCTGTCGCGGAGCTCGACGAGCACCCTGCGGATCGCCCGGATCTTCTGGATCCAGGCCCGTTTCGAGGGCGTGCGGGCACCCGCGGCACCCTTCCGCCGGCCGGGACCCTTGCAGTGGCCGTACGACCGCTTCGCGATCCGGGCACGGGCGCGCCCGCGCGAGACGCCCTTCTTCGGGTGGGCGCGGATCACGCCCTCGCTGACGAGCTTGCGGACGTCCTCGCGCGAGATCGCGTTCTCAATCTCAGTGCTCTGGTCGGGGTCGAACCAGACGCGGTGGACCCCGCACTTTAAGACGGAGGCCGCAATACGGCGCTGCGTGGCAAGGTTACTCATCCGTCTCCTCCTCCGCCTCTTCCGTGCCGGTCTCGGGTGCGGCGCTCCGGGCCGTCTCCTTCGGGTTCAGCACCTTCAGACCGAGTTCGGCCGCCCGTGCCTGCATCTGCTCGCGCTTCTTCATGCCGACTGCACCGGCGATCCGGACCGCCTGCGTCGCGGGGTCGAGCCCCTCCAGCTCCGCAGGGTTGTGGACCAGGACGTCCTCGTACCCGCTCGGGTGGAGCCCGCGCACCGCGACCGGGCTGCCGTATCCCGGTGTGGGATGGGCGCCCTTCGCCTTCCTGTGCTGCCGCTGCTTGCTGTGGAGGCCGCGGGGCCGGCGCCAGCTGTCGCTGAGCTGCTTCTTCGTCCCGTACCCGCTCCGGTGGAAGCGCGCACGCTTCGCGGCCCGGACCCGGATCAGCCTCTTTGTCTCTCCGTCCATCTCAGGCCCTCTCGACGATATAGATCCCGTCCTGGAAGACGCGGGGGTCGCGGTTCCGGATCCGGGTCGCATGTTCGATATTCGCGGCCGAGTTGCCGACCTTTTCCTTGTCGATCCCCGAGAGCGTCACCGCGTCGTTGCCGACGACGGCCGTCACGCCCGGTTCGATCCGGGCGTACCGCGACTGCTTCTCCCCGAGGAAGTTGTCGATCACGAGGGTCGTCCCCTGCAGTTTGAGCTGGATGGGGAAGTGCGAGAAGACCACCTTCATCCGGTACTCGAACCCCTCGGTAACGCCCCTGCACATGTTCCGCACGTGTGAGGCGTACGTCCCGACCATGGCGACCACGCGCTTACGGGTCGCCTCGGTGGAGATGGTAACCTGCCCGTCCTCGATCGCGAACGAGATGCCGGGAAACCGGACATCCCGCTCGAGCGTGCCCTTCGGGCCCGTCACCGAGAGGCGCGTCCCGACGAGCGAGACCGTGACCCCTGCGGGGACCTGGACCGTTGCTTCGAATGCCATGCTGCGCACCTCAGTAGACGAACCCCAAGAGTTCGCCCCCGATCCCGTGTTCCCGGGCCTGCTCCTGGGTGAGCACGCCCTTCGATGTGGTCAGGATCAGGAGTCCAAAGTTCTTCGCGGGGAGGTACCGGGTCTCCCAGTACTCGAGCTCGTCGAGCTCGACCGTGTACCGCGGCGTGATCGCGCCGCACTTGTTGATGCCGCCCGAAAGGCGGACCTGGAACTGGCCGCCCCGCCGGTCGTCGATATACTCGAACGAACCGATGTAGCCGGCGTCCTGCATGATCCGGAGCATCGCGCCGAGCAGCTTGCTCGCAGGCTCCAGGATGCAGGTCGACTTGCCGCCGTCGGCCGCATTCTTCAAGGTAGACATCGCGTCGGCGATCGTATTCTGTCGTGCCATCGTTGCCACCCTCAGTTCATCTTCTTGAAGCCGAGACGCTGCGCCCACTCGCGGAAGCACTGCCGGCAGAAGTTGACATGGTACCGCCGGACGAGTCCCTGCTTGCGGCCACAGAGCTGGCACTCGTGTGCACCCCGGCCGTACAGCTTCTTCTGTTCTCCCGCCATCATCGCACCTCCACGCCGAAGGTCTCGGTCATGAACGCAATCGCGTCGTCTTTCGTCACGCGCTGGCGGTTCGGCAGCCTCTTCTGCTCCTCGCGCCGCCGCGCGATCCGGACGCCGGGCCGTTCGAGGACGACGTTGATGTCCATCCCGTAGATCCCGATCTTCGGGTCGTAGGCCATGCCCGGAAAGTCCGTGTGCTCCTCGATCCCGAACGAGACGTTGCCGTTCCGGTCGAACTGGCTCCGGTAGAGGACGCGGTCGAGGATCCCGAGGGCGGTCGAGAGGAACGTCTGTGCCGTCTCGCCGCGCAGCGTCACCTTCGCCCCGATCGGGGCGCCCTTCCGGATCCCGAACGCGGGCTGGGTCTTCTTCGCGATCGTCCGGACCGGTGCCTGGGTCGTGATCCGCCGGATCAGTTCCTCGCCGTTCATCAGGCGTTCGCCCGACTCACCGACGCCCATGTGGACGACGACCTTGTCGACCCGGGGGCGGCGCATGGGGTTCTCGGCGTTCACGCCTCAATCCCCCACGATGCGATCGCCGGGGTCTCGCGCCCGACCATGTAGCAGTATTCGTCGATCGTCTCGAACGGGGTGCCGTCGTTCGCATCCTCGAGCGTGACCCGGTTCGGTGTGGCGCCCGGGACCGTGATGATCCCGGTGATCCGACCGATCCGGCCCGCGTGCCGTCCGGCGAAGACCATCGCCATATTGCCGACCGCGAACGGGAAGTGGTCGAGGATCTCGAACCGGTTGTCGGGCTCGAGCGAGAGGATGACCGAGTCCCGGGACTTCACCGAGTGGTCCCCGATGACGTTCGCGCCGCTGTCGAGGTTGAGCTGGACCCTGCCCCCCTTCATCACCGTCTTGTTTCTGACGCGGGCAAGGCGGGTCTTTGCCGCCTCGGCATCGATCGGGACGGTGACGATCCGGCCCTTCTTGTCGAGCAGGATGCGGAAGTACTGGTCCATCTTCGGGATCGCGACGATATCGAAGATCCCGACACCCATCCGGGGGTCCCGGCAGGGCCTTCCATTCACGAGCACGGACCGCTGCGAGAGGATCAGCTTGACCTCCTTCATGGTCCGCGCGAGGTTCATCCGGTCGCGGAGGAGGACCGCCATCGGCAGGGCTCCGCCGTTGTGCGGGCCCGCGCGGGTCTTCGTGACGAACCTGTTCTCCTTGCGGGCGAGCCGCCAGGAGGCCGGCGCGACCATGCGCTTGAGATGATCTGACATCTACGCCTCTCCCCCGGCGAGTCGTGCCACCCGCTTCGGGTCCTTTTCGTTGAGTTTGATCACCATCACGTTGGACGGATCGACCTTCCGCGGCTTCTCGGTGCCATCGGCCTTGGTGATCGCCACGCCGTGGACGATCAGCTTGGCATTCTTGACGTCGACCATGTCGACGATGCCCTCGTCACCGGCGAAGTCGCCGCGCATGATCCGGACGGTGTCCCCGGTGACGACGCGGACGGTACGCCGGCCCCCGTGCTTCTCGCGCAGCTGGGGCGAGAGCGGGGCGCCCAGGAGCTTGGTCCGCAGGTGGTGCGGCGCCTGGTAACGGGCCTTCCGCTGCTTCCTGGGCTGGGTGCTGGATGAGAGTACCATGCGATTCACCTCAGACGATCAGGGTCGCCATGGACCCGAGCTTCGGGAACCGCTCGGCCACCTCGCGGGCGACAGGGCCCTTGATCTCGGTGCCCTTCGGTTCGTTCCGGTCGTTCACCAGTACCATTGCGTTGTCCTCGAACGAGACGCGGAGGCCGCTCGGCCGCCGGATCTCCTTCTTCTGCCGGATCACGACCGCACGCTCGAGCTTGCGGCGCATGTCCGGCGTCCCCTTCTTGATCGAGACGATCGCGAGATCGCCGAGGCCAAGCTTCGGCTGGCGACGGCGGACCCCGTGGTACTGCTCGACCGAGACGATCTGCACCATCCGGGCGCCCGTGTTGTCGACACAGGCCATCCGGGAGCCGGTGGCGAGCGCCCTCGGCGTGGTCGAACTCTTCGCCTTCATTCCGACGTCACCTCGACCACGACGAAGTTCGTCGACTTCGAGAGCGGGCGGCACTCGGCGATCCGGACCAAATCCCCGACCTTCGCCTGGAGGCAGGGCGGGTTATGGGCGTGGATCTTGCTCGAGCGCTTCTCATAGCGCTTGTACTTCCGCACGTAGTGGAGAAAATCGCGTCCCACCACGACCGTGCCGGTCATCCTATCGCTCACGACCTTGCCGGTGATCACCTGGCCGCGCACCGGCAAGGTGCCGTGAAACGGACAGTTCACGTCGGTGCACTCCCTCTCGGGGGCCACGACGTTCAACCCAATGTCACGTGCCATATGGTATCCTCGTTATCTGCGCAGGGTCAACCGGCGCTCGGGCGCTCCGACGAGCGCGGCGCCATCGACCTCCACGGTGGTCCCGTCCGGGAGGGAGAGCCGGAAGCACGCATCCGCCTTCGGCACGCACTTCGTGCCTCGGGTGGTCGCGATCCGCAGGGTCTGCTTCGTCTCGTCGACGCAGAGACCCCCGATCCCCACCAGGGACGGGTTCTTGGCCTGCACCACCAGGACGTGCCGTCCGATCCATTCGTGGCGAAGCACGTCCCGTGGTGCAATCACGCCGCCTTCCTCCGGGTTGCCTCGGTCTGGAGCCGGGCGATGGTCCGGCGGATCTCGCGGATCTGGCCGGAGGTCTCGCTGGCACCGCCGGCGCCGACCTTGCCCTTGTTCCGGATCAGTTCGAGCCGGAGCTTTTCGAGCTGCTCGGAGATCTCCACGTCGGAGAGCTGCGCGACCTCGCGGGCGCGGAAGATCGCCATCAGCGCACCTCCTCGTCCACGAAGACCTCGTCGGGTGCCGCGGCGAGCTCGGCATCGATCGTCTCGCCGAGGTCCTCGTCGCTCCCCTCCTCGACGACGGGCGGATTCCGGGCAGGGACGTCGAGGATCTCGAACTTGTCGGGGAGCTTGGTGTCCGGGAGGATGATCTTCACCTGGACCCCGATCGTCCCGAGCTTCTTGATCGCGACGGCGTACCCCTTCTCGACCATCGAGATCGACGGCTCTCCGGAGTGCTTGATGTACCCCTCGACGAACTTCTGGACCCGCGCGCGGGCCCCGGTCAGCTTGCCGGAGAGGACGACCTCGCATCCGAGGGCGCCGGACTCCATCACCCGCCGGAGCACGTTGGAGCCGGCCTTCCGGAAGTACCAGCCGCGCTCGAGCGCGTTCGCAAGCCGCTCCGCCATGATCTGCGCGTTGAAGTTCGGGTTCGGAACCTGCTGCACCTCGATCTGCGGGGATTCGATCCCGAAGTCCTGCGCGAGGTCCGTGGTGAGCTGGCGGACGACCTTGCCGCCCTTGCCGATCACGATGCCGGGCTTCTCTGCGTAGATCGTGACCTGCGTGCCGAGCGGCGTGCGGGCCATATCCATTCCGCCGTAGCCGGCGCGCTTGAGCTCCCGGAGCAGGTGTTGCTGCACCCGGACCTTGCGTACGCCTTCTGCGACGAACTTTCTCTCAACCGCCATTACTCCTGCACCTCCTGGACGATGATCTCGATGTTCACCGTCTCTCGCCGCTTGGGCGTCGCGCGTCCCATCGCGCGGGGGAAGAAGGCCTTCTGGCCCCGCCCGCGGTTCGCCGCCGCGTGGACGATCACGAGCCGGTCGGCGTCGAGACCACTGTACTCCGCGTTCTTCTTGATCGATTCCAGGAGCCTGATGTAGCCCTGCGACGCCTTGACCGGGTACCGTCCGGCGTCCCACCCTTCGAGCCCGCGCTTGTGCGCGACGTTCCGGTTGAACCGGCGGAACGGTACCGCCTTCTTCTTCGCAACGACCTCGTGGAGGTACGAGATCGCGCGGTTCACGTCCTGGTTCCGGATGAACCGGGCGATCTCGATCGCGTGCTTGGGCGATACCGGGAGCTCGTTCGCCTTGCCCCGGGCGAACTGGTCGCCCCGGGTCCCCATCGAATAACCTGTGCGTGCCATACCGATCACTTCAGGGGAACGAACTTGCTCGACCGCGTTGCGCCGATACCGGCCGATCCGTGCGAGACGCGCTTGCGCGTGGGGGCGAACTCGCCCAGGTAGTGGAAGACCGACTCGGGCTGGAGCTCCACCTTCTGGAACTCCTTGCCCGTGTAGATCTCCACCTCGCGCCCGACCATCACGGGGAGGATCACCATCGACCGGAGGTGCGTCCGGATGCGGACATCGCCCTTCCGGAACCGGGAGAGGAGGTGCTCCTCGTCCCGGGAGAGGCCGCGGAGCAGCTTGCGCCGCGCCCTCGAGGGCATGACCGGGAGGAGGTCGGTCATGGACATCTCTTTCAGGTCATCAATGCGGTAGCCGTGGTAGGTGAACTCCTCGCGCCGCCTCGGCATCCGCTTCTGCGTCTTCTTTGCTGCCATCCACGATCACCTCTTCTTGCGTCCGGTCCTGCTGGCCGCAACGTGACCGACCTTCCGGCCGGGCGACGTGCCGCGGCTGACCGTCTTCGGGCGCCCAGGGTGCTGGTGGCCTCCGCCGCCGAACGGGTGGTCGATGACGTTCATCGCGACACCGCGGACGCGCGGCCATGCCGAGGCCGTGTTCTTCATCTTGTGATACTTCTTGCCGGCCTTGACGAACGGCTTCTCGCTGCGCCCGCCGCCGGCGACGATCCCGACCGTGGCAAGGCAGCGGCTGGAGAACCACTTCATCTTGCCCGACGGCATCTTGACGCCGACCTTATCGTCGGTCTTGTCGACGACGATCGCCTGGACGCCGGACGCACGGACGAACTTGCCGCCGTCGTTGGGCCGCGCCTCGATGTTGCAGACGTAGGCACCGGCGGGGATCTTGCCGAGCGGGAGGGTGTTGCCGTTCCTGAACTCGGCCTCGGGGCCCCAGGTGACCGCGTCGCCAACACCGATCCCCTCGGTGGCGAGGGAGTAGACCTTCTGCTGGTTCTCGAGCCGGACGAGCGCGATCGGGCTGTGACGTGCGGGGTCGTGCTCGATCCCGATCACGACGCCCCGGACGGTCACGTCCCCGGTGCTCAGGTGCTTCAGCTCGGCCTTGTACCTGTGGGAGGGCGCCCGGTAGGTCGGGCCGCCCCTGCCCCGGTTCTGCGTGGTGATACGATGTCCCATCCTGGCACCTCACATGACGCCGAGCCGCGAGAGGATCTCTTCAGCGGCCTTCGGGTTCTCGAAGCTGATGATCGCCTTCTTCTTGCCGGTCGTCGTGATGAGCGTCCGGACGGACGAGACGGTGTGGCCGAAGGCCTGCTCGATCTCGTGCTTGATCTGGGGCCTGGTCGCGCGCATGTCGACGAGGAACTGGAGCTTGGACTCGTTCTCGAGGGCACCCATCGCCTTCTCCGTCACGAACGGGTAGTGAAGGATCATGGCTGTTCCTCCAGCCGGCGGATCGCGCCCTGCGTCCAGACGGTGAGCCGTCCGGCGTGCGTGCCGGGGGCGAGGTGTTCGACGTTCAGCGCGGTGACGGGGACGGCGTCGACCCCGGCAAGGTTGCGCGCCGCGGTGAGCGGCTCGTTCGCGGTCACGATCAGGAGCGACTTCTTCTGCTTGAACCGGCGACCGCGCATCTTGCCGCGTCCTGCGCGGACCTTCCGGCTCCCCTTCGCCTTCTCGACGTCGGCATAGACGCCGACGGCGGACAACGCCCTGACCAGGTCCCGGGTACGGCTGACCGTCTCGAACTCGTCGGCCATGACGACCGGGACATCGCCCTCGAACAGGTGGCCCCGTCCGCGGACGAGGTCGGGGTTCGAGGTGGCGGCGATCGCGGAGCGCTTCGCACGGGCCTTCTCCTTCTTGTTGATCTCCTTCGTGAGGACCTTCTCGACCTTCGGGGGGTGTGCCTGGCGCCCGCCCCGTGCCTGGGGGACCTTCACTGCCCGGGAACCGTTGTGGAGACGGGGGACGTGCGATGCGCCGCGCCCCGAGCCCCAGCCGGTCCCGACCGATTCGACGCCCGCGTTGACGTAGGTGCCGTGCGGCTGGTAGCGGGTCGACTGGATCGCGATGACCGCCTTGCGGATCAGGTCGGGGCGGTACTCCTCGGCGAAGACCGCCGGGAGCTCGATCTCGCCCTGGACGGAGCCGTCAAGGCCCTTGATCTGTGCTTTCATCCTCTAGCACCCCTGCTGGGAGACGGTGCTCACGAACTCGATCGCGGGCTGCCGCTCGATGTGGTCACCCTTCCGTACTGCGGGCCGGATCCGGACGAGGCGCTTGGAGGGGCCGGGGATCGACCCCTTGATCAGCACGTAGGGGTTCCGCACCACGCCGTAGTTGATGAAACCGCCCTCGGGCGTGATCTCCGCGCCGTCCTCGCCGATCTTCAGGATCCGCTTGTTGAAGTCGGTCCGCTGCTGGTAGCCCATCTGGCCCATCTGCGGCACCTGCCAGCGGACGTGATGGGGGGTCCAGGGACCGAGGTTACCGATATGGCGCTTCTTGCCGCCGCGCGAGTGCTTGCGCTTGCGGACCTGGATGCCCCAGCGCTTGACCGGTCCCTGCGTGCCCTTGCCGGTCGTGATCGCGGTCACGTCGGCGAAGGCGCCGATCTGCATGCAGTCGGAGAAGTTGAACTCGGAGCCGAGGATGGACCGCGCGAAGGCGAGCTTCTCCTCGATCGAGCCACCGCCGATGCAGATCTCCATCAGGTCGGGGACCTTCTTCGGGACGCCCGTGATCTGTTCCGGCTGCGTGTAGACGACGGCCTGGAGCTCGACCACGAGCCCCTGGGCGATCGCCTCTTCGAGGCGCGCCCAGGCGGCAGCGGCGTCGTATGACTTCGGAAGGGTGAGCCGGCGCCGGAGCGCGTCGTCGACCTTCTCCGCCCAGACCTCGGTCAGGGCGCGCTTTCCGTAGGTGTCCTTCGTGTAGGCGCGGATCGCCGCGACCTTCATCGGTGGGCACTCGACGACCGTGACCGGGACCATGATGTCCTTGCCCTCGGTGGGGCTGTGCTTGTGATCGTCGACCATGATCAGGTGGGTCATCCCCACCTTGTACCCGGCAAAGCCCAGGAGCATCGGTGCCCCGTCGCACTCGGGCCACGAGTGATAGCGGGGGACCGGGCTCTTTGCCCGCTTCCGCGGGCTGTACGCCAGCGAACCCCGCCGCGGCCTGTTTATTTTTGGCATTGTCCGATCAGTCCTTTCTGGTTGTTCCGCCGCACAGGGTGCAGCGTCTTCATGCTGAACCCGGCAGGAGAATGCCGTCGACTCAAAAAGGCCGCGGATCGTCAGAAGAGAGCCCAGTTGCAACTCTCCGCATGACCGGCCCCGTTCTGCAGCATCCCACCTGCAGACTCCGTGACCGGCATGGAGGAGCACGAGCCGGCCCGTCGGGCCGGCGCCAACCTGTCTCCCGTAAGAGATCCTGAATGCAGCAGCGCCCGTCGTGCGGGCAGGGCCGTCGTGTACGTCCACCCTGCTGCTGCCTCAGCCCCAGCGTCTTTCAGCCGCCGTGCGCTCGGCACGGCATTCGTCCCATCTGATGACCGGGACCGGCTCACCCGGTTGCCCGATCATAATGGTGTCGATATAATGAGCGAGAATCGAATATAAACGTTGGCAAGCACGGCGGGGACATACTTTTAATACCGCATCCGATGAAGCACACGGCGAGGCACACCAGGATCATGTCGGCGAAGAGAGACGGCATCGGGCGCGAATTTCTCGCGGCCACCCGGGCCGAGTTCATCTCCCCCTCGGACCAGATGCTCGGACTGCCCCAGCCCCTGCTGGAGCTCTCTGCGGGGGACGGGCCCGAGATCCCGCTGCCGGACCCCTCGGAGTTCGACGTGCCACCGCTCGACCTGTGGGAGGCGATCGTGCGGCGGGAGTCGGTCCGCGACTACACCCCTGACCCGATCTCGCTCCAGGAGCTCTCCTACCTCCTCTTCGCGACACAGGGGGTGCGGACCGTCGTCGGCGGTGAGTATACGCTCCGGACGGTGCCGAGCGCGGGGGCGCGGCACGCATTCGAGACCTACCTGCTGATCCAGCGCGTGGACGGGGTGCCGCCCGGGCTCTACCGTTTCCTGGCGCTCGACCACCGGTTGCGGGAGATCGAACCGGGACGGCGGGTCGGGCGGAGGGTGGCGGCCGCCTGCTACCACCAGCCGTTCGTCGGGGAGGCGGCGGTGGTCTTCCTCTGGACGGCGGTGCCGTACCGGATGACCTGGCGGTACGGGGAACGGGGGTACCGGTACCTCTTTTTAGACGCGGGCCACGTCTGCCAGAACCTCTACCTGGCGGCGGAGCCGATCGGGTGCGGGGTCTGTGCGGTCGGGGCCTTCGACGACGAGGCGGCGGCAGCGGCGCTCGGGCTGGAGGACGATCAGTTCCTGGTCTACGTGGCGGCGCTGGGCAGGCGTCGTTCGCCCTAGCCCCTGCCGAGAGATCCCCAATCGATCGGTACGGCGAGAAGCGGGGAGGACGGACGGGGGGATCCGTCGTCCGAGAGGAAGACAGGGAGGAGAAGAGTGGGCTCGCGGAGATTCGAACTCCGGACCTCCGCCATGTCAAGGCGACGTCATAGCCAGCTAGACCACGAGCCCGCTGCACCGCATGTGTGCCGTACAAGATGGGCGGGGTTCCTATAAAAAAATGTGCGTCAGATGTGCACGAACCAGGCGGAAAAGATGCCGGGGTGGGTCCGGATCTCCTCGATCGCCCCGGGGGGGACCTCGGAGTCGACGTTCAGGACCATGATCGCCTCTTCACCGGGCCGGATCCGCCCGACCTGCATCCCGGCGATGTTGACGTTGACCCTCCCGAGGGTGGTCGAGGCCCGTCCGATCACGCCGGGCCGGTCCAGGTGCTTGGAGATGACCAGGTAACCCGTCGGGTCGAGGTCCATCGTGTACCCGCCGATCGCGACCACGCGGCGGCGCGAGGGGGAAAAGACCGAGCCCTCGATCGACTGCTCCCCGCGGTCCGTCCGGAGCCCGATCCGGATCAGGTTCTTGAATCCCCCCGAATCACCGGTGATGGTCTCGCTGATCGCGATGCCGCGTTCCCCGGCGACCACCTCGGCGTTCACGATGTTGACGGGGAGGTGGAGGATCTGCTCGAGGAGGGCCTTCACCGTCTGCCGCGTCAGGTAGCGGGAGGCCTGGGGGAGGTGTGGGATCTCGCCCGCGTAGGTGATGTGGAGGCCCTCGATCCGACCGTCGGTGATCTGCATGAGGAGGCGGGCCATCCGGCCGGCGAGGTCGACGAACGGCGCGAGCGCCTCCGCCTGCTCGGCAGGGATCGTCGGGGCGTTCACGACGTACTTCGCGTCCCCTCCCGCGAGGACCGCGAGACACTGCCGCGCGATCGAGACGGCGACGTTGGACTGCGCCTCGACGGTGGAGGCCCCGAGGTGCGGCGTCATGATCACCTGGTCGAGCCCGACGAGCGGGGAGTCGGTCGGCGGCTCGCACTCGAAGACATCGAGTGCGGCGCCCGCCACCTTGCCCGAGATGATCCCGTTGTACAGGGCGTCCTCGTCGATGATCCCGCCGCGGGCGCAGTTGATGATCCGGACGCCGTCCTTCATCTGCGCGATCGTCTCGGCGTTGATCAGGTGACGGGTGTCCTTGATGAGCGGCGTGTGGATCGTGATGAAGTCCGAGCGGCGGTAGAGCTCGGGCAGGTCGACGATCTCTACACCGAGCTCCCGGGCGGGGTCCTTCGCGATGAACGGGTCGTACGCGACGATCCGCATGTTCATGGCGGAGGCGCGCTTCGCCACCTCCTTGCCGATCCGGCCGAAGCCGATGATGCCGAGGGTCTTTTCGTTCACCTCGACCCCGATGAACCTGGAGCGCTTCCACTGGCGGCTCTTGACCGAGGCGTTCGCCTGCGGGATGTTGCGCGCGAGCGAGAGCATCATGGCGCAGGTGTGCTCGGTGGCGGCGAGGGTGTTGCCCTCCGGGGCGTTCGCGACGATGATGCCCCGCCGCGTGGCGGCATCGGTGTCGATGTTGTCGACGCCGGCACCGGCACGCCCGATGAACCGGAGCCTGGTCCCGGCCTCGATCACCCGTGCCGTGACCTCGGTTCCGGAACGGACGAGCAGGGCGTCGTATTCACCGATGATCCCGACCAGTGCGTCCTCGGAGAGGTCGGTCTTCACGTCGACGTCGACCTCCCGGCGCAGGATCTCGATCCCCTCCTCGGCCAGCGGATCGCTCACAAGCACTCGATAGTTCATTCCTAAACCCGGTACCCGTTTCGTCTCAGGGTTTAAGAGGGGTGCGGTGGCGGCGGGCTGGCCGGCCTACTGCCGGCGCCCTTCGAGGACGGAGAGGACGGCGTCGAGCCCGACGCCGGAGGCGCGGAGGGCGACCAGGAGGTGGAAGAGCAGGTCCGCCGCCTCGTTCGCGATCCGGTCGGGGTCGCCGTTCTTCGCAGCGAGGATGAACTCCGTCGCCTCCTCGCCGACCTTCTCGAGGGGCTTGTCGATCCCCTTCCGGTGGGAGAGGAGCGAGCAGACATACGAGCCCTCCCGGGGATGCGCCGCCCTCTCCTCGATGACGGCCCAGAGCTCGTCGAGGGTGTCAGTCCTCACGGTCCACCTCCGCGTCCGGACCCGGTACCGCCTCCGCCCCCGGGGCGACCCGGACGCCGTCGACCTCCAGGTCGAAGAACCGCCGTAAAAGGAGCCGGACCTTCTCGATGGTGCAGCCGTTCCGGCCGATCACGATGCCGAGGTCGTCGCGCCTCCGGAGGAGGAGGTCGACCTTTCCGTCGTCGCCGGGCGCGAGACCAGCGAGTTCGGCCGGGCGGATGATGTTGGCGATGAAGGCCTCCGGTCTCTTTGCGAACTCCACCATCTCGATCCGGCGACCGAGCTGGCGGGAGAGCCGCTGGATGTTCTCGCCCTTCCTGCCGATCGCGAGCCCCATGTCCCCGGGCCGGATCACGTAGATCACCCGGTCGAACCGTTCGTCGATCAGGCAGTCGACCGCCGTGGAGCGCGTGAGGATGCGGAGCTCCTCGATATAGCGCCGCTCCTTGAACCCGATGCTCCTGTCCATACCGAATGCCGCTACTCTATACCATGCGACGGGAGATTAAGGATACGGGTACGCTGGATTGGGAAAAAGAGGGGGGGGGTCGATCACTTCAGCGCGGCCAGGCCGGCGAAGTCGATCGCGTCAACGAGGGCGTCGAGGTCGGCAGAGGTCCCCTCCCCGACCATGACCTGCACCATGATCCCGTCGTCGACGAGGACCGTCATCGAGTGCTCATTCGACTTCTTGTCCTCGAGCCGCCAGGCGGGGAACCCGTCGACGGTGACCTGCGTCATCGACATCTCCGTCGTCTCGATCCTGCGGAACGAGGACCACTGCTGCCTGAGCGGGGTCGTGGCGATGCCGTTGTCGGTCATCACGATCGTCGCCTCCGCGTTCGTGTCGCCGCCCTTCTTGTAGTCGCCCGTCACCCAGGTGTAGTCACGCCCCTCGCTGTCCTGGAGGGTCATGCCCTCGCCCTTGCCGTCGAGGGACCAGGCGCCGGCGGTCTTCGGCAGGAACTGCAGCAGCCGGTCGAAGCCGACGGCAGGCGCGGCGGTGCCCGACGCGGTGGTCCCGGCGGCGGTGACGGACGCGGTGGTCCCGGCGGCGGTGGGGGCGTGGGTGGACGCGGTGCCGTTCGAGCCCGAGGTACAGCCGGCCGCTGCGAGGGCCGAGGCGAGCACGATGAGCAGGGCGAGGACGCCCAGCAGGTTGAATCCGTTCTTCCGTGTCATAGGACTCCAGTCGAAATGATGGGAGGGGGAGGGATTAAGGCTATCGTAGACGGGTGAGCCCGTCGAGGTCAAGGGCGGCGACGAAGGCGTCGTAGTCGGCCGGTCCCGCGTCGGTGACGGTGAGGTAGACGATGAACCGGTCCGCCACGACGAGGTAGAGGCTCCGGGAACGCTCGTCGCGGATCTCGTACGCCCGGTGGCCCCGGACCCGGGTCTCCGTGAGCCCGCTGGCGGAGGGGGAGGCGCCCTCGAGGAGGCCCATGAGCTTCGCGAGTCCGATCGGCTGCCCGCCGGTGTCCTGGATCATCAGGTCCGCGTCACCGGCGGCGGTGCCGTTCGGGGCAGTGACGGGGACGTAGCTGGCGGTGACGGTGACGAGCGGAGCGCCGTCCTCGTCGATGGTCATACCGGAGGGAGGGGCAAGAAACCGCCAGCCCCCGGGGGCAGGCGGGACGAACCGGACGAGGGCGTCGGACGGGACGGGGGTGACGCCTCCTGGAGCGGCGGCGATGGTCGGATCCGGCAGCGCCCGGGTCGGGTCGCCGGTGTCGTCGATGCAGCCTCCCGAGACGGAGAGGAGAACGAGCACGATGGCGATGAGAGACGGGACAGACGGCCGATCGGGACGCATCAGAAGGATCTGCGGGGCGGACCGGTTAAACCTGCCGGGGAGGTGAACGCGAAAAAAAGTGGGGCGGGGTTCACCGGATGACGGTGATGATGTTGTTCTTGGTTATTGATTTGGTCGTGCCGTCCGCCCAGGTGACGGTGAGCTTCACCGAGTAGGTCGCCTTCTTCTGGTAGTAGACGTAGGGGTTCTGCTTGGACGAGGTCTTCCAGGAGACCGATCCGACGTTGGTCGGGTTGAAGT
Organism: Methanobacteriota archaeon; assembly: GCA_029547145.1. Classification (GTDB taxonomy): domain Archaea; phylum Halobacteriota; class Methanomicrobia; order Methanomicrobiales; family Methanospirillaceae; genus UBA288. Next base: position 69,587 of record JAKPPV010000050.1, read on the forward strand.
CCCAGGCCCACCTGACGGGTTTGGGGTTCGAACGGTCGGTGAACTGGACCTTCAGGGACGCCACGCCGGTGACCGGGACGGCGGAGAAGTCGACCGTCTTGTCGCCGGGGACGGACGTGGTGGTGACGGTCACGGTCGGCTGGATCGTGGGCTGGCTCGTGGTCGGGACGACGCCCTGGGAGAACTCGACGTAGTTGAGGTTCACCCGGTCGTTCTTAAAGACGAGCTTGACCTGGTGCCTGCCGCTCGTGAGGCTGAGCGGGATGACGAAGTTGCGGTAGGTACCGAACGACCCGGTGGAGCCGATCTGGACGGTCCCGACGAGGACGTTGTCCTGGTAGACCTCGATCGACTTGCTCGCGGCGTCGGGGTTCGCCGCGCGGAAGACCGCGGAGTACTGCCCGGTCTGGGCGGTCTGGACGGTGTAGATCAGGTACTCGCCGGTACGGACCCAGCCGACGGTGTGACTCGCCTCGGAGGTGGTGTACTCGATGTCGACGCTCTCGGACGGGCGGTAGGCGCCGCCCTCGTTCGCGAGGGTGGTGTCGTAGTAGGCGACGTTCTGGCCGCCGCGGTCATAGTCCTCGGCCTGGACACGGCCCGGGATCACGTTGCCGGGACCATAGGGGGAGCTGGTCACGGTCGGCTGGACCGTGAGGGTCCCGGTGGGAACCGTGGTGGTGACGGTGGTGGTCGGTACCTGCGTCGGCGTCGCCGTCGGGACGGCGCCGGCGA
>JAKPPV010000067.1 GCA_029547145.1 Methanobacteriota archaeon
TTCCCGAGGCTTCCTCCCGATGTTACTCTCCTCCTGCAGAAAGGTCTACCTGAACGATACCCAGCGGACGGTCTCCCCCGAAGAGACCCTCGCACGGGTGGAGCGGATCCTCCCAGCCGCCGGCATTACCCGGGTTGCCGATATCACGAACCTCGACCGGATCGGGATACCGGTCTTCTCGAGCATCCGGCCGACCGCCGGGCCTGGCGCCGTCACGGTCTACAACGGTAAAGGGGCAACTCCCACCGAGGCGAAGGTCTCTGCCATGATGGAGGGGATCGAGCGGTACTCGGCAGAGCTGGACAGCCGCACGCTCCTGGTCTCGCCATATTCCCGGCTCTGTGACGGGGAGATCTCCGTGCTCGACCCGGCCCGGCTGATCCTCCCTGCGGGGAGCACCCCGGATGCCCCGATCCCATGGGTCACGGGATATGACCTTGGTGCCGGTGAGGAGATCCTGGTCCCCGCCAGTGCGGTCTTCCACCCCCTGCCCCGCGAATACCCCCAGCTCTTCCGGACCTCCACCAACGGACTTGCGTCCGGTAATACCCGCGAGGAGGCGGTCTTCCATGCCCTGATGGAGATCATCGAGCGGGACGCCTGGTCCCTTGCAGAGGTCAGCCGGGATACGGGACCACGGGTCAGGGAGATCGATGATCCCCTCGCCGTGAGTCTCCTCGAAAAATTCGGAGCTGCTGGAGTCGAGGTCACGGTGAAGGATATCACCAGCGACATCGGTATCCCGACCATTGCCGCGGTCTCGGACGATACCTTGCTGCAGGACCCCGCCCTCCTCACCATCGGTATGGGCACACATACCAGCGCACGGATCGCGGTCCTCCGCGCCCTGACCGAGGTTGCACAGAGCCGGCTCACCCAGATCCACGGGGCGAGGGAGGATACCACCGTCGCCGACATCAGGAAGAAGATGGGGTACGAGCGGACAAAGCGGATGAACCGGTACTGGTTCTCTTCCCGTGAGACGAGGAGGTTTGCCGAGATCCCATCCTTGGACACCAGCGATTTTCTTGAGGACATCGATCGGGCGAGGGAGCGGCTGAAGGAGGCAGGCCTCCCGCAGGTGATCGTCGTGGACCTGACACGGGAGTCGATCGGGGTCCCGGTCGTCAGGGTGATCGTGCCAGGGCTCGAGATCTTTGCCATGGATCAGGAGCGGATCGGCCGGAGGTGCCATGAGGCACGGGATCGTCATTTTTCTCGGTCCAAGCCTTGACCCGGCCTCTGGAAGCCGGCTCCTTGCGGCAGACTATCGTCCACCGGCAAAACGAGGGGACATCACGGATGCGGCTGTGGAGGGTGCCCGGATCATCACCCTCATCGACGGCGTCTTCTTCCAGGACTGCTCGGTGGGGCACCGCGAGATCCTCGGTGCCCTCCAACAGGGGATCCAGGTGATCGGGGCATCCTCCATGGGGGCGCTCCGTGCCGCTGAGCTCGCTCCGCTGGGTATGGAGGGTGTGGGGAGGATCTTCCGGCTCTACCGGGACGGTATCCTGACCTCCGATGACGAAGTCGCCCTCGTCTATGATCCGGAGACGAATCTGCCCCTCTCCGAACCGCTCATCAATATCCGGTG
>JAKPPV010000068.1 GCA_029547145.1 Methanobacteriota archaeon
ACCGCGTCCGCGTCGCGCGGGTCACCTAGGCGAGCCGGTCGAGCGCGCCGGCGATCGCCGCCGCCCGCCGTTCGATCACCCGGACGCTCTTCGGCTGCTCGTTCATCCCACAGTGGGCAAGATCGTTCCTGAGGTCGCCGATCGCCTGCCAGACGGCGGAGAGCCCCTCCGCATCCGGGAGGGCCTCGAACCGTTCCGAGAGCGCGGTCGGCTCGAACGGCTTCTTCTGGCGCGCGAGCATCGCCCCGGTGACGGTCCGCGCCACCGCCTCGCGCACCCCGCGTTCCAGCCACCGGTCCGCCGGGCAACCGAGCCGGAGCACCATGAGATTGACCATCCACTCGCGGGCGAGCTCCACCGCCTGGATCACGAGACCGTGGTCCAGCTGGTACCGGACCAGGGCCCTCTGCCGGGCGAGCATCGCATCGTCGAGCGTCGGCACGTCCGACGCGAACGGCGCCACCCTGTCCAGGCGGTCCAGGAGCGGCCGGAGCGGCGGGAGGTCGGCGGCGATCTCCTCCTCTACCTCGCCGATCCGCTCGTGGAGGAGGTGGGCCGCCAGGAAGGCCTCCGTCGGGCGCGAGAGCCGCACCGCCGAGGTGAACCGGCCCAGGTTGTTCGCGAACGGCTTCAGTTGGCGGGGGGGTGGTTCCCGCCCCTCCCGGTACGCCCGGTCCTGGACGCCGGCGAAGAGCCGGGCTAGGTCCGACCCGTCCATGTGCCCTAAGAACGCCTGGACCGCGTTCACCCAGTCCAGCACCTCCACGAATGGGGTCAGGTCGTGGACCGGGAGCTCGGTCATCGTCCGTTCGTGCCGGTGTCCGTAGTAGACCCGCTCGATCATCGCACCCCGGAGCTCCCGGACGTACACGAGGGCGAGAAAGACCACGAACGGCAGGGGGCCCGGGGCGTAGGTCAGGTCCACGACCAGCGCATCCCCCTCCCCCACCGCGGCACAGATCCGCTCGAAGGCGTCCCAGAGCCCCGCCGTGGACCGGCAGTCGGGGAGCGGGACCACCGTCCCGTCCCCTGTCCCCGGGTCATCCGGAGAGAAGACCACCATCTCGTCCGGCTCCCGGAGCACGACGAGCGCACCCGCGACCGTCAGGGCAGTGCAGGACCGCTCGTCGCAGACCCAGACCCTCTCCTCCGCCTCCCCCGGCGGCGGCGCGAAGGTGAGAAGGCGCCTCATCGCCCGGCGCACGGGGTGCGGAGCCGGCGGTCACACTCCGCCAACTCCCCCCCGTCCGCCTCTCCCGCGCAGACCCGCTCCCGGAGGGCGGCGCACCCCGGCTCGATCCGGGCGGTCGAAAACCCCGGGTGCGGGACCACCCGGATCCCGCGCCCGTTCCTCCGGTCGAAGGGGGTGGAGAGATGCCCGCCGTGGTCGGGAGAGACCTGGTTTTTCCTGCAACAGGTGCATCCCGACCGGACCTGCAGCCCGTCCACCCCGCAGGCGACGTTCTCCACGACGGTCACGACCTCCCCGCCGGCGGATGGGACGGCGGCACGGCACCCGACCGCCAGGCCCGGACGGCGGCGCCCGTACAACCGGACCGCGTCCCCGAACGTCCGTTGCGGACTCATCGAACAGGAGTGGGCGGCCCGCAGGAAAAAAGGTGAGCGTGCAGACGGTCGTCCGCCCGTCCGGGAGGGGGGGTCCTGGCCCGGAACGGCGGACCCGGTCCTTTGCCGGGAGCGGCAGATCGAATGGCTTAAGCCCTCGTGGGGGTGTACCCGGATGAAGACCCCGTGCCCACCGTGCTCTACTACGACCCCGAACCCGTGCACCGTGAACAGGCGCGCTCCCTCTACGAGGGTGCGCCCGACGGCATCCGCCTGCTCGTTCCGGGCACCTTCGAGGAGACCGTCCGGTATCTCTCCCGGGAGGCGGTCGACGCCGTCGTCACGGACCCCCCGGACGAGCAGGCTGTCGTCCTCCTCTCGCTCACGCGGGAGCTCGCCGGGGACGTCCCGTTCGTCCTCTTCATGGCCCCGGGGCGGGAGAGAACCGCCCTCACCGCGTTCAACAGCGGCGCGACCTGGTACTTCGAACGGCCCCCGGAGGATCACCATCCGCGGGCGCTCTGCTCCGTGGTCGATCACGCCCTCTCCCTCCGGTCGACCGATACCGCCGTCGTGCCCCGGGACCAGTACCTGGAGTTCCTCTCCGAGACTGCGCTCGACCTCGCCACCATGGACGACGAGGACGGGTTGTACGCCTACGTCGCCGAGCGCGTGCTCGAGCTCGTCCCGCGGTCGCTGGTCGGCGTCACCTCGTTCGATCCCGCGACGCGGATCTTCACCGTCCGGGCCTTCGTCGGCCCGCCCGGGACGCTCGAGGTCTTCGTCGACGTGTTCGGCCAGACCCCCGTCGGATGGCGTTTACCGATCGACGTCTTCCCCTCGTCGGAGACGGCGCTCCGCTCCCGGGCGATGATCGAGGCCCCCCCGGCGCTCTACCTGCTCTGCTACCGGACACTCCCCGAGGAGCTCTGCCGCCGGGTCGACGACCGTCTCGGTCCCGGCAGGGCCTTCTCCCTCGGTTTCCAGTGCCGCCGGGGGTGCATCGGGACGGTCGCGATCCGCCTCCTTCCGGGAGGGGAACTCGCCAACCGGGAGCTGGTCGAGGCCCTCGTCCACCAGGTCTCGGTCGCCCTCCAGAGGAACCGGTCCGGAAAGGCGCACCCGAGAGAGACAGGCTCCGTACCGTGGGTACACCGGGACCCGGAACGGGCTGATCCGCCGGTCTGACCCCCGGTCGCACCCCCCTCTCCGCCGGCAAACGGCACCGGGTCTCCCCGGGGAGAGGGGGGACGGGTCGTCGGCGACCCTGTCCGGCTTCCCGGGGAGCGAAGGGCTCGTTCGCCCCCGGCCCGGCGGACGGGGAAAGCTCACTCGTCGATGCTCGACCGGGCGGACTCCACCATCTGGCGGGCCGCCTTCATCTTTGCCTTCACCTGGACGAGGTCGCCCGCCCCGAGCGCGGCGTCCGCCTCCTCGTAGAGCCGGTGAGCACGGTCGACCCGGGCGCGGGCCCGGTCGACGTTCCTGCCCTCGTCGGCGAGCAGCGCCAGCTCCTCGCCCAGCGACAGGACGTCGCCGTAGAGGTCCTCGAGCTCGTTCCTGAGCTCGGCGATCCTGCCCTCCTCCTCCTCGCGCCGCTCGCGGGCACGCTCCTTCAACGCCTCCCGCGCCGACTCCTGCCCCTGCTGGATGTACTGGAGTTCATCCTCGACCGTCTTCGACGCCTCCGCGAGCACCTCGGCGAACCGGGTGCGCTCCTGTTTGGAGGCGTCCCATCCCTGGTATCCCTCCCAGGCGCCGCCGGCGATCGCACCCCCGAGGGCGCCGCCGAGCGCGTCCCCGATCGACTGCTCCTTCTTCAGGATCCCGCCGATCGAGCCGAGGACCGAGCCGATCGCCCCACCCGCGAGCGCCCCGACGGCACCGCGCTCCACCTCGCGCCGGTAGCGCTTCACCTGGTAGCTCGCCTTCACGTCCCGCCCCGAGACGGAGAGCTCGAGCGAGCCCTCCTCGTCCGTGTGCTTCACGTCCATCCTGCCGTGCCCTTCCGCGAGCTCCGCGTGGGTGATCTCGGTGCCGCGAAGGGCGAGCTGGCTCATCAACCGCTCAACGAACTCGTCGTAGAGGGACCCGACACCCTGGGCGTAGTAGATGAACGGCATGTACGATGATGGAACCTGAAGGTTGAAAAAGGAGTGGCGCCGGGGCCGGAACGGCCCGGTCAGAGCGCCGCCACCCGGTCCATCGCCTCTTCCAGGCGGGGAAGGGAGGTCGCGTAGCTGATCCGGAGCCAGCCCGGCGCGTGGAAGGCCGAACCGGGGGTCACCGCGACGCGGGCCTCGTCCAGCCACCGGGAGGCGACCGCGACGTCGTCACCGCCCACCTCCACGAACGCGTAGAACGCGCCGTCCGCCGGCGCCGTGCGGTATCCCATCCCGGCAAGGCGTCCGAGCACGTACCGCCGCCGCTGATCAAAGGCCCGTCGCATCTCCTCCACCGGCGACTGGTCGCCCGTCAGGGCGGCGAGCCCCCCGTGCATCACGAACGTCACCGCCTGGCTCGTCGTGTGGCTCTGCACCCGGGCCATGTAGTCGATCACCGGTTTCGGCCCCAACGCCCATCCGAGCCGCCAACCGGTCATCGCGTAGGCCTTCGAGAAGCCGTTGATCGTCACCGTCAGGTCCTCCATGCCGGCAAGGGAGGCGAGCGAGACACAGGGGACGCCGTAGACGAGCCGGTCGTAGATCTCGTCCGAGAGCGCGACGATCCCGTTGTCCCGGCAGACGTCCGCGACGAGCCCGAGCGAGTGACGGTCGAGGACGGCGCCCGAGGGGTTGGACGGCGAGTTGACGACGATCATCCTCGTCCGGTCCGTTACGGCCTCGAGGAGCGCGTCCGTCAGCTGGAAGGTGGTCGGGTCGACCGGAACGAAGACCGGCACACCGTCCGCGAGCCGTATGCAGGGGCCGTAGCTGACCCAGTCCGGCGTCAGGACGATCACCTCGTCGCCGGGGTTCAGCACCGCCTGCATCGCCTGGTGGATCGCGTCCTTCGCGCCGGCGGTCACGATCACACGGTCCGGGCTGCAGGGGATACGGTTCCGCCCGGTCGAGACCGTGGCGATCGCCTCGAGGAGTGCCGGCAGGCCGGTGCCCGGTGCGTAATGGGTCTCGCCCCTCCGCAGGGCCTCGATGCAGGCAGCGGTGATGTGCGCGGGGGTATCGAAGTCGGGCTCGCCCACCGAGAGGCTGATCACGTCGACCCCGGCCCGCTGGAGCGCCTTTGCCCGCGCCGCGATCGCGAGCGTGGCCGACGGGGCGATCCCGCCGACCCGGGACGAGAGGTTCATTGGAGGCGCTGGCACATCTTGACGGCCGACTCGACCGCACGGCGGGCGTAGTCGATCCGCTCGGTCGCCTCCATCCTGGTCATGCCCGGCCCGGAGATACCGAGGGAGACCGGCTTCTCGAACTCGAGCGAGAGGTCGATGATCTTGCGCGCCGCGTGCTGCACCACGATCTCGTCGTGCTGGGTCGCCCCCTCGATCACGCATCCGATCGTCACGACCGCATCGACCCCGCCCTTGCGGAGCAGGGCCTTGATCGCAAGCGGCATGTCGTACGCACCGGGGACGTAGATGACCTCCGTCACCTCGGCGCCGAGGAACTGGGCGTGCTCGCGCGCCTCGATCTCCATCATGTAGGTGATGTCCCGGTTGAACTCCGAGACCACGAATCCGAGCCTGATCGTCATGTCCTGTCTACCTCTGTTCCCACTCGATAATCATTATTGCCGCGCCGGCCCGGCGTCCGCGAAGCCCTGCCGCTGGCCCGTGCCGGCCTCCCGCTCCAGGTCCCGGGGCCGGAGCATCAGCCGGACCGCGTTCTGCGCGTGCTCGCGGGCCCTCCGTTCGGCGAGCCAGGCGAGCTCGGCGTCCGATTCGGCCTCGTCCTCGTGGACGAAGACCTCGATGATGTGCCGGTTCGTCATCAGCTGCGCGAGCATCAGCCCCTGCGAGGCCTCGTGCGCGCAGATCCGGTCCTTCTCCTTGCCACCCGGCATCCCGAGCGCGATCACGATGTCGCACCGCCGCTCCTCGAGCAGCTTCTTGCAGGCGACCGGCAGGTCCTTGATCCCCGGCACCGTGTACCGTTCGATCGCGACCGACGCGTGCTTCCTGAGCTCGTCGATCGCATGCGCGCCCATGTTCACCCGGGCGAACGTGGTGTCCGCAACCCCGACGCGCATGGTTCCCTCAGGCGAGGTGATCGGCCGCCGCCGCCACCCCGTCCCCGTCGAGTCTGCACCCGAGCCGGCCCATCGCTGCCTGGAGCGCCCCCAGCGTCGCCAGCAGCTCCGGGGCGCCCACCGCGCCCATGTGACCGACCCGGAAGATCTGTCCCTTGAGGTGGTCCTGGCCGCCCGCGATGATCACACCGAGCCTCTTCACCAGTCCGCGAAGCTCCCCGTCGGTGGTCGCCTCCGGGATCCGGACGGCGGTCACCGTGTTCGAGTAGCCGTGCTGCCCGTCGATCGAGGGGAAGAGGGAGAGCCCCCAGGCAGCGACCGCGACACGGACCGCCTGGGCGAGCCGCTGGTGTCGCATGATCCGGTGCTCGATCCCCTCCTCCTCGATCAGCAGGCACGCCTCGCGGAGGGCGAGAAAGAGCGGGACCGCCGGGGTGTACGGCGTCTCCATCGGGTCCTTATTCGCGTTCTTCAGGTACGCGGCTAGGTCCAGGTAGTACGGACGGTCGTCTGCGATCCGCTCCATCGCCCGTTCCGAGACCGAGACCGCCGCGAGGCCCGCCGGCGCCGCCAGGCACTTCTGCGACCCGACGATCGCAACGTCGACCCCCCAGCGGTCCGCCTCGACGACGTCCCCGCCGATCGAGGTGATCCCGTCCATGATGAGGAGCGCGTCGTGCCTGCGGCAGAGCCTCCCGACCTCGCGCGCCGGGTTCAGGATGCCCGCCGAGGTCTCGTTGTGGACCAGCGTGACGACCTCGGCGCCCTCCTCGAGGCTCTCCGCGAGCGCCTCGAGGGGCAGCGGTGTCCCCCACGCCGAGGCGAGCGCGATCGGCTCGCCGTAGCGCTTCGAGATGTCGAAGAGGCGCTCGCCGAACTTGCCGTTCACGAGGCAGGCGATCTTTCTGCCCCGCCCGAAGTTCGCCACGGCGGCCTCCATGCCGGCCGTGCCAGAGCCGGAGATGATCACGATCCTGTTCTCCGTCCCGAACGCGGGCGCCAGGCAGCGGACGCAGTCCGCGTAGACCGCGCCGAACTCGGCCGAGCGGTGGTTGATCGCCTGCCGGGCCATGGCAAGGCGGACACGCTCGGGGACCGGGACCGGCCCGGGCAGCATCAGCAGGGGTTCCTTCTCCATGAGGACTCGTCTCAACTTTATGTGCCGACGGGGCATATACTCTCCCCGATGGTCGACGTCGCCGTCATCGCCGGGTCCTCCTCGGACGACGCGTGCGCCAGGAAGGCGATCGCGGTCCTGGAGGAGCAGGGGCTGGACTACGACTACCGGGTGCTCTCCGCGCACCGGGACCCCGACGCCCTCGAGGCGTACGTGCAGGGCTCGGACGCCCGCGTCTTCATCTGCATCGCCGGGCTCGCCGCCGCGCTCCCCGGGGTCGTCGCCTCCCGGACGGACCGTCCCGTGATCGGTGTCCCCGTCTCCGGGACGCTCGGCGGACTCGATGCCCTCCTCTCGATCGTCCAGATGCCGAAGGGGGTGCCCGTCGCCTGCGTCGGGATCGACAACGGTGCGAACGCGGCATGGCTCGC
>JAKPPV010000038.1 GCA_029547145.1 Methanobacteriota archaeon
CTGCGGGTCCGTCCCGATGGCGTTGGGCACCTCCTCCTCCCGGTCCTCGAGCCGGTGGAGGGGGCGGTGCGCGCGCAGTTCGCGACCCACGCGCCGCGCCTGGAGCTGCCGCGACACGAGCTGGTCGGGGGGATCGCGATCCTGGCCGGACCCGACCGGGAGGCGGCAGAACGGGTGCTTGCCTCCCGCCCCTCGATCCGGACGGTGGTTGCGCCGATCGGTCACGTGGAGGGGCCGTACCGGACCCGGCGGTTCGAGGTGCTCGCCGGTGAACCCTCGACGGTGACAACGGTGCGCGAGCACGGGCTGGTCTTCCGGGTGGACCTCGCAACGGTCTACTTCTCGGCCCGGCTCTCGACCGAACGGCAGCGGCTCCTCGCACTCGTCCGGCCGGGAGAGCGGGTCCTGGACATGTTCGCCGGGGCCGGGCCGTTCGCCCTCACCCTCGCCCGTGCCGCCGGGTTCGTCGTGGGGGCGGACATCAACCCGGCAGCGGTGGAGGCGATGGTGGAGAACAGCCGGGCGAACCGGGTGCAGAACGTGCTTCCCGTCCTGGCGGACGCCGCCCGGCTCCCCGCGCTCTTCTCCCGCCCCTTCGACCGCGTGGTGATGAACCTGCCGCTCTCCCCCGTCCCGTTCCTCCCCGCAGCCTTCTCCCTCTGCAGGCCGGGCGGGACGATCCACCTCTACCACCTCCAGGAGGAGGAGGGCGCGGCCCTTCCCGCGCTCGAGGGCTATCCCGTCGCGGGGGTGAGCGAGCGCCGGGTACGGTCCTACTCTCCCGGGCGGTGGCACGCGGTCTACGATCTCCTGGTCGGGGCACAGGAATAATTATAATAATAATATTTCATATACTGAAATAATTCGCCCCGCGAGCGGTGAGCAACGGGGAGGAGGAGGCATGCGATACCACCGGGTGGCAATACCGGTACCCCGTCGCCCGGAGGACGGGCTGTACGGTGACAGGACGAGCTCCCCCTGCGGCGACCGGGAGAGAGTCCGGGTGCGGCAGACGCCGTCCGGGAACGGGGTATGAACGGCGGATAGAGGCAGGATGACGACCGCGGTCGTCCCTCTCCTGCACCTTCGACACCTTTATGAGAACGGAACGGATCGGTTGACATATGAAGAGAAAGGACGGCATGAGAATTCATAAAGATCTATCGGACCTATATTTAACCCGAGAGAGCCTGGATTATACTTCAGGAGACGGATGGATCGAACGGGAACCGGAGGAAACACGTTCCGGCCGGTCTTCCGAACGGAAGGGGAGGTCTCCCCGTGGCGGTGCTCCCGGCGGGGAGGGGTGGACGGAGGAACGGCGCAGGGAGGAGCGGAGACGCGGAGGGTCCTCGTACCAGCACAGCCTCTCCGCGAGGGGGATCACGTCGAGCGGACGGGCGCGCTCGCACTCCAGCGAGGACCTTTTAACGACGATGGAGCGGCTCGGGCGGGGAGCGCCCCGTCCGTGGACGGGGACGGAGGAGCGGGCCGGCGGGCACCCGTTCGGGAGACCGGGCGGAGGGCCGGAACGGCACTCCGGTGGTCCGGGCTTCGACCGGTGAACGGCGGGTACCGGTCCGCACCTCTTCTTCAGATGCGGCGTGGGGCACCGGACGGTCTCTGTCCGCACGGGGTTCGCGGTACCGCGGAGATCGACGTCGTCCGGAGACCGGATGAGACGATCGGGCCCGGCAGGTCCGTCCTTCAAACGCTCAGGGAACCGGGAGGTACGCAGACCCGGTGTTCCGCCGCGGGACGACGGAAAAAAAAAGGATTTTTGGTGGTCGATCCGTCAGGCGATGACCCGGACGTAGCCGGCCCTCTCGACCGTCTCCGTCGTGCCGTCCGTGTAGGTGAGGATCACGAGCGGCGTGTACGTCCCCACGGTGGGGTAGTAGAACGTCGGGTTGATCGTCCGGGAGTTCCAGGTGTTGTAGTGACCTGCCTTGTCAAAGGTCCACCAGGCGGACCTGATCGTCTTGCCGGTGGCGGGGGTCACCGTGAACTTGATCGCAGCGCCCTTCTTGACCGGGATCGGTATGGCGGTGAAGCTCGCGCCACCGGTGGTGGGCTGGGCGGTGGTCGTCGTGGTC
>JAKPPV010000024.1 GCA_029547145.1 Methanobacteriota archaeon
TCGCAGTCGTGGGACTTGCGAGCGCTGCGGGCGTGGGGACATTCTACCTCGAGCAGACGAAGTCTGCCGACGTGGGCCAGATTGGCGTTGCAACCCTGTACATGGACAACACGTGGCAGCCCCTGGCTGACGACGTGTATGCCTATGTGAGCTGGGATGCGGCCTCTCTGGGCTACATCAGCACTGACTGGAAGGTGGGGAACTCCGTTTCGGCGACGCTGAACGGCACGAACTCGCTCTTCCTGCAGTATGCCGACTGGACGAACAAGTATCCGAACGGGAAGACTGCGATCGCCGACATTAACTTCAAGGCGCTTGCGGCCGGCTCGTCCCAGCTGACGGTCAAGGTCGACCATGTCCGCTCGCACGGCAATGCGTCTGAGATCATCGAGCTGACGCCGTCCGCGACGACGAACCCCGGCACGTTCGTGGTGGGTCCCGGCACGCTGACGACGGTCCCGACGACGGTTGTCCCGACGGTGACCCCGACGGGGAACGAGACGGGCCTTCCGACGGTGACCCCGACGGGCACGATCCCGACGGCACCGACGACGGTCGCCCCGACGGGCAACGAGACGACGGTTGCGCCGACGGAGACGGTCCCGACGTTCGTCACGCCGACGGTTCCTGTGGGGAACCCGAAGAAGATCCTGAAGCCCGGTGACACGGTGTTCATCGGGGAGTATGGTCTCGACCTGACGGCTCTCGGGATCACGGACGGCACGACTCTCGGCTGGTTCCAGGCGGGTTCGAACGTTGCGACGAGTTCTCCGGACGACACCCTGATCGTCTCGAGTGCCTCGAACTTCAACGTGGTACCGGGGACCCGTGCGGGGACGTGGTACAACCTGAACAACAACCGTGCGGTCGCGGTGAACATCAAGGACCCGTCTCTGAACATCCGTGTCTGGGACGTCCAGTCGAACAAGGACGTCACGGGCAAGACGGTGACGGCGGGTCGTCTGCTGTCGTTCCGGATCGACTCGAACCTTGACTCGGTGAACTCTCAGCGTGGCACTGCCGCCGCGGTGACGATCAAGGTGAAGGACCAGGCCGGGAACGTGTACAACGCGCTGATCGACGAGACCGGGCAGTTGAACAGCCTTATCGTCCCGGTGACCTCGAGTTCGATGCTGGTCGCCGGCAAGGGTGCGAACGGCGCGATGTGGAACACTGCGAACTCGAACTACAAGACGGGCGAGTACAAGGTGTGGGCCGAGACGAACCTGAACGGGATGAAGGACAACTACAAGGATCCCTCGGGTGCGGACTACACTGGCAAGACGATCACGAGCCAGTACAGCCTGACGATCGGGCAGGACAAGCTGACGATCGAGGCGAACACCGATGTCGCGGTGACGCGGAACAACGACTTCGCGGTTACGGTGACGGGCCGTCCGAACCAGAAGTATTTCCTCTGGCTCGAGGGCACGTCGTCGATGGGCGGCACGAACGACCAGCCTCCGAAGATCAAGGAGGGTCAGACGGGCGTGAGCCTTGGCGACGCGGAAGCGGGTGCGTACAACTTCTCGACGATCGCGGGCCGGACGGTATCGTCTGACGTTCCGCCTGCACCTGCGGGAGGCGTGAACCCGTGGTATGCGGCGGTGACGACGGACGACAACGGCAAGCGTACGATCGGTCTGTCGACGGACGCCCAGACGAAGGACAAGACGTACACGATCCGTGTTCAGTGGACGGACCCGGCGACGGGGAACTTCAAGTATGACACGGTGAAGGTCGAGGTTGTCAAGGGCGCGGTCACGATCACGACGAGCGGGAACCAGTCGTTCTTCCTCGGCGAGGAGATCACGCTGTCCGGTGAGAACACGGACTCCGAGATGATCTACCTGTTCCTGACGGGTCCGAACGTGGCGAGTGCGGGTGCCTCCCTGACGTCTCTGACTCCGGTTGTGAACGGTGACGCGAGCACGTTCACTGCGGAGAACGTGAACGCGGACAACACGTGGGAGTACAAGTGGGACACGGCGAACCTGAACGTTGACGCCGGTTCGTACACGATCTACGCGGTTGCGACTCCGAACAACAAGGACAACCTGCAGTCGGTGAAGTATGCGACGGCGTCGGTGATCATCAAGAAGCCGTTCGTGACCGCGAACGCCTCTGCGGCGGTTGTTGCGAAGGGTGACGAGTTCAAGATCACGGGTGTCGCCGAGGGCAAGCCTTCGAACATGGGGATCTGGCTGTTCGGCACGAACATGTACCTGTCGACGACGACGTCGGTGAAGGACGACAGCACGTTTGAGTACAAGGTGACTCGCGGCACGACGAAGAACCTGGCGACGGGCCAGTACTTCGCGGTTGTTCAGCACCCGATGTACAACGGCGAGTTTGACGTCCAGGAGTTCGACAACGCTGCTGGCGGCAAGGATGTCGTCGACCGTTCCGGGAACTACTTCATCGCGTCCGGCCCCGGCCGTCTGCAGGGCTCTGACGCCGCTGCGGCGCTGGTGAACCTGATCAACGGTCCGAACATCGACGACACGTACACGAAGCTCTCGTTCGTGGTTGAGGAGGCGCGGATCGACATCGCTGCGGTTCCGGACAAGAACGTGGGCGACACGTTCGAGCTGACGGGCACGACGAACCTTGCGCCTGGCGACTCCCTGCTGGTGACGATCCTGTCGAGTTCGTTCGCTCCGACGGACAAGTCTCAGGCGAGCGGTTTCAGCGGTGTCTCGGGTTCGACCAAGGTGGTGAAGGGCGAGCAGGGCAACATGTTCAACTTCACGGTTGACACGTCCCAGTTCAAGCCCGACACGTACCAGGTGACGGTCGAGTCGGTCGACGCCGGTTCGAGTTCGAGCGCGACGTTCAACGTGCTCGAGGGCGGCGCGGTGCCGACGGGCACGACGGTCGCCCCGACGCTGACGACGAACGCGACGGGCACGGTTCCGCCGGCCACGACGGGTGCTGCCACGGCGGCGACGACGAACGGCAACGGAACGGCCACGGCCACCCCGACGAAGTCGCCCGGGTTCGGTGCGGTCGTCGCGCTGGTCGGTCTCGGTGCCGTCGCGGTGCTCGTGCTCCGCCGGAACTGAGGACACCAACCACTAACTTTTTTTTTTTATTCCGTTCTTTCAAGCTGTGATCAATGTCCGAGCGACTGCAGAAGTCTGGAGACGATGTGAACTGGCATCATCAGGGGGACCGACCTGTTTGGAGGGACGATCTCACCGAAAAAGATGAAATGGGTGTTCTCCCTCTGCCGGCTGGTTCATCGGGTTTGAACCGGACTTTCAGCGCGCACAATTTTTTCTCTTCACTTCTGTTCGGGGCACCTATCCCCGTGGTCATGGCCATATGACGAACTCCGTATTATTCATCGCATGAATAATCCTGTGTTCTTTCCTCCCGGGTAATACACCAAAAAATTTCGGCCCGTTGGGGATTCTGAGGGTGTCAAACAGTTAAAAACATAAAGATCTATATGAATGTACGCAAAATAATACTCGTGAATCCGTGTCAAATATTACCTTCGGAAATATAACAACAGTTTTAAAGGGTGAACTTCAAGTTTTAACCAGATGAAGTGCTCCCTCTTTTTTCAGATAGGTATTCTTGCGCTTGCCACCGTGATCGTTGCACCGATCGTTACGGCAGCGCCGGTTCAGATCACCGGCCCGATGGTGATCACTGCCCCGGGAACGTATATCCTTGGACAGGATATCAGCGTGAGTCAGGGGACACCCATCCGGATCCAGAGCTCAAACGTCGTCTTCGATGGAGACGGTCATACGATCAACGGAACCGATACGAGCGGTTCATTCGGAATCCTGGTCTCCGGAAACAACGGTCCCCTGACCGGTGTCACCGTGAAAAACGTGCATGTAAATAATTTTTACGACGGTCTTTACTTCAGGGGCGTGAACGGTGGGCGGATCGAGTCCGTCACTGCCACCGGCAACGTTCGGGCAGGGATTAGCCTTCGAAGTACCAGCGATACGGTGATCACGGGGTGCACGGTGAGTGAGAACGGAGAGGGATTTTATATCTGGTCCGAATGTTCGCGGAACCGGATCGAGTCCTGCACGATGAAGGACAACCTGGAGATGGGGCTCTGGCTCGCATCTACCGGCCGAACCTCAAACGGTATCATCTACGACTCGACCGATAACGTGGTCATCGGGAACACTGCGATCGGAAACGGGAGGATGGGGTTGTATGTGGACTTCTCGGACGGAAACACGTTAAAGAACAACCAGGTCATCTCGAACGATCAGTTCGGCATCTTCCTGGATTACTCTTCGAGAACCCGAATCGAATCGAATACCGTCTCGGGGGGATCCGAACAGGCGATCTATCTCTACGATGCCGACAGCACCCAGCTGATCGGGAATACGGTATCCGGAGCGGCCGACTACGGGATCTGGATCTCGTCCTCCAGCGGGAACGCCATCCGTTCCAACACGATCACCCGGAACGGAAAGGGGGGGCTCGTCCTGAACGGAGAGGAAGGGATACCGGCGAATAACAACACGGTGAGCTCGAACACGATCCGGGACAACGGAAGGCTCGGAATCTATCTCTGCCGTTCGAGCGGGAATACCATCACCAACAATCACTTCTCGAACCCGACGAACACGGGGTTCGGCACCTCCTGTGGATCGAACTCCTGGAACGTGGAACGACAGGCAGGAACATCGATCACGGGCGGATCGATGCTCGGAGGGAATTACTGGGGCCATCCGGCAGGAACTGGTTTCTCGGAGACAAGCCCGGACGCCGACAGGGATGGTATCTGCGACCGCCCGTACACCTTCTCTGGCAACTCCGATCTCTATCCGCTCTCGAATGTCGGCGGTCGGGGATCCCCCGCGCCCACGTCCGCGACAACGATTCCGACGACCGTTACCGGCATTCCAACGATCCCTCTCCCACCCGAGGTAACGCCGTCCAGGAATACCACGATGACCCCGACTGTCACCCCGATTCCGGGAGAGAAGGGGGGATCGATCAGCGCACTTCCCGGTGCGGCGAACCCCCCCCGGGATCTGAACGCTGATGGCCTCTACGAGGACGTGAACGGGAATGGGAGGGTCGACTTCTCGGATGTGGTCCTCCTCTTCAACAATCTGGACCTCGTCAGCACCTCCTATCCCCCCTCAGTATTCGACTTCAACCAGAACCACCGCATCGATTACAGCGATGTGACGGCGCTCTATCAGTCGCTCTGATTCCCCCCCCTTTTTTTGTGAGATCTCTCTTCCTCTTCCGATCTCATATGAACGGATTGTTCACCGGCCCCTCCCTCAACGTCCCATGTTCAGCCGAACAGGGAGCTCCGGAACGCGACGAACCCGGGTCTGCGGGTCCCCGATGAGGTGAAAGTAGAATTGTCTTCCATGCGGCCTGAAGATCCTGGGTGGGTTTGTGTGGTGTGCGGACGGTTTCGTCTCCAACAGCGTCCCGGAGATGGTTCAGGTGCGTATACCACGGATGAGTGAGAGATCTGAACCCGGTATCGAGGTCATGCTTATGAAGCACGAATGCATATGGTATGGACCATGAGGCAGCTCACCGATGAGGAGGGAAGGTTGGGGCTTGCCCTGGCCAGGCAGGCGGTTGAGGCGGCGGTCCGCCGATCTCGACCCGTACACGGAGCGCTCCCGGATGTCTTCTCCGAGCCACGTGGAGTCTTCGTCACCCTGACCCGGGACGGTCAGCTGCGGGGATGTATCGGACTGCCGTATCCCGTTACACCTCTCGGAGAGGCGATCATCGAGGCCGGACAGTCCGCTGCACTGCACGATCCGAGGTTTCCCCCCCTCACTCTGGGAGAACTCGATCGGATCCGGGTTGAGCTGACCGTGCTGACGATGCCCACCCCGATCTCCGGTCCGCCTTCAGAGCGGCCGAACGTGGTGGAGGTCGGGCGGCACGGATTGATCGTCCGTGGACTCGGTACCAGCGGTCTTCTCCTGCCACAGGTGGCGATCGAGTACGGTTGGACGGCAACCGAGTTTCTCGGGCATACCTGCCGGAAGGCGGGGCTCCCGCCAGATTGCTGGCGACGCCCTGATATCGAGGTGAGCCTCTTCGAGGGGCAGATTTTTCACGAGTAGGTGGGTGTATGGCGTTCGGGTTTGAGGTGCTGCATAAGGATATCGCCGGCCGGATCGGCCGGCTCAGGGTCGGGTCGAAGACCGTACGGACGCCGGCCCTCCTGCCGGTGATAAATCCGCACCTCCAGATTGTGACCCCCTCAGAGCTCTACCGGATGGGGGTTGAAGCACTGATCACGAACGCGTATATCTTCTACCGGAGTGAACACTATCGTGACCTTGCACTCGAGCGGGGCCTTCATGCCGTCCTCGACTACCCGGGCGTGATCATGACCGACTCGGGTTCGTTCCAGCTCTCGGTCTACGGGGATGTCGAGGTCGGGAATCGGGAGACCCTGCTGTTCCAGCAGCAAATCGGTTCCGAGATCGTCGTTCCACTTGATCTCCCCACCCCTCCGTCCGCGGACCGTGGAAGGGCCGAGAGCGAACTTGCCGTCACGCTGGGGCGGATCGATGAGGCATGTTCGCTTGTTGGAGAGCATTCGGTGCTCGCAGCGCCGGTGCAGGGAGGTATCTTCGAGGATCTCAGGGAGGAGGCTGGTCGAGAGGTGAGCCGGCGGGGCTGTATCGTCGCGCCCATCGGTGCAGTCGTCCCTCTCATGGAGAACTACCGGTATCGTGACCTTGTTCGCGTCGTCCTTGCCGCGAAGCGCGGTCTATCGCCGGGTGCCTGCGTCCATCTCTTTGGCGCCGGACACCCCGCCATGCTGGCGCTCGCCGTGGCGATGGGCTGCGACCTCTTCGATTCGGCGGCCTATGCGCTCTATGCGAAGGAGGGGCGGTACCTCACGGTTCACGGCACGCAGTTCCTCAGCGAGCTCCAGGAACTGCCCTGCTCCTGTTCTGTCTGCCGGTCCCACACCCCGGAGTCGCTCCGTCGTTCCTCCGATCGAGAACGGCTCCTCGCACTCCATAACCTGCAGGTGACCCTCGCCGAGATCGCCCGAATCCGGCAGGCAATCCAGGATGGCACGCTGTGGGAGCTCGTCGACGAGCGGTGCAGGTCCCACCCCCGTCTGCTGGAGGGATACCGCGAGCTCCTCCGTTCCGCCCCGATGCTCGAACCATTCGACCGGAGCACCAAGCGACGGTTCTTCTACCGCGGTGACGAGTCCTGCCTGCGCACGGAGGTGGTCCGGTACCAACGAGATCTCGCACGGTTCGACCTCGTCGGTCGGGTGCTGGTCTCGTTCGACGGCAGGCCCGCACCGGGTTTTGACCGGTGCCTCGCGTTCCGTCCGCCGTTCGGTCCCTATCCGCCCGGTCTTGCCGAGACCTTCCCGATCGGCCAGTGCGAACTCCCGTCGTGGGATGAACCGATGGTCCGGGCCGGTTGCAGGGGCATCGCCGCCCTCGTTCGTTCGAACCCCGGTGTTACCTTCGCAGTGCGGTGCGAAGACCGGTGGTCCGGGATCGTGACGGAAGAGGTCCCCGGGATCGAGGTGCTCGTGGATGTGGATTGAGATCCGTTCCCGTGACGGACTCGCGAGGGCGGGTATCCTGGTTCATGGAGACGAGATCCTCCCGAGCCCGGCGGTCGCGGATGTCACAGGATTATTTCCGTCGCTTCGTGACCGTACACTCGAGAATGTCCCAATTGATGCCTCCGAACCATTCGTCTCCACCTGGTTTGTACCCGGCGGGGAACCCCGTGCAGTGCACCCCGCGTACCCCACCCGCCTCCCCCTGTCGGGCGCCGTCATGGTGGCGAACTGGGGGACGGTTCTTCCCGACCCGTGCGCCCACATCAGGCACCTGGTGAGGGTGATCGGCTCGATCCCGCCCGATGCCCCCCGCTACGCGCCCGCGGTGGGCACGCCCATGAATCTGTCCCTCCTCGCCTGGACCGGTTTCGATCTCTTCGACTATGTTGCCACCGATCTTGCCTCCGTTCAGGGGCGCTTCCTTCTCCCCGAGGCGGTGCTGGGGGCCGATGCCCTCTCGAGCGGTATCTGCACCTGTGACGGGTGTGCAACAGGTGACCTCTGGCGTCACAACCGCATGGCGCTCGATCGGGAAATCGCGCTGGTCCGGCGTTTCATCCATGAAGGTCGGCTGAGAGAGCTCGTTGAATCCCGCTGCAGGTCCGATGCCGCGCTCGTCGGGGCAGTTCGTCTTCTCGACCGGCAGTTCGTCTTCGTGGAGCGATGGACGCCGGTCACGGGCCCGACACCCATGAGGGCGAACTCGGCAGAATCTCTCTTCCGGCCCGAGGTCAGGAGGTTTGCCACTCGAGTGCTCGAACGTTATCACCCCCGGCGGACGGACACGATCGTACTTCTCCCGTGCTCCGCGCGCAAGCCCTATTCCCTCTCCCGAAGCCACCGGCTCTACAGATCGTCGGTGCGGGGACGCGCACACGAACTGATCGTCACGTCCCCGCTCGGCATCGTCCCGCGAGAACTCGAACTCTGTTACCCGGCCGGTCACTACGATGTTCCGGTGACCGGTTACTGGGACGCGGAGGAGGTCTCCGTCATTGCCACCACCCTCCGTGACTATCTCCTCCGTCACCGTTTCGGGCGGGTGATCGCCCACCTCGAGGGGGGTGCTCTCTGCGTGGCACGTATCGCCGCCGAGCAGGCCGGTTGCAGTCTGGAAGAGACCGTACGGGACGGGCGCCCGACCTCGGACCAGTCTCTTTCGGCACTCGATGCCGCCCTCGACGGGAATCGCCGCGAGGTCGAGGACCCGCTTCGGGGTCTTGCCCTCTACCAGTTCGGCTGCGAACCTCCTCGTTATGGACTCCGGGTGAGGGGACGCTATCCAGGGCTCCAGTACCTGCGGGACGGTATGCCCGTCTTCGGGATCGACGCCGGGGCGGGCCTGCTCCGCCCCACGTTCGAGGGCTGGAAACTGCTCGATGAAGGATACCGCGTCAGGATCGATGCCTTCGTCCCGCAGGGCGATATCCTCGCTCCCGGGGTGCTTGATGCCGATCCCCGCATACGCCCGGGCGACGAGGTGCTTGTCGTCGGCCCGCTGGCCCTTGCCACCGGACGGGCCCTCATGTCGGCCGACGAGATGCTTGCGTCGACCCGCGGCGTTGCGGTCAGGAAGCGTAAGGTAATGAAACTGAAGCACGAATAATACGAAGAACCCCACGGGGTCGGAGGCAGTCGAGTGTATACAGTGGTGAAGGTCGGACGGCTGGCCGATCGAGTGCACGAACTCGTCGTCAGGGCACCTCACGTGGCCCGGAACGCACGGGCCGGGCAGTTCCTCATCCTGCGCGTCGATCAGGATGGCGAGCGGATCCCCCTCACGATCTCGCGGGTGGACAGGGATCTTGTCCGCGTCATTTTCATGACCGTCGGGGCGACGACGTACCGGCTCGCCGAGGTGAGGGAAGGTGAGATGATCCAGGACGTCATCGGCCCGCTCGGGCAGCCCAGCGAGATACCACGGGGTGCCACCTGCGTCGTTGTCGGCGGTGGCGTGGGGATCGCCTCCTGTCCGATCATCGCCAGGGCCCTCAAGGACGCCGGTAACCGAGTGATCGGGATCATCGGGGCACGGAATGCCGACCTGCTCATCCTCCAGGACGAGATGCGTGAGGTCTGCGACGACCTGCACATCACGACCGATGACGGTTCCCTCGGACGTCACGGGTACGCGGCGGACGTCCTGAAGGACCTCATCGAGGAGGAGCGGGTGGATTACGTCTGGGTGATCGGCCCGGCGATCATGATGAAGGTCACGAGCGAGGTGACGAGGAGCAAGGGGATACGAACCTATGTCAGCCTGAACCCGATCATGGTCGACGGAACCGGTATGTGCGGATCATGCCGGGTGGTCGTGAACGGCGAAACCAGGTTCGCCTGCGTTGACGGTCCCGAGTTCGATGCCCACGTGGTGGACTTCGATCGGCTCATGCAGCGCCAGAGGTTCTACCTCGAGGAGGAGCGGGTGGCCCTTGAACACCATCATGCCCGCCGGTGCGGTTGCCAGCCGGGAGGGCATCATGGCTGAACGCTCCCCGGGTGAACGTATCCTCGACTTTCAGGAGGTCGATACGGGCCTGACCGCCGACGAGGCCCGTGCGGAGGCAGAGCGGTGCATCCAGTGTAAAAAACCGGCCTGTGTCACCGGTTGCCCTGTCGGGGTCGATATCCCCCGTTTTGTCTCCGCCATTGCGGAGGGCCGGTTCGAGGATGCCCGTTCGACGATCCTCGAAGCAAACCTGCTTCCCTCAATCTGCGGACGCGTCTGCCCGCAGGAGTCGCAGTGCGAGGGTGCCTGCATACTCGGAAGGAAAGAGCGTGCGATCAACATCGGGGCACTCGAACGGTTTGCCGCCGATCTCGAGGTGGGTGAGGCGAAGGAGCCCGTCCCCCGAACACGGACCTCCGGCAGGCGCGTCGCAGTGGTCGGATCCGGGCCCGCCGGCCTCACCGCTGCGGCCGAACTGGCACGCCGCGGCCATTCGGTCGTCCTCTTCGAGTCGTTGCACGAACCGGGGGGCGTCCTTGTCTATGGGATCCCGGCGTTTCGTTTACCCCGGGCCGTGGTGCACAGGGAGATTGAACGCGTGCTTTCACTCGGGGTGGAGCTCCATACCAACATGCTCGTGGGTCGTTCGCTCTCTGTCGCAGAGCTCCTCGCATTCGATGCGGTCTTCATTGCGACCGGTGCCGGTCTCCCCGCCTTCATGGGTATCCCGGGGGAAGAGACGAACGGGGTCTACTCGGCGAACGAGTTCCTGACCCGCGTCAATCTGATGCACGCCGACCGGTTCCCGGAGACCGGAACGCCGATCCGCCGCGGCAGTCGCGTCGTCGTCACGGGAGGCGGAAACGTCGCGATGGATGCGGCACGGGTTGCACGCCGTCTGGGGGCACGGGTCTCGCTCGTCTATCGCCGCCGGGAGGAGGACCTCCCGGCCCGGCGGGATGAAGTACGGCATGCGCGCGAGGAGGGGATCGAGTTCATCACCTGTGCTGTACCGGTGCGTATCCTCGGCGAGCCCTCGGTGACCGGTGTGGAATGCGTCCGGCTGGAGATGTGCGATCCC
The DNA here is from genome assembly GCA_029547145.1 of Methanobacteriota archaeon. Taxonomy (GTDB): domain Archaea; phylum Halobacteriota; class Methanomicrobia; order Methanomicrobiales; family Methanospirillaceae; genus UBA288. The sequence continues at coordinate 11,104 of JAKPPV010000024.1, forward strand.
GACGAGAGCGGTCGACCCACCCCGCGAGTGCTCGAGGGTTCCTACTTCGTCATCGATGCGGATACAGTGATCCAGGCGATCGGGACCAGCCCGAATCCACTCCTCGTCGGGTTGCTCCACGGGGCGGAGGTCGGCCGGAAGGGGAACCTGGTGACGGACGACGCGGGGCGCACCTCGATCCCCCGCGTGTATGCGGGGGGGGACATCACGACGGGGTCTGCAACCGTCATCCTCGCGATGGGTGCAGGCAAGCGTGCCGCGGCGGCGATCGATGCCGATCTCATGCGTACCCCGGTCCCGTGAAACCCCGCGCACTCAATTTTTCCCGGCATTTCCGGGTCGTTCTCTTTGGTTTCTGATCGAAAGAATTCGACAGATTTAACCCTGCACGGGAGAACAGTACCTAGTTTATGGAAAAAAATGCTCTGCTGCTGGCCCTGGTAGCGGTGCTTGTCGGTGGGCTCCTGTTCGCCGGGTGCTGCACGACGAGCACCCCCGGCACGAATAGCACCACCACTCCCACACCTGCCACGACGGTCGTCGAGACCGCGACCCCCGTCACGAACGAGACCGCAACTCCCATCGTCATCGAGACGACCGTCGAGGTTACGCCCGCTCCGGTGAACACGACAACGACGACGAACGTCACCGCGAACGTCACCACGAACGCAACCGCAACGGCGACCGTCACCGTGACCCGGACCTCCTACATGGAGCAGGACTCCGGCTCCTCGAGCGGCCCCGTCACGGTTCCGACAACCCAGCCCACGACGGTCGTGCCCACCACACAGCCGTCCGTGACGCTGACGATCCCGACGGCACCCACCACCGTTGCCCCGACCCAGTCCGGCCAGCCGACGACGGTCGTCACAACGGTCAAACCGACATCCTCTCCGACCATCAATCCGACGACGGTGGTCACGACGCGTCCCACGACGGTGGTCACGACGCGTCCCACGACGGTGGTCACGACGCGTCCGACGACAGTGGTCACGACGCGTCCAACGACAGTGGTCACGACGCGTCCAACAACAGTGGTCACGACGACGAAACCGACGTCCGTCCCGACCACGATCAGGACCTTCGTGCCGACGCCATTCCCGACCACCGCAAGACCGACCACGCAGACACCGCCGCCCACCCCCTTCCCGGTGACGGTGACGACGGTCCCCCAGCCCTCGATGGGCTTCTGACCGGAATACTTTTTTAAAAAAAGCGAGATCCTAGGCGGATCCGGCGTCAGAACGGACTAGCCCGTCTGGTTTTCAGGCCGCTCGATCACGATCCCCGTATTGTCCACGGTGGTCTCTATCGCGATCTCAAGTCCGAGGGGCGCGATCGCCTCCTCGACCTCCTGTCGCGTCCTCGAGGTGATCACAGCGATCGAAGGCCCCACCGAGGACATGCCGACGAACTCGAAACCCGCCTCGCGGAGCCGGCTCATGTAGGTGTAGATCGAGAAGGTGTGATGTTCGATCTCAGCCCGTTTCGAACCCCGGAACTCGATCTCCCAGATGATCTCTCCGATCCTCGTGAGGTCCCCCCGCTCGAGTGCCGGGATCAGGTCCATCAGGATCATGTAGGCCTTGAGTTCCCGATCCTGGTAGTCCAGGCATCTGGCACGGTTCATCAGGAGGTCGAACTCCTTGGTGCCTGCGGACGAGATGTCGGATGCCGGGATGATCACAAAGACCCGTCGGTTCTCGGCGAACGCGTGGTGGTAGACGAGGGTCAACCTGTCGCCCATCACAGCCATTCCGCCGTATGTGCTGGCGGCGGGCCCGACGCCGGTCTCGAACCCAAAGGCGATCTCTCCGTCCTGTGTCTCCTCCACGTAGTTGTGTCCCAGTAACAGACGGAGCTCGGTCCTGGTGAAGGGCGAGCCGACGGCGGCATTCAGCCCGTGGGCGAGGGCGATCAGCATCGTACTCGTGGATCCGAGACCGACATGAGGATATGAGTGGGAACTGGTTCTGACGGAGAATCCCCCCGTGTAACCGCTTGCCTGACGGAAGATCTCGAGAAAGTGACGGATGATTGGGAGCCGTTCGGAAGTGATCTCGTCCGGGCCATCGATGCACCGGACATCTGCAGAGAGCGGCATGGCGATCGCAAACCCGATCCCCCCTCCTCCCGGCCGCTCGGGTGCGAAGCGGTTCATATCCAGGACGGTCAGGTGGATTCGCGACGGCGCCCGGACCCGGATGGTCTCCCGGGTGGGCTGAAGCGGGCGCGATGGCCTGATGCCGAGCGTCTGTATTCGCTCGCCCGGTCTGAAGGGAGAGAAGTTGTACTCCACGAGGTCGAGGTCTCCGCCCCGGATCTTCATGATCGGCATCCCCAATTCACCGTCCCCACGTACGATCGAAGAACGGGTTCTTTCCGCTGGTGGCCACAGGAATTCCGCATGCCACCGTGCATCCCGGGAGCCATCCGAGGGCGCGTGCCCCCACACCGGCGGTATACATGACCCGGTTGTCCAGGTTCAGAAGGGATGCGGTCTTGACCGCCGAACCGATCGCGACTCCCAGGTCGATCATCTTGATCGCACAGTTCGGGGACCCGTACGGTGTCGACCCTGCCTTCCGGCCGTCCACGGCCCTGGACATGGATACGCAGTCGGGGTACCCGCATCCACCGCAGTCCGCGCCCGCCGGTTCATGTCCCCGGACACCGATCAACAGGCAGGCTTCGGACCCTGCGATGTTGCCGGCATCACGTTCGAAGAACCCGTCCTCCTCCCTCCTCGCCGCCCTGCGTACGGCCTCTGCGAGTTCCTGTAGTTCCTCCCCGGAGGCGATCCGTATGACCAGGGAGTCCGCTCCCCTCGCCTTCGGCGCCGTGCGGGCCGCGAGGGCCATCAGGTCGCAGGCCATCCGGGCAGCCCGTGACGTATCGTTCATGAGCAGGTAGTATCGCCTCTCCTGAAGATAAAACCGGAAGGGACGAGTCCGCAGGAAGTGGGGTGTTCAGGACTGCTGCCGGAGCAGCTGCCCGAGCCGCGGCACGAAATCCTTCTTCCGGCTCATCACGTCCCTGAGGAGCAGGGGTTCTCCGTCCAGGTTGAGTCGCCCGAGCCAGGCTTCATCGTTCGCCGCAAAGAAGGCCAGTGATGCATTTTCGAAGACCGAGGTGTACAGAACGACGGCGAGGTCGGCCCGCTGACTCGCCCGGTAGAGGCCGAGCTCCCGTCGGATCTCGCCACCGTGCTCCTCGGGGAAGGCGAAGGATGGAACCATCACCTGGGAGATGACGACACTCCGGCCGAACAGCTCGTAGGACTTGCTATCGCGCCTGAGCTGTTCGCCGATCGGCAGCTCGTCGACCGACATCCCCTTCTCGATCAGGGTCGTCCCCAACGCGACCGGATCCCGGTCGATCAGCCCGGCAAGGTACTCCACCGCCCGGTGGTCGAGCGACGTGGTTGTCGACATCCGGAGCACGAGTGTGTCCGAGAGGATGCCGCAGAGCAACAGGCCGGCGGTCGCGGGCGACGGGTCCCTTCCCGCCTCCATGAAACGTGTCGTGATGATCGTGCATGTAGAGCCGACCGGGTCGTTGAGAAACCGGATGGGTTTGAGGGTCGAGATGACGCCCAGCCGGTGGTGGTCGATGATCTCCAGGATGTCCGCGTTCTCGATCCCGTCCACCGCCTGCCCCGGTTCGTTGTGGTCGAGCAGTATCACTGCCTTCTGCACATCCTGCATCAGTGACGTGCGCGACAGGAGCCCGAGGAACCTGCCCTCCTCGTCGACCACGCAGGCCGTCCTGAACTTTGATGTCGAGACCAGGTGCTTCGCCCGCTCGAGCGTGTCTTCCAGGGTGACCGTGGGGACGTCCGTCTCCATGATCATACCGGCTGGAGCGGAGAGGTGGAGCCGCTTTCCCACGCTGAAGGCGTCCAGATCGGTCGCGAGGATCGTGACTCCCTGTGCCCTGGCCGCGTTCAGTACCCGGTCCCCCACCGGTGCCCCGTCGGCGACGATCATCGCGGCGATCCCTGCTGAGATCAGGGTGAGCTGCGCGGGCTCGTTGTCCCCGACGATCGCCACGTCATGCGCAGTCAGGCGCGAGAGCGTCACGTGCAGGGCATCGATCGCGGTATAGACCCGCCCCTCAAGGTGGTCGTGGGCCCCCACCAGTACGGTCGCGTACAGGATACGCGCCAGGTCTTCGAGCCTGATGGGTGGTACGGCCAGCGGCTCCTCCCGCTGCCCGGTCACATACGCCCGGGCGAGGCCGTACTCGGAGACGAGTCCGGCCAGGCGGCCCGATGCATCCACGATCGGGATGTTCCTCATGTCGTACTGGTCCATCAGGGCCGCGACGTCGACGGTGGGGACATCGGTGCGGGCCGACCGGGTGTCGATGTACGGGATATCTCCGATCCCGGGTTCGACGGACTCGATGTAGATCGGGGGCTCGGTCCCGAACTCGGCAAGCGCCCATTGCGTCTCAGCATTGCACTCACCGCACCGGGCGGGAATGTAGACCCCCGGCTCGTCCATGTTCAGGAGCTCGGCATACCCGATCACGCTGCAGATCGAATCGGTATCGGGCTGTCGGTGCCCGATCACGTATACGCTGTTCAATCCCGCCATATCGACTGGTGGTATGTATGCCCTCCGTGTTCTTATGCATGGGGGTATGCCGGCGTGGCGCGTTGGCAGTAAAGAAGGCTCTTTATGGTCCTGGTGTGCCTTTATAAATAGACGCGATCATGAAGGAGATCGTCATCAAAGGGGCGCGCGAGCACAATCTCAAGGACGTCCACCTCTCCCTGCCCCGCGACCGCCTGATCGTCTTCACCGGCCTCTCCGGCTCCGGGAAGTCCACCCTGGCGTTCGATACCCTCTACGCCGAGGGACAGCGCCGCTACGTCGAGTCCCTCTCGACCTATGCGCGGCAGTTTCTCGGGGTGATGCACAAGCCCGACGTCGATTCGATCGAGGGGTTGAGCCCCGCAATCTCGATCGAACAGAAGACAACCTCGAAGAACCCGCGCTCGACCGTCGGCACCATCACCGAGATCTACGACTACCTTCGTCTCCTCTTTGCACGGATCGGCGTGCCGTACTGCCCGCAGCACAACATCCGTATCGAGACCCAGTCCCCCGAGCGGATCGCCGATGCGATTCAGGAGGGATCTCCGGGGACTGTCACCGTCCTCGCTCCGATCGTCCGCCAGAGGAAAGGGACCTACGGGCAGCTGCTCAAGGACCTGTTCCGGGAGGGGTACACCCGCGTCCGGATCAACGGGGAGATCCACAGGACCGACGAAGAGGTGCCACTCGAGCGGTACCGCAAGCAGGAGATCGAGGTTGTGATCGACCGTCTCGATGCCGGGGACCGTTCGCGACTGGTCGAGGCGATCGAGAACGGTTTGAAGAAGGCGGACGGACTGATCATCGTACTCCGCGAGGACGGGACGGAGACGGTCTACTCATCTTCGATGGCCTGTCCCGTCTGCGGGCTCGTCTTCGAGGAGCTTCAGCCCCGGATGTTCTCGTTCAACTCCCCGTTCGGTGCCTGCGAGGAGTGCAATGGACTCGGATTCAGGATGGTCTTCGATCCCGACCTGATCATCCCTGACCGGGACCTCTGTATCGTTGACGGAGCGATCGCACTCTATAAAAATTCGGTCGAAGGATACCGGGGGCAGGTACTCGAGACCGTGGCGCGCCGGCTCGGTTTCGATATCTTCACCCCGATCTCCAGTCTCACCGAGGAGCAGTACCGGGGTCTCATGTACGGCACGACCGAACGCCTGAACTTCACCATGCGGGCACGGAACGGAGAGAGCCAGTGGTCGTACCGGGGACCGTGGGAGGGACTCCTTCCCCAGGCCGAACGCCTCTATGCGCAGACGCAGTCCGAGTACCGCAAGCGTGAGCTGGAACGTTTCATGCGGATCTACGACTGTCCGACCTGCCGGGGAGACCGGCTGAAGGAGAAGGTGCGATCGGTCCGGATCGCCGGGTCGTCGATCGTGGACGTGACCCGCCTCTCCGTCTCGGCATGCCTCCGGTTCTTCCGCGAGCTCGAACTCGACCAGCGCGAGCAGCAGATCGCCCGCCTCGTCATCAAGGAGATCACGGACCGGCTCGAGTTTCTCGAGCGAGTCGGGCTTGGATACCTCACCCTCTCGCGGGCTGCCGGAACGCTCTCCGGGGGGGAAGGGCAGCGGATACGGCTTGCCACGCAGCTGGGAGCGAATCTGATGGGTGTCCTGTACGTCCTTGACGAGCCATCCATCGGCCTTCACCAGCGGGACAACAGGCGACTGATCGATACGCTCTGCGCCCTCCGGGATCTGGGAAACACCCTGGTGGTGGTCGAGCATGACGAGGACACCATTCGGGCCGCCGACTACGTCGTCGATATCGGGCCCGGCGCCGGGGTTCATGGTGGGCAGATCGTCGCGACGGGAACCCCACGGGAGATCGAGAGGTCGACCAACTCTCTCACCGGTCTCTATCTCTCACGCTCCCTCCGGATAGAGACCCCGAAGTGGCGGCGAACGAGTGAGAACTTCATCACGATCAAAAACGCCCGGGAGAATAACCTGAAGGGGATCGATGTCCGGATCCCGATCGGAGTCTTCACCGTCGTCTCAGGTGTCTCCGGTTCGGGCAAGTCCACGCTCGTGTACGAGATCCTGCACAAGGCCCTCCACCGGCAGCTCTACCGGACAGGAGAGCTTCCCGGGGCACACGATGGGATCGAGCTCGACGCCCCGATCGACAAGGTGGTCGTGATCGACCAGTCTCCCATCGGGCGCACACCCCGATCGAACCCGGCGACCTATACGAAACTCTTCGACGAGATCCGGGCGATCTTCGCCGAGACGCAGGAAGCGAAGGCCCGCGGGTATACACCTGGCCGGTTCTCCTTCAACGTCCGTGGCGGACGGTGCGAGGCCTGCCAGGGAGACGGGCTGATCAAGATCGAGATGAACTTCCTGCCCGAGGTCTACGTCGAGTGCGAGGAGTGCAAGGGGCGGCGCTACAACCGTGAGACCCTGGAGGTGAAGTACAAGGGGAGGTCGATCGCGGATGTCCTCGACATGTCGGTCGAGGAGGCCCTCCATCTCTTCGAGCGGATCCCGTCCATCCGGAACAAGCTCGAGGTGCTCAGCAGGGTTGGCCTGGACTACATCAAGCTCGGGCAGTCCTCGACCACGCTCTCGGGGGGCGAGGCCCAGCGGATCAAATTGACCCGGGAGCTCTCGAAGCGGGCGACGGGACGCACGCTCTATCTCCTCGACGAGCCGACCACGGGCCTGCACTTCCACGACGTCAAGAAACTGATCCAGGTGCTGGACGACCTCGTCAGGAAGGGGAACACCGTCCTCGTGATCGAGCACAACCTGGATGTCATCAAGTCGGCCGACTACGTGATCGACCTGGGCCCCGAGGGTGGGGACGAGGGGGGAGAAGTGGTGGCGACGGGTACCCCTGAGGAGGTCGCCCGGAACCCGCGCTCCTACACGGGAGCGTTCCTCGGGAAGGTGTTATGACATCTCCCCCCGTCGATCTCACCTGCCTCCCCGAGCTGCCCGGGTGTTATCGTTTCTTCGACAGGGAAGGTGCGATCATCTACGTGGGCAAGGCGAAGAACCTGCGGCGGCGTGTCTCCTCGTACTTCATCCGGCAGGACCTCGATCCCAAGACGGAGGCGCTGGTCGGACATATCGCCCGCCTCGACTTCATTATCACCTCGAACGAGGTCGAGGCACTGATTCTGGAGAACACTCTGATCAAGGAGTACCAGCCCCGCTACAATATCGACCTCAAGGACGCCAAGACATTCGCCTACATTCAGCGGACCGATGAGGAGTACCCCCGTCTCGTCGTGGTCCGCCGGAAGGGGACCCGTGGCACCTACTACGGTCCCTTCGTCTCGGGCCTGGAGCGGGACCGGGTCGTGCAGGGTCTGAGAAAGACCTTTCGTCTCCGTAGCTGTCGCACGCTTCCAAAACGCGCCTGCCTCCGATACCATCTGGGCTCGTGTTCTGCCCCCTGCATCGGGGCGGTGACGCCAGAAGAGTACGCCGAGGCGGTGAACCGGGCTGAGGAGTGCCTCAGGGGGAGGGACCGGGAACTGCTCAGCACGCTCCGTGAGGAGATGGCCCGGTTCTCCGCCGAGGAGAAGTTTGAACTGGCCCTCGCACGGCGGGAGCAGATCCGGGCGATCGAGGGGCTCGCCGAGCGGCAGCGGGTGGACCGGCAGAAGGCCTACGACGAGGACATCCTCAACTACCTTGTGGTCGAGGGGACGGTCTACCTCGCGCTCTTCAAGATTCACCTGGGGACGCTGACCGGAAGGGAGGAGTTCGTCTTTGACCACCGCGAGGAGTTCCTGCCAGAGTTCCTCGTTCAGTACTACGCCGAGCACCCGGTCCCGAAGGAGGTGATCCTGCCGGAGGAGGTCGATCCGGTGATCGCCGAGTACCTCTCGCGGATGAAGGGCACCCGGGTACGGGTGACGGTACCGCAGCGCGGTGACCGCCGGCACCTGCTTGACCTCGTACAGACCAACATCGAGACCTCGTTCTTCGGGGACCGTATCAAGGTTGAAGCCCTGCGCGAAGCCCTCCGACTCCCCTCTCCGCCCGATGTCGTGGAATGCTTCGACATCTCCCATCTCGCCGGCTCCTTCACCGTCGGCGTGATGGTCCGGTTCCGCGGTGGTCGACCGGACCGACGGAACTACCGGCGTTTTCGGATCAGGACCGTGGACGGCGTCGACGACTTCGCCTCGATCGCGGAGGTGGTCCGGCGGCGGTACCGGCGCCTGTTGAAGGAGGGAGGTGACTTCCCTGACCTGGTGGTGATCGACGGCGGACGCGGGCAGCTCTCGGCGGCAACGGCGGTCTTCGAGGAACTCGGTCTCCGGATCCCCGTCGTTGCGCTCTCGAAGCGCGAGGAGGAGGTCTGGGTGCCTGGTCTCCCGGTCCCCGTCTCGCTCCCCCGGAATGCGAAGGGGAGCCTCTTCCTTCAGGAGGTACGCGACGAGGCGCACCGGTTCGCGATCGCATACAACCGGAACCTGAGAAGGAAGGCGGTGCTCCAGTGACCGATCCACGGTTCGAACTGGTCGCCCCCTTCCTGCCGGCGGGGTCCCAACCTGCGGCGATCGCCTCGCTCGTCGAGGGGATACAAGCGGGAGAACGATACCAGACCCTCCTCGGGGTGACGGGATCTGGAAAGACCTTCACCATTGCAAACGTGATCGAGCAGGTACAGCGTCCGACGCTGGTGATCGCGCACAACAAGACCCTTGCCGCTCAGCTCTACAACGAGTTCCGGGACTTCTTCCCCCGGAACCGGGTCGAGTACTTCGTCTCCTACTACGACTACTACCAGCCCGAGTCCTACATCCCGCAGCGGGACATGTACATCGAGAAGGATATGGCGATCAACCCGAAGATCGAGCAGATGCGCCTTGCGGCGACCGCCTCGGTCCTCTCACGGCGGGACACGATCATCGTCGCTTCGGTCTCCTGCATCTACGGTCTCGGGAACCCCGCTCACTTCCGTGATATGGGCTTCGAGCTCCGGATCGGCGACCGGATCAGGCGATCCGACCTCCTCCGCCAGCTCGTTGAGATCCAGTTCGAGCGGAACGACACGGAGCTCATGCCGGGTCGTTTCCGGGTACGCGGCGACACGATCGATATCGTGCCCGGATATTACAACTCCATCATCCGGGTGGAGACCTTCGGGGATCAGATCGAGCGGATCGTCGAGGTCGATCGAACGACGGGCATCATCCGCGAACGCATGGACTATTTCTACGTCTATCCGGCACGGCATTACGTGATCCCGGAGGAGACCAGGGCAAGGGCAATCGAGACGATCCTCGAGGAACTCGACCAGCGCCTCCCCGAGCTGGGTCCGCTCGAGGCACACCGCCTTCAGCAACGCACCCTCTTCGATATCGAGATGATCGAGGAGACCGGAAGCTGCAAGGGGATCGAGAACTACTCCCGGCACTTCGATTTCCGACGTCCCGGGGAGAAGCCGTACTGTCTGCTCGACTACTTCCCCGAGGACTTCATGATGGTGATCGACGAGTCCCACCAGACGATCCCGCAGGTCCACGGGATGTACAAGGGGGACCGCTCCCGAAAGAAAGCCCTCGTCGACTACGGTTTCCGCCTGCCGTCCGCCTATGACAACCGGCCCCTGAGGTGGGAGGAGTTCCGCACGTACATGAGGCAGGTGATCTTCATCTCCGCCACTCCAGGCGACTACGAGCAGCGCGTCTCATCACGCCTGGTCGAACAGATCATCCGTCCCACAGGGCTCGTCGACCCGCCGGTCGAGGTCCGCCCGCTCGAGGGCCAGGCGCTCGATGTGATCGAGGAGGTGAAGAGGACCGTCGCGAAGGGCGAACGGGCGCTCGTCACCACCCTGACCAAACGGCTCGCGGAGGAGCTCTCGGAATGGCTCGCCGAGCGGGGCATCAGGACGCGCTACCTGCACTCCGAGATCGATACGATCGAACGCACCGAGATCATCCGCCAGCTCCGCCTGGGTCGTTTCGATGTCCTGGTCGGGATCAACCTCCTCCGTGAGGGTCTCGATATCCCTGAGGTCGGCTTCATCGGTATTCTCGACGCGGACAAGGAGGGTTTTCTCCGCGACGCCCGATCGCTGATCCAGACGATCGGAAGGGCGGCACGGAACGCCGGGTCGCATGTCGTGCTCTACGCGGACCGATTGACGGATTCGATCCGGGTTGCACTTGCCGAGACCGAGCGACGCCGCGAGATGCAGCTAGCGTTCAACCGGGAGCACGGGATCGTACCTCAGACGATCAGGAAGGCGATCCGACCGCAGGAAGGCGAGATCAGAGACGCCAGGCACGTCCCCCGTCAGGAGATCCCCGCGTTGATCATCGATCTGGAGGCAGAGATGCGGCGCGCGGCAGAGGAACTCGACTTCGAACGGGCGATCGCCCTCCGGGAGCGGGTACGACACCTCCGGGGACGGGCAGAGGGGGTACCCTCCCCCCCGGAAAAGGGTTCGCGGTCCCGTCGTTCCCGGTCCCGGCGTCCACCGGTCTGATCGGTCGTCAGACCAGCGGTGAGGGACCCTGCCCGGTCTCTTCCGGTAGCGGACCGCCCCTGACCAGGAGCGGAATCCTTGTCGCAGAGAGCTTGGCCATCACAAGGGCCTTTCCCCGGGGGGTGAGAGCGTAGATCGGCACCCCGGTCCCTCCCTGGACCAGGGCCCGTGTCCGGGCGACCTCGCGTATGGTATTCGAGGCACAGGCGGTTACGATATCAGCCACCGCGACGATGCGTTCGGCCTCATCTCGCGGGAGTCCGGTGGTATGCACGGCGATGATCAGGGCACCGGGTGCCGCCTCCCGTACCTCTTCGGAGACCTCCGCGCCTGCGACGGTGACCGCGATCCGCGTCTTCCCGCGTTCCAGCGCCACGCGGGTTCCAGCCACCTGGTCGATCTTTGCTGTGTCCGGAAATACGACGATCCCACCGTGCGCCCGGATCCGTTCCATCACCGCGGGATAGGGGGTGGTCGAGACCAGGCCAGACATGCGACCCCCGATCCCCTGAACCAGTTCGGGGGTGGAGACGACCACGGTCCCCGCTCCATCGCAGGCGAGCACGGCGGCGTCGAGAAGTCCGGACCTGAGTCCCTCCATCATCAGCTCGGAGGCACCGAAGAGGACAAAGTCCGTCTCCGAGACGACCTCGCGTCCCGGGGTGCACATGCCGAAACTCCTGATCCGCGCCTCCATGTTGGCCCGTATCGCCTCCGGTGTCATCGTCTCGACCGGGACGGAAAAACGACGTGCGAGGGGGCAGTCCTCGATCGCGGGCAGGCCCACCTCTACCACCTGCCCCCTTCGGATCACGACGCGCGTTCTGCCGATCGCCTCGATCACGTGTTCGTCGTTCTCCGGGTACTCCATCTCCTCCATATTGAACTGTTTTGGATGCAGAAGGATATTGAATGAGCGGAGATCCGATCGACGCGATGCTCGCATGTGGAAGGGCGATGCTGGTCTCTTTCCGGGAGAGTCGCTCCCGTATTCCAGGGCGCGTCGTTTTGCGGTTCCCGGAGGTCGACCTTGCCCGTGGGATCGCGCTCCTGATGATGCTCGTCTACCACCTGCTCTTTACCGCACGCTACCTGGGGATGCTGGAGGTTGAGGTGCTCACCGGGTTCTGGAGGTGGTTTGCGTACGCCACCGCTGTCCTCTTCGTCCTGATCGCCGGGCTCTCCCTGACACTCTCCGAGAGCGCCCGCAGGCGTGGCGGTGCATCGCCACGGGAGGTGACGTTCAGGATCGCCCGACGGGGTGTTGAACTGGTCGGGTGGGGGCTCCTGATCACGGTGGTGACGGGGGTCGTGCTCGAGCGAGGGGCCGTCATCTTCGGCATCCTCCACCTGATCGGTGTGGGCACGGTCCTTGCGATCCCCTTTCTCCGGCATCCCGTCATCGCGTCGATGGTCGGGATCGCCTGCATCCTGCTCGGTCCCGTGGTCTCGACCATCCCCGGGCCCATGTGGCTCGCGTGGCTCGGGTTCCATCCGGTCGACTTCATCTCGCTCGACTACGTCCCGGTACTCCCCTGGTTCGGCGTCCTCCTGCTCGGGGTCGGTCTGGGTCGCCTCGTCTATCCCGGGGGGGATCGAAGGTTTCCAATCGCTCCTCCCCCTGACTGGTCCCGACCCCTCACGTGGATCGGCCGTCACACCCTCGCGATCTACCTGCTCCACGAACCGGTTATCCTGGGGGTCCTCCTCACCTGGCAACACCTCACCTAGTCCTCACCCTCGACCGCCAGGAGGATCGCCTTCCGGATCATGAACTCGGTGTACCGTCCCGGGGGCAGCTCGTCCTCATCCAGCGGATGGCGCCGTGCAGCGCACTCCTCCCGCCGGGACCGCCCCCTGCAGTAGAGGTCGCCCTCGCGGACCCGATCGAGCAGGCCGATGAGGTCCTGCCCGTTCACCATCAGTTCCTCGTCGCCATCGTGCTCCTCCTCGCGGATGGTGATCCGGACGCCCGCCCCCTCCAGTGCCGGGCGGACCACCTCCACCACCTCGTGAACCGAGAGTCCCGTATCCGAGGCGACGATCCCGCTCATCGCCGCGCCGGGCCGATGCCGCCAGAGCAGATCGAGCGACAGCGTCCTCTCCACAATCCTCACTCCCCGATGAACCGGAGGGATGCGGAGTTCATGCAGTACCGTCGGCCCGTCGGGGGTGGCCCATCGGGAAAGACGTGCCCGAGGTGGGCGTCGCATCGCCGGCAGAGGACCTCGTCTCGCACCATCCCATACGAGCGATCCTGTTGCTCGTAGACATTCGTCGGTGCGATCGGCCGGGAGAAGCTCGGCCAGCCCGTCCCGGAGTCGTACTTGTCCCGCGATGAGAAGAGATCGATGCCGCAGCAGGCACAGCGGTAGATGCCGGGCCGTTTGTTCGCGTAATATTCGTTCTGAAAAGCCGGTTCGGTCCCCTTCTTCCGTGCCACCAGGAACTGCCCTGGGGTCAGGCGGCGTTGCCACTCCTCGTCGGTGAGCCGACACCGCCGCATCGGTATCGTCCTCCCCTCCGCATCGACGTAGATCGGAACCTCGTCCTCCATGCGGGAAGAATGGAGCAGCGGATACTTGAAGGGTTCGTCACAGTCCGAGCTTTGCCGCCGTCTCGCGGCAGAGCCGGGCCTCGTCCGTTCTGCCGAGCCTCTCCATCACCTCGGCGACGAGTGCCCAGGTGGTCGCACGCTGCGGGTCGAGGTCGAGAGAGCGCTCAAGAGAGAAGAGCGCCTCTTCGTTGCGATCGAGTTCCTGTTCCATCATACCCCTCATCAGCCAGGCCGTCGGATCGTCGGGGTTGATCTCGAGCGCAGCCTCGAAGCACCAGCAGGCCTTCTCGTGCTCCCCGGAGTCCATCAGGTCGAACCCGCGCCGGAGCCATGCGTCGAACCGGTTCGCGCGGATCCGCGTGGCGAGTTCGACCAGGGCCAGGGCTTCCTTCTCCCGGCCCACGAGGTGCAGTGTCTTCGCCGAGGCGATGATGGCGGGGCCGTTCTCGGGTTCCCGTTCACGGGCCGCCTCGAAACACCAGAGGGCACGATCGGAATCCCCCGCCTCGAGCAGTTCGATCCCACGCCGGACCCATTCAGCCGCTGTATCTGCTCCTGCGGCCGGCGGATCGTCGTCGATCAGGGTGGCGTAGATCTTCGAATACTCGATAGTGCCCCCTCCTACCGGATCGTTCGAGCGGTGTGGAGAAAAACTGTTCCTTTTTATCCGGAAGATCGATCTGGTGCAGCGCCGATGGCGTCCGCGCGTCCCTCACCATCGATCGGACCAACAACACGGTCCGATGGGCGTGACCTCTTCGTGCGATATCCAGACCCGTGGCAACGGGATTAACCCGGGGACCGGTTCAACCGGCAGAATTTTTTCTGGTTTGCCACCGACCACGATGAGATGTCCGCAGGAGGGTGGGATGCTCACTACCGGGTTCGGGGCCGGCTCTATCGCGGGGAGGTCCGCCTCCCCCCGGTCTCTCGCGGAGCCCGGGTCCTCGACATCGGGTGCGGTGACGGGCGCGCACTGGATCCACTGTCCCGGGGTGGTTGTTCGGCCGTTGGTCTCGACTCATCCCGTGCAGCGCTCACACTCTGCCGGACCCAGTGCCGGTGTACCCCCCAACAGCTCGTTCTTGCCGACGCAGGGTGCCTTCCGTTCCATGACGGCTCGTTCGACCTGGTGCTGATGCTCCACGTGATCGGTCACGGGTATTACTCCGAACGGTCCGCGATCGCGTCCGAAGCGGCACGGGTGACCGTTCCGGGCGGCAGAATACACCTGCGGGTATTCTCATCCGAAGACCTCCGGGCGAGATCGGGCGAACTGGTCGAGGAGGGGACCCGACTCCGAAAGGATGGGTTGCTGACGCACTATTTCTCCGAGGAGGAAGTGATACGGCTCTTCCCAAGGATGGAAGCGGTCTCTCTCGAGACGGTCCGGTGGCCGCTCAGGGTCCGGGGCGCGCTGATGATGAGAGCAGAGATCGAAGCGGTCTTTGAGCGTTCGGCCGACGATCCCATCCCTGGAAGGGATCCGGGGATAAATCATAATGGTTAAATGCCTGATCCGGTCAATTTATATAGCGATGTCTCCTGCCCAGCGTAGGAGGCACCGGATGGAGAGTTATGTCACTCAATCACCGCATGATCCTCTGCCTCGTCTGCCTTGCAGCAATGGGGATGCTCTTCGTGGCTGGTTGCACCACCCAGGCACCGTCTGGCAACGCCACAAAAGCCCCGGCAGCCTCCCCTGCACCGACGATGAACAACACGATCCTGAAGATCAACAACAACCAGGCACCGAACCTGAGCACCAGCGCCACGACGGCGGCAACCACCGTTACGGCACCGCCGGCTGCTGCGAACGTCACGATCCCGGTCAACAACTCGTCCGTTCCCGCCGTTCCGGGAATCAACGTGACCGTTCCGGCGACCAACATGACCGTTCCGGGAATCAACGTGACCGTTCCGGCGGCAAACGTCACGGCCACGAAGTAAGGTCGAGGAACGCCGACGGCGGCGGCCCGATGCCGGCGACGTCCAACACCTGTTTTTCTTTCCGTTCTATCCCCCGTCCATCCCCTGATCGCCACGTTTGGGGGTTCGTCTCCGCGGCACCTAACGCTCCCTGCAGGTGGAGTGCAACCCCGATCTCCCGTCGAACCGGACGGGGTGAGATCGCCCTCCTTTCCTGCCCTGCCAGCGGCATCCGCCCGCGGAGGCGGGGGTGGAAGGTCCGATGATACCCTGGGGCCTGTTCTCCCTTGTTTCTGCCGCTGCAAACGCGGGGTATCTCTTTGGCCTCAAGCGCCTTTCGGGAGAAAACAACGAGGACCTGGTCGCCGCTGGGAGTTTCCTCTCGGCGTCCGTCGTCCTCCTGATCCTGGAGATCCTGAGCGGTGGGCTCCACGCGCCGGGCCCGTTCCTCCTCCCGGCGATTGCCGGCACGACAGTCCTGAACGCCCTCGCGCTGCTCCTGGTGTTCAGGGCCTTTCGGCATACGGACATCTCGATCGCCGCGCCGATGTTGTCTTTCACCCCGGCAGTGCTCCTGCTCATCTCCCCGCTCTTCGAGGGGTCGAACCTCACCGCGAGGGGGATCGTCGGCGTCGTCACGATCGTCGCGGGTTCGTACGTGCTTTCGGCGCCCCGGTGCGGCGGTTCGCTCATGGCGCCATTCATCGCCCTGAAAGAGGACCACGGCGTCCGTGCCATGCTTGTCGTCGCGGTTCTCTATGCATTCTCGTCCCAGCTCGACAGGGCGGTGGTCCAGCAGTCCGATCCGTTCCTCGGTTCCTCGATGGTTACGATGCTGCTCGGCTTGTTCTTTCTTATCCGGGCTGGCCCGCGCCGCCTGTCTGGCCCTGTTCCGCCCCATCCATGGCACACCCGGGTGAAGATCGCGGTGATCGGTCTGTTACTTGCGATCGAGATCGCAGGGCTGAACGCGGCCTTTCTCTTTGCGCCCGTCCCGTACGCGATCGCGCTGAAGCGGACCAGCGGTGTCTTCTCCGTCCTCCTGGGATGCCTGCTGGGAGGCGAGAAGGGCCTGTTCCAGCGGGCGGTGGGATCGGGGGTGATGGCGATCGGGGCGGCGGTGGTGGTCCTCTCCGTCCCCTAGTAGACGAGCGGCACGTCGGCCCGCACGGTCGAGTCGAAGACCCCGCGTTCGGTGAGTCGGCGCTCGGGGATCACGGTCAGTGCGAGGAAGGAGAGGTGCATGAAGGCGCCCTCACAGGCTCCAAGGCGTGAGGCATGGGCCTGGAGACGGTCGAGGCGTTCAACCACCTCCTCGAAGGGACGGTCGGACATGAGGCCTGCAACAGGGAGGGGGAGGAGGGTGAGCTCGCCCTCCCCGGCAACCGCAAGCCCCCCTCCTGCCGAGGTGACGGCACCGATCGCGGCGACGATCGCTGCCGGTTCGGCTCCCACCGCAACCACCTGGTGCGCGTCGTGGGCGACCGAACCTGCGATCGCCCCTGAGCGGAGACCGAATCCCCGAACGATCCCCGTCCCGTGGCCCGTGCCACGGTACGCATCGCAGACCGCGGCGACCAGTAGGTCGGCGGACGGGTCGGGGAACGTGCAGTCCTCCAGTGGAAGGTCCACGGCACGTGTCCGGATCTGGCCGGGTACGAGCTCGATGACCCGCACCGTCCCGTCGACCCTCATCCCGAGCTCCTCTACGGTCGGGACCCGGCAATGCATCGGCCGTCTCGGGACGGATACGCTCCCCGGTACAGGTCCCCGGTCCACCACCTCCAATCCGGCAACGAACGTCCGGTCAACCCGGAACTCGGCACCGGGGGCGAGGATGCAGAGATCAGCCCTTCGGCCCGGCGTGAGCGCCCCCCGGTCGTTGAGCCCGAACCGTTCGGCGGCAGAGAGGGTCGCCATCCGGAGGGCGAGCTCGAGCTCGAGTCCGGCATCGACCGCCTGGCGGATACAGTCATCGATGCTCCCCTCCCGGACGAGAAGATCGGCGTGCCGGTCGTCCGTGCAGAACGCCATCCGGGGTACCGTTGCCGGCACCACGAGGGGGAGCAGGGCCCGGAGGTTCCGTTCGGTCGACCCTTCACGGACGAAGAGATACATGCCCCTCGCGAGGCGTTCGCGGCCCTCCGGCAGCGTGGTCGATTCATGGTCGCTCTGGACGCCCATCAGTACGTATGCATTGAGGGAGGCACCCTCCACTCCCGGGGCATGCCCATCCACCAGCTTGAAGCCGGCGATCTTGGCGACCAAGTCCGGATCCCGGCCCAGGAGACCCGGCACGTTCATCACCTCTCCCAGTCCGAGCACCCCCTCCCTCCCGGCAAACCGCAGGAGTGCCTCCGCATCGAGGACTGCCCCGCCCCGGTCATCCGGTGTTGCAGGGACGCACGAGGGGAGCATCAGGAGGAGGTCGATCGGGAGGAACGACCGGCAGGAGAGCATGTACTCGAGTCCTGCCGCGCCGAGTACGTTCGCGATCTCGTGAGGATCCGCCACGACGGTCGTGGTACCGTGAGCTGCAACCACCCTTGCGAATTCGAACGGGGCGAGTAGGGACGACTCGATGTGAACGTGCGCGTCGATCAGGCCGGGAACCACCCGTGACCCCCTCAGGTCGATCGTCCTGTCTGCCCGGTACGTGCCCGGCCCGATGACGCACCCGGCATGGATCGCGAGGTCCGTCTCTTCCCACGTCCCCAGGAACGGGTTGAAGATACAGGCGTTCCGGAGGAGGAGGTCGACCGGCGTCTCACCAAGCGCCGCCCGGATGATCCCGTTCACGGCCCGTTCTCCCCCCGGATCGTCAGCTCCCGGATGACTGCTGCGAGCCGTTCGTCCCCCTCATGCAGGTGGAGATAACACCGGTATGTCCCTGGCGCGAGCGTCACCGGGTAGGTGAACCGGTTCGTTCCTGCCGTGATGTTGACGTACCGTGCATCGGAGAAGACCTGCCGCTGCCCGAGCGGTTCCAGGCAGTCGATGGTCACCTGAAGGGCGGCGTGGTCGATCGGGGCATCACTGCTGACGGTCACGGAGAGTTCGCTGTCTCGATACTCGAGGTCTCCAAAACTCGGTCCCGTGCCGGTACAGCCCGCGATGGAGAGAAGGGCGAAAAGGCAGATGATCGCGTGACGACGAAAGATTGTCATCCTGTGGCCCAAGGTACGTACGCAGGCATTGATAAATAGAATACGATTTTAAGTACAGCCACACAACCATCACTGAAACTGGCGAAGACAAGACCCTCATCGATCCGTATCTCTTCCGGAACAACAGAACGGTGCGTCATTCATGGCCGAACCGATTGCGAGCAACGGGCCCCGCGGATATATTCTCCTCATGGACGATGAAGAGAGTATTCTCGACGTCATGAGCCAGATGCTTCGCCGGAGGGGTTTCGAGGTCACCTGCGTGAGGGACGGTGCCGATGCCGTAACTGCATACCGCCGGGCGCTCACGGATGGTGCCGGATTCGATGTCGTCGTGATGGACCTCTCCGTGCCGGGAGGCTTGGGCGGACGCGAGGCGATCCACCTGCTCAGGGAGATCGACCCCGGGGTGCGGGCTCTCGCCTCGAGCGGTCATTCCAACGACCCGGTGATGATGCGTCCGACGGAACACGGATTCGTCGGAGTTCTCCCGAAGCCCTACAGCATCGCTGAACTGGTCTCGGCAATCGAGGATGCGCTCTCCTGAACTGCTCTCTGCTTCAGGGTGACCATACCCCTTTTTACGTACAGACGAGTACCGTTTGATTACGGGTGGTACTATCTCCTGCATCACCTTCTGCCATCACAAGGGCGGCACGGGGAAGACGACCACGTGTCTGAATACGGCCGGTTTTCTCGCACTGGCAGGGAAGAGGGTGCTCGTGGTGGATGCCGATCCGCAGGCGAACGCCACGATGGGCCTCGGCATCTACCCCGACTCCCGGCGCCGGCACATGTACGACGTCTTCATGTCGGTCTTCGAAGGCTTCCCGGACGTCCCGATCACCGAGGTCATCACAAACACCGAGTCGGGCGTGGACCTCGCTCCCTCAAACCTGGACCTCGTCGGAGTGGAGCCGTCACTGTACATGATCGATGACCGGGCGGGCATCCTCCGCGACCTGCTCGAACCGGTGCGGCACTCGTACGACTACATTCTCATCGACACCCCGCCATCCATGGGTCAGTTCGTGGTGAATGGCCTGGTTGCGGCCGATCACATCGTGGTGACGATCGATGCAGGCATCTTCGCACTCCGGGGCATCGATGGTCTGGAGACGATCTTCGGTGACATCGGCGAGATCGTCGGACACCGGGTTTCCGCTGACCTCGCCGTTCTGACCCGGTGGGGGGAATCACCGGCGATCGATGCCGGTCCCGCCCGTTCCGGGATTTCCGGCATTTTATCCCGATTCTTCGGCAGGGGAGGCACCCGGGAGGCAGGAGCGGGACGTGCAGGACAACGGAGGACAGGGGAGGACGAACGGCGTGAACGCATCGAGGCAGAGGTGAAGCGAAGGTTCGGACGGGTGGAGACCGTCCCCTTCTCACGCGAGGTCTACGAGGCGCAGCAGCGAGGTCTTCCGATCTCCCGGTACGCACCCGACTCCGCTGCGGGGGTGGCGTACCGCCGGATTGCCCAGGAGGTGATCTCATGGTGACAGACGACCGCCAGGAGCCAGAGACCCGTCGTCCAGGAGGCCCACGGGTGGCAGGGGAACGTCCCGGGCGTCGGGCACTCTTCACACCCGCTACTCCACCGACCAGAAAGGCGTCGGTGCCCCGCCCACCCCCCGCTGCAGCGGGCGAACCGACGGCACCCCCCGTCTCCGTTCCCGATCCCGCGGTACTTGCGGATGCGATCGAGAGAGGAATCCGTGACCGGGCCCCCGTCGATCCGGGTTCGGTCGACGACACGTTCGGACCGGTGGTCACGGTGGTCAACCGCCTTCTCCAGGAGATCCACGGGACCCGCCCCCGCGCTGAAGGAGCCTGGACACCCCGGACCCCGGTCAGCCTTCACGACCTTCCCCTCCCGGCCCTGTTCGCCGGGCGCGACCTCGGTCTGATCGATGCGAACGAGCCCTTTCAGAGGCTCTCCGGTCTTACCCGGGAGGGTGTCGCCGGCACGCCCATCTCGCGTTTCGTACGGCGGCGGGACGGGGATCCGCCGATTCTGGCCCTCCGTCGAGAGGAACCGACCCGGGCGAGGGTGAGCCTGGACACGGTCGACGGAGAGGCGGTTTGCATCGAGCACGCAAGTCCTGTCCGGAACGAGGCGGGGGAGATCGTGGGGCTGATCGTCGTCTACATGCCCGAGCCGGTCGTCGGAGAGCCGGTGGAGAATGGGTATGCCCGTCTCTTCGAGGCCCTGATGCAGGAGGCGACGCTCCCGATCGCGCTCCTCGACGCCTCGTTCCACGTGGTCAACCATACACCGGCGTTCGCCACGCTCATCGGGGTCGATGATACATGGCTCGGTGACCATCCGCTCACGGATCTCCCGCTGATCGAGGAGAGGGGACCGGCCCTCGCAGAGATCGCCGACCTTGGTGACGAGGCATTCGGAGAGGTGCTGATCGAGATCGACGGAGTGCGCCGTCGCCTCGAACGCTACGTGCTTCCCGTGCGTGACGCAGGGGGCCGGCTCTTCCGGCTGCTGATCACCCTCGTAGACCGGACGGAGAGCGATATCAAGGCGGATCGTATCGCCCGGCTGGAGGAACAGGCGGCCCTGCTGTCGGAGGAGGACCGGGAGCGCGTGGAAGCCATCGAACAGGCATTCCTTCGTCTCTCGGAAGGGAACCTGGAGCACCGCCTCGAGCTACCTCCCGGGGACAGATACGCGTCGCTCGCATCGTCCTACAATCGTGCCATCGAGCGGTTGAGGGAGCGGATCGCCGCCCTCGAAGCCCGTGCAGAGGCCACGACGGCAGGTCCACCCCCCGGGCCCGATCCGACCATGATGATCAGTGCAGCAGAGATCACCGGTCTGCTGCTCCGAGCCCTCGCCGGGGAGCGGGGCGACCGCCTCCTCCTCGACGAGGCCGATCCATTCATGCCGCTCCGTGCGGAGGTGAACGACGCACTCGACCGTCTCGAAGCGGCGCCGGTTCCAGGGGAGAACCTCCAGGAGACGGAGACGCGGATGCCTGTCGCCACCATGGTGGAGTCTCCCCCCGAACAGCCGGAGCGCTTCGGAGAATCGCCCGTCGGTCCGGGCCCGGAGGAACCGGTGCCGCTCGAAAAAGAGGCGAAACGGGAGATCCTTCCTGAACCGGAAGGGGAATCCCTTGAGCCGGAGGCAATACCTGTGTCAGTCAGCAACATCCGTCCATCACCATCTCCTTCTCCGGGGGAGTCGACAGCACCGCCCGTGGTAGAAAGCTCTTCTCCCGAGGTGGAGGATCTGCCGGGAGCCGTCCTGGACCCTGGCGCCCATGTCGAAGTGGTGATCTTCGAGATGGCCGGCCAGCAGTACGCCCTCGACATCCATCTCGCCCGGGAGATCGTGGAGATGATGCCGATCACACCGATCCCCAGATCACCCCCCCACATCACGGGGATCATCAACCTGAGGGGCGAGATCACGACCATCCTGAACCTCTACCGGCTCCTCGGTCTCCCCGATCCGGGGACGGAAGTGGGCCAGAAGATCGTGGTGCTCGTTCCTGAGGCGGCAGAGGGGTCGAATGTGGGGATCATCGTCGACAACGTACATTCCGTCAACCAGATACCTGCCCACCGGATCGAGCTGAAGGGCAAGGGGTCATCGGCGGACTACACCGGTTTCGTCCGCGGTATCATCCGGCAGGAGCGCGTTGAGGGTGAAGAAGGCCATAAGAACCTTGTGATCTGGATCGATATGCCTGCGATCCTGCAGGGGCTCATCACTCAGTCGTCGTGATCATGGAGAGCGAGGACATCGAGGCGATTAAACGCCTGATCGAGAAGACGCTCCACATCAGGTGCCAGAATTACAAGGATGCGTACATCCGCAGGCGCCTGCTGTCCCGGATGCGATCGTCAGGGTGCGACTCCTTCAATACCTACCTGAAGTACCTGCGGGAGAATCCTGCCGAGTTCGAGCTCCTTCGGAACGCTCTGACCATCAACGTCACTGAATTCTACCGCGATCCGGAGGTCTTCGATCTCGTTCACCGGGAGATATTTCCCGCGATCCTGAAGAACCGGGGCAGGATCCGGCTCTGGTGCGCAGGATGTTCATCCGGAGAGGAGGCGTATACGTTCGCGATTCTTCTCGCAGAAACACTTGGCATCAACAATATCCGCAACGCGACGATATATGCCACGGATATCGATGAGGTCGTCCTCGCGCGGGCAAAGGAGGGGGTGTACGAGGAGCGGGCGCTCTCGAAGGTTCCCGATGCGCTGGTTCGGAAACACCTTGCCCGGAGGGAGGACGGTCTGTGGGAGGTTCGGCCCCACCTCCGCTCGATCATCCGGTTCAGCCGGCACGACCTGATGACGGGGGAGCCGATCGCACGCTTCCTCGACATGGTCTCCTGCAGGAATGTTACGATCTACTTCACCGAGGCGCAGAAGAACGATCTCACCCGGCTCTTTCACCAGTCCCTCTCGCCGGGAGGTTTCTACCTGATGGGAAAGACCGAATACCTCTCGCGTGAGGTCGAGCAACTCTTCCGGACATACAACTCCATCCAGAAGGTCTTCGTCCGAAGCGGGTGACGGGGGGGGGGTTCCTATTCACCCGGCGGGAGCCTGTCCCTTTTCTCCACCACTTCGGTGGAGAGCTCCTTCATCAGCTCCTGCCGCGCCGTGTGCGCCCGCACCTCCCCGATGAGGATCCCGAAATTGATCCCGGTCACGATGATCACGAGCATCAGACTCACCCAGAGCATCGCGCCACTGACCGAGAGGAAGAGGGCCCAGAGCAGCACCACGAACGAGATCAGAAAGAAGATGATCCACGTCCTGATTCCCGGGACATCCATCTCCTTCAGGATCGGTACCCTGTCAATATAAAGATTGGACCAACCCGGGACAATAACTCATTATTGATCCGGAATCAAAGTTCTCATCATGGAGAAGAGAAGCATCGGAGCGATCGGTGCCGGCATCCTGATCGTGATCCTGATTGCGCTGGTATTGCGCCCGCCCGCCCCGCTTCTCGCCCTCGTCTCCCCTACGCCCACCCCCACACCAACACTACCGACCATCCCGATCCCGGTCCCGACCACGATCCCGACCCCCACGGTACTTCCGGCCCCGACCGGGGGAGCGGTCGAGACTCGCGCAATCGGCTTCTCCGCGCGCCCCTGGGAGTACCCGCTCTTCCGGATCCCCGCCAACCTGGAGGTCTACGGTGCCTCCGATCAACCCTGGCGGTTCAACGACTCGATCGTCTTCGGGTACGTCAACGGCACCCGGGGCGGGGTGACCGAACGCTTCTTCGTCCCCTACCCGACATGGAGACTGGTCAGCCGGACATCGAGTTCATCATGGCCCGAACACGCCCGCCTTCGCCTTGCCCTCGTGGATGGCTCGTCCGGGCAGGTGATCACGGGAATGGACCTGAAATACCCCGGGACCGCCCAGCGGGTGATCCGGATCTCCAATCGCGAGTTCTACCTGATCCTCACTCCCGAGAGGCTCGACCGGTACACCATCACCCTCGAGGCGCCGATCGAGTTGGTCGGAGTTCCGGGATAGGTTGATGACCTGTCCGTTCCAAGCGTTAGAACCCGGAATCATCGTATGAGGGCGACGCATATTCTCTTCGTTCTGCTCCTGCTCCTGCTGGTCCTTGGTCCTGTGGTCGAGGCGGCGACGATCGTGGTCGCTGCACAGGATGCCACTCCCGAGGAACGCGCAGCGGCAGACATCCGCTGCGACGGTATCGACGACCAGCGCGACATCAACAATGCGTTCAACCGCCTTCCTCCGGAAGGAGGGACGGTCCGTCTCACGCCGGGCACCTTCTTCTGTCCCGAGAGCATCTTCCCGAACGAGAGGACGAGCCTGGTCGGTGCCGGTCCGTCGTCGACCCGGATCGTTGTCCACAATCCCCAGAATCCGTACAAGCCGATCAGCGTGATCGTGCCCGATGTCCGCCTCCGCGGTTTCACCCTGATGGGGAGCGGCGGGGTGATGATCAAGGAGAGTCGGGTGGTGGTCGAAGAGGTGGTCGCAACGAGTCGCGGACCGGACGGCATGCTTCAGCCGGCCCGTGGAAACGGAATGTTCTACATCTGGGCCGACGGTGAGACGATCGAGGATGTCGCGTTCATCGACTGCACGGCAGAGGAGGCGCACACGCACGGGTTCAACCTGAACGCCGTCAACTCTCCCCGGGAGATCCGGAACATCCGGTTCATCAACTGCGTGGCCCGGTGCTGCGGATATGGAGTTGCAAACGGTTCCAAGTCGGACTGGGTGACAGGATTCGATATCCAGGAGGACAACGACCTCTACGATGTCCAGGTGATCGACTGCCGTGCGGAGGACAACTGGCAGTCTGGCTTTCACTTCGAACCGGGCGAGGATAAGGGAACGATCAAGAAGGCGATCACGCTGACCCGGTGCGTCGCCACCCGGAACGGACAGCGAAACCCTGTCACATATCCATACACATCAACCTTCCTCTCGGGGTTCTATATCCACTTCAACGCCGTCGTCTCCGACTGCCAGTCGATCGACAACAAGAATGCCGGCTTCTACGTCGAGGGAGGCGACCAGGTGGTCTTTACACGGTGCACCGACCGTAACTCCACGTACGGGTGGAAGATCGTCAAGAACGCCCGTAACATCCGGCTCGAGGACTGCGTGAGTTATGGTGCCGGGGAGTGGGCGTTCTGGTCTGCCTTCGCTTCGAACATCACGCTCGTTCGGTTCCGGCAGGTCGACGCGAACGGCGGACAGGGGTTCCAGTCGATCCTCGGATGGTATTACGGCAACCCGTCGTACGAGCTGCCTGTCACCGGATCCTCATTCGAGATTACGGCATCGGGGAATCGGTCGTTACCGATCCTGAATGAGCCGCCCGGGAACACCTACCTGCTCCGCTGGGACGGGGACCCCACGGTCACGCCGACACCGACGGGCTCGCCCAGCCCGACGGCAACCTCCACCCCCTCTGCCCCCGTCGCCGCGTTCGATCTCGCACCATCCCAGGGACGTCCGCCTCTGAACGTCACCTTCACGGACCGCTCGAGAGGGGTCCCCTCCTCCTGGCTCTGGTCCTTTGGGGACGGGTCCTACTCGACCGAACAGCACCCGAATCACGTCTACACGACGGAAGGGTTCAAAGAAGTGATGCTGACGGTCGCGAACCAGCACGGATCGAATACGACCACCGGGTACGTGATCGTCGGATCGGCTCCCTTTGCTGCCTTCTCCGCGTCACCCCGTACCGTTTCGGCCGGCATGCCTGTCGTCTTCACGGACCGCTCCCTCGGAACGCCGACTGCCTGGCGATGGGAATTCGGCGATGGCACCATGTCGAACGAGAGAAACCCGGTGCATGTCTATCTCCGGTCGGGGCTGTACACCGTTCGGCTGACGACCACGTACACGGGCATGAGCGATCTCGAGCAGAAGACGGACTACATCCGGGTTCTGCCCGACGCGGAATTCCAGGCAGATGTCACGTCCGGTCACCCGCCTCTTTCGGTCCGGTTCTTCGACCTGTCGCTCGGCATGCCCACGACGTGGAGATGGGATTTCGGTGACGATACGACGTCGGCTGAACAGCACCCGGTCCACGTCTACTCGATGCCCGGCACCTATACGGTCACGCTCACTGCCGGTTCTCCCTGGGGTTCCACCTCCCTGACGAGGACCGACCTCATCCGGGTGACCTTCTCGCGTCCACTCCTCTCCCTCCCCGGGAGCACGGCGTTGCCCCGTGACCTCGACCGTGACGGGATCTGCGAGGACGTGAACGGCAACGGTCGGCCGGATTTTGCCGACGTGGTCCTCCTCTTCAACCACCTCGACTGGTGCACGAACAACGAGCCGATCGAGGCGTTCGACCTGAACCGCAACGAGCGTCTTGATTTTGCCGACGTGGTATCGCTCTTCAACCGTCTCTGAACCCATTTTTACATAACCTGAAATGGAAGGAAAGCGAATGGCGGACTTGGACCTTCCACTCACTCTCACGACCCGCCCCCCGGTGACGGTCCGGAGGATGACCCCTGCCGAGCTGGAAATCGCGGTTGAATGGGCGGCGGAAGAGGGCTGGAACCCGGGGTTGCACGATGCCGAGACGTTCTATTCCGCCGATCCCGGTGGATTCTTCGCCCTCGAGGCGGATGGCGTGGTGATCGGAACCATCTCGGTGGTCCGTTACGGGGAGGAGTTCGCGTTCGCCGGCTTCTACATCCTCCGGCCCGATCTGCGCGGGCGGGGGATCGGGTTTGCCCTTCAGCAGCAGTTCACGCTCCCGTTCGCCGGAGACAGAAACCTTGGAATCGATGGGGTCTTCGGGATGCAGCCCCGATACGCCCGCGCCGGTTTTCTCTTTTCTCACAGGAACCTGCGGTTCCAGGGACGTGGCGGCGGTACCGTGCCGGACGGCGTCCAACCCCTTGCGGACGTCCCGATCGGGAGGATCATCGCATATGACCGCCCGTTCTTCCCGGCATGCCGGGAGAGATTCCTCCGGTTTTTTCTCACCCAGCCCGGAGCACTGGGAACTGTTGCCTGTGCGCCTGATGGAAGGATAACCGGGTACGGCCTTGTCCGACCCTGCTCGATCGGATTCAAGATCGGACCGCTCTTTGCCGACACTCCGGAGATCGCCGAAGACCTGATATCCTCTCTCCTTGCTGCCGTGCCGGATGAACCCGTCTTTCTCGACGTGCCCGAGCCGAACCGGGAGGCGCTGACTCTGGCAGAGCGGCACGGGATGGTCCCGGTCTTCGGAACCGCACGGATGTACTCCCGGGGGATCCCCGCCCTCCCCCTCGATCGGATCTATGGAATCACGACCTTCGAACTCGGTTGAGAAAAAATGGCGGATACCGGGAGGGAGAGGCATCCCTCGTCTCCGAGGATCCGCTCAGTAGATGGTGTAGGCGTTCATTTTGGGTACGTAGGCCTCGCCCGGGTTGATGGCCGCCACGTGATAGGAGCCGGTGCCTGCGGACGATGGAACGACGATCGTGCACCGGATGCTGGTTGGGCTGACCGTCGTCTCCCCCTGCGCGTAGATCGTGGTGGAGCCGGAGCGATAGATTACCACCTGGGCGCCAGACTTGAAGTTGTTTCCGTAGACGTAGACATTCGTGTAGGTCATCCCGCGTATGCCATAATTGGGCGAGATGCTCGAGACGGTTGCGTAGCCTCCGGTCACCTGGAAGGCATTCGACTTCATCACCCACGTCGTGGTCCCCGGGTTCTGGGCATAGACGGAGTAGTACCCGATGTATGCCGTCGAGGGGATCGCGAGGGTGCACCGGACGGTGTTCGCGTTCAGGGTGGTCTCACCGGTTGCGTAGACGGTGGTGCCTCCGCCGGCGATCGCGATCTGGGTGCCGGTCTGGAAGTTGGTGCCATAGACGTAGGCGGTGATGGTGGTTCCCCGGTTCGCGGAGGTCGGCGAGATGGAGGTGACGGTGGGAGCGGGAGCCGCGTTCACCGTGAAAGCGTTCGCCTTACCATTCCAGGTGGTCTGTCCGGGAACCTGGACGACGACGCCGTAGAGCCCGGTGGCCTGCGAGGCTGGTATCGCGAGAGTGCACCTGATTACATTCGAACTCACGATGACTTCGCCTGTGGCATAGACTGCCGCACCGGTCCTCATCAGTGCCACCTGCGTGCCCGGAACGAATCCGGAACCGTAGACGTAGGCGGTGACGGTGGTGCCCCGGTTCGCGGAGGTCGGCGAGATCCCCGTCACGGATGCACCAGTCACTGTCGGGGTGATCGCAACGATCACCAGAACGAGACAGATGGCGGTGAACAGGGTTGGATTAATTCTCATGGTATCATATCCTCCTCTCCCGGAACGATGTCGTTAGAGTGTTGAGGACTTCAGGAGTCGGGGAACCGGGGGATGTGAACCTTTCCGGGATGCCCGGAGCATCGTTTATCCGGTATATACTGGTTTGCCGTGCGACGTTGCATGGCATTCCTGAAGGGAACGTCCACCGTTCCGGGACAGTGGCGGGCCTCCATGAGAGGGATCCAGGATGCGGGGATCAACCGATCCATGACATGTTGTTCGGAAAGGAGACCGGGACAGGTTCTGCGAAGAGCCTCAGCAGGTTGCCCCCCGCTTCCTCAGCCCGGTCACCTCTGTCTGGGAGTCGTCCTCGCACCGGAACCGGGGTGAGGGATGCCACGCCCGCTCGTACTGGCCTGTCTGCAAGTGGCGGTATTCCCCTGCAGAGCGCTCCGCAGTCCATGCAGAGCACCTACCTATGCACCCCTCCCGGGCTCGATCGCCCGGAGGTGATGATGAACCGGTCGACCTGAAAGACGATCCGGCCTCTGATTCCGGTCCGTGGCGATCAATGGAGCGAGTGGATCGATGGATGCGAGTACGACAAGGGCAACGGCGGGAAGCGGGGTCGAGGACTGCCAGCGGACCAGGTGGTGGGTGTACCGGCGAAATGAGACCTGCATCCCCGGACGAATTGGTATGCTTGATAATGGTGAAACGAACCGACGATCCGATGTTCTACATCAGCGAGGGGGGCGGGTGAGTATCGATCCACCTCGTGGAGCCCGTCCTACCGTCCCTTCTCGACCACGATCAGGTCGGACGAGAGGTTCTCCGAGAGGTTTCCTGGCCTCACGCCGCTGCCCTCCGGGTATCTGACCGTGAAGTCACTCAGTTCGTCCAGTTTCACATTCACGGGCCGATTCGTAACGACCTCGAGGACGTGACCGCCCGACCGACGGTCGGTTGATATGAAGTGGAGGTGCCATCCCGGGACGGATGTGCCTTTCGCCGACTCGGGGCTGAACGTTCCGACGAGTGTCCCCGGTACCTGGTAGAGGTCGAAGACCTGTTGTCCGGCGATTGCGTCGACGAGCCGTGGATAGGGCAGATCCTGTGCCGGTGGGGCCCGCACCTTCACCTGCTCGAACGTCCCGTCCACCCGGACCATCGTGAAGCGTTCCTTGGTGGCGAGCATGCCGTCGAGCTCCTCTTCGAGGGAGGACAGGTTCGGCACCGGTCCGAGCTCGAAGGAACGATCGGCCCTGAACCTGTTCACGGCGGCGAACGGCGTCGTCTGGTCCGATCCTGCCCGGACCACCTCCCCGGTGGAGAGGGCCTGGTAGACGCACCCGTCGACCATCACCAGTTCGCCGTCGAGGCGGTGAAAGGTGCCGATGCCCGTGTCCCCTGCCCGAACGAGCTCGGCGATCGTGCACGTGCCGTTGTACTCCCCTTCCAGGAGGGCATCGATGGTGGAGACCTGGTACAGGTGGTCGAACGGGGGCGTCCCCCCTCCCGCGGGCATCGCTGACAGCCCGAAGATACAAAGGACGAGCAGAAGGGCACCGGCAACAAGGCTCAATCTGGGTTCCTGAATCATCCCGATCGGTATGGGGTGCCCCGAGGTAATAGAACCCACCGGTCAGCGATCAGGGAGGATAGCGACGATAGAGCACAATGATCGCACCCCCGAGGACGAAGAGTCCCGCGAGGTAGAGCCATGGATCTCCCTCGAACAGGACCGCGGATGGATGCTCGTGGGCATCCTCCTCCTCGACTCCGAGTGCGGTCGCGAACCGTTCCTCGATCCCCTGGTCCCCGGTGATGACCCAGGTGGAGATCCCTGCCGCCCCGGCGATGGCGAGGACGAACGCCAGGAGGGTCACAGCGCCCGCACTAGTGTCCGACCTTGGTCCCATCCGTATCAATGCCCAGGATCCCGGGCCTCACCCTCGCGATGTATGCCAGCAGGTACCCGCAGAGCACCGCCTCCACCGCTCCGGCTCCCATGTTGACCGCCGCAATCACGGAGAGTCCTGAGATCGTGGCGGCGATCCCCTGGTTGACACCCTGGAGTCCCGAGATGAGCACGATCCCGATCATCGCCAGGTTTCCGGCCAGGAGAGCGATGAAGACCGCGGTCGTTGCACGTACCGCGATCGCGTCCCGCCAGCGAGCGGTGAGACGATATACCCCCGATGCGGTGACGAGCTCGATCGTGTTCACGACCAGGTTCGCCCCGACGAGACCCCAACCTCCGTGCCCGATCGCTGCGGAGAAGAGGTTCACGATCAGGGCGGCGATGGGCCCGAGGAAGGGTCCGAGCAGCAGACCGGTGAGCGGCATCAGCGAGAGGTGGACTCCCCCGAAGAGCGGTATGCTGACCTGGAATAGCGCAAAGTCCGTGGCGGTGATGAGGGCAGCGAGGGTGATCCGCGACGGTTCCAGCCCCTGTCGGCGCAACCGAACGAGGCAGACGAGCAGGATGACGGTCGCCACCGCCCACCAGACTGCGACCCAGAGGAGCGGTAGCGCTCCGTCCTGAAGGTGTATGTGTGCCATCTCTCTCCCCTCCTCAGTCTGCTCCACCCTCGAGATCCCTGCGGCAACGATGGTTCAGCCCCGTCTTGAGCGCTTCCACCAGCTCCTCCTCCGTGATCGGACGCGGGTCCATGGCACCCTCTCCGTCCCCCCGCACCGCGCGCCAGATCCGTACGACGCAGGGTTCGACCAGGCCGGACCGTTCGAGGAGGGCCCGATCGTAGAAGACGTCGCGTGGCAGACCTTCGGCGATCACGGATCCGTCCCGGAGGATGACGACCCGGTCCGCGATCCTCGAGGCGAGGTCGAGGTCGTGGGTCGAGAGGACGATCCCGAACTCTCCTCTCTCCCGCAGTTCCCGGACCAGGGACTCGATCCGAGCGGCGTGGGCCGGGTCGAGGTCGGAGGTCGGCTCGTCGAGGGCGATCACCTCGGGCTGCATCGCGAGGATGCCTGCGATCGCTGCCAGACGCTTCTCTCCGCCGCTCATGTACGCCGGGATCTTCTCGATGAGCCGGACGGCGTCGACCGCCTCGAGTGCACGACAGGCCACCTTCCGGGCTTCGTCCGGGGAAAGCCCCAGGTTGAGGGGGCCGAACGCGACGTCCTCGAGCACCGTCGGGGCGAAGAGCTGGCTGTCCGCGTCCTGGAAGACGACGCCGACGGTCTTCCAGAGTTCGTGCCGCCGCCGCTCGTCCACCGTCTCTCCGTGCACCTCGATCCGTCCCTCTTCGGGAACGAGCCCTCCGTTCAGGTGTTCGATCAGGGTGGACTTGCCGGAACCGTTCGCGCCACAGACGACGACGACCTCGCCCCTTCGGACAAAGAAGCACATCTCGTGAAGACCGACAGAACCGTCCGCGTACACGTGACTCGCGCAGTCCACGTGGATGATCATGTCGGTCTCGCTCGTGCACCGGGAACCCTCCGCATCCGTCACGCCGCACCGCCTCCAAAGCCGGGCTGACCCGTCAGGACGGCCATGAACAGCCCGAGGAATGCGATACCGACCGCGAACGTCTCGACCGGGCCGGGTCGCGGGATGGGTTCGAGGGGCGTGAGCCGGCCCCGGTACCCCCGCGCCTCCATCGCGCGTCCCACCCGTTCCGCACGGTCGTACGCCCTGATGAACGAGAGGCCGAAGATCGCGGCAAAGAGGCGGGATCTGGTTGCGATTCCCCGGGCAAGCCCTCCGCCCCGGGAGCGAAGGGCGACGAGGAGGTCCCCGATCATATCGGTGGTCGTGAGGAGAAACCGGTAGGAGAGGAGGCAGACCTGGTCGATCGGGTTGGGAAGCAGGATCGAGGCCATACGGGCCAGATGTGAGTACCGCGTGGTCATCAGGAGGGTCAGCGTGAAGGTGACGGTGGTGAGGGCACGAAAGAGGAGTGAGAGCGCCAGTAGCAGTCCACCATCGGTCAGGACCAGGCCCCCAAACCCGAGAAGTGGGCGTCCTGGCTCTCCCCAGACGAGGATGAGGAGGAGCGAGAGGACGAAGAGCGCCGGAACGGTGGACCACCGTGCAAGCTCCCTGAGCGGAAGTCCAGCGGCGCGGTAGACGATGATGGTCAGGGCATATGCGGACAGGAGGAGCCAGGTCGACCGGGCGAGGGTGACGAGCAGGACGAGCCACGCGAGCGCGGCAGCCTTGACCCACGGGTCGATCCGATGGACGAAGGTCCCTCCCCGTTCCGCATGGAACGTAATCTGGTGCGGATCAGGGATATGGCCGGAGAACGATCCCCTGTGCACTGCCCCCTCACCTCTCCTCAGACGAACAGCAGACACGGTCGCGGGTGATCCTCCCGCAGACCGAGGTGGTCGGATGTCCCATTGCGGCACAGATGGCATTGACCACCTCGCGCGGGATCTGCGCCTCGCACCGGGATGCCTGTTCGCATGCCACGGTGGGATCGACACCAAGGCGGGAGAAGGCAAGGGCGAGGACCCGGTGACGCCGGAGCAGGAACTCCGCGCACCGTCGTCCCTGATCTGAGAGGCGAATCCGCTGGTAGGGGGCATGATCGACCAGTCCCGCTTCCACCAGCATCCGGATCGTCTTGCTGGAGGTGGAGGGATCGACCGAGAAACGGGCGGCGATCTCCGCGTTTGAGACCGGTTCAATCCGTTCGTAGAGGAACTTGAGGTACGCGATCCTTCTGGGTGTCAGCATACCCTCCCTGTCCGCACGCATCCTCCGTTCCTTGGGGCCCGGCAACGGATAAGAGTTTTGGCCAGGTACCAAGAATCCGGGTGGTACCGGAAGCCGAAACGAGACCGTACGGTTCCGGTTCACCCGGTTCGGTGGCCGGAACGACAGAAAGAGGGGTGGTACGACTGTGGGATTCTCCTAAATACGAAATATTACGTATCGCGGTCGTGTGGTCGAACCAAATGTTTATGCATTGAAACCTGCATTAGGTAGTGATCGGACCCCGTACACCACCGGGTGGTGGAGGTCGGTCCCGGCGGAGGCAACGCTTGGCATGATCGCTGGAGGTACCCGTCGACTCCTTCTCTTCGCACTTATCGTCTTTCTCCTCGGTTTCCTCTTTCCGATCACGGTGGGCGGAGCGAACGTGACGGAGGCACAGTCTTCTGTCGGACTGCTGCCGGTGAGTCACCCCGACGACCGTGAACTGGCCCGCCAGATCGCATCCTACGACGCCGCTCCGGAGTATAACCCCGGTCCCCCGGGTTTCCGCGGGGTCGAGGCATCGTTCCGTTCGCACAGTCTCCTCGGGGAGATCGACTACGTGCCCTCGGAGAGGAACCAGCAGCCGACGGGCAACTGCTGGGTATGGGCTGGCAACGGTCTTCTCGAGATCGCGCACTCCGTCCAGGACCGGGTCCGCGAACGGCTCTCCGTCCAGTACGTCGACTCGTTCTATAACGGGGGCGAGGGGCAGTTCTGGGCCGGCAACGGAGGTACCCTTGCCGATCTGATCCGGTTCTATCGCGGGACCGGACGGGCGATTCCCTGGTCCAACAGAAACGCCTCGTTCCAGGACGGACGGGTCTGGTGCGTCGAGCACAACCGTGCATGGGTTCCCGCCTCTCAGATCGCGGTCGAGCCGTATTATGCGATCACCAGTATCGAGGAACGTCGGATCCCGACCCGGGGGGTTTCACGTGCGACCGCGATCTCCCGGATCCGGACGGTCCTGGATCAGAATCGGGGCGTCTACTTCACCTTCCGCCTTCCGAACGAGGCGGCATGGACCGATTTCAACCGGTTCTGGATGGATCGAGGGGAGGATGCGGTCTTCAATCTCGCCCCCTACGCCGGTACCGCCTGGGAACCCTGGACCGGAGGCGCTCATTCTGTCCTCTGCGTCGGATACGACGAGGCGACCAGGAGCTGGCTAATGCTGAACTCGTGGGGCACCGCACAGGGAAACCGGCCGCACGGCATCTTCCGGGTCAGCTGGGATCTTGATTACAGCGGGACCTACCCGTATTCGATCGAGGTGCCGGCGACCGAGTGGGAGACCGTCGAGGTGACCTTCGGGGCGTCCCCGCTCCCCACGCCATCATCCGGTCCGTTCGTGCGGCACCAGCTTCCTTGTCGCATCGAGGCGGAGGACTACGACCTGGGCGGGGCAAACGTCGCCTACATGGACACCACACCGGGCAACGCGGGGGGGCGGTACCGACGCGATGATGTTGATATCGAGATGCTCGGAGACGGTTCCGGGTACGCGGTCGCCTATACCCGGACCGGGGAGTGGCTCCAGTACACGGTCTCTTCCGGTTCCACGGGAACGTACGACATGCGGGTCCGGGTCTCCTCCCCCTACGAGGGG
Organism: Methanobacteriota archaeon; assembly: GCA_029547145.1. GTDB lineage: Archaea > Halobacteriota > Methanomicrobia > Methanomicrobiales > Methanospirillaceae > UBA288. The sequence continues at coordinate 45,954 of JAKPPV010000024.1, forward strand.
TCGCTGGTGGAGTTCTCGATCGACGGCCAGACCCTGCCGGCACTGGGGATCCCCGACACCGGATCTTTCCACTCGTACGCAATCCTCTCGGTCCCGGTCCAGATCTCCGCGGGGGAGCACCAGGTGAGGATGCGGTTCACCGGCGCCGGGCAGAACTGCGACTACTTCGAGTTCGTCACGCATCCGGACGGGGGCGCCTCGCCTCCAAGCGGCGCGATCCGGGCAGAGTCATCGCCCTCCGGAGCGTCCGTCCTGCTTGACGGTGTGATCGTCGGGATCACCCCGATGACGATCCGTGACGTGATCCCGGGGGTTCATCGGCTCCAGTTCACCAAGCGCGGGTGGGAGAGCACGAGCCTCTCCTGTCGCGTGGAAGCCAATCGGACGGTCCAGCTCAACCTCACGCTCGAGCGTCTCGTCCCGACGCCGTTTAAGAACGCAACCCTGCCCTGCTCGATCGAGGCTGAGCACTTCAACCTGGGTGGCGAGGGGATCGGGTTTCACGACGTGGACTGGTGGAACCTCGGTGGGCAGTTCCGAAACGAGGGGGTGGACATCGAATCGGCCCCCGGTGAGGGGAACTACAAGGTGGCCTGGATCCGGACGGGGGAATGGCTCGGGTACACGATCCGGGTCCCTGATCCCGGGCGGTACCGCCTGGCCCTGATCGGCTGCGCCCTCGACGACGGTGCGTCGGTCACGCTGGAGCTCGACGGGAATCCGGGCCCGGTTCTCCACCTCCCCTGGAGCCGGGATTACGACCGGTTCGGCAGGATCGAGACCGAGCTGGATCTCCCCGGAGGTGTGCATGTCCTCCGGCTCACGTTCGCCGGTCGCCAGAACCTGGACCGGATCGACCTGGCGCTCGCCGGGCAGCACCCAACCCCGATCACGACTCCGACCCCCCACCCGGTGGTGGCGACGCACCTGCCGGCGAGGATCCAGGCGGAGGATTACGACGCCGGTCCTGATGGGGTGACCCACCACGACACGACTCCGGGAAACGGCGGGGGTGTCTACCGGAACGACTCGGTGGATATCCTGACCCCCTCACCCGGTGCAAGTCCGGTGGTCTCCTCCACGGGGGACGGGGAGTGGCTCCGGTACACGGTCCTGGTCGACTCCCCGACCCTCTTCCGCTGCACCTTCCGGCTGGCAGGCACCGGTCTTCCCGCCTCTCTCTCCCTGGCGGTGGACGACGAACCCCGGGTCCAGGTGACCGCTCCGTTGAACGGGACGGCGACCGGGTTCTCCACCCATACCCGGACCGTCGGCCTCTCTCCGGGCATCCACCAGCTGAATCTCTCGTTTAACGGTAATCTCTCGATCGATTACCTGGATTTTCAGCTGCCGTATACCCGCTGAAGGGGGCGGAATCCCGGTTCATCGCCGGTCGACCAGCCGTTTCGGTCGTCCCTTGATCTGGTGAAGTTCAAGGCCCCCGGGACCGGTGAAGGAGAAGACGACCCTGAACTCTCCGCTTGCGTACGCGGATGCCAGGGCACGGTTGTTCGAGAGGAGGGTGTGGAGGATCCGTTCGCTGATCCCCTCCCGGTCACAGGCGGGGCTGTGCCGGCACTCCAGGCCGATCCGCAACACCGCCCCGCGGTCCCCCTCCGCATACAGGAAGGCCTCGTACTCCCCGTTCAGCTCGGCGAGGTTCTCGGGTGCGAATACGCCCCGTTCGATCTCGATCCGGTCGAGGTGGGCATGGCCGATCTGGACGATGTCGCTCTCGCGGCCCGGCGGGCGAATCCGGAGGTGGGTGCGTCCGCAGGCACACCGTTCGCGGGAGACGATCGTGGTGACGTCCTCGCTGTCATAGTTCAGAAGCACCATCCCGCTCCGCTCTCCGACCGGCAGGAGATGGGAGAGGACGATGCGGCCCTGACGACCATCGGGCACGAACTCCCGGAGATCCGGGTCGTAGAGGTCCAGGTGGACCAGGTCCTCGGGGACGTGCAGGCCATTCTGCTCCCTGCACTCCCCGCACATCGTCCCCTCGGTTGAACCGTAGGTGTTGTACACGGGGCAACCGTATCGCTCGACCAGGTGGGCGCGTGCCTCCTCGGCGAACGCCTCGCCCCCGACGATCAGCCGCAGAAGTCCGGACTCGCGGGGATCGATCCCTTCGGCTTCGAGCCGATCCGCGAGCCGGAGTAACTTGAAGACCGATCCGACGATCGCGGTCGGCCGGTAACTTGTGATCACCCGGATCGGGAAGGTGCACTTTCCCGTGGGGATGATCGTCATCCGCAACCGGCGGGCGGCAAGGGTCATCGTGTTCCCTCCGACGTTCATCCCGTACGAGGTGCAGACGACGAGACGATCGCCGTGTCCGAGTCCCTGGCTCGCGAATGCCCGTGCGTACTTCTCGGCATAGCGCCCCCAGTCCTCCCACATCAGGAAGAAAGCCTTCGGGACTCCCGTGGTGCCACTCGTCTCATGGATCGTGAAGATCTCTTCGAGTGGCGCCGAAAGGAATCCGAACTCCGCCGTCTCGGGCGGTTGACTGGCGCGGATCGTCCTGCCTGACAGGATCGGCAGTTCGAGGAGATCCTCGTGGGTCCTGATATCGGATGCCCTGACGCCGTGCGATGCAAACCAGTGGCGATAGAACCGTGAGTGCTCCTCAGCATAACGGACGGTATACCGGATTCGCTCCTCGGAGAGGGCGTCCAGGTCGCCCCGATCCATCGTCTCGATCTCAGGCCTCCATATCCCGTTCTGCGCCGCCATGGTGGTGGATGGGCGGAGGAGGGAGATAAAACCGATCCGACCGTGCTGCAGCCCCCGGATACCGTATCTTTTTTATGGATGTCCGATCCATGTCTTAGAGCGCAATACGCGATGCGTGCGCGGATAGTGTAGTGGTCATCACTAGGCGTTGCCAACGCCTAAACCCGGGTTCGAGTCCCGGTCCGCGCATCTTTATTTGTGGTCGGAGTCGCACCCGTCAGGCATGGATATGTGGCCGACACCACTGTGCGCGTGAAATTTACGCAGATACCAAAACCGCAACCGTATCCGGGCGGTGCGACGATGGCACCCCACGGACGACTCTTTGGCCTTCCCTTCCGGTGAACACGGGGAGCATGCGCTGAAGGATGCGCTCACCATCCCGCTCGACTCGTATTGGGCCTGTTTTCACCCTGTCGGTGGACTGTTTCTCCCAGGGCAGGCTGACAGGTCGATGGTGACGATTCCCGTCCCGAGCGGGAACCGTCGTGCCGGGAGTGGAGCGGGCCTGTTCCGGTTCGTTGGCTTCGGTCTGATCTTCCGCCGCCCGGGGGAATGCCTCAGGCTCCTATCCGGAGTCGTGCGGTACACGCGGGGCAGACCATCTTCCGCTTCCGGTCGAGTTCATCGAACGAATGGGGGGCGAACATGACGCACTCCCGATCCGGGCAGTGCGGGAGTCCGAGCAGGTGACCGATCTCGTGGGCCCCTTCCTTCGCGATCCGGTCCACCAGGTCGTCCTCGCACGGTCGCCGGCCGTAGAACTCGTTGGTAAGCCTTGCCGTCGACACGATCGCCGTCCCGAACCCCGGATGTGCAAGACCGTAGACGAACTCCTCGCGCTGGACAAAAATATCGTCAGGGATGACCAGGAGGAGCGGGTTGCATCCTCCCCGGCGCCTTCGGACCGCATCGAGCCGGGAGAGAAGGACCTCTGCGTTGTACTGGCGGCGGACCAGGTCGAAACCGGTCAGCATCAGGCGATCGGTCCCGAGGAGTGCGCCGTCGACCCCCAGGATCCCCTCGATCGCCCGCTGGACCGGCAGCTGGAGTCCGGGCGGTGAGCGGTGATCCCAATAGAGGGTAAAACGCATAGCATACGGTACGATGGGAGGGACCATTAAACGTATCGAGCGGGCGGTGGGCGCATACGTCGGGGCCCGGTATCGCGACGTGGTCGAGGTCGGGATCGGAAATAACTTCACCGCGGCGGAGGTGATCTCCGCCGCTGGTGCACGCGTCCGGGCGGTCGACATCCGGCCCGTTGAGGGCGGTCCGATCCCCGTGATCCGGGACGACATCTTCTCTCCCTCCCTCTCCCTGTACCGGGGCGCCGACCTGGTCCTGGCGATCCGTCCGGGGATCGAGATGGTCCCGTTCCTCATCGCACTGGCCCGGAGGTGCGACTGTGACCTCCTCGTCTACCATCTCGGTGACGAGGTCTACCTCCACGGGGGGGAGCGGATCCCCGTCGCGGGGGCGGTCCTTCACCGGTATCACCGTGCCGGGGAGTTAAAAAAGGGTTGACTGTGACCGGTCTGGTGCTCGGGGTGGTTCCGCACTTTCCTCCCGCTCCTTCTTCGGGCGCTTCTTCGGCTGCTCCGCCTTCTCCAGTTCCTTCCGTTCCCGGGTGATCTCTCCGATCACCTCCTCGACCCGACGCCGGTCGGGGAGGAGGTACCCCAGCTCGTCGGCATCGAGACAGAGCGCCCGTGCAACCGGTCCGGGATTGAGCGAGATCAGGTCGGCGGCCGCCTGCAGGTAGTATTCGCGGAGCTCGCTCCGCGAGACGCCCATCCAGGCCCCCATCTTCCGGAAGAGGGAGAGCCGTGCCGCTCTCCTGCGGCGTGCCTGGGAGATGCGCCCCCATCGGGCGGGGGGCACGATCCGGCCCCTCACGCCCATACCTCCGGCAGCGTCTGCGGTCCCGAGCACTGCGAGGGCGGTGGCATACCGCCAGAGCGCGTAGTGTTGCCTCCGGTAGGTGCGCGCGAGTGCGAGGTCCGCAGCGGCGAGTGCGGGGTACGCCGCGCAGCGGTTCTCGACCGGGAGCTGGTCCAGGCCCGCCTCGAGCCACTGGAGGATCGTTTCGGGCTTATCCTCAACCTCCCAGGCGAGGCGCATCAACTCCTCGTCGGAGCGCCCCCCGAGAACCGCGCCGACCAGCTCGAAGATGGTTGCGCGTTCGTCTTTCTGCGATGTCCGGACCGAGATACCGTTCACCTCGCTCCGGCCGATCGCGGCAGCCTCCAGCATGTTCACCGCCGACCGCATGTCCCCGTTTGCACGATCGGCCACCAGGCGGAGCGCCTCGTCGCTGCACCTGATCCTCTCCGCGGCGCAGATCTCGCGCAGTCTCGGCACGATCGAACGGGCCATGAGGGCCCGGAACTGCACGGGCTCGGTCCGGGACTTCAATTCACCTGGCACTTCGTGGAGGTCGTTCGCGATGAGGAGGATCGGCTGGCGGGCGGTCCTGATCAGCTCGAGGATCGCCCTGGCTCCACCACGGTCCGCGTTTCCCTGGAGATTGTCCGCTTCATCCAGGATGATCAGCCGGCGCTCGTCTCCGAAGAGGCTGCCCGAGAGCGCCGACTGGCGGGCCACACGGTCGATCTCCGCCTTGGTCCGCTGGTCCGAGGCGTTCAGTTCGGTCACCTCCCAGCCCATGTCCCGGGCCAGGGCATGGGCGGCGGATGTCTTCCCCGTTCCCGGTTTCCCGTAGAGCAGGAGCGGGCGGACTCCGGGGCGCCAGTTCCGCGCCCAGTCGAGCAGCTGCCGGATTGCAGGGCCGTTCCCGACGAGGTCGCCGATCCGCCCGGGTCGATACCGTTCCGCCCAGTCCATACCTAGAGATCGGGTCGGAAATCAAATAAAATATCAGCTATGAGGCACGAAAGCTTCAGAAGAAACAGGGAAGTTGGTCAAGCCGTGGAGAGATCGCAGCCGACAGCGTTCATCGCAGAACGGATTCGGGACTACGAGGGGGTCAGGCGGAAGCATGCGATCGGCGAGCTGGTCCGGGCCTTCTCGATGGATGCGCCGGACGTCCTGGCCGACTTCGGCGAGGATGCCGCCGTCATTCGGAGCGGGGACCAGGCGCTCCTGCTGGCGGCGGATGGTATCTGGTCGAGACTGATGGAGGCAGACCCCTACTGGGCCGGGTACTGCGCCGTGCTCGTGAACATCCACGACATCGCGGCGATGGGAGGACGCCCACTCGCGATGGTCGACGTCCTCTCCATCGCTGACCGGGGGATCTGTGACCGGGTGCTCGCCGGAATGCGGGATGCCTCGCGCCAGTTCGGGGTGCCGATCGTCGGGGGTCATCTCCACCCCGATACTCCCTATTCGGTGATCGATGTGGCGATCCTCGGGGTTGCCCGCGTGGACTCTGTGATCTACAGCCACACCGCACGCGAGGGTGACCGGGTGGTCGTCGGCATCGACCTCGACGGCCGGATCCACCCCTCTTGCATCCTGAACTGGGACTCCGTCACGATGAAGTCCGATCAGGTGGTTCGGGCTCAGATAGACTGCCTTCGCGGTTTGGGCGAGGACCACCTGGTCTCGGCCGGAAAGGATATCTCTAACCCCGGGATCATCGGTTCGCTCGGCATGCTCCTCGAGGTGAGCAGGACGGGGGCGGTGATCGACCTGGACCTGGTCCCCCGTCCCGATCTCCAGGCCCTGGGGATCAACCTCGACCTCTGGTTGCGGATGTATCCCGGCATGGGATTCGTCCTGACGGTACCGCCGGAATCGGTCGCAGAGGTCTGCTCGCGTTTTGAAGCGGTCGGAATGACCGCGGCGGAGATCGGCACGGTAGACACCACGCGGCGACTCTCGATCCGATCCTCCGAAGGGGAGGTGGTGGTCTTCGACCTCGCAGACGACGGGATCATGCGGTTGGTCACATGCCGGGACAAAAAGGCCTGATCCTCGGGATCGGCGTCTCCTCCGCCGATCATATCCCCGGGATGCGGCGTGCGGCTGCAACGCTCGGTCCTGGGACAACGGTCCGGATCTACGGTCCGGAGACGCTGCAGGATGACGGTGTACCGGATCTTATCCTTGTACCCGATCCGGCGGCAGCGCTCATCGGAGACCTCGTCCACCGAACTATCGATGGTGCCGTCCGCGGGACGCTGGCGGCCAGTCACACCCTGCGCCTCCTCCGCGATGCCGTCGGTGCCGATCATCTCGAACGGGTGGCGCTCCTCGAGACAGCCGGCGGACGGCTCTTCTTCCTTGCCCCTGTCGGGGTGGACGAAGGATGGACGGTAAAGGAGAAGGTGGCGTTGATACGGCGCGGGCGCGAACTGGTGCGGTTCTTCGGCCTGCCGGATCGGGTGGGCGTCCTCTCCGGGGGCCGGCTCGGCGATCTGGGCCGGCACCCGGCTGTCGACCGTTCGATGGCCGACGCGGAACTCGCTGCACGACTCGGCGAGGGCGTCCATTGCGAGATCCTGATCGAGGACGCAGTCGGGGAATGCGGACTGGTGATCGCGCCCGACGGTATCGCCGGGAACCTGATCTTCCGCACCCTCGCCTATCTCGGGGGCGGAAAAGGGCATGGAGCGCCCGTAACGAATATCGAACCCGTTTTCGTCGATACTTCGCGCGCTTCGGACGATTATTCGTACGCGCTCAGGCTGGCGATTGCACTGGTCCGGGAGAGAAAAGAGCGATATCCAGGTTCAAATTAAAAATTCAACCGAATTCCTATGATTTTATTCGTACCGATCCTCTCTCATCCAGTATCCTCCGCGATCGGTTCAAAGAGTCAGAATCCCCCGCCGTTGTTGGATTCAGGCAATATTCTGCCGGATTAACTCGAAATATTTAAATCTCGACCAGCATATCTCTTTCTTGAGGTTGAACAGCATCATGGCTGATTTACCGATTGCTGCAGTTGTTCGTATTGCAAAGAAGAGTGGTGCCGAACGCGTCGGGAGTGATGCGGCGGCCGCGATCGTGGCGAAGGCGGAGGCCTATATCGGGAGCCTGACGAAGGAGGCGAACCGCCTCGCGCAGCACGCGGGCCGGAAGACCATCAAGGAAGAGGATGTTGAACTCGCGGCCAAGTCCGCATAAATCCCCTCCCCCTTCTACAGCACGCCCTTCGTACTCGGTACCGCCAGGGACTCTCCGTCCAGCGCAACCGCCGCCCGGAGCGCCACCCCGACGGCCTTGAAGATCGCCTCGACCCGGTGGTGATCATTTCGCCCGTAGGCACGGACGTGGAGCGTGATCCCCGCGTGCCCGCAGAGCGATTCGAAGAAGTGCAATAGGAGCGTCACGTCGATGCCTCCCACCGACGGACCGTTAAAGGGTGCATCGAAGACGAGGTACGCCCGTCCCCCGCAGTCGAGCGCAACCTCGGCAAGGGCCTCGTCCATCGGTACGGCAGCGTGCCCGAACCGCCGGATCCCCCGTCCCTCCCCGATCGCACGGCCGATCGCGGTTCCCAGGACGATTCCGATGTCCTCGACGGTGTGGTGCGCATCCACCTCGAGATCGCCTGTTGCCTCGACGTCCAGGTCGAAGTGACCATGACGGGCAAACGCGTTCAGCATATGATCCAGGAACGGGACGCCGGTGGCGATCGTGGTGCGCCCCGCCCCGTCCAGGTCGAGTTCGACCCGAACCGAGGTCTCGGAGGTGCTCCGGTTCTCAGCCACCCGTCTCATCGGGCCGCCTCCAGCGCCTCTGCGAGACCGATCCGTCCCGAGTAGAGGGCCGATCCGAGTACTGCGCCGGCGGCCCCGAGACCGTGCAGGGCACGGAGGTCCGCGGTGGAGGTGATCCCACCGGCGACCACGACCGGACAGGGCACGGTCTCCAGAAGCGCCCTGACCGGTGCCGGGTCGATGCCCCGCTGGAGGCCCTCGACAGAGACGTTCGTGTAGAGGAGGGAGCCGGCACCCATCTCAACGAAGACCTCGGCCCAGCGGAGGTAGTTGCCCTTCGCCTCACGCCAGCCCGCGACCACGATCTCGGTCCCGCGGGAGTCGACACCCGCCATGACGCGTTCGGGGCCGTACTCCCTGGAGAGCCAGCGGAGTGAGTCGGGCTGTTCCACGGCAAAGGTGCTCAGGATCACGCGGTCCACCCCCGAATCGAGCCAGCCCGCAGCGTCCCCGAGGGAGCGGATACCCCCTCCCAGTTCGATGTAGGCACCCGTCTCGCGGATGAGAGCCCTGATCAGTTCGGCGTTCTTCAGCGAGGCCCCGAAGGCCCCGTCCAGGTTGACCACGTGGAGTGCCGTCGCACCCTCATCGCACCACCGCCGGGCGCAGTCCAGGGGGTCGCCGTACCGCGTCGCCCGATCCCTCTCGCCCTGGACGAGCTGGACGCAGTGCCCGTCCATCACATCGACTGCCGGAAAGATCTGCATGACCGTCAGCGGATCATACGCTCTATGGACATAACAAGGATGTCCTTCGCCCCGGCGTGCTTGAGCCTGGGGATCAGGCTGTAGACCTCGCTCTCGGCAACGACGGCGTGGACGGCGACGAGGTTGTCGTGGGACGCAACCGGCATCACCGTGGGGCCTCCGAGCCCGGGGAGGACCTCTTCGACCTCGGAGAGATGCGCCCGGTTCACGTTCATCATCAGGTAGCACTGTCCGCGTGCCCGGACCACGCTCTCAAGGGCGAGTACGAGCTCGTCGACCTTTCCCGCCTTGGAGCGGACCGAGTCCGGGTTGCCGATCAGGTGCGTGCTCGACCGGAGCACCTCGGCGACCACCCGGAGCCGGTTGGTCCGGAGCGTCGTGCCGGACGAGGAGAGGTCAACGATCGCGTCGGCGATACCAAGATGGGGGGCGAGCTCGCAGGCACCGGCCACCGGGACGAGCGTGACCGGGATCTGCCGATCCTCGAAGAAACGGGCGGTGAGATTCGGAAACTCCGTTGCGACCCTCCGCCCAGCGAGCTCGTCGACACCGGTGACGGGCGACTCTTCCATCACGGCGAGCACAAGTGTCGCCTCACCGAAGCGGAGGTCGAGGAGGTCCGTCACCGCCGCTCCCCGTTCGCCAACCATGTCCAGTCCGGTGATGCCGAGGTCCGCCGCCCCGTTCGCCACGTAGGCGGGGATATCGATCGGGCGGGCGAAGAGAAGTTCCACGCCGGGATCGAGCGTCCGGACGATCAGGCGGCGTTCGCCGGTGCCGACCGCGTGGAGCCCGCTCTTTTCCAGGAGCTCCATGATCGGCTCTGCGATCCGGCCCTTGTTCGGGACCGCGAGGCGGACCCGCTCAGAAGGTGGAGAGTTCTCCACGGATCACCTTCTCGGTGACGCAGGTGATCGTCTCGAGCTGGGCGTCCACGACCTCCTCGATCTGCCGCTGCATGCGCCCGAAGTCCGCACCGTTCCCGGGAAGGACCTGAACCGATGCGACGAGTGGGTGGTCGATCGGCTTTCCGATCTGCGAAAGGAGCCGTACGTAACACTCCTCGATCCCATCGACCTCCTTCACGCAGGACTCGGCGATCTGGGGTGCGAGAATGTTGTAGATCTTGCCGATGTGGTTGATCGGGTTCTTCCCCGAGGTCGCCTCCATCGACATAGGGCGGTGCGGCGTAATGAGCCCGTTCGCCCGGTTGCCGCGCCCGACCGAGCCGTCGTCTCCCATCTCGGCGGAGGTGCCGGTGACCGTCAGGAAGACCGACCCTGTCTCCAGGTCGTCAGCGGTGTTCACATGAACATCGACGGTACGGGATGTGTAGTTCCTGCAGAGGGTCTCGATCTCCTCCTTCATGAACTCCTTGATCTCCATGTACTCGGCGAGCCCGGAGCAGTACCGGTCCACCATGGCACAGCCGATGGTCAGGGTGATATGGTTCTCCTGGCGGAGCCCCATCACCTTCACGTCCTGGCCGATCATCGGCCTGCGGCGCGACAGATCCTGGTCGATGAACCGTGAGACCTCGCGCACGATCGTCTCGGTCTCGGAGAAAGGTGCGTGCCCGACACCGAATGACGTGTCGTTCGCCCGGGGAACATTCGAGTCACACGGGCGGAAGACGTCGCGGAGGTCGGTCGATCCGACACCGAGCCGGCAGTCGACGATCAGCCCGCGGTCCTGGTCGAGGTTCGGGATCGTATCGCGGAGGTACTGGTGGGCGGCTTCGATCGCGACGGAGTCGGTCGGAAACTTGTGCCCCTCGAACTCCTTGGTCGCCCTTCCGTCGATCAGAAGGTAGATCGGGCGGATGATCCGGCCCCCGCCGTACTCCGGTGCGGATTCGCCGGCGACGACCTCGCCCTGGTCGGTGTTGTGATGGAGGTAGACGCCCGCCTCTTCCATGTAGATCCGGCAGAGCGCCCTGCTGATCGACTCGGCGATCCCGTCGGCGATACTGTCGGGATGACCGATCCCCTTGCGCTCGACGAGCTCGATCTGCTGCCGCTCCAGGGGAACCTGGTTCAGCGCCTCGACACGAATATTTCTTCTCATGAAGTCCCTCAAGGACAGCGGACCCCCCTTGGTCCCGCTGAATCTGTTCATATGAGCTGTGCATACAACCGATTAAAAATATGCGGCATAGTGTTATCCCGGTCGGTGGAAACGGACCCGGCGACCGGAGGCGTCACGGGCGTGCCGGCCCATCTCGCTCCGGAGGACGACGGGGCCTGGCAGGACGGGCCCGTCGCGGCAGACGCAGAGGCCGTCGGGGTCGATCGCGCAGGAACCGCAGAGTCCGACACCGCACTTCATATGACGGTGGAGCGAGAAGAAGCTTCTATCCAGGGCTCCGATCGACTCGAGCCGGTCACGGACGGCGAGCATCATCGGCTCGGGGCCGCAGACGCAGATGGCCTCGAAGTCGTCGAGTTCGACCGTCTCCATGAGGGCCGGAACAAAACCGTGGAATCCAGCCGAACCGTCGTCCGTCGCCACACGCAGGTCCGTCAGCCGGTCGAGCCGCTCGTGGAACGGGAGCTCGGACTCCGTTCGGGCACCGAGCAGGAACGTTACCACGCGCCCGTCCGCTGCGAGGGGCAGGAGGGGAGCGGCCCCGATCCCACCGGCGACCGCGAGGATGCGTTTCGCCGTGGGGAATCCTCGGCCCAGCGGCCCGCGGACCCCGATCCGGCTGCCGGCACCCAGGGCGCAGAGCGCCGCCGTCGCGTCCCCGACCCGCTGGACCGAGATCGAACGGTCGGAGGAGAGGGCCATCGGGATCTCGTCCACACCGGGGACCCAGATCATCGCGAACTGCCCGGGCACGAACGCGAAGGCCCGGTCGAAGCGGAGCGTCCGGATCGACGGAGTCTCGTCGATCACCTGTTCGACCGTGACCACGACCGGTTCAGACATGTGCGCATCCCACGATCTCGGCAGGTTCGATGCCACCGTCCGCGTACAGCTCCCGCGCGATCGTATCGAAGACGACGGGATCTTCCAGGACGGCGGAGCCGATCTCAACCGCGGAGGCGCCCGCCATCATCATCTCGATCACGTCCTCAGCGGTCGAGACCCCCCCGCACCCGATGATCGGAAGAGAGCAGGCTGCACGGAGTTCATAGACACACCGGACGGCGATGGGGAAGATCGCGCGGCCCGAAAGCCCCCCGTACCGGTTTCCGAGCACGGGCCGGCGAAGACCCGTCGCAATCCTCATCGCCCTCACCGTGTTGATCGCGACGAGCGCGCTCGCACCACCCCGTTCGGCCGCCCGGCCGATGGCGGTGATATCCGTGACGTTCGGGGTCAGCTTGACCCAGACGGGGAGACCGAGCCGGACCACCGCCCGGGTACAGTCCTCGACCATCGCGGGGTCGGAACCGAGGGCGGACCCGTATCCCTGGGCATGGGGGCAGGAGAGGTTCAACTCGAGCCCGCGCGCCCTGCCGACGAACCAGCTGCCGACCTCTGCGAACTCCTCGGGCGAACCACCAAAGATCGAGACGACAACGGGTTCATGTCCGACCGTCTCGAGCTCATCGACGAAGCCTGCGGAGGGGTTCGGAAGACCCATCGCGTTGAGGACCCCGTTCCCGTACGGAATGAGGCAGGGGCCGGCATGCCCGGGGAGGGGGACGGGGCCGATCGACTTGGTGACGACGCCACCGGCCCCGTTCCGGAGCTGCCGGGCGAGCGAGGCGCCGGTCGTCCCGAGGATCCCGGCGGCGAGGATCAGATGGTTCCTGAGCCGGACGCCTCCGACCTCAACCGGACCCGGCCTGAGCGTGAGCATGCGGATCATCTTGCCCTCCGGCAAGATGAGCGTTACGGGGCAGCGTTTCTGCGAAGCCGAACCTCCCCGCCATCGATGCCGGGAGTGTCATTCTATTAGGTCCGCAGCACATAGTACACCCAATGACCAGGCTATGCGTGATGGGTGCCGGCCGGATTGGCGGTGAGGTGGCTTTTCTGGCGTCCGCGACGGGGCTCGTGGACGAACTCGTCCTCCACGACGCCGTCGCCCCCTTCCTTCACGCCCAGGTACTCGACCTGCTCCATACGGGGCTCGACATCACGATCTCGACCGATCTTGCGGACGCCAGCGAAGCCGACATCGGGGTCTTCGCCGCCGGGTCTCCCCGCAACCCCAACATCCGTTCCCGTGCCGACCTGCTCGCCGCGAACCTCCCGGTCGCCGACGAGTGCATCCGGGCGTTCAGGGGGTTCTCCGGTGTCCTCGTCGCGATCACGAACCCGTCCGATGCGAACGCGTACTACATCTCCAGGAAGTCCGGTCTTGACCGATCGCGGGTGATCGGGTTCGGCGGGCAGCTCGACTCCGCCCGTTTTGCACTGGCCCTGCGGGAGCGCGGACTGGGGAGGGTCGGGACCGTCCTCGGGGAGCACGGGGACCACCAGGTCCCCATCTTCTCCCGGGCGGCCCCGGACGTCCCGGAGTTGCTGCGGGAGGAGATCCTGACGGGGCTCCGGAACGCATCGATACCGGTGATGAAGGGCAAGGGTGGGACCGTCTTCGGCCCCGCGGTTCACATCGTCGCCCTGCTCCGTGCCGTTGTCGAGGACAGGCGCGAGGTCCTTCCCTGCGCGGTCGCCCTGGAGGGCGAGTACGGGATCGAGGGCTGCTCCATGGCCGTTCCGGTCGAGGTCGGACGGGAGGGCGCACGACGGATCGAGGAGTGGAACCTCGATCCCTGGGAGTCGGCCAGGATGCAGGAGGCGGGCGCATTTCTCGGCAGCCTCTGTGCAGGGCTCCCGCTCTGAAGCGATGACCCCCGACGGCGGTCCGGTCGAATGCTCCATCACGCAGGTCGAGTACTCCACCGGCCCGCTCGGCACCACGGTCCACGTCTTCGGACGTGACCGTGACCGGAACCCGGTTCACCTCCAGGTGTCCGGGTTCCGTCCGTACTTCTACGTGCCCGAAGACCAGGCAGGTGCCGCTGCCCGCACCGGGGTTCTCACCCTCGAGGAGGGGACCACCTACCGGTCGATCCGGGGCGAGACGCTCCGGAGGGTGTATGCCCTACGGCCCGGGGACGTACGTGATGTGCGGTCGGGCTACGATCACTTCGAGGCGGATATCCCGTTCACGACCCGGTTCCTGATCGATACCGGCATCCGGGGAGGATGCCGCGCCCCGTCCACCGAACCTGACGTGAGCGAGGTCGTACCGTCGAACCTCGACGTTCCGGCCCGGGTCTGCCTGATCGACATCGAGTGTGAAGACGAGCATGGTTTCCCCGATCCGAACCGGGACCGGGTTATCTGCATCACCTGCCACGACTCGTACGAGGACCACTACACCACGTTCCTGCTCCGGCCTGAGAAGACGGAGATCGATCCCGGGTCGCTTGCCAGAGGACTGAACAACGCCTGTGTCCGCTCGGACGGGCACACGCTCTGCGTCTACGACTCGGAGATCGGGCTCTTTGCCGGCCTCTCGGAGTTCATCCACCGTACCGATCCCGACGTGGTCTCGGGTTGGAACGTCGCGGAGTTCGATATCCCCTATCTCTTCGATCGGATGACCCGACTCGGGCTTCATCCTTCGGAAGCCCTCGCCCGCCTACCCGGATCGAGCGATCGGAACCCTCTTCGCGGGCGTGTGGTCTTCGACCTGCTCGATGCGTACAAGAAGGTGCACCTTCAGAAACGGGAATCCTACCGGCTCGACGCGATCGCCCAGGTCGAGCTGGGCGAGACGAAGGTGCGGTACACCGGAACGATCGCGGGGCTCTGGCGGGAAGACCCGCGCCTCCTCGTGGAGTACAACATTAAGGACGTCGAGCTCTGTGTCGGGATAAACCGGAAGGACAGCATCATCGAGTTCTACCGGGAGATCGCCCGGTACGTGGGCTGCCCGCTCGACCGTTCGATCAATTCGTCGCAGGTCGTGGACGTCTACATCCTCCGGAAGTCGTTCGGCCGTTTCGTCCTCCCGTCGAAGGGATCGATCGTCGCCGAGGAGTTCGAGGGTGCGACCGTCTTCGACCCGTCACGGGGGGTCCGGGAGAACGTGGTGGTGCTCGATCTCAAGTCCCTGTACCCGATGGCGATGATGACGATCAATGCCTCCCCGGAGACGAAGGACCCGCAGGGGGAACTGGTCGCACCCAACGGCGTCAGGTTCCGATCAAAACCCGACGGGTTGACCCGCTCGATCATCGCCGAGCTGCTCGCAGAACGCGACGAGAGGAAGCGACAGCGGAACTCCTTCCCCTTCGGTTCCCCGGAGTACCACCTCCTCGATCTCCAGCAGAACGTCATCAAGGTGATCATGAACTCGTACTACGGGGTCTCGGGATATGTCCGGTTCCGGCTCTATGACCGGGAGATCGGCTCTGCGGTGACCTCGGTGGGACGGGCGATCATCGAGCATACCCGGAGGGTGATCGAGTCCCTGGGCTACACGGTCCTCTACGGTGATACCGACTCCTGCATGGTCGGTCTGCCCGTGATGGAGAAGGAGGAGACGATCGCGACGGCACGATCGATCGAGGCGGCACTGAACGCGTCGTATGCTGAGTTCGCCCGAGAAACGCTCAACGCGGACCAGCACTACTTCTCGATCAAGTTCGAGAAGATCTACCGGCGGTTCTTCCAGGCGGGTCGAAAGAAGCGTTACGCGGGCCATCTGGTCTGGAAGGAGGGGAAGGATGTCGACGAGGTGGACGTGGTCGGGTTCGAGCTCCGCCGTTCGGACTCGCCGGCGATCACGAAGGAGGTCCAGGGGCGCGTCATGGAGATGATCCTGAAAGGTGCAGGGTACGGGGCGATCAAGGCATACCTGGGGGACGTGATCCGGACCTATCGCGCCGGTGGGTTCCCCCTCGACATGATCGGGATTCCAGGAGGGATCGGCAAGGCGCTCGACGCCTATGAGAACGATGACGCCCACATCCGCGGGGCGAAGTACGCGAACCAGTACTTAGGGACCGCCTTTGGACGTGGTTCGAAGCCGAAGCGGCTCTACATCAAGAACGTGACCGCGAAGTATCCCAAGACCGACGTGATCGCCTTCGAGTACCCCGATCAGGTCCCTCCCGAGTTCGTCGTCGACTGGGAGACGATGCTCGAGAAGACGATCCGGCAGCCGATCTCGCGGATCATCGAGGCCCTCGGTTGGGAATGGGACGACGTGGACCCCTCCCGGACGAACCTCTCCCAGTGGGGGTTCTGAGACGGTGCCCAAGGGCACGAAGACGCGTGCCCACCGTTCCCTGCGGGGGCGGATCGGACCCCCGGTACATCCTGGTGCCTGCCGGCTCGGCAGGTATTTATCTCCGCGCCTCATGAAAGCTTGTTGTGATTGCCTGTGACGGACGGACGGTGCGGGTCGTTGCCCGGCGCCTGCCGCTCGCTCTCCTTTTCGTCTTTCTCCTAATGACGTTCGGCTCTGGTCTCGTCTCCGCCTTCACCTGGCAGAGCGAGGCGGTGGACACATCGGGAAGAATCGGGCTCTTCTCCTCGCTTGCGCTGGACGGCGCCGGCAACCCGCGGATCAGCTACTTCGACGATACGAACGGTGACCTGAAGTTCGCATGGAGGGACGTCTCGGGCTGGCACACGGAGACCGTCGACACCGGTGGTCGGGTCGGCCCGTACTCCTCGCTTTCGCTGGACGGCGGTGGCAACCCGCAGATCAGCTACTACGACGCGACGAACGGAGACCTGAAGATCGCCCGTCGGACCGCCACGGGCTGGACCTGCGAGGTCGTGGACGCGGACGGAAACGTCGGCGGATACACCTCGCTCGCGCTGGACGGCGGTGGCAACCCGCGGATCTCGTACTATGATTTCACCAGTTCCGACCTGAAGTACGCCTGGAGGGATCGATCCGGGTGGCACACGGAGGTGGTGGATGCGAAGGGTATCGTCGGCTGGTGGACGTCGCTCGCGCTGGACGGCGGTGGCAACCCGCGGATCAGCTACCTGTTCGAGTGGACCGACGATCTGAGGTACGCCTGGCGCGACGCCACGGGCTGGCACACGGAGACCGTGGACGCCGAGGGGTATGTCGGCAAGTGCACATCGCTCGCCCTGGACAGGGCGGGTCGGCCCCACATCAGTTACTTCGACGACACGGATGATGTCAGGGACGACCTCAAGTACGCCTGGCAGGACGACGCAGGGTGGCACATCGAGGTCGTGGACGCGGAGGGTTGGGTCGGATTCTACTCATCGCTCGCTCTTGACGGTGCCGGTCGCCCATGCATCAGCTATTTTGACGATACCAACGACGACCTGAAGTTCGCCTGGCGCGACTCCTCGGGGTGGCACTGTGAAACGGTGGAGACCGGCGGGCACGTCGGGATGTGGACGTCGCTCGCACTGGACGGTGCCGGCAACCCGCGGATCAGCTACTACGACGACGGGAACGGGGACTTGTGCTATGCCTGGGTGGCGGACCCGGTCCCCCGTATCAAGGCCCTGCCTGGCGCATCGGGCAACCCGAGCGACCCGGATGGCGACGGTCTGTACGATGACCTGAACGGAAATGGCCGGAGGGACTTCGTGGACGTGATCCTCTTCTTCAATCAGATGGCATGGATCGAGGCGAACCAGCCGATAAAGCCGTTCGACTATAACGGTAACGGGAGGATAGATTTTGCCGACGTGATCTGGCTCTTCAATACGCTCGGCAACCCGACCATGACCCTCCGTCCGACGATCCCGTCAACCCCCACCCCCGTCCCCCCAACCCCGACAGCACCGTCTCCTTCTCCGACGCAACCGACAGTACCCACCGCCACGCAGTCGGCGGATACGATCACCGCGGGATTTATCGCCGATCCCCGGACCGGCACGGTCCCGCTGGTGGTCCGGTTCACCTCCACCTCCACCGGACCGTACGATACGCTCGAATGGACCATACTTCTCGACGAGCGTGTGGTCGATACGATGTCAGGAGAGCGACCGATCTACGTCTTCACCCAGCCGAAGATTTACACCCTGATCCTCGAGGCGTCGAACTCGAGCACCCACGAGATGGCGACCACGGAAGGGACGATCACGGTCACGAACACCTCCCCCGGGCCAACGGTCACACCGGGGGTATCGGCAACGGTTACGCCCGGAGTCACAACCCAGGTGACCGTCCCGCCCATGACCGGGAATGGTGAGCCCTTCCCGGCGCCGCACTCCCTGCCCGGAATCATCCAGGCCGAAGATTATGACACGGGTGGGTTCCGGGACACCACGTCGGCGAACGAGGGGGGTGTCTATCGTTTCGATGCGGTTGACATCGAGCTGATCGGCAGCGAATTCAACGTCGGCTGGATCCGACCGGGAGAGTTCCTGAATTATTCCGTCGACACACCCATCTCCGGCACCTTCGATCTCGCTCTCCGCCTGGCGAACCCGGAGGCGATCACGAAGACCGTCTCCGTCCTCCTCGATGGCGCACCTGTCGGCTCTATCAGGGTATATCCGACAGGCGGCTGGCTGAACTACCAGGAGTTCAGGGGATCGGCCCCGTTGAACCTCTCCCCGGGTCGGCACGTCGTGACCGTATCCTTCGAGGGTGTCAACCGGCTGAACTTCGACCTTTTACGGTTTTCGGGCATCCCTCCGTGAGGAAACCCGGGTGGATCCCCCGGTGGGACGACCCGGCACGATCCGTGGGAGAGGAGACCGTCCGGATTCAGGGGTTGCAGGGATGGCGGATCCGAAGGTGAGGTACTGTCAATCGTCTCGGGTGGTTGTGCCAGAAGGTTGAAATGATAGGCGAGCATTCAACACCTGTTGAACACCACTTCGGAGATGACCCTGCATGTTCATTATTGACAACCTTCGATTCGCCCTGAGCATCGTCCGCATCGCCCTGATCGGTGTCGGTATCCTACTCCTGCTCGTCACCGGCATCGGTCTCGTCCTTGTTGTACTGCTGGGGCGCCGGGCCTTCGAACTGTTCCATGAGGGTGGATGCCCGTTCCGGCACGGAACACCGTCCCAGACCGAACCAGAGGTCTGAACCGGACTTTTTTCCCACGGGAAGTGACGGGTGCCGATCCTCACCGGTCCTTCCGGAGATGGCCCTTCCTTCCGCCCACCCTATTCCAGAGGCTCCTCATCTCCCCGGCAATGAGCCCTGGGTAGCTTCGGGACTTTGCGCGCGATAGATTCCCTTTCGTTCCGGTTCTCCCATGACCCGCTCTCATTCCTCTGCCTCCGTGCATGGTCCCTCATATCACGGGATCTCCCGTCCATGGTGTCAACCGGGTGCATCGCTGGGGTGATGCCGGAAAGGTCGGATCGATGGTGAAGGACCCACCGGATCCTCCGAGCAGAAAAAAACGATACAGGTCACCGTTCATCCGACCAGGGAGAAAAGGAACTGGGAGGAGAGGGAGCACCCGTGAACGGCTCCCGGTTCCGGGAGGAGATCAGCCCCGGGCCGTGCGGGCACCTACCGGTTCCACCTGGTCCAGGAGGGATACGATCGGTAAAAACCGCCATCCGACCGTGTTCTCTCCGGTACCGGGCTGGTCGGTTCCGCCACGGGTGTAGTGACCGTCACCGGCTGCCGGTACCAGCCATGACCCGCCCACCCGGCGACCCTCCGGCTGCCGAACCGGCCGAACGTCTCCGTCGTCGGTGTCTGCTCGATCGTGACCGGGTACGACGGGACTGTCGTCAGGGACGGTGTGGGTTCTGCCGTTGGAGCCGTCGGTTCGATGGATGCGGACGGTAACGGGCTGGTCGGTGCCGGTGTCACGGGCACCGACGTCGCGGGCACAGACGTCGCGGGCGGCACTCCCGTCGGCGTGGAGGTCAGCGTTGCGGACGGCGTGCGTGTCGGTGTCAGCACCGGCCAGAGCGGAGCGGTCGGTTCCGGGGAGACGGTCGGCTCCGGGGTGGTCCAGGGGGCGGGCCCCGCTCCTCCTCCGAAGAGTGAACCGAGAGTGCGCCCGTAGTAGGTCTGACCATCGTTCCCGGGTGTCGTGTCCGTCACGACCACGTCGTCGAGCCTCACGGCACCGAGGAAGCGGGCCCCTTCTCTCTCCATAAAGGCCTCGCTGAAGACCTCCTGGCCATGGATGAACTGCGAGACGAACCAGCCACCATCCGCCGCCTGGTCGACCTCGTAACATCCGTAGACCCGCTCGTCGTCCGAGACCTGCGAATAGACGATAATATAACGGTACCGGTCGACTCCGTGCAGAGAGAAGATGTCTCCCGGCATCCAGGTATGAACCGGGTCTTCGAGTACCTGGACGTCCTTCCCGTCCGGCATGGAAAGGCGGAGGATCTCCACCTTTCCATCGGGGGGGAGGTGGACCGGGACAGTCACCCGGGCAAAACCGCCCAGGATCAGGCCCTTCGGGAGGGCGGTCCGCGTCGACCCCGTCGATAGCTGCCACTCCCCGATCGACTCGGCGCAGGGTGCACCATTGAAGAGCGTGACCTCCAGTCGGTCGCCATCGGGGACGACGCCCGTGATGACCACGGGAGAATCCGTGGTGGCCGCGCTGACGGCGGCACCACCTGTGAGGAGCAGGAGGAGACCACAGAGAAGCGCCGCTCTCCCGCCATGCTGCCGGATGCTCATGGATGATTATTGATCCGACGCCTATTTACCGATATGTCTCGCCGGCCGCTCGTGTTGCGGTAAAATGAAGAGCGGGGCCGGAGACGATCAGAGCTTTCTGCGGGCAGCGAGCAGAAGGACGGTGGCGACAAGGAGTCCCGTGATCGGGACGACCGGACTGCCTGCCTTCTTCGTGTCCTCGACCCTCGTCGAGGCTGGTGCGTAGGTGCCGTGGTCGGGGGAAGGCGTCGGCACGGGTGTGGACGAGACCACCACGGCGGTCACCGTCTCTTCGGTGATCACGGGTGTGTCCGGAGCTGCGGACGGCGTGGGAGTACGGGTGCTGGTCGCGACCTTCGTCGGGTCGAGGTCGGTCGAGTACGACCCGGGGGGCAGGGTGTTCTGCGTGAAGGTGACCAGAGGCAGTGTCTCGACCGGGAGGGGTCCGGTCGAGAAGAGCCCGTTCCTGCCGGATGCCGTGCCGGTGATGTCGGAAAACTCGGTGAAATCGTCGTTCCAGTACCGGACATGATCGACCGAGACGGACAGGGTCGATGTACCCTCGCGCAATGCCCGGAAGGTGATATCGGCCAGGGGATAGCGCCCCTGTGGGTACCCGCGCCTGAAATCCCCGAGCATGATCCGCAGTGTGCGATCGTTGGAGATCGCTGCCGTGGTGTTCAGCACCCGGATCCGTGTCGACTGGTAGGCGATGAGCGTGGGGTCCCAGGAAATGTCGATATAGGTGTCCCCGAAGAGCGGTGACCAGCCGTTGTCGACCAGGAGCTGAACGACCCCGTCGCTACCAACGGGAACATTGCCGACCGAGGTGACGGAGAAGGTTCCCGTGCCGGGTGGGACGGTGAAGGCGCCCGGGACGACGGTTGGTGCTGCTACAACCGAGCCTGTCAGCGGGTTCGAGACCGATATCGTCCCGGAGGCGGATACGGGGAGGACCAGCAGTGCCGAGAGGAATACGATGAGCAGGCCGGCTTCGATTGCCGTTCGCGTGATCCGCGTCCTGATCTGCATGGATCTGCGTGGGAGTGAACATCTCATAAGGATTGCAGATTCACCCCGGCAGGGAGCGGGCCTGCAGGAGGCTTTGCGGGGATGGACCCGAGGGAAACCCTCCTGTTCCGATCCTGCGATCCTCAGTGTTTTTTATTTTGCACGGAGCTCCTGTTCGGTGCCGGGTATGGTCAACAGAGAGGTCTGATCGCCTGCAGGCAAACGCCCTCCTGTTCAGGGGGACCACCCTGCGTCGATACCCTGTTCCCTCCGTTCGGCCTGTACTATCCCGGAGAATCCGAACTCTTCGATGGATCACGAGGACGTAAGTGTTAATGGCGTGAACGTCGCACAGGAGAATGAATGGTCGGACCGTCGGGGAGAGAGGAGATGATCGCACGCGATGTTCAGAATGAGGCAGGCAGTACGACGACCGGCACCGGTGTCGCCGGGGAGACGCAGCGGGGCACGGGAGGGGGATCCGTTCAGGTGGTCGAGTTCCTGCTCGGCCGGGAATATTTCGCGATAGACCTCTTCGACGTGCGGGAGGTGGTCGAGTACACGCACATCACACACCTGCCGAGCGCCCCCGAGTACATCCGGGGGATCATCGACCTGCGGGGGGAGATCACTACGATCATCGACCTCAAGACGACACTTCACATCGCGGATCAGGGCGAACGGGACGAGAAAGAGAAGCGGATCATCGTTCTCGACCCACAGATCACGGGGAAGAAGATCGGAATCATGGTCGACGATGTCCGCTCCGTCTCCACGTTCTCACGGGATCAGGTCGATGATGCGGCGACCGTGAACGGGGGTAACACGCATATCATCGGGATCATCAAGAAGAAGCAGGCGGTCCGCGGTCGCGATGAGACCGAGCTGATCATCTGGATCGATATCCGGCAGATCCTGAAGGAGATTCTGGCCGGAAGGTAGGGTTGGCAGACCCCTCTTTCAGGAATGCTGGTCGAGGTACCGGACACCTGCAAGCCCGAGCCCGCCTGCCACGAGGAACGCGATCGCCTCGCGGAGGTGGGCTGCTCCGAACGCGAGCAACAACAGCCCGAGTGCGAAGGTGAAGCCGACCGGAAGTGCCACCACGAGGTTCCAGTGAATATTATGCGGTGGCGCAGCGGTACCGGTGAGGCGCTCCAGACCCGGGTCCAGGCGCTGGTCGTCGTACGGCAATGAGGAACGGGCGGTCGTCCTGGATGCCTGAGGCGCCCCCGGTGGAGAGAGTGCCATGATGCGTCAACACGATCAATGACTGTCCGTTATTTAATGGTATGGTCGTATTGCGCGGCGTTACTGCCATGCAAAGACGAATCGGGGGGGGACACGCCTGGTCGCGAACGCCCTTGAACCCGGGCTCCTCTTCGAATTCCTCGTCATCCTGGGGTTCTCGATCGCCGCTCTCTTCATCTGTCACCGGCTTCACATCCCGGGAGTCGTCGGGTACCTGGCCGCCGGAGTACTGATCGGCCCCGATGGACTGCGTCTTGTCGCGGACCAGGCCATGATCTCCCAGTACGCCGAACTCGGCGTCATCCTCCTTCTCTTCACCATCGGTCTCGAGATCTCGTTCAGAGACCTTTTACAGGCGAGCCAGATGCTGATCATCGGGGGGACGCTCCAGCTCCTTCTCACCATCGGGTTTGTCTATGGAATCGCCATCGTTCTCGGTCTCTCCCCTCCAGTCGCCGTTGCCTTCGGGCTGATGATCGCCGTTTCGAGCACGACGATCGTGATGGCGGCCCTCGGGGAACGGGGAGAACGGGGTTCGCTCCATGGACGGTTTCTTTTGTCGGTCCTGATCCTCCAGGACCTGGCAGTCGTTCCGATCATGCTCCTCCTCCCGGTCCTCGCCGGGGAGACTCCTGTCGGTCTGGAACAGCTCCCGCTCGCCCTCGCCAGGGGAGGCGTGATCCTCTCCGTCATCCTGGTGAGCCTCCGATGGGGGGTTCCCACCCTTCTCTATCACGCAGCACGGATCCGTTCCGGCGAGGTCTTTCTCTTCTCCGTGGTGGCGATCTGCATCCTGACCGTCTACGTCTCCGGCATGCTCGGTCTCTCCTTCGCGTTCGGTGCATTTCTCGCTGGCCTCCTGATCGCCGATTCCGACTTCCGGCACGAGACGATGGCCCTCGTGATGCCGTTCCGCGACCTCTTTTCCGGTATCTTCTTTGTATCCATAGGGATGCTGCTCAAGACCGATTTCATCCTCGAACAGCCCCTCCTGGTGATCGGCCTGACGACGGGTATCGTGGCGGTCAAGACTCTTCCCGCGATGCTCTCGGCCAGGGCGCTGGGCCTTCCCATCCGAACCATCGTGATCGGTGGTCTCTCCCTTGCCCACGTCGGGGAGTTCTCGTTCGTCATCGCGAACAGCGCCCTGGCACTCGGACTGCTCGTTGTCGAAGGGTATCAGCTCTTCCTGAACGCTGCCGTCATCTCGATGGCCATCGCCCCGTTCCTGATCCGCCTCTCCTCCCTGATCGGAGCACACCTGGCCGGTTCGATCCCGCACCGCGACGGAGGTATCGAGCCCGCCGGGCACTCGGGGCACCTGGTGATCGTCGGTTTTGGTCTCTCAGGCCAGAAGATCGCAAGGGTTGCCCGCGAGTCTGGGATCGGGTATACGGTCATCGAGGCGAACCCCGAGACCGTCCGCCGCATGCGGAACCGGGGGGAGCCGATATACTTCGGTGATGCGGCACATGCGGGCGTACTCGAATGGGCCGGTGTCGATCGGGCACGCATGCTCGTCTGCGTCATCTCCGACCCCGGAGCGGTCGCTCGTATCGTCTGCGCGGCGCGCAGGATGAACCCGGGACTCTTCATCGCCGTCCGCGTCCGGTACGCCGCCGAGATCGAGGCGCTCAGGGCTGCCGGCGCCGACGAGGTGGTCGCCGAGGAGTTCGAGGCCCTGATCGAACTGGTCACACGGGTGCTCTCGGTCTACATGGTCCCGTTCGACGAGATCGAGGGGTACGTTGAGCGCGTCCGTGCAGACGGGTACGCCATGTTCCGATCGCTCCGGGCATCGGCATCGGGAGGCCTGGATGTCAGGGGACGGCTCTATAACCTGGACATCCGTACCTATCGTGTTGCACCGACGTCACCCCTCGCGGGGCGCCGGCTCGACGAGTCCCGTCTCAGGAGCGACTTTGGCGCCACCGTCCTCGCCGTTCAGCGTGGTGACACCACCATCCCGAATCCATCCGGGGTGGAGAGCCTTCTCCCCGGGGACGTGGTCGTCCTGTTTGGTTCGCCTGCGTCTCTGGCACAGGCCGGCACCCTCTTTTCGGGGTCGGAGAAAAGATAGAAGGGGGGACCTCAACGGCGGGAGCGGGCGATCAGCATGCCCGCGAGCGCGACTCCCGCGAGTGCGATCCCGTCCACCAGGCCGGATCTGGTCGTGGTGGGGACCGCCGTCGTCGGAGGTGAGGTCGTCACGTTCGTCGTGGAAACGGTCGTCACCACCGTCGTCGCGCCGCCCTGGGGCACCAGTGATGCCGATACCTGGGCAGTCTCACCCTCCTGCACCTGGATCGAGGTGGTCCAGTCCTGGAAACCCGGAAGTCGGATCAGGACGGTATGGGAGTTCCTCGGGACGTCCCTGACGGTCAGGGGGGTGATCCCCCTGTAGACGTTGTCGATGTAGACACCGGCACCGGAGGGGGCGGAGACGACCGCCACCTGCCCGCTGGGATTCGATGTCGGCAGGTCTTTCAGGGTCGCGACCAGGCTTGTGGTTCTTCCGGCGGATACGGTCAGCGTCGTGACGTAGTCATAGTACCCGCCGAGCGTCAGCACGCAGCTGTGGTCACCGGGGGCGACATTCGGGATATCAAGCGCATCCCAGCTGTTCGTCTGCCCGTGGTAGACCCCGTCGAGATAGACCGAAGCCCCCGAGGGGTACGAGACCACGTCAACAGAACCGGTCGTCGGCGGGAGTGCGGTCAGCGTTGCACGGAGTTCGGTCGTGCTTCCGGCCTGAACCTGGATGGTGGTGGAGTATTCCTGGTAACCGGCGCGTCGAAGCAGGACGTTGTGGGTGCCGACACCCAGGTTACCCACGGTGACCGGTGTTGCCCCGCGGTAGAGACCGTCGATGTAGATATCGGCATTCGAGGGGACGGATTGAATCCGGGCCGAACCGTACGACGGTCCGACCGGGTTGAGCGTGATCTCAACCTGGGTCGTCTGACCAGGGTTCACCTGGACGGACCTCGAGACCGAGTAATACCCGTCGCGACTGGCGAGGATGGTGTGCGTGCCGGCGTTCACGTTCGCGAACGTTACCGGGGCGGTTCGCAGGTCGACCCCGTCAAGGACGACGGTGGCACCCTCGGGCGAAGTCTGAACCTGGATGGAACCGTCGGGACGGTCCTGGTTCAGGTTCGCGACCACACTCTTTCGCTCCCCGGAGAGCACCTGGATCGTCGTCGAGTAGGTGACGTAACCGTCCAGCTGCACCGCGACGATATGTTTTCCGGCGATCACGTCCTGCGAGAGGTACGAGCCCGTCTGGGAGGGGGTGGTCCCATAGAACTGCCCGTCGATGTAGACGTTCGCCCCGGTGGGCACCGACTGCACCTGGATCGTGCCGAAGATCGACGTCTGCGTGACCACGGGCAGGGTGACCGTGATCTCGTTCATCTGGCCCGCGTTGACCGAGAACGTGGTCTCGTAGTCCTGGTAGCCCTGCCTGGAGACCCGGAGGTTATGCTGCGTCATCGCCGTCACCTCGATCGGGGTGGACTGCCCGCTCTGTACGGCGGTGACGCCACGATAGATGTCATCGATGTAGACGAGAGCTCCGCCCGGTGACGATGTGATCCGGACGAGGCCGATCTCGCCATCTGCCAGGGCGGGCACGGCGAGCGCGGTGAGGAACAGGACCAGCACCGCGAAAAGGGATACTGTTCGATGATGTGCCATAATGATCGTACTAGCCATTCACGCCCGATCCGATAAAACCGTTTCCAAAAAAATTTCCTGGCATCCGGGCACATTCAGGAATCTACGGGCGGTGAACGGCATCATCCCCCCTCCGGGGTCTTCCGGATGTCCACCCCCTTATTGTCCGTCTCTCGAACGGGATCCGAAGGGGTAGGGACGGTTTCGTTCAAGGAGCAGGAGAAAAGGTGATGAGCGACCGGTTCCGGTCACTTTTTGGCAGTCTTTCCGCCCTTCTTCTGAGGCTTTGTGGATGAACCCGCGGAGACTGCCAGTTCCTGGTTCATCTCGTCGACCTCCGCAGCCCCCTCTGCCAGGAACCGATCCTCATCCCCGGTCAGGATCTGGATCAGGCGGTTGAACTCGCCGATATGGACCCTCTCCTCGTTCGCGACATCGATCAGCACCTTCTTCGCGAGCGGATGATCGGTGGCCTCGGCATGCGCCATGTACAGGAACGTCGCCTCTTCCTCTGCTGCCACGTTCATACGCAGCGCCCGGACGAGCTCCTCATCGGTCATCTTCCTGTCCGGGACGTTCCCGGTGAATGGTTTGGTGAAGTCTGGCATCGGATCTCTCCCAGGTTGACTGTCTCCCCCAAGACGGTCGCCCGCCAATACCGGCGGGCCGTTCGGAGGGGGTGATCGTCGGGCGTCCCCTCTCCCTGGCGGGGATCGGGAGCCACCCTTCAGATCCAACCTCTCGCCGATCAGATAAAAAGGCTTGTGTCTGACCGAAGGCGGCGCGTTCGGATGGTACCAGGGTACGTGCCAGACCCTGAGGACCGGACACTCTGCCCGGATTCGACATTCCCAGGTGCCTCCGGCGTCCCTTCCCGGGGATACGGGCAGGGTGGTGTCCGTCCATGAGGGAAGTCGGATACACCGGTGTTTGGCGTCACGCCTTCGCTCTCCCACCATCTCCCCCTTTGGGAGGGATCGACCTGCCGGCCTGACGCTGAGACGGTCCGGTGCCGTATCTGCTCCCGCTATTCGCGTCGGGCCTTCAGGGCCAGGTAACGGTCGTAGACGACGAGGGCGAGGAGGACCACGATGCCGCCAAGCAGGATGAACGGCACCACCGACTCCGTGCCGGTGGCGGGGACCGTCATCGCGCCCGGCATCATTCCATCCGCCTGTTCCGTCCCCCCCTTCATTATCGCGGGGGCCGCATTGTTCGCCTCCCACAGCGCCGCAATCACTGCCGTGGCACCGAGCGCGATGCCAAGGGCGGCATATTTCCGGAGCAGGGTCCCGAGGTCCTCCCTTGCCGGGCTCACGATCACCACACGGTCGACCAGGCGGTAGACCTTCTGTTCCCTTCCCTTCCGACTCCACCTCGTCTCCTTGACCTCGATCACGCCGGCGTCCACAAGGTGTTCGAGGTGGTAGGCGGCGGTGGTCATCGGGATCGAGAGCCTGGTGGAGAGGGCCGATGCAGTCATCGGTTCCTCGCCGAGCACCTTGAGGATCTCCCCTGCCGTCGGCGAGGCGATGGCCCGGGCGAGTGTCTGGGTCTCCGGGTCTCCCGGGTGCAGGATCCTGGGTCCGTTATCCATTCAGCGCGGTCGTGATCAGGCGGCGACCCACCTTCAGTGCGTCGGCGCTCCGTTCGCGTTCGGGAGAGATCGCGTGGGCCATCGTGGCGTTTCCACCACCCTTCCCGCCGAACGCCACAGCGATCTCACCGAGGATCCCGGCGGCGTTCACCCGTGGTGTGCCTGAGGCGAGCACCATGTGCAGGCGGTCGGTGGAGGAGACGAGGAACGCGACCCCGTTGGTCTTCGCCAGCTTCCGGGCGAGGGCTGCCAGCTGCGAGGGGTCGACGTCGAGTTCCCGGATCACCACGTACGCAGGACCGATCTGCTCGTACTCGATCTGGGCCAGTTCCAGTTCGACCAGCCTCTTTTTTAACCTCTCGATCTCCTTTCCGCGTTCTTTCCACTCGGAGAAGAACCGCTGGACGGTCGAGGGCAGGTTCTCGGGCTGAATCCGCAGTTCTGCTGCTGCATCCTTCAGGAGCTGTTCGGTCCGCTGCATCGCCTCGATGGCCGCCCTGCCGGCAGCGAAGACGATCCGTTCGATGCCGTCCTGGATATGCTCGACCGCAAGAACCCTGATCACCCCGATCTCGCCCGTCGTCCGGACATGGGTGCCTGCGCAGGCCTGGACCTCGCTGCCCACCTGGACCACCCGGATCCTCGCACCCGGGGGCACCCCTCCCTGGTAGAGGGTGAAACCGTACTTCTTCTCGGCCCGCTGACGCTCCTCCTGCTTGATGTAGACCGGCTTGTTGTTCTGCAGGATCTGATTCGCCCGGAGTTCGATCCTCCGGATCTCGTCATCGGTGATATGCTTGAAGTGCCTGATGTCCAGGCGTGCAGAGTCCGAGTTGTTCTGGGATCCCGCCTGGTGTACGTGGGCCCCGAGGACCTCCTTTGCCGCATGGAGAAGGATATGCGTCGCGGTATGGTGCCGCATGAGCGACCACCTCCGCTCCTCGTCCACCATCCCCTTGACACGGTCCCCGCGTTTCAGGACACCTCCCGTCACCCGGTGGAGGATCACGTCCCCGACCTTCGTGACATCCTCGACCCGTACCATCGACTCCGACGTGAGGAGCGTTCCCGTGTCGGCGGGTTGTCCTCCCCCCTCGGGATAGAAGAGGGTCTGGTCGAGGACCACGAATCCGTCGAAGAAGTCGAGGACGATCGCTTCGAACTCGACCTCGCACGGTTGTTCGTAATAGAGTGCACGGGTCCCCGGCAGCGATCCGATCCGCGACTCATACCGTGACAGCGGGTCGCCATCCGCCTCATCCTTCTGGCTCTCCGAGTGCATCGAGGCAACGAGGGAGTAGAAGTTGTCGGGCAGTTCGACGACGGCGCCCTCGGCAGAGGCCACCTCGCGGATCAGTTCGGCCGGGAGCCCGTGTGAGTCGTAGAGGGTGATCACCTCAGAGAGAGGCACCTTTTCGGCCTTCTTCTTATACGATGCCGCCACCTTCTGGATGATCCGGGTGCCCCGTTCGATCGTCGTGGCGTACTTCTCTGTCTCCCGCTCGACGATCTCCCGGATGACATCAATCGACTGCTCGAACTGCTCCTCCCCGATCGTCATCACCTGGCGTTCGACC
The DNA here is from genome assembly GCA_029547145.1 of Methanobacteriota archaeon. Taxonomy (GTDB): domain Archaea; phylum Halobacteriota; class Methanomicrobia; order Methanomicrobiales; family Methanospirillaceae; genus UBA288. Next base: position 75,776 of record JAKPPV010000024.1, read on the forward strand.
AGGTCCGCCAGAGGCAGGTCGAGCCGAAGTTCGTTCATGACGCGGAGCGTTCGCCTGAGCACGAGGCGGGCCAGGTACCCCTCGCGGACGTTGGACGGGACGATGCAGTCCCCGATCATATAGGCGAGGCACCGCGAGTGGTCCGCGATCGTGTAGACCTGTTCGATCGGGGTGATCATCTTCGTGAGTCGGTCGATCGGGACGTCGATCGCCGCCGCCACCTTCTTGCGGAGGGCAAAGAGGTTCGGGCCGGAGATATCCATCAGTCCGGCAAACTTCGCATTGAGCGCGAGGATCTTGGTGTAGTTCTTATCGGAGAGGTGGTGGTCGAGACCCGCCTCGGAGAGGAGGAACGAGACGAGGTCGGGGAAGACCGCGTCATAGATCGTCGGCGAACCCGAAGAGGCCCACGTGAGGCGTTCGAGCCCGTAGCCCGTGTCAACGATCCGGTTCGGCATCGGGTAGTAGAGCTTCCCTTCGAGCTCGACCGGTGGTTCGTTCGTCTTCTGCCGTCCGAGCGACATGAAGACGAGGGTCGCCACCTCGAGCCCTCCGATCAGAACCTCCACGGAAGGGCCGGCATTGCCACCTCCGACCCAGGGGTGTTCCTTGTACGTGACCCTTTCGAGGTCCCCACCGATGGAGGCGAGGAACTGGTCGCAGAGCTCGACCGTCCGGTCCTTCCAGTATACCTCGGTCGTCGCGTTGTTGAACGCGTGGTGGGCCATCATCTCGAAGAGCGTTAGATGCCGGCCCGACCGTCCGACAGAATCGAGGTCGTTGAGACGGATGCAGGGCTGAGAGATGGTGAGGGGGTTTGCCGGAGGGGGGACCAGACCCCCGGTCACGAATGGCTGGAAGTCCGCGATCGACGCGATCGTCAGGTAGATGTCGTCACGCCAGCGCGCGGCGACGGGGTAGCGGTCGATCCGCGTATGGTCGTGCCGCTCGAAGAATGAGAGGTATGCCTCGCGCATCTCGGGAATCGTATGCGGTGTGAAGACCGGGTCCCCGATGAACGAGTACGGCTCGCAGGGGGCGTCGCCGCAGACCTGCCGCTCCGGATCGCGGGTCCAGAACGCCGCTCCACAGCTCGTGCAGATGCGCCGCTCGAATCCCTCGGACCTGAAGTACTCGAGCTGATAATCCTGTTCACTCATGAGGGCTCACGTGTACATGCTAAATTACGGGCGGACTCGATAAATACTGTGCGTTGATTCCGTTTCAGTCGAGGGTCTCGTGGTACCAGAGATCGTACTCCTCGCATCTGCCGGTGAGGACCGCGATCCGGGCGGCAAGCTGGTGCCAGCAGAAGGCGTTCATGATCAGGGAGCCCTCACAGGTGCAGAGCTCACCCTCGACCACGTACTCGTCGTGAGTCCCCACCACCACTACGAAGTCGAGGTACCGCTTCACGGAACCGGACTCGACCGCCTCGAGCGCCCGTCGCCCCTGGTCACCATAGCACTCCAGGATCGCCCGCCGCGTGCGCTCGGGAAGGGCCTCAAGGTTCCCTGACCGGGGAGGGTCGGTCATGGATCACGGTCACCGGTAATGCCGCAGCAGGGGAGGGTCGTCGATGAACGTCCACCCCCTCCGCTCAGCCAGCGCCCTCATGCCCGGTGCCTCGAGGGCATAGTGGGTCGACTCAAGGCAGAGGAGGGGGGACTCCCGTGCGACGTGGTGCCGCAGCTCGGCTGAGAGAAAGGCATCTGCGCCGAGTTCGGCCGCTGCCCGGATCAGCTCGGGGTCGAACCCGCTGCCTGCGACGACGGCAAGTCGCTCGATACGGGTGACCGGACCATGCACGCGGAGGGGGCCGACCACCGCGGCGATCCTGTCCAGGTCGATCGTCACCCTCCCCACGAGCCCGAGGGGGAGGGGATGGCGCTCAGAGAGACCGAGAAGGTCTGCGAGCGTATCGTTGATCCCGTTCTCCGCCCGGTCAAAGTTGGTATGCATCACGTAGAGGTGCATTCCTGCACCGAGAATCACCCTGAGCAGACGGGCCGTCTCCCCGGTCACCCGGTGGACAGGGGCGAAGAGCGGCGAGTGGTGCACGACCAGGACGTCCGCACCGAGGGCGGCGGCACGCTCCGCCACCCTCACGGTCGCGTCGAGAGCGACGGTAACCCGGTGGACGGGCCTGGTTCCCTCCACCACGAGCCCGATCCGCCCTTCATCGTAGGGCTCGGCGAGGTCGGGTGGCGCGAGCGCCTCCATCTCCCGGGTGAACACCTCGATCTCCATGTGGGGATATGTGGTCCTCCCCGGTAAATAGCACCGCCCACCTATTCTCTCCAGTAATACAAATAACTATTTCTATTAACGCGGTGAACCGATCTCCATGGAGAGAACCATCGACCTGGTCAACGAGCGGATCAGGGACGGCAACGCCGTCGTGGTGACGGCCGAACGGATGCCGGAACTGGTCGCCGAGCTCGGGGAAGAGGGCGCACTCGCCGAGGTGGACGTTGTGACGACCGGAACCTTCGGGGCGATGTGTTCCTCGGGGGTCTTCCTGAACTTTGGCCATGCGGATCCCCCGATCCGGATGGAACGGGTCTGGCTGAACGATGTTGAAGCCTATGCCGGGATCGCTGCGGTCGACGCCTACCTGGGTGCGACCCAGCAGTCCGAGACCCGGCGGGACCAGTACGGCGGGGCGCATGTGATCGAGGATCTGGTCTCGGGCAACTCGGTCGAGGTCCGGGCACACTCGCGCGGGACCGATTGCTATCCCCGGAGGACGGTCAGGACCGAGGTGAGCCTGCCGGACCTCAACCAGGCGGTGATGGTGAATCCCAGGAACGCCTACCAGCGGTATAACGCGGCGGTCAACACCTCCGACCGTGTGCTTCACACCTACATGGGGATGCTCCTCCCCAACCACGGGAACGTGACGTACTCCGGTGCCGGGGTCTTAAACCCGATCTCCAACGACCCCACATTCCGCTACATCGGGGCGGGCGTCCCAATCTTCCTCGGAGGGGGAGAGGGGATCGTGATCGGCGAGGGCACCCAGCACTCCCCGGCAGGCGGTTTCGGAACCCTGATGGTGAGCGGCGATCTGAAGGGGATGAGTGCCGAGTACCTCCGGGCCGCCACGATGCATGGGTATGGGGTCACGCTCTATGTCGGGATCGGAGTCCCGATCCCGGTCCTCGACATCGAGACCGTTCGGGCGACCGCGGTGACCGATGCCGCGATCGAGGTTGACGTGGTCGATTACTCGGTCCCGGAGCGGTCCCGCCCTACCGTGCGAAGGGTCTCGTATGCCGAGTTACGGTCGGGCAGGATCGAGATCGAGGGGGAAGAGGTGACGACCTCGCCCCTCTCCTCGTTCAGGCGCGCGCGTCAGGTCGCCGAGGAGCTCGCGGAGCGGATCGCCTCGGGCCGGATGACCCTGGCGCTCCCCACCCGGCGGATCGATACGACCCGGTCCGCTCGCCCGATGCGCGAGATCGCACAGGGCCCGCGTGTCCGCGAGGTCATGGACCGTCAGGCGTTCTCGATCAAGGGCGACGCCCCGGTCACCGATGCCGCAAGGAGCCTTTTAAAGGGCGAGACGAACCATCTGGTCGTGCTGGATGCGGAAGGTCGGCTCACCGGGATCGTCACCACCTACGACCTCTCGAAGGCGGTCCTCCAGCCCGAACGGGCCCGCCTGGTGGCGGACGTCATGGCCCGGCGTGTCATCACCACGGTGCCCGACGAACCGGTGGACATCGCCGCTCAGAAACTGCGGCGCAACAACATCAGCGCCCTGCCGGTGGTGGACGCCGATCGGCACGTGGTCGGGATGCTGACGGCGACCAGTCTTTCCCGCCTCATCGGGAGGGGACGCGAATGAAGCTCATCGTGACCTTCTCCCGGAAGCGGGGGCGGGAACCGGTGATCGCTCAGGTGGTACGGGACACCGGGGTCCTGATCAACGTCGAAAGGGCGCAGATCGACTCGCACGAGGGGGAGGCACTGATCGAGGTGCCCGATGAGGCCTGCCAGCTCGTGCGGGAACGGATGGAGGCGCTCGGTGCGACGACCCGCCGCCTCGACCGGACGATCCTCTTCGACCGGAACGAGTGCGTCGACTGCGGTGCATGCATCTCGATCTGTCCCCAGGAGGTCTTCTCATTCGACGAGGCCTGGCGGCTGACCGTGGATGAGTCCCGGTGCGTGCTCTGCGGCAAGTGCGTGCTCGCATGCCCGCACCATGCCCTGTCGCTGCAGCTCTGATGATCCGCGAGCGTTTTCATCACCGCGAGACGCACGCGACGCTCCTTGCAGAGGAGGAGGGGCACCTTCACGTGGCGAAGGCAGCCATCCTGGAGGCACGGGCCGCGATCGAACGCACAATCGCCCGGGACCCCTTCTTTCTCTCCAGTCTCGAACCCTGCGATCCTGGGGTGGACCATCCCGTCATCCGTCGCATGGTCCGGGCGGCGAGGGATGCCGGGGTCGGCCCGATGGCCTCCGTCGCCGGTATGGTGGCTGCCGCCGGTGTCGAGGCGATGGTCGGCGCGGGGGCCTCGTTCGGCGTGGTGGAGAACGGCGGTGACATCGCGTTCGTCTCCCCTCAGCCCCTTCGCATCGGTGTCCACGCCGGTGCTTCCGCCTACTCAGACCGGTTCGCCTTCGTGCTGCCACCCACCCGCCGCGTGCTGGGGTGCTGCACCTCGTCCGCGACCGTCGGTCCCTCGATCTCCTTCGGCGTCGCGGACGCCGTCACCGTCTTCGGGCCGGATCCGGTGCTCGCCGATGCATGGGCGACCCGGCTCTGCAACGACCTCCGGCCGGAGGACAGGTCGGTCCTCGACCGGGTCGACCCGGCACAGATCACCGGTGTCTGCGCGGTCTTCGACCGGCAGGTGGTCCGCTGGGGCTCGCTCCCTCCGGTGGTTCGCGCACGGGTCGATCCGGCGCTGATCACCTCCGCCGACTCGCTCTAGGCGTTCTCATCGACGAACGCCCGCGCCTCGTCGTATGCCTCGGGCCCTTCGAATCGGGCGAGCAACGCCTCTCCATCGCTGACACCGATGAAACCCCTGCGGTCCCGGACGAAGAAGAGGAGCTCGAAGAGGTCGCGGTGCTCGAGCAGGACTCCCGAACGGGTCGCAAGGGCCGGTTCGAGCTCCAGACGTTCGCGGGTGAGATCGTCGGGTTCAAACCGGAAGATATAGAAAAAAACCTGCCAGGCGTTGAGCAGGTTGGAACCAAGAAGTTCCCACCGGAGTTCGGGGTCGAGCCCGTCGAGCCGGGCCGCGATGCAGGCCACATCCTCCTCGCACTCCTCCAGGATGTCGTCCGCCACGTCCTCCAGTACGGCCCCGGGGTCGAACCACTCCTCGTATTCATCCTCCTCGTCCTCGGCGAATGCGTCATTCATCCCCTCATCCGGGAAGTCCTCCTCTTCCTCGTTCCCTCCTCGCCGGATCATACCAGAATCTCCATCGCACGAAGGTGATTTATTATTTCTGCTTCTGCGTCAGAGATCCACGGGAATGATGCTGCGCGGATGGACGGAGCTGAACGGGAGACGCCTTGCCCCCTCCCGGCTCGAGGAGCTGGTCTGCGGGGAAGACCCTCTGGTGGCCCGCCTGGGCGGGGAGTTCTACTTCGAGGCGGGGAGCTGGCGCGGACGCGACATGCTCGGGATCCTCCCGGGCCTCTGCCCGCCGGGCGAGCTCCAGCGGGATGGCGTGACCGTCCGGAGGATCGAGCCGGAGGTGCCCGAGCTCACGCTCGTGGATGCGATCGAGCTCGCCGTCCGGCGCCGGGCAGACGAGGGGGTGGTGGCACTCTCGGGGGGTGTCGATTCGACCCTGATCGCAGCACTATCTGGCAGGCCCTGCGTCGTCGTCGGGATCGAGGGGAGCCACGATCTCGAACGCGCCCGGTACGTCGCGGACCTCCTTGATCTCGACCTGAACGAGGTCATCATCCCTCCCGAGCGGTTACCCGGTGTGCTGGTCGAGGTGCTGCGTGTGATCCCGGAGAAGAGTCCTGTGAACGTCGCGATCGCCGCCACCCTCTACTTCGTTGCGGAGTGGGCAGGATCCCGGGGGTACGAGCGGATCCTGGCGGGGCAGGGCGCCGACGAGGTATTCGGTGGTTACGCCCGGTATGCGGGGGCGGATGACCTCCGGTCCATGCTCGCGAGTGACTTCGCCTCGCTCCCCGTCCAGCGTGCCCGTGACCAGGGGACGGTCGGCCTCTTCGGCTGCTACCTCTCGATGCCGTTCCTCGACCCTGCGGTCCTCCGGGCGGTCCGCGCGCTTCCGCTCTCCCGGCTCGTCGGGGACGGACCGGGAAAAGCGGCGTTGCGGGAGGCCGCCGCGACATGGATTCCGCCCGAGATCGCGGCGTATCCCAAGAAAGCGATGCAGTACGGCTCGGGGGTCTGGGGGGAGATACGCCGTCTGTCACGTCATAACGGTTATAAAAACTCGGTGCAAGGGTACTTAACCACCCTGGAGAGGAACGAGCATGGTCAATGAGAGCGATGTCCGGCGGATCGCCGAGCTCGCGGACGTCGGGATCCCGGCGGAGGTGCTGCCGACCTTTACCGCACAGTTCAACCGGATCCTTGAATACTTCGATATCCTGGATACCCTGGGCGACGAGTGCACCGCGAAACGGCCCCTGCACACGGTCCTCCGGGAGGACGTGGTCTCGCCATCCCTGCCACAGGAGGCAGTCCTGGCGAATGCTGCCGAAGACGAGGACGGGTTCGTGAAGGCCCCGAGGGTGATGTGATGGACGACCGGTTCAATGCCTACCTCCTCCGGTCGGACGTACCGGGCCGCCGATCAGGTCCGCTCGCCGGCAGGACGGTCGCCATCAAGGACAACATCTCGACCGCCGGCATGGAGACGACGTGCGGGTCGCGGATCCTGAAGGGATACGTCCCTCCCTACGACGCCCACGTGGTGTCCCTGCTGCGCGATGCGGGTGCGACCATCAATGGCAAGACCAACATGGACGAGTTCGGGAGGGGAACCACGACCGAGAACTCCGGCTTCGGCCCGACCCTGAACCCGGTCGACACGACGCGCGTCCCCGGAGGTTCGTCGGGAGGTTCGGCTGCCGCCGTCGCCGCCGGACTTGCCGAGATGGCGCTCGGTACCGACACGGGAGGTTCGATCCGGTGCCCCGCCGCCTTCTGCGGGATCGTCGGCTTCAAACCGACCTACGGGCGGGTCTCCCGGTATGGACTGGTCGCGTATGCGAACTCGCTCGAGACGATCGGGCCGATGGGCCGGACCGTGGGAGACATCTCCGCCCTCCTGCGGGTCATCAGCCGCCCCGATCCGCGCGATTCCACCATGCAGGGTCTGCCCTACGAGCACGACCCGGTCCCCAGCGTCAGAGGCCGGACGATCGGGGTTCCTGCCGAGTTCTTCGGGGAAGGGGTCGATCCCCGCGTCGCTGCGAAGGTCCGGGATTCGATCGAGACGCTCGCCGCCTGCGGCGCAAAGGTCGTCCCCGTCTCCATGCCGACGATGAAGTTCGCCCTCGCCGCCTACTACATCACCTGCACATCCGAGGCGTCATCGAACCTGGCGCGGTATGACGGCGTACGGTTCGGACCCGGTGCCGAGGTCCAGCGCTCCTGGCACGATGCGTTCACCGCAGTCCGTGCAGAACACTTTGGCGAGGAGGTGCGCCGCCGGATCCTGCTCGGGACCTTCGCCCTCTCGGCCGGGTACTACGGGCGCTACTACGGCAAGGCCCAGACGGCACGTGCACAGGTCGCTGCCGACTTCGAGCGCCTCTTCCGCTCGGTCGACCTCCTTGCCGGCCCGACGATGCCGACCGTCGCCTTCCGGCTGGGTGAGCTCGCCGACCCGCTCTCGATGTACCTCGCCGATATCCTGACGGTACCGGCGAATCTCGCCGGTGTCCCGGCGATCTCGGTCCCCTGCGGCAGTGTGGACGGTCTCCCGGTCGGCCTCCAGCTGATGGGACGCCCCTTCGACGACGAGACGGTGATCGACGCGGCGGCAGCCTTCGAGGCAGAGGTGACCGCATGAGTGCTGACCAGGTGATCATCGGTCTCGAGATCCACTGCCAGCTCGACACCAGGACGAAGCTCTTCTGTGGCTGCTCCACGGACTACCGCGATGACGGGCCGAACACCCACGTCTGCCCCGTCTGCCTCGGGCTGCCGGGGACGATGCCGGCGGTGAACCGGCGTGCGGTCGAGTATGCCTTAAGGGTTGCCAAGGCCTTCAACTGCGAGATCCCGGAGGAGTGCGAGTTCTCACGCAAGAACTACTTCTACCCCGATCTCCCGAAGGGCTACCAGATCACCCAGTACGACCGGCCCCTTGCCCTCGGTGGCCATATCGTGATCGAGGCAGAGGAGGGCGGGGAGAAGAAGGTCCGGCTGACCCGGATCCACATGGAGGAAGACCCGGGCCGGCTCGTGCACCGGGGAGGAGGGGCCCGCGCCCGATACTCGCTCGTCGACTACAACCGCTCGGGCGTACCGCTGATCGAGATCGTCACCGAGCCCGATCTCCGGTCACCGAAGGAAGCCCGTCGGCTCCTCGCGAAGCTCCGTGCGACCCTGGAATACCTCGGCGTCTTCGACTCGGAGAAGGAGGGGTCGCTCCGGGTGGATGCGAACGTCTCGATCGCGGGCCACGATCGGGTCGAGATCAAGAACATCTCCTCCTACAAGGGGGTCGAAAAGGCGCTTACCTTCGAGATCACCCGCCAGCGCTCGCTGATCCGGCGCGGCGCCACGGTCGAACGAGAGACCCGCCACTTTGTCGAGGCGCGCGGGACGACGACGGCTTCACGGTCAAAGGTGGAGGAGCATGACTACCGCTACTTCCCCGAACCTGATCTCCCGCCACTCCGGGTCGCCTCGTGGCTGGACGATATCGCCCTTCCCGAGCTTCCTGACGCCCGGCGCGAGCGGTTCATGCAGCAGTACGGGCTTTCAATCAACCATGCACGGACCCTGACCGGCGATCTCCGCCTCGCGGAGTTCTTCGAGGCGGTCGCCGGCGAAGACCCGGTGCTCGCCGCCACCTGGGTCGCTGATACCCTCCTCGGGGAACTGAACTACCGCGACAGGACGATTGCGACGGTCGACCCGATCCGGTTCCGCTCCCTTCTCTCGCTCGTCGGGTCGGGGACGATCACGGACCGCTCCGGGGTTGAAGTGCTCCGCCTGGTCCTTGACACCCCCGAGGAGCCCGCCTCCATCGTCGAACGGCTCGGGCTTGCCGTCACCGGGGATGATGCGGTTGCCACCGCGATCGCCGAGGTGCTCGCCGAGCAGCCTCAGGCGGTCGCAGACTACCGTGCCGGGAAAGGTGCCGCCCTCAACTACCTGGCCGGTCAGGTGATGAAGAAGACCCGCGGTCGAGCGGACCCGAGGGAGGTGGGCCGGCGTCTCGCCGAGGCCCTGGCGGAGTGATGGGATCGTGCACCTGATCATCACGGAGAAGAACATCGCGGCAGAGCGAATCGCCCGGATTCTCGCGGGCCAGTCTTACGTCGAGACACGCAAGGAGGGTGGCGTCAACACCTATTCCTTCGATGATACGACCGTGGTCGGGCTGCGAGGGCACGTCGTGGAGATCGACTTCGAACCGGGGTACACGAACTGGCGCTCCGAGCAGCACCGCCCCCGTTCCCTGATCGACGCCAGGACCATCAAGACCCCGACCGATAAAAAGATCGTGAACCTGGTCCAGAAACTCGCCCGACGGGCGGACCGGGTCACGATCGCGACGGACTTCGACACCGAGGGTGAACTGATCGGCAAGGAGACCTACGACCTCGTCAGGGCTGTACGGCCGGACGTTCCGGTGGCACGCGCCCGGTTCTCTGCGATCACCCCGCAGGAGATCCGGAACGCATTCAGTAACCCGACCGAACTCGACTTCGCGTTGGCCGCTGCGGGAGAGGCCCGCCAGGTGATCGACCTGATCTGGGGGGCATCGCTCACCCGGTTCATCAGCCTCGCCGCCCGGCGGGGGGGCCGGAACATCCTCTCGGTCGGACGAGTCCAGTCTCCGACCCTGGCGATGATCGTGGACCGCGAACGCGAGATCGAATCCTTCACGCCGGAGCAGTACTGGGTCCTCTCGGTCGACTCGGAACGGGAAGGGGTCGCGTTCTCGGCCCGGCACACGACCCCCCGTTTCACCGATCGCGAGGCGGCGATGGAGGCCCGCGACCGGACGGTGGCACCGCTCGTCGTCACCGAGTCACGGGAGGGGCAGAAACTCGACCGGTCCCCGACTCCCTTCGACACGACCGGTTTCATCGTCGCTGCGGGGCGGATCGGTCTCTCCGCGGCGAACGCGATGCGGATCGCTGAGGACCTGTACATGCACGGGTACATCTCGTATCCCCGCACGGACAACACCATCTATCCCCCGTCGCTCGACCTCGACGGAGCCCTGAAGACCCTGGAACGGACCGAGTTTCGGGATGACGTCCGATGGGTCCTTGCACACCGGCGTCCCAGCCCGACCCGGGGGAAGAAGTCCTCCACCGACCACCCGCCGATCCACCCGGCAGGCGCGGCGACACGCGCCGAGCTCGGGGAGGAGCGGTGGCGGGTCTACGAGCTGGTGGTCCGGCGGTTCCTGGCGACCCTCTCTCCGGATGCCCGCTGGACCACGCGAAAGGTCCTCTTCGATGCCGGCGGCGAGTCCTACACCACGACCGGCTCCACCCTTGCCGAGGCTGGCTGGCGGACGGTCTACCCCTACTCGGACGCGGCGGAGCACGAGCTGCCTCCCTTCGTCGTGGGCGAACGTCTCCCCGTCAACGCGGTACGGATCGAGGAGAAGGAGACCCAGCCCCCGCCACGGTTCACCCAGTCACGCCTGATCCAGGTGATGGAGGAGCTCGGGCTCGGGACCAAGTCCACCCGTCACGAGGTGATCGGCAAGCTGGTGAGCCGGAAGTACGTCGAAGGCAACCCCCTCCGCCCCACGCTCGTGGGGCGGGCCGTGATCGAATCCCTCGAAGAGCACGCGGACCTGATCACGAAGCCCGACATGACGACCGCGATCGACCGGCACATGCAGGAGATCAAGGAGCGGAGGCGCACCCGCGACGAGGTCGTGGATGAATCCCGTCTCATGCTGCACCGTGCCTTTGACGACCTGGAGGCCCATGGTGATGAGATCGGGCGGGATATCATGGGCCGGACGGTCGAGGAACAGATCCTGGGGCCCTGCCCGGTCTGCGGTTCCGAACTGCGTCTGCACCATATCAGGTCGAGTCAGTTCATCGGGTGCGTGAACTACCCCGAGTGCCGGTTCAACATCGGCCTCCCGGTGACCACCTGGGGTTTCGCCGTCAGAACCGACGACGTCTGTCCCCAGCACGGTCTCGCACACGTCCGGCTGATCGCAAAGGGTGCGCGCCCCTGGGAGATCGGCTGTCCCCTCTGCCACCATATCGCCTCAAACCGCGAGACGATGGCCCTCATGCCGTCCATGACGCCGGAGTTGATCGAACGGCTCAATGCACGGCACATCTACGCGGTGAACGAGGTCTCGGTCGCAGATCCGGACGTGCTTGCCGATGTGGCAGGCATCGACAGGAAGACGGCATTACGGCTCAAAGAAGAGGCCGAAGGGGTGCTTTCCCTCCTGCGCCGCCGCTCGGAGCTCCGCAAGTTCGTTCGTGCCCACGTGCCGCCCCGACGGGGACGGAGTCACGCGAAGATCATGAAGACCCTCTTTTCGAAGGGGATCGACACGATCGAACACCTCGCCTCCGCTGACCCTGCGCTGATCCGGTCGGCGGGCATCGGGGAGAAGGAGACTGCCGCCCTTCTCGATGCGGCCCGGGGTCTCTGCAATGACCGCCGCCTCCGGGCGATGGGAATACCGGCGATCAGCTTAAAGAAGTATTACGCTGCCGGGTTCACGAGCCCTGAGGACTTCATTCGTCTCCCGGCGCCGTATCTCACCCTCAAGACCGGAATCTCGCCCGACACGGTCCACCGGCATATCGAGCTCGTCTGCGAGGCCCTCGGACAACCGGCACCCCGTCGGACGACCCGGGCGCAACTGGAGAAGGGGCGGGCCGAGCTCCTCTCGATCCCGGGAGTCGGGGAGTCCACGATCGAAAAACTCTACAGCGGCGGTGTCTACGATACCCGGACCCTGATCGAGGCCGATCCACAAGTCGTCGCGGCAGAGACGGGTCTGCCCGTGCGCCGGATCATGGACTTCCAGGCCCGTGCCTCCGCCCCGCGGGAGGCAGCGGGATGATCGGGGATTAAAGGTCCGGCGTCGATTGTACAGAACAGATGGCTCCCCGCTGGCAGGACTGGGTCCACGTCACGAAACTGGACCCCGACAAGACCCTGCCGCCCGAGGCGATCGCCGAGATCGCCACGAGCGGCACCGACGCACTGATGCTCTCGGGCACTCTGAACGTGACCAGGGAGAACCTCGCCGAGCTCCAGCGGCAGGTCTCCGAGTACGGACTTCCACTCGTGGTGGAGCCTGCCGGGCCGGAGGGTGTCCTGGTGGAGGGGATCGACCTTCTCTTCATCCCGAGCGTGATGAACACGACCGACGTGCGATGGATCGTGGGCAAGCACCATGAGTGGGTCCAGCAGGAGACGGTCGACTGGTCGAAGGTCGTCCCCGAGGCGTACATCGTCCTCAACCCCGCATCGGCCGTCGCCCGGGTGACGCGGGCGGTCTGCTCGCTCTCCCCCGAGTCTGCAGCGGCGTTCGCGTCGGTCGCCGACCACTACTTCTGTTTCCCGATCGTCTACGTTGAGTACAGCGGGACGTACGGCGATCCCGCTCTCCTCCGGGCGGTGCGCCGGGCGATCGATCGGGCGGTCCTCTACTATGGCGGCGGGATCCGATCGTCTGCCCAGGCGGCCGAGATGGGTCGGTACGCCGACACGATCGTCGTCGGGAATGCCGTCTACGAGGCCGGCGCTGGTGTCCTGAAGGAGACCGTCCGCGCGGTCAGGTAGGAGGCGGATGCCCGAGATCCAGGTGGTCCTCGTCAATCCGCTCTACGAGGGGAACGTCGGGTCGGTCGCGCGCGTGATGAAGAATTTCGGGTTTTTCCGCCTCGTCCTGGTCGACCCCTGTCCCCTCTCCGGGGAGGCGTGGGCGATGGCCTCGCATGCCCGCGACGTGCTCGAGGAGGCCCGGTACGACACCCTGGAACGGGTGGTCGAGGAGTCGTCCCTGGTGGTGGCGACGACGGGCGAGGTCGCCAGGTCCGTCTCGTCCCCGATCCGGATGCCCTACTTCTCCCCCCGTGAGCTCCGGAGCATGATTGCTGGGGTCGACGGGACCGTCTCGGTCCTCTTCGGGCGGGAGAACTGCGGTCTTTCCAACCAGGAACTCGCGCGCGCCGGGATCATCTGCACGATTCCGACCTCCCCTCTCTACCCGATCCTGAATCTCTCGCACGCTGTCGGTATCGTCTGCTACGAGCTGGCGGGCCTCGAGAGAGGGACGTACGCGCTGGCGTCTCCGCTCGAACTGGAGAGCCTGTACGCGCATATCGATCGGTTTCTCGACCGCGTCGACCATCCCCCGCACAAGCGCGAGATCACGCTCCTGCTCGCCCGCCGGTTGCTCTCACGGGCGATGCCCACGATCCGGGAGGTCTCGACGATCCACGGTCTCCTCCGCAGGACAGAGCAGCGCCTCGGAGGGGCGATCCCTCGAAACGATGATGACACCAGTCCTCCAAGAGGTACCGGATGATCCTCGTCGACTGGCAGATTATGGACCGGATCAGGCGGGGCCAGATCGTGATCGACCCGTTCGAACCATCGCTCGTGCAGCCGAATTCGCTCGATATCCGCCTCGGCGACCATTTTGTCTGGTATCTGCCGGGAGAGAGCGTGATCGACCCGTACGACCGGGAATCGGTGACGAGCGATGTCGACGAGTGCCGTGCCCGGGAGTTCGTCCTCCGTCCCGGGCAGTTCGTGCTCGCCGAGACCCTGGAACTCGTCGCCCTGCCCGACAACGTCGTCGCCTCCATCGAGGGGAAGTCTTCGATCGCCAGGCTCGGGGTCGAACTCCACCAGACGGGTGGGTGGATCGACGCGGGGTTCGCCGGCTCCATCACCCTGGAGATGTGCAACGTGAACTCCCGACCGGTCAAGATCTACGCGGGAATGCCGATCGGCCAGCTCGTCTTCTATACCACCGAGCGGGCCGAGCGACCATATAACGCCAAGGGCGACGCGAAGTACCAGGGTCAGCGACAGGCGACCCTCTCGCGGTACCACGAGAACCCCCGGGTCTCGTCCGACTGAAGAGAACCCTTTTTTCGCCCCTGCCCCTGAAAGGGGCATGACTCCGGACCTCCGCCTCTTTCTCTCTGACCGTGGCCCTTTTCACCGCAGGCTGCTGCGTGCCGTCCACGCTCCTTGACCCGCCCCCGGTCTCCACCTTCTCGCCCGAATCCGTGGGCTTCAATGACCAGCCTCTCGCCCGGCTCTCGGTCCCTCCCGGGTTCGAAGTGAACGTCTCCGCCCGCGTCCTCGGCGGCGTCCGGGTCATGGTCGCAGCCCACGACGGCTCGGTCGATGCCCCCGCCCGTCAGGTGGCACGGTCATTCGCCTTCGCGACGACGACGGCGATGGCCATGCAGCACCGTCTGAGCCCGTGCTTAAGGGGTACTCCGTGTCCACGGGCTCGCGCTCGGGAACGGCTATCTCTCCTTCGCGACCCGAACCGCGGTCTACGAAGCCCTTCTCAAGGTGACGATATCCTCGGGACCCCGGATCTGGTTTCGGACGCCCTTTGACCCGCCCGGCAGCACGAAGGAGGCGTTTGCGGCCATCACCGGGCCGGCTGTTTTCCAGCTTTCGGCCCACGCCTCGCCGATTCAGCTCCGGTTCTGCAACGGGACGGCGTTCCCCGAGGATTACTGCGGGGAGGTGTTCGTGACCCTGCACGGCTCCCGGAACCGGAACCCGCCGACCGGCCATGGCGTCGTCCGCCCCCGTTTTTTGAGGCGGGCGAGCCCGAAGGGTACGTAAACTATCTCACGGGCTTCCTTTTCGACAAGAACCGCGTCTTCGGCCGGCCGACCGGCCCGGCACTCCTCTCTGACGGCGTGCTCATGGTCGGCGACGATGACGATGGAGTCGTCTTCCGGGTGGCCTATCGCAACCGGGGGGCCCAGGCATGCTCCCCCGGGCACGGGGGAATAAACGGCCGCTGGGCCGGGTCTTTCCCCGCCCCCGCCGCAGTCATGGGCCCTGCACGTCGGCCGACCGGGACGCGAGGAAGAGGCTGTCGCCGGCGAACTCGGCGTGATAGATGGGGTGCCTGCCGTAGTACCAGGAATACTGTTCGAACTGGAGGCTGTACGAGCCGTCGGCCCCCGTCGTGGCTGTCCCGCAGTCGTGGAGGGTGGTCTCGTCGGGGAGTCTCCACCGGAGCTTCACCGGCCGGTTCGCGACGGGGCCGCCCGTCGAGTCGACGAGCCGTCCGTGGAGGTCCAGCATATAGCCCCCGACGCCGTTCTCCATGAGGACCGTGTACCCGAGGGTCAGGGTGGTCGGGATCGGTGCGATCATCCCCTGGAGCGCGCCTGATGGCCCGGCGCCCGAGAGGAGCAGGCCTGCAGCGATGCCGACCACCGTGATGGCGGCGATCGCGATGAGAAGGGTATTTCGCTTCATGGAACCTCGCCCCGAACGATGCGCAATGATATGGTGTCGCGATGATAAGGTTTTCCCTCGAGACGTGCGGCCAGCGGGAGTCACGGCGGCGTTGGCGAGATGCTGGCGGGAGCTGGTGTGATAAGGTCAACCACGGAGGTGGCAAATGCCTTGTCGCGTCCGGTCAACAGAGGCTCAACTCATCCCGTCGCCCATTCTGCCGACAGCAACGCGGCCTGCTCCAGCACTGTCTGTGTCGCTACCTCCTGCCTGTCGGGCGGATAGCCATACCTGCGCAGGATGCGTTTGACCAGTACCCGCACCTGGGCGCGCACGTTTTCACGCAACGTCCAGTCGATCGTCACGTTGGTGCGAACCGTGGCGACCAGCTCGCGGGCGATCTTTCGCAGCGTCTCGTCGCCCAGCACCTTGACGGCGCTGTCGTTCGTCTCGAGTGCATCGTAAAATGCCAGCTCTTCATCCGAAAGGCCGAGCGCCTCGCCGCGAGCTCGCGCCTCGCGCATCTCCTTCGCGAGCTCGATCAGCTCCTCGATCACCTGGGCCGCCTCGATCGCGCGATTCTGGTTGCGGCGTATGGTCTGCTCCAGCATCTCGGCAAAGGAACGCGCCTGCACCACGTTCTTGCGACGCCGGGTCGCCAGCTCGCCTTTCAGCAGCTTCTGCAGTAGTTCCACCGCCAGGTTGCGCTGGGGCATGCCGCGCACCTCGGCCAGGAACTCGTCCGACAGGATGGAGATGTCGGGCTTCGGCAGCCCTGCCGCGGCGAAGATGTCCACCACGCCCTCCGGCGCAACCGCGAAAACCTCATCTCAGACCGAGAACTCTGTCAGCCAGGCATCAAGTACCTCGGCGTCGATCGCCTCGGGCCCGCGTATCTCCTGCCCGGCGAAGCGACGCACGGGTCGCACGAACACCTCCCTTTTCGGGGATCTGTCCTCACCCGCCGGTGGAGCTCCTGGAGTCGCGTTCCTGTCCGTCACCCTATAGAACAGTTCACCTCTCTCCGCCCCCTGTCAACCGGGCAAGCTGTCGGGCGTACGCCGCGAAGTCGTGCCCGATCGAGAGGGCGGCGACCACCTTGCCGTCGACGATAACGGGTCTCGGACCGATGAGGGCGAAATATGTGGAGCCGTCCAACAGGCACATCCCGAGCCGCTCCCCCGGGTCACCACCCCCCTTGAGGGCCCGGGCGTACGGAAGAACTCCGGGGTTCACCGGGTCACCGTTGGAGGTGCGGGAACCGTACCGCTCCAGGAGAGCCCTGATGTGCTGTCCCTTCGGTTCGATGTCGGTCAGCCGGTCCGCTTCTTGGTTCACAGCAGCGATTCGTTCCCCCGGGAGATACAAAGGGCCGGCATGGAGAAGGTCATCACCCTGAGCATCCATGCAGCCGGGAACCGGTCTCTTCCCGCTTCCTTCCCCGGACCGAAGCGGATGCCCGCATGATCTTCGGATAACTGGGAAGACTTGAGGATGCATATGTCCCCGGCAATGCGGCACAGGGACGGTCGGGTGACCGTCTCCCTGTCTCCCCACGGATCCCGGTCCCGATGCGATGTTCGGGATTCACCTCTCTCTCGGAACAAAAAGGCGCATGGGACACCGTTCGGCATCCCGTTCCTCCGGCACGGGCCCGACCACCCGGCACTCTCCCGTCTCCTTCCCGGTGACGGTATAGTTCACGCAATCACCGCAGCGTGGCATGGGCCCGGGGTATACCTGCAGGCTCATAGTCCTTGCGGTCCCGACGCCACAAGGCTATACCCGATGAGCGCACAGATTTTTACCACTGATACGAGGCGAACCATGCGACTTCTTCTGATCCATTCTGACTCCATGGAATACGAGGCGAGAGAGAAGACCCGGATCGCCGAGGAGTGCTCGTTGCTCGCGGACGGCATGGAGGAGGCGCTCACCGTCTTCGCCGCGGTCGAGCAGGGTGACGCCGACGGGATCGAGGATGTCGTCCAGCAGGGGATCTCCGAGATCGTCGAGACGGCAGACCGGGTCAGTACCAGGAACATCCTGATCTACCCGTACGCCCACCTCTCGAACGATCTGGCCGCGCCGGACACCGCGATCAGAGTCCTCGCCCTGATCGAACAGGGTCTCTGTGACCTCGGTTCCTACACCGTGAAGCGTGCCCCGTTCGGCTGGTACAAGTCGTTCACGCTCCGGAGCAAGGGTCACCCTCTCTCCGAGCTCTCCAAGACGATCGTCCCCGGGGAGCGTGGGGAATCGGCCGCTCCAGCAAGCCAGGTCGAACACTCGTTCTTCGTGATGACACCCGACGGGGTCGAGCACGAGGTCGACGAGTTCCTCGATGATTCGGCCTTCGGTGCACTCGTCAGGAAGGAGCTCGGGATCGCGGTGCCGATCGGAGGAGATCCGATCCACGTGGAGCTGATGCGGGGAAAGGAGCTCGTCGACTACGAGCCGGCCTCCGATGTCGGAAACCTCCGCTGGCTCCCACGGGGGAAGCTGGTCCGCGACCTGCTTGCAGACTACGCCCTCGGGCTCGTACTCGAGTACGGCGGCTCGCCGGTCGAGACCCCGGTGATGTACGACCTGGGAGACCAGGCGATCTTCGAGCACGCAGACAAGTTCGGCGAGCGTCAGTACCGGTTCCGATCGGGAAACCGAAACATGATGCTCCGGTTCGCCGCCTGCTTCGGTATGTTCTCGATCATGCGTGACATGCACATCTCACCGAACACCCTCCCGATGAAGATGTACGAGCTGTCCACATACTCGTTCCGGCATGAGCAGCGCGGAGAGGTGATCGGGCTCAAACGGCTCCGGGCGTTCACCATGCCGGACATGCACACCCTCTGCCGGGACCTCGACCAGGCGCTGGTCTGCTTCGAGGAGCAACTCCGCCTCGGATGGCGGACGGGGCGCGACCTCGAGACCCCGCTCGTCGCTGCGTTCCGGTGCACCCGTGACTTCTACCAGGAGCACCGTGACTGGGTCGCGCGGATGGTGGCCGAATCGGGGGCCCCGATGCTGATCGAGCTCCTCTCCGACCGCGTTCACTACTGGATCGCGAAGATCGACCTCGCCGCGATCGACGGGCAGGGCCGGCCGGTCGAGAACCCGACCGTGCAGATCGACGTCGAGTCCTCGAGCCGGTTCGGGATCCGGTACCACCTCGACGGCACCGAGGTCCACCCACCGATCCTGCACTGCTCGCCCACGGGGTCGATCGAGCGGGTGATCTGTGCCCTTCTCGAGCAGACCGCCCGTCAGGCGGTACCGATGCTTCCCGAGTGGCTCGCACCGACGCAGGTGCGCGTCATCCCCGTGGCGGAGAGGCACCTTTCGGCGGCGGCGGAACTGGTCGACCGGCTGAGCGCCGAGCGGATCCGGGTCGACCTCGACGACCGGGACGAGAGCATGGGCAAGAAGGTCCGGGAGGCGGGAGTGGACTGGGTGCCGTTCGTCGTCGTACTGGGTGATGCGGAGGTCGGATCCGGTCGCCTGACGGTCACCATCCGCCGTCGCTCTGCGCCGAACTCGCCCTTCAAGGAGCAGGTCACGGAGGAGGAGCTGGTCGCCCTCGTGCGGAAGGCGACCGGGACGATGCCCTTCCGGCCGCTCTACACGTCCCGGAGGCTCTCGGTCCGGCCCCGCTACATCTGATCCCCATTTTTCGGCCCCTGGCCGGCAGGGCGGTGTCCGAAAGGAACATGGCTCTCTCCTGGCCTTGCGCGACGGGGGTCATGCAAGGATATCCCTGATGGTCCCTGCACTCCGTTACGACCCCGATTCCGTCGGTATAATGCGGGATCGGGCTGTACGTCTCCCTCGGCGGACACCGGGCAACCATCGCCGCAGGACGATCAACGAGACGATCGCCCTGTGCAGGGCCCACGAGATCGGGGTCGTCGTCGCTGATCGGGAAAGGAACGAGCGCTGACCCGCCACCCCTCTCTTCGTCCGCTCCTGGGGGCGGTGCCGTCCATCCGGTTCGTGCAGAGGGGCGTTGGGCGCTGGCGATGGAGGCTGTCGACAAATGGGGAGCGGGGTACATCGAGACGAGCGGGACCTTGATACCCGGTTGCGCGCCGTCCCTGACCTGTAAGGGGCACTCTGTCGACATCGGGACGGGGAGATCGCCATCCTCCGACTGTTGCTGGGATCCCAGGCGGCGATCGAGGATCCCTTCGGCATGATGACCGTGGAGGCGGTCGTGCCCCGAAGACGGACAATCCGTTCGTAATCAGGAAAAGGACGGCATTTTCTTTCCGCCCTGCAGGCCCTCTCGGCGAAAGATTTATCACCGAATACGCCCACTCCCGCACACCCTCGCTCTCGTGGGCCCACCCACATCCCGCCGCGTACGAGTCGCCCCAAACCAATCCACACGAAACGCGAGGTCCGGAAGAAGGCGGGCCAGCGGCGGTTCCGCATTCAACCTGACCCGTTCTCCGGGTCATGGGCGCGTGGACGGGACCGGTGTCTGCACCGTGACCTGGAGGAGCCATGAGAGAGCAGTATCTGTTCACCGCAGCGTGCGCGCTCGCCCTGATCGGCCTGGTCGGGGTGACCATTGCGGCGACGCCAGCGGTAACATCGTCATCCGTGACACTGTACCATTACCTCACGAGGTGGGGGTGCGAGGGCACCGGCGACGGTCAGTTCGACTGTGCGAGCGACATCGTCGTGGACAGCGCCGGGAATATCTACGTGTCCGAGTCGAAGGTGATCTACAATTACGGTCCGAGGGGCAACAGTCGGATTCAGAAGTTCACGTCGGACGGGACCTTCGTCACGAAGTGGGGGACCGAGGGGGGAGGAGCGCTGGATATAGATCCTACCGGGACGGTCTACCTCTCCGAGGGAGGGAGGATCAGGCGCTTTTCCCCGAACGGCACGCTCATCTCGACATGGGGCCCGTATGGGACCGATGGGGAATTGGGCTCGATCGCCGTCGACGGCGCCGGAACTGTCTTTGCCCTCGCGCCGGACACATCCAACGTCCTTACGATCGATACCAACGGCACCCTCGTCGGGAGATGGCAGGTGCCCGGGGAGTACTCACAAATCACGGATATCGATGTCGATAGTACCGGGACCGTGTACGTGGTCGACTTGGAACACGGGATCGTGAAGTTCTCATCCAACGGCACCTACCTCACGACGATCGACGCCTACTATCCGTTTCACCTCACCATCGACGCCGCAGATGACTACTGGCTGATGCATAAGCATGGTGTGTCGAAGTATACGTCATCGGGCGTCTTCATTGCGGAGCTCTGCGGTGAGGATCTGGCCAGGGGGATCAACGCGATGGCGGTTGACGGCGCTGGAAACGTCTATACGCTATGGAATGAGTGCGCCGTTCTGAAGTGGGCCCCGGGCGCGTGGACCCCCGGTTCTCCCCTCCAGTACCATTTTATCACGAAGTGGGGGACGGAGGGTACCTCTCCGGGGAAGCTCGACCACCCGGAAGACATCGCGGATGACGGAGCGGGCCATCTCTACGTGGCCGACACGTACAACCACCGGCTGCAGAAATTCACCTCCAGCGGTCTGTTCGTGGCGACGTGGGGGGGCCAGGGCACCGGCGACGGGCAGTTCAACGAACCGGGCGGTGTCGCGGTGGACGCCGCCGGTAACGTGTATGTCGCCGACTCGATGAACCACCGGGTCCAGAAGTTCACGTCCGCCGGCACCTTCATCACGAAATGGGGCAGTGAGGGTTCGGGCAACGGGCAGTTCAACAACCCCGTTGGTGTTGCGATCGACCCTGCCGGCAACGTCTATGTGGTTGAGAGGCTGGGCAACCGGGTCCAGAAGTTCACCCCGAACGGAACCTTTGTCGAGAAATGGGGAAGACAAGGATTCTGCTGCGGAGATTTCGAATACCCGGTCGGGATCGCGATCGACCCCGTGGGTACCGTCTATGTCGCCGATTCCAACGGGGTTCAGAAGTTCACCCCGGACGGTATGTTCGTCTCGAGGATCACGGGGCTCTCCCGCGGTGACGCGATCGCGGTGGACGACGACGGGGGTGTCTATGCGATCCGGTCCGAAGAGATCCTTGTCTTTTCATCTGACGGTACCTTCGTTGCCAGGTGGGGCAGCTACGGGGACGGGGATGGGCAGTTCACCGGTCCGTCAGGGATCGCGGTCGACGGAGCGGGATACGTCTACGTGGTCGAAGTGGGGAATAACCGGGTCCAGCAGTTCGCGCCCGGTGCATCGACACCCACGCCGACACCGACGCCCGGGCCCTACGGGCCGCTCGTGATCCCGGGCCGGATCGAGGCAGAGGACTACAACCTCGGAGGCGAGGGCATCGCGTACCATGACACGACGAGCGGGAACTCCGGCGGCATCTACCGGAGGGACGATGTCGATATCGAGAGCATCGCCGGCGAGGGGTCACCCAGCGTCGGCTGGATCCGGAACGGCGAGTGGCTGACCTACACCGCGACCATCACGACGACGGGCCAGTACACGCTGAGGGCCCGGGTCGCGAGCCCGAATTCAGGGAGGACGATGGCGCTCGTTGTCGATAACGCGACGGGAGCGACGATGACGGTCCCCAACACCGGATCATTCACCAGGTTCACGACCGTGACGGTGCCGATCATGCTGACAGCCGGGAAGCACACGCTGCGGCTGACGTTCTCGGGTGACGGCCAGAACCTCAACTGGCTCGATTTTGCCGCGGAGGGTGCCACGCCGACGCCCACACCCGTACCGACAACGGGCCCGTACAAACCGCTCGTCATCCCGGGCCGGATCGAGGCAGAGGACTACAACCTCGGAGGCGAGGGCATCGCGTACCATGACACGACGAGAGGGAACTCCGGCGGCATCTACCGGAGGGACGACGTCGATATCGAGAACATCGCCGGCGAGGGGTCGCCCAGCGTCGGCTGGATCCGGAACGGCGAGTGGCTGACCTACACCGCGACCATCACGACTTCAGGCCCATACACAGTGAAGGCCCGCGTGGCCAATCCCAACCCGCCCCGGACGATGGGGCTCTCGATCGACGGCACCCGGTCGGCGACACTCACCGTCCCGACCACGTGGAGCTTCGGGAAGTTCACCACGGTCCAGGTGCCGGTGACCCTGTCGGCCGGTACGCACACCATCAGGCTCACGTTCTCTGGCGACGGCCAGAACCTGAACTGGATCGAGTTCGGAAAGGCTACGGCTCCGACGCCGACGCCCACGCCGACACCGGGGGCGGGAGGTGCCAGCTTCATCGCGGTGCCCGTGACGGCCCCGCACGGCAGCGCGGTGAAGTTCACCGTGACCCCAGCTGCCGGGCGGACGGTCCGCGCCGCCTGGTGGACCTTTGACAGCGTCGCCCACTATGCGACCTGGAACTCACGGGCGATCAACCCGACCTTCTTCTACCCGAGCGCCGGCACCTTCTCGCCGCTCGTGAAACTCACCTATTCGGACGGCTCGACCGAGACGGTCGCACGGGCGTACTACGTCCGGGCCACCTGAAGGTCCCTTTTTTTTCCCCCGATGGGGCAAAGGCCGCTCGATGCGCGCCCGAACGGATAATTTTTGGTTCACCCGCCTCTCACCCGGAGACCTGGCGCCCGGTACCGGTCCTCCCACCCGGCTACCCGCCGGAAAGAGGGGCATCGCCCCGCCCTCTTCCCTCGGCGCATGTCAGCTCCGCCCGGCTCCCTTCATCTGCGGGGGCTCGCCATCGGAACGTGGCACGATCTCCCCGGAGGATGGCCGACCAGAGCCTCCAGCGGATGGAAGAGGACTCCAATCGGTCGCCTCTGTACCCTTACCGGTTCGCATATGGAACAGGTCTGCGGGGGCGAGCCCGGGTGAAGAGCTCACTTAAGGCCCTCTGTCGGGTCTCCGATCATCTCCGCTTCTCTCCATCTCATCCTATGACGACGAACCATGTCCAGTAGCAGAGACCCTGTACCAGAACGAGCGGCAGGCCGAATCCCACAAAGATCCGGAGAGGGATCCCCACGCCCCGCCGGGCTGCCGCCTCGAGCACGATCAGGTTCGAGGCAGCCCCGATCGGGGTGAGGTGACCGGCGATCGTCGAGCCGGCAACAAGGGCCATCATCGCCTGCGTCCCGTATGGTTCGACGAACGGGAGGGCGATCGCGACCAGGGGGACGTTCGAGACGACCTGGCTGCCGAGCACCGCGAGGGTGATCAGCGCCAGCGGTGATCCCGTTGCGGCGTCGAGCGACCCCTCGACCAGTCCTGAGGAACGGACGCCGTCGGTGAGGACGAAGAGGCCGACGAAGAGGAGCAGGGTCCGCCAGTCGATCGCCCGGATCAAACGGAGCGGTTTTGAACCCAGCAGGAGCGGGGCGGCACCCGCGAGGGCGATACCAGAGAACGGCAGGGGGAGCGACCGCCCGAGGAGCCCGAAGGCCAGTTCCAGCCCGACGAGGAGCGCGACCAGGAGGACGGATGCGACGGCCGGCAGCGACGAGGCGGACCGCCCGTCCGCCTCCGGCTGGACAGGAGGGAGCATCACACGTGGCAACCGTTCGAGGTGGAAAGAGACGGCCCGAAAGAGGAGGAGAACGAGGAGGAGCGAGACCACCGTCGGCGGTCCGAGCCACACGAGGAACGTGACGAACGGGTCCGAGAGGGACCCCGAGGAGGCGACGAGCAGGTTCTGCGGACTGCCGAGAGGGCTGGGCACCGACCCCGTGGTGACACCCGCCATGAGGAGCAGGAGGGCCGGGACCGGGGAGCGTCCCCGTCGCTCGGCGAAACGGAGAAGGAGAGGCGTCCCGACCACCGCGACCGCATCGTTCGTCACGAGCGCGGAGAGGAGGGAGATCCCGCAGAGGAGCCCCCCCCAGGTGGCGGTCGAGAGCGGTACCCGGTCGAGGCGGTCGAGCAGGTCGTCCGCCAGACGGCTCTGTCCGATTCCCGCTCCGATCGCGAAGAGACAGGCAAGGGTGGCAAGGACGTCCCACTGGACTGCATGCAGCGCCTGGGAAGGCGGGACGATCCCGGTGGCGACGGCCAGGAGGGCGCCGCCCAGCGCGACACCCCATGGAGGCAGGTGGACGCGTCCCAGGCGCCGCATACCGACGAGGACTGCCACCACGAGCAGGAGGGCGAGTGGGAGAATCGATTCCATAATGGTCAAATAGGCAGCGCAGCGATCAGTATCCTATGCACACGCAGTATTTCGTCGTGGGCCTCCTGGTCGTGCTCGCCATCTGTACGGCCGGTTGTACCCAGACTGCTCCGGCCGGCACCCAGACCCCGACACCACAGGCGACCCAGGTCGTCACCGCAGGTCCGACACCGTCTGCGGCGCCCTCCGCAACCTCCACCGTCGGCACCACCCAGTCTCCGGCCACACCGGCACTCCAGACCCTGCCGCCGGGTCAGGACCTCGCGATCCAGGTGAACCGTGACCCGCTCAACCGCGATCTGACGGTGATCTTCAATGGCGGGCGGGGTCAGGGGGCCGTGCGTGCGATGGAGGTGACCGTGGTCCGTTCCGACGGAACGACCGAGACGCGCCCGCTCGATTCCCGCACCGGTTCGGAGGTCGTCTTCAGGGGAACCCGTGGTGTCGATACGGTCTCGGTCTCGGCACGGTTGACGAATGGTAACACCTACCGCTTCTTCGAACAGGCGGTCAAGTGAACCCGGACTCGTCCCCTTTTTTCACTCGCCAGTGAAGAAGGACTCCCTCCTCGCACGGTTCCATGCCGGCGAGCTGGAGCCGCACGAAGGGCCGGGCCGCCGACCGTCCCGGCCCGTCCGCCAGGGTGGGGGCATCCGCCCCCCCGATAATCATGTTCCCGATGTAGACATAGAGCTCGTCCACGAGCCCCTCCTCGAAGAGCGCTCCGATCAGGGTGCCGCCCCCCTCGACCATGATCCGCTCGACACCGATGGCATGGAGTCGTTCGAGGAGAGCTGCGAGATCAACCCGTTCATCGCCCGCGACGATCACCGTGGCATACTCCCCGAGGGTGGCACGGCGTTCGGGCGGGCATGCCTTCGAGACGGCGACCACCCTCTGCCCGGGTCCCCGGTGGAAGACGGTGGCTTCCGGCGGGCAGCGGCCGTTCGAGTCGACGACGACGCGAATCGGGTGAGGGGGGCGTCCTGCCGCCTCTCTGGCGGTGATCAGGGCCGGATCCTTGACCGTCAGGGAGGGATCGTCGGCAAGGACGGTCCCGATTCCGACCATGACCGCGTCCATTCCGGCCTTGAGACGGTCAACCCGCCGAAAGTCCGCCTGGCCCGAGATCCGGACCTGCCTCCGCTCGAAGGTCGAGAGCTTGCCGTCCGCCGAGACCGCGACGTTGACAACCACGTGGGGGCGCATGGAGAACGGTTTGGCGGCTGACGATATGGTCCTTGCCTGCCGGTGGAATACCTATAAACAATGGGCTGATGATGATCGGTCATGTTCGAACTTCTCTTCGAGCCCCGATGGTCACCCTACCTGGCCGGTGCCGGGATCGGCCTCCTCGTCTGCCTGACGCTCCTCCTCTCGGATCGACCTCTCGGCGCCTCGACCGCGTTCGCAAAGACCGGCGGAATGCTCGCCCGGGTCATCGCGCGCGAGCGAATCGAGTCCATGGACTATTACGAGCGCGTCACCCCGACCGTCGACTGGCAGTTCCTGATCCTTCCCGGGGTGATCCTCGGTGGCCTGATCGCCGCGATCCTCTCGGGTACCTTCGCCCCCGAGTTCGTACCTCCCTTCTGGTCGGCAAGGTTCGGTGAGAACGGGATACTCCGGTTTGTTGCCGCGCTCGCCGGTGGAATACTCCTCGGTTTCGGGGCCCGGTGGGCGGGGGGGTGCACGAGCGGGCACGGGATCAGTGGCAACCTCCAGCTCTCCCTCGCCTCGATGCTCGCATCGGCCGGCTTCTTCATCGGGGGGATCCTGGTCGCGCTTGCGCTCTTCGGTATCCCCGTGGGACGGGGGATCTGGGGGCTGATCTGAGGTACGGCAATGACGCTGGATGATATCCGTTCCAACCGGCCGGTCCAGATGGGCCTCGCGCTCCTCTTCGGCATCGTCTTCGGCTTTCTCCTCGTGCGCGGCGGTGCGACGCACCACGCGGTGATCTGGGGCCAGCTCCTCCTCTACGACTTCACGGTCGTGAAGATCATGCTCTCCGCCGTTCTCGTGGGCATGGTCGGGTTCCAGATCCTCCGCTCGCTCGGGCTCGCGAGGGCCCACGTGGCCCCGCCCACGCTGGGAACCCACCTCGTCGGCGGCCTGATCTTCGGTCTCGGCTTCGGCCTGCTCGGTCTCTGCCCGGGCACGGTCGGCGGCGCGATCGGACGCGGGTCGATCGATGCGCTCATAGGAGGCGGTCTTGGCCTGCTGATCGGGACCTTTCTCTTCGCCCTGGTGTACCCACGCGTGGAGCGGGGGATCGCGAAGGTCGGTCCGCTCCGCTGGAAGACCCTGCCCGACCTCCTGGGGGGCGTGAACCCCTGGGTGGTCGTCATCCCGATGGGGGTGCTGATCCTGGCGGTCTTCTGGGTGCTCGAGTCCCTCAGGCTCTGACAGGAGATGGGTTCGCGAAGCGGCGGTATTCACACCACCCAGGTATGGCTGTACCCCCGCCGCTCGACCGGCACCCCGTCGATGAGGATCACTCCCTCATCCGCAGTCACCTCCCCGATCACGGTCGCGTCGACGCCCGCGATCGGCAGGCGGTCGGCCGGGATGCAGAAGAGGAGCTCGTAGTCGCCGCCACCGTAGAGCGCGTATCCGGTCGCGATCGGTTCGGGAACCGCTTCCGGGCGCGGCAGCACCTCACGCCGGAGCCGGAACCCGCACCGGTTCACCACCGCGAGGTCGTGGAGCGAGAGGGCGAGCCCGTCCGAGAGGTCCATCATCGCCGTCGCCCCGGCACGTCCGATCGCCCTGCCAGCCGCGACACGGGGACAGGGCTCGAGCAGGGCGAGGCGGTGTTCCTGCCACCCCTCCAGACCGGCCATCGCCCTTCCCGGTGTCCCCGTGACGCAGACCAGGTCTCCTGCGCGGGTGCCGGTCCTCCGGACCAGGAACTCCGGAGCGACCTCCCCGAGCGCGGTGGAGACCAGGGTCAGCTCGCGATGGTGGTCGATATCGCCGCCGACGAGCCTGCCACCGTGACGCCGGCAGCAGTCGCTCGCCCCGCGCGTGATCGCCTCGAGCCGTGCGGGATCATCGAGCCCCGCGGCGAGCAGGAGGGCGAGCGGCTCTGCCCCCATCGATGCGATGTCCGAGAGCGACACCGCCGCCGCCATCCACCCCCGCTGCCAGTCGGTCATCCCTTCGGGGAAGTCGGTCGTCTCATGGAGCATGTCGGTGGTGAGCACGAGGCACCGGTCCCCATGATGGAGCACGGCGCAGTCGTCCCCGATGTCGTCGTCCCCGATCACCGCACGGACCGAGGCAAGAAGGGCACGGTCATCCACGGCGTCGCACCTCCTTGCCCCGTTCACTCTGGTACTCGCGGAGCATGCCCTCCAGCATCGCCTCCTGTACCTCACGTCGGTACGCCTCCTGCCCTGCCATCCAGAGGCGTTCCGCCTCCGCAAGCCTTTCGGCATCGACCGTGCCGACAGGACCACTGATCCGGACCCCGACCATGGCGCCCGGCACGAGCGCCAGATCGTATTCACGGCAGAGACGGACGAGCTGGGGATCCACCTGCTCAAGGCCCGGTGTGTTCAGAACCAGGCCCCGCACCTGCTGTCCGGCGAGTTCCCGGATCGACGTCCGGCCCCATCCATCGGTCTTGGTGACATAGAGCAGGTCGTTCTCCTGTATCCCGAGGGTATCGGAGAGGCGGCGGACCGCATCCCGCGTGAACGATTCGAGAACCTTGAGGGGAATACCGGTCGGGTCGAGCCGGGCCTCCTCGAAACGTCGGAGCTGGGCGATCCTTCGTTTCAGGCGCCTGACGTTCTTCTCCTCCCGGCGCAGGCGGCTCCTGAGACTCTCGATCTCGGCATCACGGGCCGCTATCTCGGCCGATTCCAGTGCACGTGCCGCCGACCGGGCCCTGAACCGTTGCAACCGCGCTTCGAGCCTGGCAATTTCGCGATCCTTTTTCGTGCTCTCTTCCTGGAACTCCCGGACCAGGGTGCGAAGCCGCTTGATCTGTCCCTCGAGAAGACGACACCGTTCGTCCCCCTCGTCGACGGTCGTCTCCTGCGGAGCCGCCGGAGCCGGCACGGGTACCGGAGGGCGGACCCTGAGCCCCTCCAGCACCTGCTCGAGGGAGAGCCCGCGGACGATGCCGGCCCGCACCTCGTCGAGATCGACTCCCCCGGGCACGCGCCGGAGGAGCGACTGGAACCGGTGGGCGTAGTGACGGTGTGCCTCGAGGGCTGCGGTCAGGGCGTCCCGTTCGTGGTCGTTCTTACAGGCGTACGGCCGTGCAGCCTCGAGCTTCTCATCCACGCTGATCTCGGACTTCGGGGTGAACGGGATGGCGGAGAAGGAACGCCGGACCTTCTCGACTGAGAACGGCATCTCCCGGACATCGGAGGCGATCACGAGCGGTCGTCCGACACGAGTCAGTTCCTCAACCAGGTCCGCCATCGTCAGCTGCCGGCTCGATCTGAGCGCGAGCAGGTTGCCATCCAGGTCGAGGGCGGCGTACGCGGTGGTCGTTCCCGGGTCGATCCCGACGATCAGGTAGCGGGCACGCGCCCTCTGCGGGACGAACCGGATCCGCTCGAGCCTCTTCCCGAAGACCCGGACCTGGACATCGCCACCGTGGTACCCGGAGACCGGCACCTGATCGCGCGGCACCTGGAGCTCGAAGACGACCCGGCTCGTCCCTCCGAAGGCACGGGTCTCCTGCTTGGTGTACCGGACCCCTGAAGCGACCAGCTCCGCCTCGATCTCGCGGGCCTTTCTCAGGACGGCGCCGTGTATCTTCCGGACATAGCGGTTCTGCGACCAGCCCCCTCGCCCAGGCGAGCGGTGCCGGCTGACCGTGATCGTGGAGGTGTCCTCGAAGGCGATCACCTCCGCTCCGCTCCCGAGCGTGGCAACCCGGGCGATCGTCCGCGCTTCGTCGTAGGGGGAGAGCCGGTTGAACCGGAGGTTGTACCGTCCCGCCACCTGCGCGAGACTCTCCTGCCGTTCGCCCCCGGTCACCTGGACGAGCCGAGTGCCGGGGGGCATCGACTGAAGGAACCCGTAGAGTTCGTGCTGATCGACCGCCAGCTCCTGGATGGAGTCCACGGCGAGGATATCGGGTCTTTCCTCAGCGAGGCGGCGCAGGAGCCGGAAACGGGTGACCTCCGTCTCCTCCACGATCTCGCCGTCGACCATGACGACGAAGGCGTAGGTGGGCCGACGGGACCGTGACCGGACGGACCCCCCGATCACATCGACCCCGATCACCTTCATCCGACCACGGACTCCACGACCTGTTTCAGGCTCCGGTTCACCCGGTACTTGCGGGAGAAGAAGGTGAGGATGTTGTTGATGTCCCTCTCCAGGCACGCCCGTGCGTTCGGGTGGTCCGGGCCGACCCACTGTGGCCAGTCGATCAGCACGATCCGGTCTCCGTCGATCATCACGTTGAACTCGGATAGGTCGTTATGGATCACCCCCTGGCGGTACGCCTCCTGGACCGCGTTCAGGATATCATCGAGGACGACCGGGGGGTGGTCGAGGTCCGCTGCCCGGTTGAGTGTCGTGCCGCCGATCAGCTCCATCACGATCGCGTGCCGCTCCATCGCGATCGGCTCCGGTACCGGTACCCGGGGGTAGAGCCGTGAGAGGGCCTCGAACTCCGCCTCTGCGGAGAGGCGCGAGGCGAAGATCCAGGGGCAGTGCGTCCTCTCCGGGATGTAATCCCTGTTCAGTCGCACGGACTGAAACGAGCGCTGGCCGACGTGGTGGAACTTGATGGCGACCGGTGCGACCCCCAGCCCCTCGTAGACGAGTGCTTCCTTCCCCTCGCCGATCAGTGACCCGAGCGCCCGGAGTGTGCCGCGCCGGGTGAGCGCACGCAGGGCAAGCGTGTCGAGCCCGTTGAAGATCAGTGCGTACCCCCTGTACGGAACCGCGTCGAACCGCACGAGGTCGCGCTCTATCAACCGGCCAAGCCGGTACTCCGCCTCCTTCAAGGAGAGACGGGTCGCCCCTGCAAGATCCTCGACGGGCACCCACTCGAACCGGTGCATCAGACGTTCGAGCGCGAGCAGCACCCGGAGATCGTACGGCTGCAAGGATCGGATGACATCGGCCGAAAGGGGCATCTCCTCCATCATTATGGAGTTCCCCGCATAAAAGCAGCGTGAAGCCGGCAGTCAATCTGATTATCCCGTCGGTCACATACTCTGTCGTGATCGAGCAGGACCCGAAACGCTGCAACCGGTGCCACCGCCAGGCGGTCCTGTTCCAGGCGTACTCCGGGCGGGCCCTCTGCCGGGAGCACCTCCAAAGGGATGTCGAGCGTCGTGCGCGCCGCGAGGTCCGACGGCAGGGAGGTCTCCGCCCCGGGGATCGGATCGCCGTGATGCCGGGGGACGGGCCGTCTGCGATCGCCCTGCGCGCGTTTCTCTCGGGTCGTGCCGTGGGGGGTCGTCTCTCCGTCCTGACGCTGCAGGCACCATCATCCCTCCCTCCCGAGGTCGAGGCCCTCCGCGCCGGTTGCACGGTCTTAGCCGACGCGTCGGTCCTGGAGGACACAGCGGCCCGGGTCCTCTCCTCCGTCCTGCGCGGACGGCCCTGCGATCTGCTTGCACCACCGTCCCCGGTCGGGGCCCGGGTGGTCCGCCCCTTCGTCCGGGTGCCCGCCGCGGAGGTGCGGCTCTATGCCGCGTGGGTCGGTGAGAGACCGCCCGGTGAGTCCGGGGGGCACGCCGACCCGTTCGACCGCTTTGTCTCGGAGGAGCTGGCACGTCATTCGGAACGGCATCCATCGGCCCCGTTTTCCCTCGCGAGGCTCGGGGAGGTCCTCTCCTGCCTGGCGAAGGAGGAGAACGGCTGATGCTCAAGCGTGCGGTCGGCTGGTTCCGTTCCTTTCTTCAGCTCGTCTCGACCCACCGGGTCCGGGTCTACATCATCTTCTTTGGTCTGACCGTCGCCGTCTATACGGCGCTCTTTCACCATTATTACCCCATTCTGGAGGGGCGACCGCTCTCCTGGACGGAGTCACTCCAGTTCGTGATGCAGACCCTGACCACGGTCGGATACGGTGAGCTCCTCCCCTTCGAGAACGAGCTGACATCGCTCTTCTCGATCCTGATGATGGCGACCGGGGTGGTGATGATCTTCATGGTCGTTCCCCTCATTCTGACTCCGTATCTCTCCCGGCTCGTCCGGGACACCCCTCCGAGGCGGACGACCCGCCCGCTCGAGGACCACATCGTGATCATCGGTTTCAATGAGACGGTCCGCTCACTGATCGAGGGCCTCCGGATCACGGATCGGCCGGTGGTGATCGTCACGGAGGACGAAGAGACTGCGATCGGTCTGCACCGGCGATACCTGTGGGAGGTACAGGTCCACGTCATCTGGGGCAACCCCATGCTCACCTCGACGCAGGAGGCAGCCATCATCGGGCGCGCCCGCTCGGTCGTGGTCACCGGGGAGATCCGGACGACGGCGAACTTGATCCTCGCGGTTCGGGGACGGACCTCCGCACGGGTGATCGCTGTCGTCGACGACCCGGCATTCGACCGCTACCTCCGGTATGCCGGGGCGGATACGATCCTGTCACCGGAGCACTCGACCGGGCTCGTTCTCGCCCGGTACGGGCTCGCCCCGCAGGAACAGCGACAGATCCCGGATCCGGCTGACCGGTCGCAGGAGCATCTCTTCTGGATCGTGAAGGCACCGATCCTCCGCGGGTCTCCTGCGATCGGCCGGACGCTGGGGGAGCTCGCCCTCTTCGAAAAACACGGGGTGCTCCCTCTGATCCTCTGGAGGGGGGGGATCTTCGAGTTCATGCCGGGTCCGGATGAGGTGGTCGACGCTTCAGCCATGCTCTTCCTCATCGGGCGGGCGGCCGACATAGAGCAACTGATGGCACTGGAACTCTGCGTGCGCGATGGCACGGAGCGAAAGGCCGTCATCACGGGGTTCGGGGACGTGGGCGCCACCGTCTACCGGGAGCTGATGGCCCACGGGATTCGGTGCACCGTGGTCGACCCCCGCGAGCTCCCCTTCGAGTCGGTGGTCGGTGACGCGGAGGAGGAGGCGGTCCTGCTTCGAACCGGGATCGAGGACGCCCATCTGCTCGTCGCGACTGTCAACGACGACGAGGTGAACATCTTCACGGTCCTGATGGCCAGAAACCTGAACCCGAGTCTCAAGATCCTGGCACGAGCGAACCACCCCGGGGCGGTCGACCGTCTCTATCGTGCCGGAGCGAACTTCGTCGCCCTCCAGCCGACGATCGGGGGCCAGGTGATCACGAGCACGGTGCTCGGGGACCAGCTCCAGGTGCTGCTCGACCTGCCTGATGACCGACGGATCGTCAAGGTCCCGTTCATGCGGACCAATCCCCGCTCAGTCCGGTGGCTGGAATCCCGGACGGGAACCTCCGTGATCGGCATCGAGGGGACCGACCGGTCGATCCTCCGGCCGTATCATGGGGAGCTGCTCAGGGAGGGGGACCAGATCATCCTGGTCGGGGGCGTTAAGGAATTAAGGCGGGCCCTCCGACTGATCTAGTTGGTATCCATGATCGACGGCGGATGCGGGTGCATGCCCGGTCGAATCGAGCAGATGATCCGGCATGTCTACTGGGAGGCAGGGGCCGAAGGTTTCGTGATCGGGGTCTCCGGTGGAGTCGACTCCGCGGTGGCGGCGGCGCTCTGCGTCCGGGCGGTCGGGCCCGACCGGGTCCTCGCCCTCTCCCTGCCGAGCGCAGTGAGCGCGATAGAGGAGATCGAGGACGCCCGGGAGCTCTGCCGCCTCCTCGGGTGTGAACACCGGACCATCTCCATCGAACCCGTCCTCGACGGTTTCCGCGCGATGCCGGGGTACGTCGAGACCCCCTACCTTCTGGGAAACCTGATGGCCCGGGCCCGGATGGCCGTACTCTATTACCATGCGAACCGGGAACGCCGGCTCGTCTGCGGTACCTCGAACCGCTCCGAGTACCTGCTCGGATACTCCACCAAATGGGGCGACAGCGCGGCGGACCTGCAACCGCTTCTCCACCTCTTCAAGCACGAGGTCTACCGTCTCGGCTCCGAACTGGGGGTCCCGCAGCGGATCCTGCAGCGTCCGCCCTCAGCGGGTCTCTGGGTCGGCCAGAGGGACGAGGACGAACTCGGTCTCAGCTACGAGGAGATCGACCGCGCGCTCGCGTCGCTGGCAGAAAACGAGTGGAAGGCCCGCGACGAGGTCGAGGAACGTGTGCTCTCCCGCGTCCGTTCCTCGACCCACAAGCGGGTCGGCGCCTTTACTCTGCCGAGCGAAGGCTGAGCAGGCCGGTGAACCGCTCGGGCTCGTTCAGCCAGTCGAGCGGCACCCGCTCCTCGACGAGGCCGTAGAGGGTCCCCGACACCGGCAGACCCAGCATCCCGAGGTCGGGCGGGCGGAGTCGACGGAGAGGAGGCACCCGGGGATAGGCCGGATTCGGCACGAACGTCCCGTCGGAGAGTTCGTAGTAGACCGCGCCATGCAGCACCTCGTACGGCCGGTAATCGCTCGAGAATGCGGTCGAGACCAGGTTTGACATCACGAGATCCTCCTCCCCGGGGTTGATGGTGACGTGACCGTACCCGGGCGCAATCAGGACGATGGAGCCGGCCGGAGCGTCGATCAGGACGGCGTCCGAGTGATCCGGACGCTGGAGGAGGTAGTGGGCATGACCCGCCATCACCTCGTACACCTCGGGATACGCCACGCCGGCGGGATTGAGCGGGTGGTAATGTCCCTTCGTCTTGACGAATTCGTTGCAGTAGGTGGCAGGAGGTATCCGGGTGATGTCGTACCGGACGCGCTGCCCCTCCAGCCAGCGGC
Source organism: Methanobacteriota archaeon (assembly GCA_029547145.1). Classification (GTDB taxonomy): domain Archaea; phylum Halobacteriota; class Methanomicrobia; order Methanomicrobiales; family Methanospirillaceae; genus UBA288. Next base: position 110,392 of record JAKPPV010000024.1, read on the forward strand.
GGTCCTCCTCCGAACGCGCGATGTCGCGGAACATCTGGTAGATCGGACCGGTGATCCGGCAGCTCGGGTCGGCGGTCATCCCGGTGAGCTCGGCGCCGTCACGGAGCTGGGGTTCAGGGAGTTCGGACTCTCTCCACCCGGGAATCATGTTGAGGACATATGAGTTTATCCGAAATAATACCCGATCCCCTTGGTACGCTCAGGCCCGGGCCTCCTCCCGTGTATCGGCGAGGAGTTGCTCGATCCCCTGCATATCGGACGAGTCGATGACGCCCTTCATGGCACGGGTTACGACCTCGAAGCCCGCCTCCCTGACGGCAGCGATCGGGTTCGTGCCTCCGACGGCGACCACCCCGAGGTACTGCGGGCTCACCTGGATCCCGAGGAGCGGGCTGTTCGGGAGCCCCACCTCCAGTACGCCGATGAACTGGCTCGTCGCGAGGTCCTCGAGCAGTTCCGCCACGAGAGGTTCCGCCTCCATGTGGCATTCGCGGATGTTTGCAAGAATCGTCCCGTTCCCGCTCCGGATCACCTCCGTGACGGAGGAGATCTCCTCGGCGATCAGCACCTGGAGCGGATCGATCGTCGTCTCATCGTAGTGGATCAGGTGGGTGAACCGGCGGGGCACACGGTTCACGATCTCGACGACGCCCCCTCCGATCGGGTGCAGGGGCACGCCACGCCTGAGCAGGATCCCGTCAAGGGTGACGGAGCAGACGGTGCAGATCCCCGCCTGTCCGTCGGGGACGATGAACCCGTCGATCGTCTCCCCGGCATGGACCACGCGGACGAGCTCGGAGACACAGACACCCGCACGCCACGCCGTCTCGATCACGTCCAGCACGGGCAGCAGGTCCCTCTCCTGAACCAGAGAAAGATTGAAGACCACCTTCCCCCTGCCGGAGACGGGGTCGTAGGTGACCTGCATCGCGAAGTCTTCAATCGTGTGATTGACAAACTTGAGGGACCGGCGCATCACCTGTACTCGCTTCTCGCGGAAGAAAAATTGTTCTATAGCTGGGAGTCGAAGTACGATTGATGGATCGGCAGGTTCGGCAACGCGCACGGGATGAGATCGGCAGGATTCTTGAATCGGCCGCGTTCGATGTCGAGCCGATGGACCCGCCTCTCGATCTGTCGGCGATCCGCGAGGACGAATGCATCCTGGTCATGTGCAGCAACGATCCGTCGGAGATCGAACAGTTCGACCAGACCGTCTACAGGGTCCAGGCGCACGAGAAGGAGGTCGTCTGCCGGAAACTTCTCTTCTCGGTGAACGACCGTATCGCGGTGAAGGACTCCGTTCTCTGGGGGATACCGGCACTGATCGACTACGCCGGAAAGGCGGCATGCGCCCGGGTACTGGGTCGGGAGTTGGTGCTCGACCTCGTCCGCCCGAGAAGGATTCGGTTCGACGCCGGGCCTGCGAGTCGAGGGGATGAGGGGGGGATCCCCCACCTCCCCGTCAGGATCACCGAACGTGAAGCCCGCATGCTCGCGCAGAGCGAGGGGACGGCACAGCTCCGCCTGATCCCGTACTGGCAGGCACACTACGTCTCGTCGGGAGGGACCGTCTACAAGGATCACCAGATCACATTCGACCAGGAGGGCTCGATCGCACTGAACGCCATCAACGGCGAGTTTCTCTCCCTGGACGATGGCAGTATCACCCGCGCCGAACTACCATCGGGGGTTGAGGTGGTCGAGACGCAGATCCCCCGGGAGGCGGCCGAAGGAAGGGTGGTCGACCATGTCGTCCGCTCACTGACCAGGAAGGTGCGGATCAGGCAGGAGCGGCGGGAGGCGATCTTCTACGAGGAGAAGGTCTTCAGGCCCGATCGGAGGGCGATCCGGGTGGAGTTGAACCGTGTCTTCGTGCCGGTCTGGCAGGTGCGGGGCCGCTCGATCGTGGAGATCAACGCATACACCGGCGAGGCGCTCTCGACCCCGATGGACGAGGGTGTGGAGATCCTCTGATGAAACCGGTCACCGTGATCGGTGGTGGCCCGGCAGGCCGGTTTGCGGCCATGCACCTGGCATCTGCAGGCCGTGAGGTCCGGCTGGTCGAACGGCGCAGTATCGGCGGGCAGTGCCTGCTCCATGGTTGCATGCTCGTGAACGCTCTCAACGACGCAGCGAGGGCGGTCGCGAACGCCAGGCGACTCGTCTCCCTGGGGGCCCTGGACGGGTGCCCGACGGTCGATTTTCGTGGGCTCCTCGATGCGACGGCGGCGATCCAGAGGACGATCATGGGGGTGCTGGAGAAGGAGACCCGCGATACCGGTGTCGATATACTCGGTGGGGTCTCCGCCTCGTTCGACGGGCGTCAGGCCCTGATCGACGGGACGCCGGTCGAGTCGGACGCGGTCGTCATCGCGACCGGTTCGCGTCCCGCCCTCCCCGATCTCCCCGGTGTCGATAAGGCGGGTGTCTTCACAGCCGCAAACCTGGCCACGATGCGGTCGCTCCCCGAACGCCTGGTGGTCATCGGCGGCGGAGTGCAGGCCGTGGAGTTCGCCTACGCCTTCGCCACGTTCGGGAGTCAGGTCGATCTGGTCGTCCGGAGCGAGCTGCTGCGCCGCATGGATCCGCTCGTCACCAGGCTCGCCCGGAAGGAGCTCCATCGCGTTGCCATCCACGAGAGCACACAGGTCGTCTCGATCGACGGTTCCACCTCCGTGGAGGGGGTGACGGTCGGTCCGGCGGGTCAAGAACGTTTCCTGCCAGCGGATGCGGTACTGTGTGCGGTCGGTCTCCGGGCGAACAGCGAGGAGTGTCACGGCGTTCAGAAGCGGAAGAACGGCACCATCGTCGTGAACGATCGGATGCAGACCTCGATCCCGGGGGTATACGCATGCGGTGACGTGATCGGGCCACCCTACCTCACCCCCGTCGCCCGCGAGGAGGGCCGGGTGGCGGCACGGAACATCCTGGGTGAGGAGGTCCACCTGGACCTCCGCGCGGTACCGCAGGGCTTCTCACTCGGAAACCAGTTCTCCTGGTATCACGATGGCTCCACATCCTCCTCTCTCACCATGCCCGGTCCCGCGGGGCCGGACTCGTTCTTTGCCGTCCCCGAGGGAGGTACCGGGGCCGCCAAGGTCTTCTTCACCGGGGACCGACGCGTCGCCGGGGTCGTATCGGTCGCCCCTGCCGCATCCCTCCCCGTGATGTACCTGGCCGAGCTGATCCGCCAGGGTCTTCCTCTCGACGGTCTTGATGATCTTCTGGAGATCCATCCGACCGCAGACGGGCTGCATGTGCTGATCCGATACCTCGCCTCGCGACGGGATTGAACGGGCCGGAACGTCCCCTTTTATATCCCCGGTGGTCTGATCCCTTCTCATTGACGGACGAACCATTCTCCTCCTCCTTCTGTTCCTTGCAATGCTCGTGCCGGGTACCCAGGCCATACGGATGATCGGAGGTGACGATCCGGTCGTCGTCTCGGTGCCGATCGATGACGACGTCATCGCCGCCGGCGGGACTCTCAGGGTCGAAGCTCCGGTGGACTCTCTGATCGCGGTCGGGGGCGATATCCAGGTGAACGCGCCGGTCAGGGGCGATGTGATCGCCGCCGGCGGAACGGTGCGGGTCAATGGGTCGGTCGGCGGGAAGGTGGTGATCGCCGGAGGAGAGGTGACGCTGAACGGTCCCATCGAACGGAGCGCTGTGGTCGCCGGAGGCGAGGTCGTCTTCGGCCCCAACACCACCATCGGGCGTGACGCACACGTGATGGGTGGATCATTCACACATGACGGAAGGGTGAACGGCACCCTGCAGGTCTCATCGGAGACCTTCGTCAACCGGGGGTCTGCAAACGTGACCCGCTACGAGGAGACCGGAGCTCGTCCCGAACGTCCCGATCCACTGGGCGGACTCCTCTCGGGGATCGCGGCAGTCCTCTCCTTCCTCATCACCCTCGGGTACCTGGTGCTCGGTCTCGTCCTGCTCACGGTGTTTCCGTCGGCGGCCCTCTCCCTCGAGTCGCGGGTGCGGGAGCAACCGATCCCTGCCCTGGTGGTCGGGATCGCCTCGATCCTTGCAGTGGTCATTATCGGGGTGCTCCTCCTGGTCACGATCATCGGGATCCCGATCGCCGTTCTGCTCCTTCTCGGTGTCCTCGCAGGTCTGATGGTCGCCGGGCTCGTGGTCGCCCTTTCGGTCGGACGGCTGATCGCCAGGGTCGTCCCGCTGGGTGAGAACCCGTTCGTCCTCTTCGTGGTCGGTTTCATCGGCCTGAACCTCCTCTACCTGGTCCCCATCCTGGGAGGTCTGGCCAGACTCGTGGTGGTCTGCACCGGGTTCGGTGTCCTCGTGATGACCGCACTGGACCAGGTCTCCTCCATCCGCGTCTCCACCTGATTCCGCCCACTTTTTCCCGAAAAAACGGTTCGGAAGCCTCAAGTAGAGATCAGGCGATAGATATACGTCTTCCATGAGCGATGTTTCCATTCTCACCCTCCTGACGAACCCGCGCAGGTTCTTCGAATCACTCGAGGAGCGGCCCGTGAGCCTGCTTCGGCCGGCCCTGTTCGTCATCGTCGCCGCGTTCATCAGCGCACTCTCCGCCTACCAGATCTCGTCGCTCGTCGCCACGATGATGCCCGAGCTCCAGGGGATGGGCCCCCTTCTCGGCGGGATCGGTGCCTTCTCGGCTTTCGTGATGGTCCTCCTGATGTGGGTGATCTACACGGCGATCTTCTTCGCGATCTCGATGGTCTTCAGGGGGCAGGGCACCTTCGGGCGCCTGCTCTCCTACGTCGGGTACGGGTTTCTCCCCCAGGCGATCGGGGGTCTCATCTCCTTTGCACTCTCGTGGGACCTGCTCTCAAACCTGAGGGTCCCCTCCATCACGGACCCCACGATGATCGCCGAATGGACCCAGTCGCTGATGAAAGACCCGACCATGCGGCTCGCGAGCGGTATCAGTCTCCTCTTCATCCTCTGGTCCGCCAACATCTGGATCTTCGGGGTACGGACCGGGCGAAGACTGTCGACGCGGGATGCGGTCATCACCGTCGGTCTTCCGACGCTGCTGTTCATCGTCTACTCGATCGTCACGATGGTGCTCTAGATGCGGTCCGTCCTCCTTCTCGTCAGTCTGGTCGCGATGGCGCTGGTTGCCGGTGCAGGGGCGAGCATCCCCACGCTGCCGGACGGGTTCACCCTGCCTCCGACCAACCTCCCCACCACCGATCCCGTTGCGCCGACCTCATCCGTCGCGCCGATCGTCACCGCCTCGGGCAACCAGCTCCAGCTGGTCTCCACCCAGCTCGTTCCATCGGTGCTGATGCGGGGTGACCGTGGCACGCTCGTGATCGAGGTCGCGAACACGGGAACGGCACCGGTTCGGATCTCACAGGCGACGCTCACCGCGGACGGCGCTGTGACGGTCGAGGACGACCCGTACCGTACGGTCGGGTTGATCGGTGCCGGCAACCGGATGAGCTTCACCTACTCGGTCCGGGCAGGGTCTCCGGACGGCATCGCCTACCCCGTCTTCTCGCTCATGGTACCGGACGGACGGGGTCTCCGGGTGCCGGTCCCGATCCGGGTCGACAGCACCGGACCAGTGGTCTCGTTCATCGAACGCCCCGACGTCTTCACCCCCGGGCGAAGCGATCTGGTCGTCCTCTCCATCGGAAACCCCCGGCAGTCCACCCTGAACGGCGTGATGGTCACCCCCCGCGGGACCGGGTTCACCACGAAACCCTCCTCGGTCTTCATCGGTGAACTCCCGAGGAACGGTCAATCGCGCGCGGGTTTCAACCTGACCCCGGATGAGAACGCCACCCTCGGGTTCGACCTGGTCTATTATAATGGCCAAAACCGGCATGTCCTGCCGATCGCCCTCCCGGTCGAGTACGGGAAGTCGAAGCAGCGGGCGGAGCTCCTTCTCTCCAACTTCGTGCTCGAACAGACTGGAGGGGTCTACCGGCTGACGGGCGACATCAATAATGCCGGACTCCGACCTGCCCGCTCGGTGGTGATCGCCCCGGGCCCGGAGGTGGAGCCGGCAGACCCCTACCCGCGGTATGTGATCGGCTCGCTCGAGCCGGACGACTTCGCCTCGTTCGAGCTCAACTTCCGTGCTGCGGATGGCGGGCCGGTGCCGCTGGTGATCAGCTATAAGGACGAGAACGGGGACGCCTTCGAGGAGCATGCCCGTGCCACCACGCAGATCAACCAGACCGGCAGAGGCGGTTCCGCCTCTCCCGGCGAACCCGTGCCGCTCGCGTGGATCGTTCTCGGGCTCGTGCTCGTCGCCGGTGTCGGCTACCTGATCGTGCGCTCATGGAGACAGTGAAAGCGGCAGGAGAGGACGACCCGGTCCTGATCCGGTTCGACGAGGTCTCCAAGGTCTACTCCCTCCCCGCCGGAGACGTCGTGGCCCTGGATCGCATCTCCCTCACGGTCGAGCGGGGTGAGTTCATCGCGATCATGGGACCATCAGGATCGGGAAAGACGACCCTTCTCAATCTGATCGGGTGCCTGGATGTTCCCACCTCGGGCCGGCTGGTGATCAACGGGCACGACGTTGCTGACCTCTCCGATGACGACCTCACCTACCTGAGGCGCGACACGATCGGGTTCATCTTCCAGCACTTCAACCTGATCCCGCTCCTCTCGGTGCTCGAGAATGTCGAGTATCCGCTGATCCTGAAGTGCCGGGACCGGAACGCCTGCGGGATGAAACCGTACGAGGTCCTGCGGGCGGCGGGACTCGATGACGAACGGCTCTATACCCACAAGCCGACGGAGCTCTCGGGGGGTCAGCAGCAGCGGGTGGCGATCGCCCGAGCGATCGTGAACGATCCATCGCTCCTCCTCTGTGATGAACCGACGGGGAACCTCGATCAGAAGACCGGCGGAGCGATCATGGACCTCCTCGCCGAGATGAACCGGATGGGAAAGACGATCATCATGGTCACCCACGATACCGGTGTCGCCGCCTTCGCCCACCGTCAGGTACGGATCGTCGACGGCCGGATCATGGAGGATACGGGATGAGCAGGACGTTCTTCGAGTTCGCCCGGCGGAACCTGCAGCGGAACCTGTTCCGGTCCCTGCTCGCGGTCGTCGGGATCGTGATCGGTGTCCTCGCGATCTCGTCGATGGGGATCCTGGGCAACAGCCTGACCCTCTCGGTCACCGAGGAGCTCTCCACGGTCGGGGACTCCCTCTCCGTGATCCCGCATTCGGGCCAGGGCTCGCAGTTCGGCGCCGGGCTGGTGCAGGACCGGATCTCCGAGCGACAGGTGCAGGACCTGCGGCGGATCGCCGGATCGAACCCGGTGATCCCGTTCTACTCGACGGCCGACAGGATACAGGTCGGCACGAAGTCCGGCGTGGTCTCGATCTACGCCATGGACACGGACGATATACCGAAGCTGGTCGAGGTGGACAGAGGTATCCTGATCCGGGGAAACAGTGGAGTACTCGCAGGACCACGGGTGGTATCCCAGTTCGACCTCAAGGTCGGTTCCCAGATCCGATTCGAGAACGGGGATACCCAGCGCGTGGTCGGCATCCTGAAGGAGCGAGGGCTGGGGTTCGACATCCAGCCCGACTACGCACTGATCGTCCCGAGCAGGTGGTACGAGGACCGGAACGATGAGAAGGGCTATGACCAGGTGATCATCAAGGTGCGGAACCTCGACGACGTCGATGTGCTCGAGAAGGCGATAGACAACCGGTTCAACCGGCGCGAGGACGTCCTCGATACCTTCTCGTCCAAGGAGATCCTGAGCAGCATCCAGCAGGTCTTCGGCCAGATCTCCACCTTCACGACCGCGATCGGAGGCATCTCGCTGATCGTTGCGGGCATCTCCATCCTGAACGTGATGATGATGTCGGTCACGGAGCGGACCAAGGAGATCGGGATCCTCCGATCGATCGGGACGCTACGGAGCGAGATCCGGCAGATGTTCATCTACGAGGCACTGATGCTCGGGGCGATCGGGTCGGTGCTCGGCGGACTCCTCTCGTTCGGGGGGGGATACCTGATCTCCCTGTTGATGCTCCAGACGACGAAGTACCTCTTCCATCCGTCAAGCCTCTCCTCCATCGCGCTGGGAATGGGCTTCGGGATCGCGACGGCGCTCCTCTCCGGCCTCTATCCGGCCTGGAAGGCATCGAACCTGAGCCCGATCGAGGCCCTCCGGTACGAATAGCCTCGTTTACCTTTTTCCCCCCGCATCGAGCGAACTGGCGATCTTCCTGCCGGTGACGAGCCACATCCCCGGTACGAGAACGATCACCAGGAGGGCGGCGCCGACGATCTCGAGCGATACAAGCAGGTTGAATGCCGCATGAAGGGCGATCGCCAGCAGGAGCCCGTGGACGACGGGCAGGTGGCCGAAGGTGGCAGGCCTTGTCAGGCTCTGGCCAAGCGCGAACCCCCACATCGCCGACATCAACGCATGGCCCGGTACGGAGAGGATCCCCCTGACGATCGAGAGCTCGAGGGGGAGAGAAAGCGTCTCCGAGTATGCTGCAACGATGTAGAGTACATTTTCGAGTGCCGCAAACCCGAGGGCGGCGGTGACCGCATAGACGATCCCGTCGATCGGCTCGTCGAAGACAGGGTGGCGAAAGACGAAGTGATAGACGACGAGAAACTTTCCGAGTTCCTCGACGATGGGTGCCACGATCACCGCGATGAGGAACTCCGATGGTACGACGAGCCCGATCAACCCCTCGACGAGGGCGGCAGGGATCGTCGAGGCCATCCCGAGCAAGAAGATCCACAGGATCCAGGAACGGGGTTCAGGGTCGTAACGGTCCTTGATGTAGAAATACCAGAGCCAGAAGAGCGCCGGCGCAAGGCCCAGGACCAGGAGGGACGCGATCTCCTGAACCATCGAGAGGCGTGACATGGCCCCGTATATAAGCATGCCGAAATGGATCGAAGGTTCCTTCCGGCATGGGCTCGTTCTTCTCACCGATGAAGGTCGTCTATGCCTGCACGATCGCGGGCTCGGACCCCTCGGGGGGCGCGGGGATCCAGGTGGATCTCAGGACTCTTGCCTCCCTGGGTATCTGGGGGCTCTCTGTTATCACGGCGCTGACTGCACAGTCTCCGTCCGCCGTCCGGCGGGTCGAGCCCGTTCCTCCCCCGATGATCGCGTCCCAATGCGAGGCCCTGCTCGAGGCCTTTCCGATCGGGGCCTTTAAAACCGGAATGCTGGGGACGGCAGCGGCGTGCCGCGCGGTGGCGGACCTCCTTCCCGGAGACATCCCGCTGGTCATCGACCCGGTGATGGTCGCGACCAGCGGGGGACGGCTCCTCGACGAGGACGCGGTCGAAGCCATGATAGAGCATCTCCTTCCCCGCGCCACACTCCTCGTCCCGAACCTGGACGAGGCTGAGGTCCTGACGGGCCGGCCGGTCCGGGACCTGCAGGAGATGCGCGAGGTCGGCGAAGCCCTCCGCGCCCTCGGAGCAGGGGCCGTCCTGGTGAAGGGGGGCCACGCCGCAGGCCCCGAGGCGGTCGATCTGCTGGTGGACGGGGCGGGGGCCCACCCGTTCTCCGCCCCCCGTCTCCCGTTCGAGGTCCACGGGTCGGGCTGCTGCCTGTCTGCCGCGATCGCGGGGGGACTCGCCCTAGGTCTCCCGCTCAGGGAGGCGGTCGCTCTCGGGAAGAACGTCGTCTCGGGGGCGATCGCCGCCTCGATCCCGGCCCCCGACGGCCGGAGGATGGCAAACCCTCGCCCGGTCCATTCACCCCCCTGCGGGTGCTTCCCCCCGCCCGGCTCGCCCTGACATGTCTCCCCCAGAATACGCGTGCATCCCCCTCCATCCCGGGACCCCCGCCCAACCGACCGTCCGCAGTACCTCACGGAGCCCGTGGTGTTCCGTGGTTCTGGTCTGCGGTGACCGCTCGTCCAGAATTGCACGATCGGGCATCCCCGGTATCGGTCGCAGGTCTTAGTGCTTTCGGAGACGTTCGTCTCCGTCGGAGGGGGCGGACCATCCGTGAAACGGACCATCCGGACCACCCCAACGCGGGAGAGGAGGGTGGCAGAGACCGGCCGTTTGGATGCGGTGGCAGGCAGGCTCGAAGCAGAGGTCGAGAGGCCTTCACCCATCACCTGAGCCCTCCTCGACGATACCATGTTTCGCTGGACACCCCCTTCGAGGGGCCCGGTCAGGATTGGGTACTGCAACGTTGAGCCGATCCCCCGGGTCGGCCCGTTGCAGGTGGGATGGCGAATGGGAGTCCCGATCGGATGAACGGCGGCATGCACGTGAAATCGCCCGATCTCGTTGCCGGGCACCTGTCGGAGATACGGCCTGAACAGTCCCGGGCCCAGCAACCTCGAACGAATGGGAATTCGGCGCGGGTCCGGTGTTGTATCGGGCCTCAACCCACAATTCACGCACCAAATATATTTAAATCCTTTAAGTGATGTATATAAACTAGCATGAAGCCGGAGGAGTCCCTGCGCATCGAGAATATTGTCGCCTCGGCGAAGGTGACCGACGCCCTCGACCTGCCGAGCATCGCGTCGAACATCGAAGGAGCCGAGTACGACAAGAAGCGTTTCCCGGGCGTCGTGATTCGGATGAAGGACCCGAAGATCGCGGCCCTCATCTTCAACTCGGGAAAGGTGGTCCTGACCGGCGCGAAGTCCGTCGAGAGCCTGGATCGGGGTCTGGCGATCCTTGGAGACCTGCTCCGTTCGCTCGATGTCCCGATCCCCGACGAGCTCACCTACAAGATCCAGAACATTGTCACGTCCGCCGATCTCGGCTCAACGATCAACCTCAACAAGATCGCCGTCGGTTTCAACCTCGACCGGATCGAGTACGAGCCCGAACAGTTCCCCGGACTCGTCTACCGCCTCGAGGATCCCAAGGTGGTCCTGCTCCTCTTCGGCTCGGGGAAGCTGATCATCACCGGCGGCAAGAACACCGGTGATGCCAGGCGCGCGGTGGAGCGAATTATCAGCGATCTCAAGAAACTGGGTCTCCTTTAACGGCCATAGAGGGCCTGTGCCTCGCCGAACTGGAGTACCCGCCCCTGCATTGCCTCCGCAAGCGCCGGCAACCGTGCTCCCGGGGCGAGCGGTATCATGCTGTCCAGGGCATAGACCTTGAAGTAGTACCGGTGAACCTGTCCCTTCGGTGGACAGGGCCCTCCATACCCGATCCTCCCGAAGTCGTTTGTTCCCTGGCGCAGACTGATCGGGAAGGTTGCCTCCGGTTCCTTCGGTATATCCTCCGGAATGATCGAGACCACCTCCATGTTCCAGCAGAGCCAGTGGACGAACGATCCACGGGGTGCGTCCGGGTCGTTCAGGACCAGTGCGAGTGAACGGACGTCGTCCTCGATCCCCCTGATCTCGATCGCGGGCGATATATCGGCACCATCGCACGTATAGTTCGGGGGAAAGTGCTGGATTGGAAGCTTGACCCTGAGCGGTTTCATCTTTTCACGTCGAGCAACTGGTTGCCTGAGCGGATAAACCTGATGCAACGAGCCTCACCGGACAAGTGCGATCGTGCTGCCGAACTGGACGATATGCCCCCTCATCGCTGCCACGAGCTCATTCCGGTTGAACCCGGGTTCAAGCGGAGGAACGGTGTCCAGCCCGTAGACCTTGATGGTCACCTGATGCGGCGGTCCTTCGGGGGCTGCACAGGGTGGTTGCCACCCGATCCGCCCCCCGTCTCCCGTCCCCTGAATCACCCGCACCGGGAAATCCACGACCGGTTCTGCCGGAATCCCTGGCGGGATCTCCCGTGCCGGTGCGAGACCGGCAGCCAGCCAGATCACGAAGGAGCATCCCGGTTCGAAGGGGTCGATCGCAATGACGGCGAGAGAGCTGACGCGAGGGTCGAGCGTGCCCAGGCGGATTCGGGGGGAGAGTCCCCTCCCCCTGCAGGTGTGGACGTCGGGCAACTCGGTGAAGTCCAGCTGAACGGACATCTGTTCCATGATCGGTACCCGGACGGGAATGGTCCACCGACGCAGATAAATTCTCCTGAAGAAAACCAAGAGATAGGTTCATGCGGGTCAGCTGGCGCCGGTCCCCCGGTACCGAGAACTCCCGTGTCGTGCTGGCGGCGGCGCTGGACCAGGCCGGTCATTCGCTGGAGGTCTGCGACGGGCCGACCGACCGGGTGACCTGCTACTCCCTCAACGAGACGAACTTCCCGTCCCTCATCCGGGAGATCGCATCGGCAAACTGCATCACCATCGCCGGCGGCCCCTCGGCGACCGGGCGATGGGATGAAGTCTGCCGCGTGGCGGACTACGTGGTGATCGGGGAGGGTGAAAGAACACTCCCCCGCCTGCTCGATATGATCGAGGAGGGCCGGGATGAACCGCTGCCGGGTACGGCCACCGCCGGATGGGGTTTCGTTCCGCCCGACCACGCAGTGCGACTCGATGCCTATCCTGCATTCTCCCGGGGTCGGGGATATATCGAGTGCTCACGCGGGTGTCCGCAGGCCTGTGCCTTCTGCCAGACGCCACGCCTCTTCCCCGGGGGGATGCGCCACCGTTCACTGGATGCCTGTCTGGAGGCCTCGCACCGGCTCAGCGATATCCGGTTCGTCACCCCCAACGCGTTCGCCTACGGCTCCGACGGGAGGACACCCCGGCTCGAGAAGGTCCGGCGGTTACTCTCCTGCCTCTCGCGGCCCGATGCCCGGATCTGGTTCGGAACGTTCCCGAGCGAGGTGAGGCCGGAGTTCGTGACGGACGAAGCGCTCGAGCTGGTGACCGAATTCTGTGCGAATCGGCGTCTCCACTTCGGACTTCAGTCTGGCAGCGACCGTGTTCTTAAGCGGCTCGCCAGGGGACATACGGTTGCAGACGGGCTCGAGGCGGTCGACCGGACCCTGGATCACGGTCTCGTCCCCGTGGTCGACCTGATCCTGGGATTTCCATTCGAGACCGATGATGAACAGGCAGAGACGGTCGCCGTCGCCGTCGAGCTTGCCGGACGGGGGTGTCACCTTCACATGCATGGCTTCTTCCCCCTTCCTGGCACGCCGCTCGCGGATCGATCTCCCAGACCCCCGATCCCCGCCGCCCGGAGGGTGCTCGGGCGCCTTGCCCTGGCTGGAAAAGCGACGGGATCGCTCGATCTCCTGGGATAAGGTTTTGTACTCTTCGCCCGAATACTAGAGGAGTATGATGGATGTCCTCCTGATCGCGGATCTCCACGGTAACTTCGGTAAGATCGAGTCTTTTCTCGATCTCAACGCCGATGCAATGATCGTGGCCGGAGATATCACCAATTTCGGCCCGGTTGACGCCGTTGAAGGGCTCTTCTCCCGGATCGACATACCCTGTGTTGCGGTGCCCGGGAACTGCGACCCCCGTGAGATCCTCGATGCGCTCGAGCAATCGGACGCAGTCTCGCTTCATGGGTCCCGCATCTCCCTGGGCAACCGGGTGACGGTGGCGGGCCTGGGCGGTTCGAACCCGACTCCGTTCCAGACCCCGTTCGAGTTCTCTGAGGAGGAGATCGACCAGATCCTCACGACGACCGTCTCAAAGATGGAGAGAACGGTCCACAACGTCCTCCTCTCCCATTGTCCCCCACACGGGGCGCTCGACCTGGTCGAGAGTCGTCACGTCGGCTCGACGAGCGTACGCAACCACCTCAAGGCCTTTGATCTGGTGTGCTGCGCCCATATCCACGAACAGCGGGGCGTGACCGATCTCGACGGTGTCAGGATCGTGAACCCCGGAATGGCCTCCGACGGGAACTGTGCCCTGATACACTTCGGGGATGTGGCAAAAGAGATCACCGTCGAACTGATCACCGTCTGAACCAGTCAGTCAGATCAGTTCCGCTCCTTTTTTCGGTCTGCGCTCACCGGTGGACCCGTTTCATCCCCGACTTCTAAAAGACCGTGAACGTGTCTGAGATCCCTGTGGTGCAGGCGGAGGGTCTCATGCGACAGGTTCGGGACAGGGGGCGTCGATCAGAACGGGGCGTGCCTGTTCTGTGCCATGACCAGTTCCATGTAGGACGTGGTGATCGGTTCTCCCGTGATCCCGAGCGAACGGGCAAGGGCATGGATACGGTCCTCGGTGCCGGTATCGTCCCGCTCCCCGAGCATCTCGACTTCAGCGAACGTGCCAAGCCCCTCGACCTCGTCGAGGGCGATCGATGCCTCCCCGAGGGACCAGAGCTCCCGGTGCTTGATCACTTCGGCGGTCAGCCGAAAACCGAGCCTCTGCAGGATCTCCTCGAAGGTGGTCCCGTCCTCGATCACGAGGTTCAGTTCCTCCCGTGCCTTGAGCCGCGTGCCGGTCATCTTCGCCCCCTTGTAGGTGATCACCGTCTCGGTGCCGGCCCTTCGCACCCGCAGGGCCTCGTCGGTGACGCCGAAGTCCCTGCAGGGGTGGTTGTAGTACCGGTCGTGCTCCCGGCGGGAACCGTCGAGGCGTGCCTGGCGTGCCACGAGGGCATCGCGGATCGGCGAGAGGGTATCGACGCGTGCCTTCAGTTCGAATTCAATCATGCTGTTCTCCCATCGGTCTCCTTTATCTATATTCGTCGCGTTTTAATATAGTCAAGGTGAGCAGATGGCCATCGCTGAGGGAGATTACATCAGGCTGAACTATACGGGGATGGTGAACGGTGTCGTATTCGATACCACCAGCGCCGAGACCGCCCGCGAGGCCGGTATCGAGAACTCATCCGCGAACTATGGCCCGATCCTCGTCCGGGTCGGCAGCGGTCACGTGATCCCGGGGCTCGACGAGGCCCTCGTCGGCCGAGAACCCGGCGAGGAGGCAGAGGTCGATGTCCCGCCCGAGAAGGGTTTCGGCGAGTACCGGCGTGACCTCGTCGAGGGAATCCCCTTGAAGAAGTTCGGCGAGAAGGTCCAGATCGGGTCCCGTGTCAGGAACGAGAATAGGGAGGGTGTGGTCCGGGACATCATCGGCAACCGGGCGATCGTCGACTTCAACGACAGGCTCGCCGGAGAGACCCTCCACTACCGTTTCACCGTCGTCGAAGTCGTCGAAGATGGGATCGAGCGCGCCAGGGGCCTGGTCCGTCTCTACTCGGGGTACGACCTGACATCTGCATTCGAGTCGGGAATCCTGACCTTCGATCTCACCCCCGGGATCAATTATGACCGCCGGTGGATCCTCTGGAAGCCCACGATCGTGCGCGATGTCTTCGAAGCGGCGCCCGATGTACTGGAAATCCGGTTCCTCGAGACCTACAAGAGACCCGAGCCTGCCAAAGAGGAGTAAGCGGGCACCGCTCGCGGCAATGTCGGTCGGCAGGTCCGGACCCTCCGCCGGGCCGCTGTCGACCCGGTCTTCCGGATGCACTGGTCGAACGAACACCGCAGGGATGGTCTTCATGGCGCGGCGCCCCCCGGTTTTATATCTCGTCCCTCCGTTCACTTGTCGGAAGGCGGTGGGGACGAGTCGATCATGTTCCCCTGATGCACGTGGTCCCGCGGGGGAACCACGGGATCGGTGAGGGGCATGGTCTCACCCCCCTGCTCCAAAGAGGCTCCCTCTTCCCCCGGGAATGGGTGTACATGGCGTGATGGTCCTCCCGTTCATGGGAAAGGAGGGGGAAGGGATAATTCAGGTCACGCCAGAGAGTGAAGGACAGGAGACAGGGACGTGGAGGACGAGACGACGGCACCGGGAGACCCGCCTGTCGGGATGAACCGATTCCAGTTTGAGCGGACGCCGACCATCCCGACTGCGGACGAGATACTGGATGTCTCGTTCCGGCGGGCCGCGAAGAAACGAAGGGAGAAGCGAAACAAGGACCGCGCGAATGAAGAGTTCGTCCGCGCCGTCACTGCCTCCGTCCACGACCGTCTGGTCTCGATCCTCCAGCGATTTCCGGACCTGGATTCGCTCCCCCCCTTTTACCAGCACATGGTCGAGATCCTCTATGGGATCGACCGGATGAAGAAGGCCCTCGGAGCGATCGGCTGGGCCGCCTGGCACGTCCGCGAGAAGGGGTACTCGATCGCCTCGACGATGCGGCGGGCCGACGACGTGGCCGACGAGCGGAGGAGGGCGGTTGCCAGGATCGCCTCGATCGTCCACCAGATCGACCCCGAACTCCGGTTCCTGAACGACGCCCGGAACGTGCTGCGGAAACTGCCCCACGTCTCGGACGAGTTCACCATCGTCGTTGCCGGGTACCCGAACGTCGGCAAGTCATCGTTCATCCGCGCGGTCTCATCCGCCGCTCCGGAGGTGGCGGCATACCCGTTCACGACGAAGGGCGTGATCATCGGGCACCGAATGACCCCGGAGGGGCGTATCCAGCTGGTTGATACACCAGGAATCCTCGACCGTCCTGCCGAAGAGCGGAACCCGATCGAACGACAGGCACTCGCAGCGCTGATGGATATCGCCGACGTCTGCCTCTTCATCATCGATCCGAGCGAACACTGCGGTTTCTCGCTCGAGGAGCAGCGCCGGCTGCTCGACGAGATCAGGTCACTGGTGACGGTGCCGGTCATCGTCACCTGCAGCAAGGCGGACATCGTCCGGAGGTGCGAGGGGCTCGCGATGTCGACGGCGACCGGAGAGGGCGTGAATGCCGTCCTGGAGGCACTCCTTGCCCACCGCTCCGAGACGGGTCAGTGCGGGATCCCGAGCGACTCCATGCAGTAGTAGTCGACCATGTTGACGAGGGCCTTCTTCGCCCGTTTGGCCCTGTTCTTGTCTTCGGAGGAGAGATCGCGGGCGATATACTCCATCGCCGTCTCCATCGAGAGGAGCTCGGGGTGGTTGTACCGGAGATCGCGCATGATCCCGACCGCTTCTCCGGGTCGTTCCGAGAAGAGCGCAAAGACGTAGTCGAGGATCGTGATGAGGTGGGCCGGCATCCCGTTCGCCACCGCGAGACGTCGGAAACTGAAGTAGGTGATCCTCCGGGTGGTCAGCAGCGAGAGCTTGAGCCCGTAATAGATCGGTTCGAGCGCACCGGGAGACTGCTGCATCATCTGCTTGAGAACCCCCGCCGCGCCGGCCCCATCCCTCTGTTCGAGTTTCAGGGCGTACAGCTCCCGCAGGAAGGTCATGTCGTCGAAGAACCGTTCGATCCCGATGTTCAACAGCTGCTCCCGGCGGACGAGGTCTCCGGACTCGCGGGCCCGCTGGAGTCCGATTCTGAGGAAGTATTTTTCGCTGGGGAACCATTCGAGCGAGGCGAAGATCATCGTCCAGAACGGTCGGACCAGGAACCCGAGTTCCATCAGTTCGTGGTGGTGCAGACTTCGCAGACGCGCCTCTCTCTGGGCAAGGCCGATCATCACCTCGCGTGCCTCGAGCTCCCGGATATCCGAGATCCCGCTTCCCTGTGAACCGGTCTTCTCGCTCCGTTCAAGTCCGAGCCGGTAGTAACAGTAGGCAAGGGCGATCCCGAGTCCTGCGTCCTTTTCCACATGCGCACGAAGGTACTCCGCGGCGTGATACCAGTCTTCCTGTTTGAAGAGTGTCAGGCCGATGACCAGATCCGTGGTACGTCCGCTCTCCTTTCCCCGCTTGGTCCGAAGCGCGTTCGTCTTGATGCGTTCGATCGTGTCGTGCGTCAGGGGTCTGTCCGGATCGTCGAGCAGCTTGAAGGTGATCGCGTCGATAAACTCATCGAAGTGCGAGTCGGAGAGGTTGGGAAAGGAGTTCTCGAGTGCAGTGATGACGTGACCGAAGAATACCGGCAGGTTCTCCTCCACCTTGGACCGATGCTTGGAGATATACCCGACGAAGTCCTTGCGGAGCAGGTCGAGGCGTTCGTACTCGATCGCGTCCGAGAGTTGTTCGCCGCGCATGGCCGTACCATTCGTGGAATGGCACGATAAAAATAATTTATCATTTTCTGTCCCCCGATCCTTCGAGGTCCCGTATTATCCGGCTCATTACCGTCTGTGAGCCCGGATCGGTCATGCAATGGCAGGATACGGATCGTTCGGATGACGATCGGGACCGACCACTGACGGCAGAGACATGCCTCAAACCGTTCGATCACCGGGATCGACCGATATGCCGGGCACGGAATCTCTCTCGCGCGCCGGGTGCCGGGAGCATGATGGGATGCATCCTGTTCGGGGGAGAAGAGAGATCCGGGGCATCGGGGTTCCTGGCGGATCTCCGTTCACATCGGTGTGCGTGCTGCCGGAGGTGGATACCATGGTGGGTGGGATGGAGACGTGGCGAACGATTCAGACGGATCCCGTTACGTTCTCCTGCATCGACTCATTCGTCCGTTCCCGACCCCGGATGCCGTCGATGATCTCCAGGATGTAATCGCGCCCGTCGAGGGTCAACCGTCTCGAATGATGCCTTCCTGGGAGAACGCCCCCGTCCCCCTTCCGCGGGTAAAGGTGCCCGTTCTCCCGGGTCAGGTCCTGCCCTCCGATCGGGCAGGTGCCATGCACTTCCTGGCAGATGAACTCGTCGCAGCGCCCGCCCAGGATCCGCTCCACCGGCAGACCGACCATGTCTGCCGCTGCCGGGTTGATGTCAACGATCCGGTGGGTGGACGGGTCGATGACCACGATCCCGATCGGGATCGAAAGAAAGATCCGCTCGAGGAACTCCCTTGTGCGGGTGAGGGTCGCCTCCTGCCGGGGTGTATCGGAGATGTCACGTATCAGCTCGATCGCACCGACGGGCTCTCCCTGCTGGTTGGAGAGGGGCCCGACCTTGATGAGCGCCCTGATCGTTCGTCCTCCGGCGAGTGTCAGCTCCTTCACGGCGGTGATCGTGCTGCCGTGGCGGTCGACCCTCTCGTACCGAACGGTGTCCGTCAGCTCCGGTGCGTTCACGAGGTCGACCAGAAGCGGTTGCCGTGTCCCATGGATAGGGATCGCGTATTCGTGGTCCCCCTTTCCCAGGATCATGGACGCAGGGACACCGGTCAACTCTGTCATTGCCCGGTTCCAGGCGATGACGGACCCGGTCCTGTCGATCGCGAACATGGGATCGGGCAGAAAGTCGATGATGTCCTTCAGGCGCTGTTCCGAGTCACGCAGTCGCCGCTCCGTCTCTCTCCTGCTCACCGCCTGCCGTATCTTGTGGGCGAGCTCGGCGAACTGCACCTCCGGTCTCCCACCCTTCTGGACGTAGAAATCGACGCCGTGATTGATCGCATCGATCACGACCTCTTCCCGACCCCTGCCGGTGAAGAGGATAAACGGGACCGAACCATATCGCTGCCTGACAGTCTTGAGGAACGTGATCCCGTCCATCAACGGCATCTGGTAATCCGACACAACCACGTCCATCGTCCGGATGTCGTCTCCGGATAGTGCGTCTTCCGGAGAGGTGGCAACGGAGACCACCAGGTCGCTGGACCGTTCGAGGAAGACCCTGGCGATCTGAAGGAGACCCGGTTCGTCATCCACGTACAGGACGCGGATCCTGCCGGTCATCCATCATTATTCTATTACTTCAGGCATATCTTTTCCCATTCTTTGATGGTGCAGTCCGCGGAGAAGGGATGACGGTGGGACCGGCCCCACAACAGGAGTTCTATCGATCCGGGTCTCCGGCGGTGACCCGGAGGGATGCAGGGAATATGTTCGGTATTCTGACGGCGAACGAACGAGGAACTGCCCGGAGGCAGGAACGCTTGCCGCGCACCTCCTTGGGCGGAGGAATGGGTTCGGAACCGTGTCGAACTACCGGGATGCACCCTTCGGGATCTCGTTGTCGCTGCCGTAGTAGTAGTACTCGCCTGAGGCCTTCTGTTCGCGATCAAGGTACGAACCGGGCTTGTTGATGCGGGGTCGACCGGTCGGATCGCGGCGGAAGGTGATCCCCAGGTTGCCGAGGAACCGGTTCATCCCCTCTCGCATCATGAACGGGCCGACGGCCGTACCCTGTATCCCCGGTGCGCCCTCGAAGACCAGGATCCGTTCGCTCGCCATGTCGACCAGGTATATATCGTGGTCGATCACCATGATCCCCGCCTCGCGACCCTCCGCATGACGCCGGATCAGGCGCGTCACCCGTACACGCTGCTCGACATCAAGGTGCGCGGAGGGCTCGTCCAGTATGTAGAGATCGGCGTCGCGGGCGAGGCAGGCGGCGATCGCGACCCGTTGCAGTTCGCCACCGGAGAGGGTGTCGACCGACGACTGGAGGAGGGGACCCAGGGCAAGGGGCTCGATTACCTCGTGCTGGAACTGCGAAGAGTCGAAGCGGTTCGTCGCGCTGCGGAGTAAGTATTCGACGGAGACCGACGTGTCCGCCTTGATGTACTGGGGCTTGTACGAGATCCGGACCGGGCTCCGGATCGGCCCGCCGTCCGGCGTCTCCACGCCTGCCAGCAGGCGGGCGAAGGTGGACTTCCCGATGCCGTTCGCCCCGAGCACTCCGAGTACCTCTCCCCGCCGGACATCTCCCCCGAGGACGTCGAGACGGAAGGCAGGGTAGGTACGCGTCATCCTCGGGAACGAGAAGAGGGTCTCGCGTTCTCCTTCCTTGGTGTGCGCCCTCCGGTCGAAGACGACCGAGTGGTCCCTGAACCGGATGTTCTCCTCGTTCAGGTACCCCTCGAGGTACTGGTTGATCCCGACCCGGACACCCTTTGGTCGCGTTACGACGCCGAAGACCCCGGGTTTCCCGTATCCGACATGGACGGTGTCAGCGAGCATGTCCAGGATCGCCAGGTCGTGCTCGACGATCACGATCGGCCTGGAGGCGGAGAGTTCGCGCACCATCCCGGCGACGACCATCCGCTGGTACACATCGAGGAACGGGGTGCACTCGTCCAGGAAGTAGAAGTCGGCGTCACGGGCGAGGCAGGCGGCGATCGCGACCCGCTGCAGCTCGCCACCCGAAAGGGTCTTGATACTCCTGTCGGCGATCGCATCCAGCCCGAGTGCCTCCAGGTATCCTGCAAGCGCCCCCCTCTCGTCCGTGGACTTCAGGAGTTCGATGACCGTCCCCGAGAAGACGTTCGGGATCCGGTCGATGTACTGGGGCTTGACCGCGACCCTCATCCGGCCGTTCGACACCCGGGAGAGATAGTCGAAGAGCTCGGTGCCGGCGAACCCCTTCAGCACCTCGCTCCAGTCGACATCGTGGTCGAAGATGCCGAGGTTTGGCCGGAGCGTCCCAGTGAGGATCTTGACGGAGGTTGACTTCCCGATCCCGTTCGGCCCGAGCAACCCGGTCACCTTCCCCTCCACCGGAACCGGAAGCCCGTAGAGCACGAAGCCGTTCGGGCCGTACCGGTGCGTCGGTTCGTCGAGCTCCTCGGGGAGGCTCACGATGTCGATCGCGTCGAAAGGGCACTTCTTGACGCAGATCCCGCATCCGACGCAGAGTTCCTCGGAGATCTGGGCCTTTTCATCCTCTCCGATGATCACGGTCTCGTCCCCTGTCCGAACCCTGGGGCAGTATGCGATGCACTCGGTCCCGCATTTCCGCGAGTGGCACCGCTCGCGGTGAACGACAGCGATTCTCATGGTGTCCTACCGGAGGGAGGTCGTCAGGAGGATCGTCAGTGTGATGAACCAGAACGCGAAGGTCATGAACCCCTGGTAGAACCAGTCCTTCCCCCCGAGAGCGGGGGTGTCGAGCCGGAGCAGGATGAAGATATGGCGCTGGACCACGATCGCGGCGGCGAGCACCACCAGCCCCAGCAGGGCATTCGGCTGCACCCCTACGTCGTTCGGAGTCCCCCCGACGAAGAACGAGATCGCGCCTGCGGCCATTCCCAGAAAACACGCCGAGAGTGTCCTTGCGATGCGGAGCAGGTGACCTCGCTGTTTCTCCGAGCGGACCAGTTCCGCCCTGGCGCTGGTTCCTGTTCCCGGCAGATCGGTTTCGGTTTCGCTCATGACACCAGTGAACCTATTTTTTAGGCGTCAGGCCATATCTATCTTGGTATTTAATGGCGACTGCACAGGGGATGAGCGGGGTGGACCTGCTGGCAGTGGTCTCGGCCCTCCAGCGGGCCCTTCCTCTCTGGTTCGGGAAGGTCTACCAGTACGACCAGAAGCTCCTTGGTGTCCGTCTGAACGGTCAGGACCATGCCCGGTACCATCTGATGATCGAGGCGGGACGGAGGCTCCACCGGGTCCGGACGCCCCCCAAACCCCCGAAGCTCCCCACCTCCTTCGCCATGATGCTCAGGAAGTATCTTGAGGGAGGTCGCGTGCTGGCGATCGAACAGCACGGGCTGGAGCGGATCGTCTCGTTTGAGATCGGGAGGAAGGAGACAACCTACCGGCTGGTGGTCGAGCTCTTCGACGAAGGGAACGTGGTCCTGTGCGATGCGGACTGGAGGATCATCAAGCCGCTCTGGCACCACAGGTTCAGGGATCGGGAGGTGGTCCCCGATGCCGTGTATACCCTCCGGGATCGTCCCGGCCCAATACCCGATCCGGATACTCTCCGGGAACTCCTCTCCCGGTCCGGGCGTGACCTGGTTCGGACGCTGGCAGTCGACCTGCGTCTCGGAGGCCCGTATGCCGAGGAGGTCTGCCGGCGTTCCGGTATCGAGCGGTCTGCTCCCGCGTCGACGGTCGACCCCGTTGCGGTCCATGCCGCGCTGGAGGACCTGATCGCCGACGTGATCAGATCCCCGAATCCGGTGATCGATACGAAGGGTGCATGGCCGATCGCCCTCGCGTTCCAGTCGTCCCCCCGCGCCTTCGAGTCATTCGAGGAGGCCCTGGAGGCGATCTACCCTCCCTCCCGACCGGAGAGGCTCGTCGGGACTCGCGAACGGGTTTCGCGCGAGGAGCGGGTGCGTCGGAGGCAGGAGCAGGCACTGGCCGGGTTCGAGGAGAAGATACGGAAATACGAACGGATTGCGGAGCTGATCTACGAGCAGTACCCGCTTGCATCCGAGGTGATCACCACCCTTGCTGCTGCGAGTCGCCGGTTCTCATGGCAGGAGATCGCGAAGGTGCTCCAGGGGGCGGACAACCCCGTGGCACGGCGCATCGTCTCTGTCGACCCGGCGACGGCGTCCGTCGTGGTCGATCTGGGGGAACAGGTCACGCTCCACGTGCACGAAACCGTTGAGCAGAACGTGGAGCGGTACTACGAGCAGGCCCGTCGGTTCAAGAAGAAACGCGCCGGGGCAATCGCCGCGATCGCCGCGCGGCCCGTCCTGCCGGAGAAGGGGCCGGAAAAGAGGGCCGGCCCGGGGAAGAAACGCTGGTTCCACCGTTTCCGCTGGTTTGAGACCTCCGACGGGGTTCTCGTCCTGGGGGGACGCGATGCAGGTCAGAACGAGGAGCTGGTGAAGCGCTACCTGGAGGGCAGGGACCTCTTCGTCCACGCGGACGTGCATGGCGCCTCGGTGGTGATCGTGAAGGGCGAGACCGGACGGATGGACGAGGTCGCCCAGTTCGCCGCCTCATACTCCGGGGCCTGGCGTGCCGGACACCTCGAGGCGGATGTCTACGCCGTCCGGCCGGACCAGGTCTCGAAGACCCCCGAGGCCGGAGAGTACGTCTCCCGGGGATCCTTCATCGTCCGGGGGGAACGGACCTGGTTTCGTTCGGTCCCCCTCGCGGTCGCGATCGGACTCGGGCCGAACGGCGTGATCGGGGGTCCGCCGTCCGCGATCGTGGGTCGGGCGCCCACTCACGTTCTGCTCCGTCCCGGCCCCTTCGAACCGAACGACACGGCCCGGCGGGTGTTGAGGGCGCTCCGGGAACAGGCCGGGATCGAAGGCGGGCGGGGAGCCCGGGCGGTGCTGAACACCGAGGCGGTTGCCCGGTTCGTGCCTCCCGGGGGATCCGAGATCTCCGAGGTCCATGCAGGCTGAGTGCGGGGAGCTACGGCGGGGTTTCGGGGAATGCCGGCTGACCCCGGAGTCGCTCGACGACCTCTGGCACCTCTCCCACCTCATCGTGCCCGGGTCGCTCGTCTTCGCCATCACGTTCCGTTCGGTCGAGACCGCGACCGACAGGCTTCGTCCTGAGAAACCCGAGAAACGCCCGGTCCGCCTCGGAATCCGGGTTGAGCGGGTGGAGTTTCACGCCTCGGCGGCCCGCCTGCGGATCGCCGGGCCGATCGAACATGGCCCGGAGCTCGGTTCCTATCACACGATCAATCTCGAACCGTATACCGAGGTCTCGGTGGTCCGTTCCTGGAGGCCGACCGACCTCGAACGGGTCGAACGGGCTGTCCGAGCCTCCGTCTTCGGGGCCGTTCACGTCCTTGCACTCGAGGAGGGAGAGGCCGAGCTCTACCGGGTGAGGCAGTTCGGTCCCGAGTTCGTCGGTGGCGTAACGGCCGGCAGCGCGAAGGGGGACGAAGGAGGGGGCCGTCGGGCCTTCTTTGAGAGGGTTCAGGACCTTGTCCGGCTCCTGGAGGGCGCACTCGTGGTCGCCGGGCCGGGTTTCGTGAAGGAGGAGTTTATCGCATTCCTCAAAGAGAGCCTGCCGGACCTTGCCGGGCGGACGACCATCGTCGACACCCGCCGGATCGGGAGGGGGGCAGTACAGGATGCGATCGGCCAGGGTGTTCTCGAGCGGCTTGCCGGAGACCGGGAGCTCGCCCGTGAGGTGAACCTGATGGAGGAGGTGATGCGCCGGATCGCCACCGACGGGGCGGTCGCGTACGGCATCAACGAGACCCGCCGGGCCGTGGAGTACGGAGCGGCAGAACAGGTGCTGGTCGTGGACCGGCTTCTTCACGACCCGGCGACCCGGACGATGATGGAGGGGGCGGAGCAGATCGGCGCGTCCATCGCCGTTCTCTCATCGGGTTTCGAACCGGGCGAGAGGCTCGACGGTCTGGGCGGGGTGGCCGCACTGCTTCGGTACCGCCTCCGGTGATCGGATCGGACCCCCCCCCCTCACTCCCTGCCCTGGCGGGCGAACCGCCCGACCAGAAACGGAAAGAGGAGGACGATCGCGACGACAGCCCAGGACGTACCGAAGAACCAGAGGAGCGATTCACGTCCAGGGTCGTAGAAACGGACGAACAGGTCGTGGGTCCGTCTCCAGCTGAGCCGCGTTGAACCGTTTGCCTCCCTCGTCACCGTCGCCCCGGGGGACCAGCCACCGAGGAGCGGGTTCCTGACGTCGTACCCGGAGGGGACCGTCACGTTCACCTCGTAGTACTGGTCGAAGATCTGCTGGAGATGGTAGTTGCGAACCGGCGCCCTGTATGAAAGCGTGTAGTTCCCCCGGGGGAACCCGATCATCGAACGGGCGGGCTGCTCGAACACCTCCTCGGTACCGTTCTCCAGGACCAGCCGGACATCGGAGACCTCCACCGGCACCTGCTCTCCGAGTATCCCCGGTTCGGAGAAGTAGTACGATGCTGCCCCCACGAGTTCGATCTCGACCTGGCAGCTACTTCCATTCTCCGCGATCTCGAAGGAGGCGGTCGGCAGGGCGACCGCAACCCATGGGATCAGGAGGAGAGTGCAGAGAGCAGCGAGGAGATATCCGCGTCTATCTCGCAGGGAGCAGCGCACTGGGCGATCACCGTCTCGGGGTCTTTTAACAGGTGTCCCGTCACGACACACACGATCCGCTCGTCCCGGTCGATCTGCCCGTCCTCGACGAGCCGTCGGATGCCGGCGACCGAAGCGGCGGAGGCTGGTTCGACCCCGATCCCCTCCTTTCGGGCCAGGTCACGCTGCATCTGGAGGATCTCGTCGTCGGATACGGTGGTGGCGGTGCCACCGGTGGCGCGGATCGCGACCAGGGCCTTCTCCGCGTTGACCGGTGCCCCGATCCGGATGGCGGTCGCAACCGTCTCCGGGTTCGCCTCGGGGATCACCACCGGGAGGTCCTCGCGCACCGCCCGAACAACGGGCGCGGACCCGGCGGCCTGGACCCCGGTCATCATCGGGAGCCGGTCGATCAACCCGAGGGAGCAGAGCTCGTTGAGCCCCTTGTGGACCGCGGAGATGTTGCCCGCGTTTCCGACAGGAAGGACGATCCGGTCGGGCACCCCTTCGAGCTGGTCGATGACCTCAAACCCGATCGTCTTCTGCCCCTCGAGCCGGAACGGATTCACGGAGTTGAGCAGGTAGATGCCATGGGAGATGCAGAGCTCGTGCACCATCTCGAGCGCCCGGTCGAAGTTCCCCCTGATCGAGATCACCCTCGCCCCGTGCATCAGCGCCTGGGCGATCTTCCCGAGCGCCACCTTCCCGGCTGGAAGGAGGACCACCGCGGGGATACCGGCCTTGGCGGCGTACTGGGCGAGGCTCGCAGAGGTGTTCCCAGTGGAGGCGCAGGCCACCTGCGTCATCCCGAGTTCGAGGGCCATCGAGACGCCCACCGTCATCCCCCGGTCCTTGAACGAACCGGACGGGTTCATCCCCTCGTGCTTGGCGTAGAGGTGCGACAGCCCCATCTCCGCACCCAGGCGTTTCAGATGGTAGAGGGGTGTACCCCCCTCCTGGAGCGTGACGGGCTCACCCTTCACGGGGAGCAGCTCGCGGTACCGCCAGACCGAGATCGGCCGCCGGTGCCAGCGGGAACGGTCGACGGTGATCTCCTCGAGGGGGTACTCGACGGCGAGCAGGTGCCCGCAACGGCTGCAGGTGTAGATGATCTGATCGGCCGGATAGGTCGCGGCGCAGTGGACGCAGACGAGGCGGTACATGCTGCAACAGTATACGTGGTCAACAGGGATGAGTGCATCGGCGCTACGACCTCGTCGCGAAGTAAAAGAAGGTCCAGAGAAGACAGAAGAGGAAGACCGAGAGATGAACCATCGTCTCCGTCGGGGCCCCGAGCCGGTGCTGCAGCAGGAGGCAGCCCCACATGGAGCACCCGAGCGCGGTGGCGAAGAGCCGTGGGCGGTGGTCTCCCCGTCCCCCGGCGCGGAGCCGGCCCCGCATCCGCCAGCGGCTCACCGGATAGAACCAGGCGATCCCGGCAGGCGTGCAGGAGTCCTCGGCGAGGTGGAGAAATGCCCCCACTGCAAAACCGGCAAGGGCGCAGGCGAGCAGGTGATCGGGCGTCCGTCCGATCAGGAAGAGGACGACGATCAGGTAGACACCGGAGAGCACCGTGATCAGCAGGATACCAAGCAGGGAGTGGAGGATCCCGCGATGCCCGGCCCGGAGCCGTCCTCCCGAGAGGAGCCAGCAGAGCCCTGCCGCCGGGTAGTACTCACCGTATCGGATCAGGTACCCAAAGAGGGGAAGAACCTTCGCCGCACCATTGACAATTCTGCGGGATGTCCCTGAAAGACTCCGGATCTGCGTATGGAAGATGGCAGCATCAGTCGCATCTGCGTCTGGGGCGAGCGAGCCGACAAAGAGACCGAAGAGGAGGACTGCCGCCTCCCCCGGTGCGATGGATCCGAGGTGCGGGGCAAGGAGCAGACCGCCGGAGAAGAGCGTGATCAGGACATGCTGATCCCCGCGCACCCTCCTCATCCCTCCGGTGTCCAGCGGGCGGGATCGGGTCCCTGTCGTGCGGATTCGATCCGCTGGCGATCGAGGTCCGCAAGGAGCAGACTCTCCTCTGTTCCTGCCAGAGCACAGAACTCCCCGTCGGGGTCAGCGACCCCGGATGCTCCCGCGTAGGCCCCGATCGGTGTCCTGCCGCGGGCGTACGAGACACCGGCCACATACAGGCGGTTGTCCAGGGCCCGGGCCCGGAGAAAGAGAGACCAGTGATGGAGCCGCTCCTCCGGCCAGGCAGCGGTGACAAGGACTCCGTCCGCCCCCATCGCCCGGTATCCGGCGAAGTCCGCGGGAAATCGCAGGTCGTAGCAGATGGCGAGTCCGAAGAGGAACCCTTCGCAGTCGAAGACTGCAGGGGTGTCCCCCGGCAGGTAGACCCGGTCCTCCAGGGCACTAGAGAAGAGGTGCCGCTTCGCGTAGACGGCAACGGTCCGACCCATGGCGTCGAACGCGACCACGGTGTTCCTGGTGCCCCCCTCCACCCGTTCCCGGATCGAACCGACCAGTCCGATCCGGTGGTCGCGCGCACACCTCGCCAACGCGCGGACGAGGTTCCCGGCGAGGTCCTCCGCCCCCGCCGTCGATGACGGATCCCACCCGAAGAGCACCTGTTCCGGGAAGATGACGAGCGCTGCTCCGGCGTCGGCGGCGTCTGCAGCATACCGATCGACGCGGACCAGGTTTTCGGCCGGATTCGCCCAGACCGGGAGTACCTGGGCGAGGGCGATACGCA
This sequence comes from Methanobacteriota archaeon, assembly GCA_029547145.1. Taxonomy (GTDB): domain Archaea; phylum Halobacteriota; class Methanomicrobia; order Methanomicrobiales; family Methanospirillaceae; genus UBA288. Next base: position 138,494 of record JAKPPV010000024.1, read on the forward strand.
TGTTCATCGTTCCCCTCTCTCACGGAGGTAGTCGGCGGCGATCAGGACGATCGCGCCGATCACGACGAGTACCAGCACGGTCATGATCAGCAGCCGCTCACCGGGCAGGCTGAACCCGGCGAGACGGGCGGCAATGCCAAGCCCGACCAGCACGAGGCTTCCCGATAGCAGGACCACACCGATGGAGGTGGAGTTCCAGTCCATCAGGAGCGCCCCGCCAGGAGTGGAAATGCGACTTTCAGCCCGTCGATCACGAACTCCACCGCGATCGCGATCAACAGGATGCCCATCAGCCGGTTTATCGCCCGGAACTCCCGCTGGCCGATGCGACTGACGATCCTGTCGGAGTTGGCCATCATCAGGTGCGTGATGCCTGAGGTGACCACAATCGAGAGGAGGACGACGCCGTATGCCCAGAGTCCGAGTTCCGCCGCTTCGTCCATCAGGACGATCACGGTGGTGATCGCTCCCGGGCCGGCGATCATCGGGATCGCGATCGGCATGATCGAGACGTCGTCATCCCCCTCGTACTTCTCGGTTGCCGTCATCTTCGACCGTGATATCCTGGCGTAGACCATCTCCATGCCGATCGCGAACAGGAGGATCCCGCCACCGATCCGGAACGCCGCCAGCGAGATCCCGAAGAGCAGCAGGATGCCCCCACCGAGAAGAGCGAAGGCGATCAGGACGATCACCGCGTACCAGCTCGCCTCCCGGGCGACCTTTTGTTTCTCCGCCGGGGCATACCCGGAAGTCATGGAGACGAAGATCATGGTCGCCCCGAGCGGGTTGACGAGCACCAGGAGCGACGAGAGCGAGAGCAGGATGAAATTGACGGGATCTGCCGTCATGACGAATTTTTTGGCGCTCCGATTATTAATGAATTGAGGTAAAAAGAATTTATTCGACGAGATCGCCCGCAGGTATCTGATCAAGCGGGCGGATCTTCGTGAAGACGTCCAGGTTCATCGACCCCAGCTTCCCGTCGCGGTTGAAGTAGTAATCCACCACCCGGTTCTGGTTGTCGTACCAGCTGAACCAGTAGTTCAGCTTCACGGTCCGCTTCTCGTACCCGGGCAGGGACGGATAGGACTGACCCGAATCGGTGAGGACGACGTCCGGATCCGAGGCGAGGACCGCGTTCTCGTCGATCCGGTTTCCGTAGAACTGAATCTTGTTCCACCGATCGCCGCGGTAATACCACGGAAGCGGCCAGTAATTCTGGGACGCCACCACGACCTTTCCGGCGGCGTTCATGTCACGGAAGACGCCCCGGAGGTCCTCGCTGTTCTGGACCTGCACGATCGGCTCCGAGATATCCTTCCTGTCGAACTGTACGTGGTAGGTGGTATATCCGAGGCCGAATCCGTAGACGGGCACGAAGAGACTGACGATGAGGAACAGCACCGTGACGGTCTTCCATGCATCGTGTCTGATCAGTCGCTCGTCGGGCTTCTTCTCTCTCAGGCACCAGCTGGCGACGAAACACATCGGGAGAAGCTGCTGGACGATCAGCCAGGGTACCTTCTCCCCGATGTACCCGTACATCACCATGGTGCCCGCCATCCAGACCAGACAGAACTTGAAGAACTCGTCCCTGCGGTCGAAGGACCGCCCGGTCGGGGAGACCGTTTGCACTCCGGCGAGCCCGTCGATCTCGGCGGAGATCGATTCGATGCGGGCCTTCGCCCTTCGCCTCAGCTGAACCACCGCGTACGATACGACGGACGCTCCGGCGAGGATCACGATCGGGACCTCGTAGAGCCCGAAGAGGAGGACGTAGAAGTAGGGCGGGCCACCCAGGCGCTGCTGCCCGTGCATCGCGAGCCAGTGGTTGATCGCCTCGAACGGCCCCGTCCAGAGCGTCTCCAGGTGCATCCCGAAGAACGAGTAGAGCACCGCCATCACCCCGCCGATGATCACGACCGAGATCGCGAGGTCGCGGACCCAGATCTTCGTCTCGGGGAGCGGCAGTCGTCTCCGTATCACGAGGTACAGGATATAGGCCCCGAAGATAATCAGGATCAGGGGCATCTCCTCCTTGCACGAGAGCGCGAGTCCCGCCGCCACCGCGGCGAGCGCAGCGAAACGAAGCTGCCTTCTCTCGAGATAGTAGAGGAGAGCGACGACGAGCAGGAGCGTAAAGAAGAGCATGAAGATGTCGTGGCGAAGGAATCGGGAGAAGTAGACCATGTCGGGCGAGATCATGATCAGCAGTCCGGCCACAAGGGACTGCCGCTGGTCGAGGTACCCGATACGGTAGATGAAGTAGACGAGGACGACGATCAGCACGCCGAGAAGGGCCGGCACCAGGCGTCCCACCAGGTCGGAATCTCCGAAGAGCCGGAACATCCCCGCCGTGATGTAGTAGAGGATCGGCCCGTGGTACATCGGGTCGTAGGTGTAGGTCCCCTTTGTCAGGAGCTCGTAACTGAACCAGGCGTGGATCGCCTCGTCATGGTGGAAGAGTTTCAGGTTCAGCCGGTAGAACCTGGTGAACGCCGTTGCAAGGATCAGGAGAAGGAATGTCGCGTCAAAAGAGAGATATCTCCTGATGGTCGTTACGACCTCAGCGGCAGGCACGCCGCACCTCTCAGTTCTCCAGGACGATCTCGATGCCGATATCCTTCGGCACCTGGATGCGCATCAACTGCCGAAGTGCGCGCTCGTCGGCGTCGATGTCGATCAGGCGCTTGTGGACGCGCATCTGCCAGCGGTCCCAGGTCGCAGTCCCCTCGCCGTCGGGGCTCTTCCGGATCGGGATCACCAGTCGCTTCGTGGGAAGCGGGATCGGTCCTGCAAGATTCACGCCCGTGCGCTCCGCGATCTCGCGGATCCGGTCGCAGACCAGTTCAACCTTTGCATAATCGGTGCCTGTCAGACGAATGCGTGCCTTCTGCATTTTTTATTCACCAAAAAAATATTATCTGATGATCTGCTTGGGCTTGATACCGATGCACATGCCGGCGGCGATCGTCGAACCCATGTCCCGGATGGCAAAGCGGCCGAGCTGCGGGATCTCCTTGATGTTCTCGATCACGAGCGGGCGGGAGGGGAGGATCTCGACGATCGCTGCATCACCCGCCTTCAGGAAGGTGGGGTTCTCCTCCTTGGTCTGACCCGTGCGCGGGTCGAGCTTCTTCTTCAGCTCGAGGAAGGTGCACGCGATCTGGGCAGTGTGACAGTGAAAGACCGGGGTGTAACCGGCCGTGATCGCCGAGGGGTGCTGCAGGACGACGATCTGCGCGGTGAACTGCTCGGCGACGGTGGGTGGCGCGTCGGCGGGCCCGCAGACATCACCGCGACGGATGTCGTTCTTGCCGATGCCCCGGACGTTGAAGCCGATGTTGTCGCCCGGAAGGGCCTGGGGCTGCTCCTCGTGGTGCATCTCGATGGACTTGACCTCGCCATCCTTGTTCGCAGGCATGAACGAGACCTTCATCCCCTTCTTCATGATGCCCGTCTCGACGCGGCCCACCGGGACCGTACCGATGCCCGAGATCGAGTAGACGTCCTGGATAGGAACGCGGAGCGGCTTGTCAACAGGTTTCTCGGGCTCCTTGAGCGTGTCGAGGGCCTCGAGAAGCGAGGGGCCGGTATACCAGGGGGTCTCGGTTGCCTTCTTCGAGATGTTGACGCCCTTGATCGCGGACATCGGGATGAAGAGGGTCTCCGCGGGCTTGAACCCGACCATCTGGAGCAGGTTCGAGAGTTCCTTCTTGACCTCCTCGAACCTCTTCTGGTCGTAGTTGACGGCGTCCATCTTGTTGATGGCCACGATCAGCTGGTTGATCCCGAGAGTTCTCGAGAGGAAGACGTGCTCCTTGGTCTGGTCCATGACACCGTCAGGCGCGGCGACGACCAGTACGGCCGCGTCGGCCTGCGAGGCACCGGTGATCATGTTCTTCACGAAATCGCGGTGTCCGGGACAGTCCACGACCGTGAAGTAGTACTTCGCGGTGTCGAAGCGCTTGTGCGCGATGTCGATCGTGATACCGCGCTCGCGCTCCTCCTTGAGGCTGTCCATGACCCACGCGAACTCGAACGAGGCCTTGCCCTTTGCCTCCGCTTCCTTGCGGTAGTTCTCGATGATGTGGGGCGGGACCGCACCGGTCTCGAACATCAGCCGTCCGACCGTTGTCGACTTTCCGTGGTCGATGTGGCCGATGACGGCCAGATTCATGTGAGGCTTGTCAGCTGCCATAGATATGTGCTCCAATCGTGAACGGACGGTACAGCATCCTGTCCGGTCGACGCGAGTATTACATATTCGAGATGCACCTATATAAAATCTGTCCAATGGGTTCTTCCAGCGAATCTGCCACGAAATGCAAATCGAGCAACAGAATATTATCCGTTCCGGGGCCAATACTGTTCAATCATGAAAACCCTGCCGATGAAGAAGGAATCAGGCAGCGACAAGGCCTTTGTTGACTGCGCCGGCACGGAGCGTTCGGTCCACCGGTACTGCGCGTACTGCCGGCACTGCACCGGTATCCGGGTGGGACGCCGCCTGATCCCCGCACCACAGGGACGGGCGGTGAACGAGATCCGCCGCGGGCTCGCACCGGATGAGAACCTGATGCAGGCGGCGATGATGTTCAACACCTACGTCCGCGACGGGAGCGCCATCGAGTGCGATGACGACGAGGGCGAGGGGTATCGACCCCGTTATGGTTCCTGAAGTCCCCCGTCTCCAAACTCTTTCTGGATCGTCTCCCTGAACCGGTTGAAATCGAGTTCATCGAGCTGCTCGCCGAGCAACCGGTTCGCCCGGGCCTGGCGGTAGACCCAGTAGACGACCCGGTCGACGACCGCGACCACCGTCTCGGGGGAGTCGACCCGGATCAGTTCGCGACCGGGCGTGGGGTGTCGCCCGCTCATTCCGCCCACCAGCACCAGGTAGTGCCGGTCCTCTGCCCGGATCAGGCTGAACGGGCAGGAGTGGATGCACATGCCGCAGAGTGAGCACCTGTCCTCGTCCAGGCGGCAGACACCGTTCCGGATCGTGACCGCCTGTTCCCGGCAGTACTGGACGCAGGTGCCGCACCCGGTGCAGAGCCCGGGGGTTCGGATCGGCCTGATCCGTCCGATGATCCCGATCTCGTTGAGGAGCGCATTGTTGCAGCAGTTCGGACAGCCTGCGACCGTTATCCGGACCTTCACCGGAAGGTCCCTGCCGAAGAAGCGTCGGTCGAGCTCCTGTGCAAGGCCGATCGTCTCGACATTCGCGTATTTGCACCGATCAGTACCGGGGCAGGCGACGATGTTCACCACCTCGTGCCGCTCGGCACCGACCGGGGTCCCGTTCGCCTCGAGATCCCGTGCGAGTTCCTCGATCCGATCCGGGTCAAGGTGCGGGATCTCGACCGTCTGTCGCGTCGTCAGGTGGACATGGTCGGCTCCGAACCGTTCGGCGATCTCGCCAAGCCCGCGGAGCTGGTCGAGGGTCAGGATACCGGCCGGAAGGCGGGTCCGAACCGTAACCCGTTCAGGGTTCGCCTGAGTGATCACCCCACCCCGGGCATGGACGCTCCTGTGCATCGGCTCCATGTGGGATCTGGTGAGGCGCCTCACTACTAAACCATTCGCTTCGTTTCGAACTGGTCAGGAGACGAGAGCCAGCACGCAGAGAACGACCGCCCTGGTCATCTCGTGGGACGCACCGACCAGGTCTCCGTTGATACCTCCGAAGAGGCGGTACCCGGTGCCGAGCACCAGGAGGGCGGTGACGATACCCGATGCTGCGCCTGCGAGGAGAGACATGGGTTCGGGCGTGAGGAGAACGAGCGGGAGGCAGAGGAGCGACGCGGGGAGGACGAACCAGGGTCGCGCGCGTTCGTGCAGGTATCCGTGGATGCCCTCGTGAAAGGGCCGGCCGAAGATCGTCAGGAGGGCCATCGAGTATCGCCCGAGTACCTCCGCTGCGACGAGGGCAAAGAACGGGTGTGCAACGGAGATGAGGCCGGAGTACGCGATGAGGAGGGTGGTCATGCCGAGCGCGAGTGCGCCGGTTCCCACCTGGCGGTCGAGGAGTGCCCGGACCCGTTCTCCGGTCCCCCCGTGTGCCATCAGGCCATCCCCGAGGTCGAGCAGTCCGTCGAGGTGGTGGGCGCCGGTCAGAAAGAGGATCCCTCCGATCCCGAGTGCGGAGCCGATCGCGCGGTCCGGAACGGCGAGGACGACCAGCCCGGCGAGGCCCCCGACGACATACCCGGAGAGCGGATAGAGGTACGAACGGCGGGCGAATTGGTCGAAGTCCACCGATCGGCCGAGAGGCAGGACCGTGCAGAACTGGAGGAGCGCGAGGATCGACCGGATCATCCCTCGACCTGCTCACTGTACAGCCGCGAGGTGCAGCCGGCGATCAGGCCAGCGACCGCGTCGTCCAGGAACGGCCCGAGAGTCCCCAGGATTCCCGGCTTCTTCTGATCATACCGCGTGAACTCGAAACGGGCGTACGTCCCTGCGATCACCTCGGCGATCGCCATCCCGATGATCTCGTCGGCGAGGAGGAAGACCGGGTCGTTCCCGAGCTCGGATCCTTTCCGACGTTCCACCAGCTCCTCCTCGAGGAGGACGGCACCGATCAGCAGGGCGGCGACGTTCGGGTCACGAAGGTGTCGCGCGAGGAGCGAATCAAGCCGTTCCGCCGCCTTCGCCGAAGAGAGGCCGTGCGGGACGTAGAGCGCCATCCCTGCCTCGACGAGTGCCTCCCTGGTGATTCCCTTCCTGGCCAGCCGTTCCTCGATCTCGAACATGGTACCGGATCGTTTAACGCGGTAGCGGAAAAATAGAGATCCCATGCCGTTCCTCTCGGAGACGCCGTCGATCCGCTGCAGTCGCCCGCTCTTTGCGGCGATCCTTGCGAACACGCTCCTCTCGACCGTCCCGGGGATCTCGGGGGCGGGCCCCTCCCCCGAGAAGACGCTTCTCACGCCGAACCTGGACGCGGAGCTGGTGACCAGCGGGACAATCTGGAGCCGGCCCGCCCGCCCCGACACCCCGACGGGTTGCCCGACACCCGCCTCCATCACGCGCGCGGCGACCCAGCTGGCGGGACAGGTCCCCCTCCTGATCGACGCGGGCCTTGCCGAACCGCCCGCCGTCCCCTGCATCGACCTTCATGCCTCACCGGGGGGGGACCCCCGTCTCGGGACGGCGGTCCCCGACGCCGCCCGGCTGATCGAGGGAGGGCGGATGATCGGCCGGTTCCTCTCGGGGATCTCGGACCTCCTCGTCCTCGGCGAATGCGTCCCCGGTGGGACGACGACCGCGCTCTGCGTCCTGCGTGCGCTGGGTTATCCGGCCCGGGTCTCGAGCAGCTTCGTCGTGAACCCGACGGGCCGGAAAGAGGAGGTTGTCCGGACCGTCCTGGAACGGATGGGCACCCCCGGACTGCTCGACCCGGTCGCCGTCCTGCGCGAAACGGGGGATCCCATGATGCCGGTCGCCGTCGGGATCGCCCAGTCCTATCAGGGGACCCTCCTGCTCGCCGGCGGGACCCAGTATCTCGCCGTTGCAGCGGTGCTCCGGGCCCTCGGAGACGCACCCCCCTCCCTGGTGACGACGACCTACGTCCGCGACGACCCCACTGCCAACTTTGCCGAGATCGCCGGCCTGATCGGGGTCCGGCCCCTCTACGTCGACCCGGGATTCGGCGACCTCGGGCATGCCGGTCTGGCACGGTACTGCATCGGTGAGGTGAAGGAGGGGATGGGCGCGGGAGGTGCCCTCGCCCTCGCCCTGCTCCTCGGGCATTCCCCCGATGAGATCAGGGCCCACGTACTGGCGACGGTCAGGAGCTACAGCTGAAAAGGCTATCATCGTGCAGCGCGAACCAGCTCCGCAATGCGACCCATCTTCGTGGTCAACAACTTCGGGCAGTTCAACCATCTGATCCTCCGGATGCTCCGGGATCTCGGGATCGAGGCCAGAATGGTCCCGAACACAACGCCGCCCGAGGAGGTCGCCGGGGGATGCCGCGGGGTGATCCTCGGCGGAGGGCCCGCAATCGAACGGACGGGTTGCTGCGCCGAGTACCTGGATCTGGATCTCCCGGTCCTCGGCATCTGTCTCGGCCTTCACGTGATCGCCCGACGTTTCGGTGGAGTCGTCTCACCCGGCAGGATGGGAGGGTACGGCGCGGTCGACGTGGATATACACGATCACGACAGGATTCTCGCAGGCTACCCCGGGCAGATCCGGGTCTGGGCATCGCACCAGGACGAGGTCTCTGTCGTCCCCTCCGGGTTCGATCTCCTCGCTGTCTCCGGTATCTGCCCGGCGGAGGCGATCGCCCACCGGGACCGGCCGATCTTCGGTATCCAGTGGCACCCCGAGGTGAGTCATACGGTCGACGGGCAGCGGGTCTACCTGAACTTCGACCGGATCTGCCGAAAAGAGGCCTGAGTAGTGGAAACGACGCCGCTCCGCGCTCTCGCGGACAGGGTGCTCGCCATCGGTTTCCGGTGCTCCCGTTGCGGGGACTGCTGTCGTGGGACGGGGACCGATGGCTCGCTGGTCCTCCTGGGCCGGGAGGAGGTGGAGCGTCTCACCCGCAGACTCGGGCTCCCGCTCGAGGAGGTGGCCGAACCGTACCCCGACGTGGTGGAGTTCCGTGGGGCCCGTTGCCGTCTCGGGTGGGCACTCCGCCGCACGGGAGAGGGTGCGTGCCGGTTCTACGACGAAGTCGGCGGTTGTTCGGTCTACGAAGACCGCCCGCATCTGTGCAGGACATACCCGTTCATGCTGGATGGTGATCGGCTCATCGTCTCGGAATGCCCCGGAATCGGTGGTCCGCTCGACGACGTAGAGGCCCTCGCGATCGCGTCTGATCTGATCCTGCGCCGGGGAGCGGAGGAGGAGGACGCCCGGGCGATCCGGGAGCGTCTCGCATCGACGGAACTCCGCCCGGGCGAAGACGTCCTGATCGACAGCAGGGGTGTATACCGTCTATGAGTGAGATCAGGCTCGTGGGAACGGCACACGTCTCGTCCGAATCCGTGGACGAGGTGCGTCGCGAGATCGTCTCGTTCGACCCCGACATCGTCGCCGTCGAACTGGATCCTCCCCGGTACCAGACCCTGAAATACGGTGCCGAGGAGCCCGAGATCGGGGAGCTGTTGAAGAGCGGGAACTTCACCCAGCTCCTGGTGCAGTGGGCCCTCGGGTACGTCCAGCGACAGATCGGTATGGATGTCGGGGTGGAACCGGGCGCAGAGATGAAAGCGGCCTGCGAAGCGGCGGAGGAACGCGGGATTCGCATCGCCCTCGTCGACCGTGACATTCGTGTCACGCTCCAGCGGTTCTGGTCGTCGATGACCCTCCTCGAAAAGCTCCGGATGGGGGGTGCCCTCCTCTTCTCCGTCTTCCAGATCGGTCGAGGTGGAGGCGGTGAGATCGACATCGAGTCGCTCAAGCAGCAGGACGTGATCGACGCGGCTCTCGAGGAGTTCAGACGTTTCGCGCCGAACGGGGCCAGGGCCCTGATCGAAGAGCGCGACGCATATCTCGCACATCAGATCCTCGGGCTTGTGAGGACCAACGAACGGGTGCTCGCCGTCGTCGGCGCCGGGCACGTGGCGGGCATCCGCCGCTACATCGAGGATCCCTCGGCGCTACCCCCGATCGAGGATCTCGTGCGGACCGTGAAGCCCTTCCCGTGGCTCCGCGTGATCGAGGTGGCGGTCACTGCCATCTTTATCGGAATCCTGGTGCTGATCGCGTTCTCCGGCGTGGGTGTGGATCTCCTCGTCTGGGCCCTCCTCTACTGGGTACTGCTCCACGGTGTGCTGACCGCTGTCTTCACCCTGGTCGCCGGTGGTCATCCACTCTCGGCCCTGACCGGTTTTGCGGTCTCCTGGCTGACCGCGATCCACCCCCTGATCGCGGCGGGCTGGTTCTCCGCGATCGTGGAGGCGAAGATCCGCAGGCCTCGCAAGGGTGACCTCAAACGCCTCCTCGAGGCGTCCGATCTCTCAGATCTCCGTAAAAACCCGCTCTTCCGCGTTGTCTTCGTCGCGGCGCTTGCGAATGTCGGTTCGACACTCGGAACGGTCGCCTACTTCGCCCTCCTCTTCCCGGCGCTCGGGATCGATCCGACAGTCCTGATATCGCAGGGGGCGGCGAACATCTGGTCGATCCTCACCGGCGCTTAAAACGGCACCCACAACGGTATGGGTTGTCTGTCTCGTCTTCGGACCGGTAAAAGATGGATGACAACGGGAATGAGTACCAGAAAAGGCGGATCTCATTCAAGGAGCCGGCGAACGAGGGCCGGGACCCCCGTCTGGTTCAGAGCCGGGTGAGGTTATAGCGGTTGTTGGTACCGGACTCGTTCAGGATCGGGAGTGAACCATCAGCAGCGATCTCGAAATGGGAGTTTCTGACCGGCTTCTCGTAGTCGGGGTTCCCGTAGTACCACCCGAGGATGGACTGGTACCCATCCTTTCCGGAGACGTTTCTCTGCGTGAACCCGGAGAGGACCAGGCGATCGGCCCATGCGGCCCAGAGCCCCCACTCCAGGTTGTCGTTCGTCGCGCAGTCAGTGAGTGTGACGCCCCGGGAGTCCTTCACAATCTTGAACCCGTAGGTCGAACCGGTATCGGTGCACCGGTCAAAGGTCACGTTCCTGCCGCCATGAACGAAGAACCCGGCGTTCTTGTTCCTCTCCGAGGTGCAGTTCACGATGACGGCGTTGTTGTGGACATAATACCCCGAGGAGAAGGTATCGGAGTACGGATAGGGTTTTATGTTTCTCTGCCCGTTTCCGATGCTGACACAGTCCTCCATCCGGATATCCTGTGCGATGGTCTTCGGTGTCACGTGCCCCCCGGGTTCGAAGTGGAACCCGGACTCCCAGTTGTCCTCGGCCCGGCACCGGAGGACGGTGAGGCCGTACAGGTCGTTGGTCTCGTGGAGGTCGAAACCCGTCGCCCAGACAGCCCTTGAGTCCCCGTTTCCGCACCGGAGCGCGGTGCAGTCGATGAAGCGGAGATCGCGCGTCTCTTTTGGCGAACCCTGGCCGTTCACGTTGAACCCGTGAATACCGCAGTCGACCGCCGTGCAGTTCCGGAACTCGATATCCTCGAGCACCGAATCCTTGGCAAAGACGAAGAAGGCGCCGTTCGCCTCCACCCTCCCCGACTGCATGGTCGTGATCGTGATCCCCTCCACCTTGATGTGGCTCGCCCGGACCAGGATGAAGCCGCGCCCCGTGATCCGGAAGTCCCTGAGCGTGACACCATCCCTGAGCAGTTCGATCGGCTTGTAGTATCCCTGGACATCGAGCGTGGTCCTCCGGGGATCGAGCCCCTGCAGGGTGACGCCGCCGGGCGGGTTGAGCCGATCGGTACAGTGGAAGGTGCCGTCGAGGAGGACGACGGTCCCGCCATCCGCTCCCGCCATCGAGAGGGCCTGCTGGATCTCAACCTGGTCATCGGTGCCGTCGCAGACGAACCGTGCAGACTGTCGGGCGGGATCGGTACTGTCTGCTGCCGAGACGAGGATCGCATTCAGGGGGTACCCGGTGGTCGGCGTTGGGGTGGTGCTGTTCGCCAAGGTCGATTCCCCATCCCTGGACCCGTCGTGCAGGAAGAGTGCCAGCGCCATCGCCGCACAGACGAGCAGTGCGATACCGACGACGGCGAGCACCCTCAGATCAGGTGACCGGCGGGGAAGCGGTGCGTGCACCGGTACGGTCGGTCCCTCGTCTAACGCGTCCCCTTCGCCAACCCGGGGAGGGGCGTGCTCGTTGAATCCAATAGATTCCTGCTGCTGCGGCTCTTCCGCCATCATGATTCCGATTGCTGCTGGTTCGGTTCGACCGGGATCCCTCCGTACCGGCGGGCGCATAGTACTCAGGCCCGAATAGTAATAACATCGCCCGTGGAGGACTCTGTCGGATGGGTATGGAAGGGGTCGGGGAAATGTATATTTGTGATCCCTTCGATAACGCTACAGAATGGTGAACGGGATCGTCTTGCCCATTAAAAAGGTCTTCTCACTCGTGGACTCGCGGGTGGTCGTCGAGATCAAGGATGAGGGACGCCAGCTCCAGGGTCGTCTCGTGGCCGTGGACGAATACCTCAACATCCACATGGACGAGACCGTGGAACTGAACCGCGGTGCACGCAGAAACCTCGGCACCGTTGTGATCCGGGGTAACAACATTCTCACCATCGCCCCGATGGCCTGAATCCATGACGGCGGAGACCGAGGAGGACGCGCTCGAGGTGATCCGCTCCCACCCGAAAGGGGTGCTCCAGAGCGAGCTCTGGAAGGAGCTCGGGGTCGATAGCCGCAAGTGTTCGCGTCTCGTCAGAAAACTCCTCGACGACGGGCGTGTCGAGCGGATCGAATACCGGCGGGACGGAATCAAGACCTTCGTGATCCGGGCGGTTCAGTTGCCGCCGGACCCGAACCTGCTCCTCGCCGGCACGGAACTGATCCCCTGTATCGCCTGTGAGCTGGAGTGTGTGGTCGAGGAATGCCCCCACCTGATGGACTGGATGTACACGCTCGCGATCGAGGAGTTCGAAGAGGTACCGCCTGACGAAGAAGGAAACCGGGTATAACGGCATCCGGTGCGTATCCGTCCCCCTCCAGTGATCGATCCGGGGAAGAGTCCTGGTATCCCGTGGGATTCCAATCCCTCCGTCTTCGCGGTCCCATCGATCCGCCTCATGATCGTCTGATCGTCCGGTCTCCCGGGTGCCCGGTCGTCGAGGATCCCCGGGTATAGGAGAGTGCGGGGGAGAATCATCTCTCGCGTTTGCATGTATATAGAAAAAGGAGCGGAGCAGGTACCGAGGTGAGGGTCGATACTTCGGGACCGGGTTCCGGCAACAGATCACCCGGGATGCAGATCTCTGATGCTGGTTCTGGTCGTGCAAAAAAAAGCGACATCAGTTCGTATTTCTCCCTACAGCGAACTCCACCACCTCACATCCGGAGGTGCGTACCCGTTCCCTGCTTGCATCTCAATGTATAAGTAGCAGAACGGATTCAGAGATGTTTACGATGCACAGGGATGCCTTCTTTTCCCTTCCGACGATTGCTCTGTCCTGCCTCATCCTCGTGTTCTTCATGCCGGTGCAGGCAACAGCAGCGGACTCTTCGGTGATCGTGGCGGATTACTCCATCACCCCCGCCGTCCTTCAACCGGGTGACCTCGGGACGATAACGGCGACCATCCGGAACACCGCCTCCACGGCGAGCCTGATCAGGAAGGAGAACCAGGTGGGTTCCGGAGGTTCCCTTGAAAGCACGAGGAGCACCGATATCGCCGTCGAGATCGAGAACGTCCGGCTCGGTGGCGACGGGGTCGAGGTGATCTCCGGGGAGAACCGGCGCATCGGGGCGATCGGCCCCGGGGAGTCCGTTCCGGTCACCTTTCTCGTTCGCGCACCACCCAATGACGGAATCTATTTTCCCATCCTCTGGATCGATGTGACGGATGGACGGAGTATCCGCAAGCCGATCCCGGTGAACGTCAACACCCAGATCGCCCTGCTCAGGCGACCGGGTCTCACGGTGACCAAGATCCTGCCCGACGGTGTCAATCCCGGTGAGGATGTCCCGGTGTCGGTGGAGATCAGGAACGACGGTCTCTCCCGGGCCGACCAGGTCACGGTCACGGTCAACTCCTCGTCCCGGTCGATCGTACCGAAGACACCGGGGACGTACCATCTCGGAACCCTGCTCCGGTCCCAGAACGCGACCCTGAAGATGGTCTTCTCCACCGACAGGCAGGCATCTCTCGGTCTCAATCCGCTCCTGCTCACGGTCTCCTATGCGAACGCCGACGGTACGGTCACCTCCCAGTCCGAGACACTCGGCATCCGGATGAAGGGAAGGGCCGATCTCGGGATCGCCTCCCTCTCGACCGAGCCCGCACGGATACGACCCGGTGACCCGCTCTCGCTCGTGGTCCGGATCGAGAACAGCGGGACAGACACGGCCAACTCCGTGAAGGCGAGCATCGACCTCCCGTTCGCAGGGAGCACCGAGGCGTTCGTCGGGAGGATCGAACCGAACAACGATGCCCCTGCCGTCTACACCCTCCTGGCCGGAGATCCCGGTACCTACACCTATAACCTGACCGTGCAGTACGAAGATGACTACGGCGTCCACACACACGAGGACACGCTCCGCCTCACCGTGCTCTCCGGAGGTTCCAACGGGCTCGTTCTCATCGTGCTGTGCATCCTGTTCGTTGCCGCCGGTGCGTTCTGGTACTTCAGGATGAAGCGAAAGGTCCCATCCGATGCTTGAGGAAGAGCAGGTCGCGCTGTACCTCACCGCCCGGCTGATCGCCCGGGGGAACAAGGGCACGCTGTTCCTGACGATCATGATCCTCGCGATGGTCTTCGTCAACCTCGTCTTTCTTCCGTCCATCATCGCCGGGGTGGTGGTCCTCTTCAACCAGAGGACGATCGACTACAGCTACGGCAACCTGATCGTCGAACCCAGGCCAGGCGAACTCAGGATTGAGAACCCGAGCCAGCTGGTCCAGAAGATCAACGGGATCCCAGGCGTCGTTGCGTCGACTCCGCGGTACTCGACGGGAGCGACGGTGGTGTTCAGGGGCCGGTCCACCTCGCCGCTCGTTATCGGGATCGATCCGGCGCGCGAGCAGGAGGTGATGCGTATCTTTGCCAGCGTCCAGAGCGGCGATTACCTCAGCCCGTCCGATACGGGCGAGGCCCTCGTCGGGGAGACACTCGCCGGGAGCGACGATCCGGAGGGGGACAGCACCCCCACGCTCGGGGGCGTCGTGGTGGGGAAGACCATCGAGATCACCTTCCCGAACGGGTTCACGCAGGCGTTCCGCGTGAAGGGGATCCTGAAGGCGGGGACGTCCAGCGTCGATAACGCGGTCTTTCTGCACCGTCGGGACATGGCCCGCGTGCTCGGTGAGGCCGATCCGGCGAACACCATCCTGGTGCGAACGGAGACGACCGGGAAGGATGCCGAGATGCGTCTCACCCTGATGCAGTACGGCGTGCAGGAGAAGATCTGGACCTGGCAGGACAAGTCCGCAGAATTCCTGGCATCCATCGTGGGATCGTTCGGTATCATCAATGTGATCAGCACCCTGGTGAGCCTGATCATCGCGGTCGTGGTCATCTTCATCGTGATCTTCATCAGTATCGTCTACCGGCGCCGGCAGATCGGGATTCTGAGGGCGATCGGGATCGACCGCTCGCTCATCATCAAGTCGTACATCCTCCAGGCGCTCTTCATCTGCACCTGTGGCACGCTCGCCGGCGGGATGCTGCTCATTGCGGTGCTGCAGTATCTTGCCGTGAACCCGCTGATCTTCCCGGGTGGCCCGGTGCAGCCGGCTCTGGAGACGGGCCTGATCGCCCAGTCGGTGCTCAGCCTGTACATCGTCTCGGTGCTCGCCGGGTATCTCCCTTCATGGTTGACGACGCGGGAGGAGATCCTGGATGCGATCCGGGGGTAACATGATCCGGGGAGAGGGTCTGACAAGGATCTACCGGATGGGGGCTTCCGAGGTCCGGGCACTGGACGGGGTCGACCTCAACATCCCCCGGGGAGAGTTCGTTGGGGTGATGGGGGCGAGCGGGAGCGGGAAGTCAACACTGCTCCATATGATCGGTCTCCTCGACCGGCCGACGGCCGGTGTTCTGGAGATCGACGGGGTGGACGTCACGCGGCTCTCGGAGAGGCAACGGACCCTCTTTCGCCTGAACAGGCTGGGATACGTCTTCCAGGACTATGCGCTGGTGCCCGAACTGACCGCCCAGGAGAACGTCTACCTCCCGTCGAAGGTGCGGGGGATGTCGGTCAGGGAGTGCAACCTCGTCTGTCAGGACATCCTGGAGCGGGTCGGTCTGAAGGACCGGATGAACTTTCTCCCGGGGGAGATGTCGGGTGGCGAGCAGCAGCGGGTGGCGATCGCACGGGCGCTGGTCAACCGCCCTGCCCTCCTCCTCGCCGACGAACCCTGCGCCAACCTCGACACGAAGAACTCGGTCCTGATCCTTGACCTGATCCGGAGTCTGAACCGCGAGCTGGGCCAGACCGTCATGATGGTCTCGCACGAGGAATGGCACCGACAGTACTTCGACCGGGTCATCTTCCTGAGGGATGGGAAGATCGTCGATGAAGTGGGAGCAGGAAGCGCACCGTGAACGCCATGACTGCGTCGGAGAGACCGGGTGATGGTCGTATAAAGACGGTCGGGACATGGTATTCTGAGGCCCGCGTTCTACCAATACTGCGCCTGTACGGTCTTCTGGCAGGATCCCTGTCTGTTTTTCCCTTTCGCCCGCGCCAGTCCGTCTTCCTCCGGGCCGGATGGTGGATAGGAATGGTCCATCCCGACCACCCGTTGCCGAGGGTCGAAGATACAGGTTGAATCAACCTTCATTCCCCCACGCCGCTGGGTTCGACAAGAATGACGCGCCAGGATCGGTATCGGCAGCACCTGTTGTCCTCCATTCGCCCGGTGCGATCGGATCGATGACCTGCTTGCATTATTGACCCTTCAGGCGGTTCGCGACGTATGGGACACTATCTGCTCCTCCCAGTCGCTCCCACCGGGTCGTGTTCCATAGGCCCCTCACGGGACGCACCAGCGATGATCCCCATGGTTGCTGTGCCAGGGGGACGGTATCGACCCTCATGGACCTTCAGGACCGGCCGAATGTGTAACCTGCCGGAAACAGGTGTGCGATTAGAACCACCGGGAGGGGGGAAGGTACCTCCGTTGACCGGATCGACTGCAGGACAGCTCCTGTAACGGGAGCCGTACCTCGCGGCGGTCCCGGTTCGGGCCGTTTTTACCCGGCACCGGATGCCGGGGAGGTTCCCCCGGGGTAGCTGTCACGGTGAGAATCGATAAGTAGTCGCCATCTCGATACGGTGATCAGAATGACGGCCCGGTCCTTCGTCTCCCTCACGGTGGTCATTTCCGTGGTTTTCCTTCTCGTCGTGGTCCCCGTGGTCGCCGATCGGGCCGATCAATCCTCCGCGCCACCCGGGAATGCGGGGGATATGTCACGGGGCAGCGGAGGAGGTCCGCTGGAACCGGCCACAATCGCCACCACGATCCCGCCACAGCCGATCACTCCGGTCTCTTCCGGTCCGACGGGTGAGAATCCCCGTCTGTCCCCGACCATCGAACCAGTGGTCTCCACACCGGTGCAGACGCCGAATGGACAGGTCTCTTCCCGCACCCCGGAACCGACGTCCGGAGTCCCCAGAGAAAAGCCAGAGGACGGTCGTAACGAGTCCACCGATATCCGGAACGGCCGGTCACCGCCCACCGCCACGGCGAGCTCGTCCCAGAACCGATCGCCGGAAGCGACCGGAGCTGGAGCCGGTCATACCGATCATGGTAGTGGGGGAGGGGGGACTGCCGCATCGTCCAGTGGTACGCAGACCGCATCAAGGTTCCAGGGGATTGCCTCAGGTCCGACCACCACTCCGACACCGGTACCGCTCGTGGGTGGGGACCTCGCGCTCTCCGGCGGTCAAAACCGGGCAGGGGCCGGCAGAGCGGGTGGGACCTCACCGGGGAGCACGGGAAACGGTACGTCCGGTGGAGAGCACCTTCCGGCAATCACCGTTGCCTCAATGACACCACCGGCGATCCATGGATCCCAGGCACCTCCAACGGCGCGGACGGTGACGGTCTCATCTCCGGCCCCTGTAGTATCCCCCTCCCCGAAGTGCACGGGAGATGGGGTGCAGACCCGGGATCCATCGACCCCCGCCTCCACCCGGCTGATCGTGGAAGTCGCTGATGCAGGTGTGCCCACCCCCGTTCCTGAGGGTTCCGCTGACCGGCAGCAACGGATCACCGACGGTTCCGGTCGCGCCCGGAATGCAACGCCATGCCCGGGCATGGCGGGTACGATCAGGACCTCTGCAACCCCGGGGAGGGTCGGCCCATCTCCCATGGGAACCGTCCCCGTTAACCCGACCCCCGGTTCCAGTGCTCCTGCGACCCGTGCCGGTATCGTCGTATCCCCGGCACTCCGGCTCTCCGACGGTGAGGGGGGACCAGGGATCTCACTGACCTTTAGGACGTATCCGTCCATCCCGTCCACGACGGAAAGGGGAGGATGGAGGGGGATGAACGGAGGGACGGGTCGCGGAGGGAGGGGTGATCCCCCCGGTCCCCGGAACGCCGGTAAGGAGCGGCCCCCGCCCCCCCCTCCCGCTGCCGCCCCCGTCAGGACCGGGTTCGAACCCCACGGACCTGTCACGGGAGAGGATGGACGGGGACGGAGGGGTCTGACCCTCCCGGTCCAGACCGGGATGACGGAAGCGACCATCCCCGACCCGTGCCTGTTTCTCCGGTTCCTTCTCTATCTCGGATACCGCCGGCTCCGACCCAATAACCTCCTTGACCACCCGGTACGCCGGGAGCTCGTACGGGTTATCACGGAGGAACCGGGCCTCGCTCTCGCCGACTGCGTCACCATCACCGGCATCAATCGCGAGACCCTTCGGTACCACCTCGCGCTGCTCGTCCATGGAGGCAGGATACTGGAGGAGATGCGGAACGGCTCGGTTCGCTACTTCCCCCGTGACCCGGTCCTCACACCGGTGCGTCGTGCCGTGATCCACCTCGACAGGACCAAGGGTCTCGGCACGACGCTCCGCATCATCGGTGAGCGACCCGGTATCCCGCGGAGAGAGCTCGCCGTCCTCCTCGGCATCTCCGGTCCGTCCGTCACCCGGCAGTTGCAACGGCTCGAAAAGATGAAACTCGTTGAGAACCGCGGGATCGGGCAAAAGCAGGGATACTGGCTCAGTCCTGCCTGTGCGGAGGCCGTATCCTGGATTGCGATAAAAGATCGGTGCAACGAAAGACCGGTGACCACCCTCCCGGGGGTGGAAGAGGCATTCCCCGTTTCATGACCTGAAAAAAAGGACTGCGGTGCAGGGGACCGGACGATCAGCCGGTCCGGGTGCGGAGATGGCGTCCCGGCAGAACAGACTGCTGGGGAGTACCGTTCACCACTCCCGGGTTCAACCGGGCATGATCCCATGTGCGGGTCCGAAGCTGCTCACCGCCGCAGACATGGTCTTCCGGGTGGGTGATGTTGCGAATTCTCAGGCCCTCCCTGGTGCGGGTCTGGTTGGCGATGCAACTACCGTTGCAGCTCCAACCGGGGACCATCTTGGAGGCATTCGCTCGGAAGGCAGTCTCGTTGCCCGCCCAGGCGGGGGTTCCGTTCTTCTCTTCGCATCCCTGGTGTGGCGGAGCAGCATTCGGCCCGAACCCGTGGGAGAGACCTGCTGCCAGTGCCAATCCTGGTATGGCGACGAGCGCGACGAGCACGACGGCCAAACAGACTCGATATCTTCGTTGCATGGCTTCCATCCTGTCCCCCGGACGGGAGGGGGGATCCCTTCAGGGGGCAGATAGACATTGACGAGTGGAGACATACGATCTCTGACAGACGGAGCTACACCGGGTGAAGCCGATCCCTTCTCCGTAACGTGGCAGGTTCGGTGGGACGGAAATGCGAATACGGGGAGGGGGTCACGATATTTTCAGATCACAGCGGACCACGGCGGGTGGAGCATACAGGAGGGGACCGTGCGTGATAGGGCCGGATGGGGCGGATCATCATGTGGTCCATCCCCTTGCCGTTCGGCTCAGGAACGTGAAGAATGGGAGTCGCTCCCCCGTCGGGTCTCGTCCCGCCCACCTGCCTGTTTTCTGGCCATGGTGACCACCTCGAAGCGGGTCGGTATCCTGCTTGAAGGCCCGGGGATGGTACAGAGAGTCTGACTGTCCGAACGAGGGATTGCCCGGATCCTGTGCTCATTGACCTTGCCCGGAGGATGGGACTCTTCCCGAGCACCCCGTGGGTCTCTGTGTGTCCCTCCTGACGCCCTCGTCCAGGTCGGGAATGACGGCCCGGAACGGCACGGTCACGCAGACGCGCATCCTGCCATGGATAGAAAAGAGTATCGAACCGGCACCGGACCCAGCCGGAAGAAGTGACCGGCCGGAGGTGAGGGGACGTGCAGTGAAGTGGTGCCGGCGCACGGGCCGGGTTGCCGTCACCCCTCGACGACCCGGCCCCGTCTGTTCCGGAAAGGGGTCCCCCTCTCCGTTGTGCGCGTCTTCAGGTTCCGGTCAATACCTGTGAACAGTAAAACCCACTCATCACCATCCGCTGGTAGAGGAGCAGGGCCCGTCCAACCCCGTCCGTGCACAGAGTGGGCGCGATCAGGCACTCCGCATTCTCAGCACTCGGGTTTCCGTCGTCCGCAGCCGATCCCTGTGCCGGGTAGAGACTGGGGGGGAACGGAGCCATCAGGACCCACTCCCCGGGGTCGACCCTCCAGTTGATAGCGTGCCGGGAGTCATTGCTCTCTCCTGATCAACCAGGACCCCGGGGCCGGTCCGGGTCCTCCGGATCACGTGCCCGATGTCCTTCGTTACCTAGGTATCTGTCACGATGTTATTTAATATTTTCTAGTTATGTTAACTATTTCAATTGATTGTTTCAAATAGACAATACTACTAAATACTCGTGTGCAATATATCACTTCGGGGAGGTTTGAAAGTGAGGGGTTCAGAGGAGATCGAACGGATCGGAGTGTTGCTGAGGGACCATCCGAAGGGATTGACGATCGAGGAGGTATCGCGCAAGCTGGGGGTGAACCGCGCAACAGCGGCGAAGTACCTCAACTCCATGGTCCTGTCGGGGCGCGCAGAGATGAGGGCGCTTGGACCGGCGAAACTCTTCTACCTCTCGAACCGCCTGCCGCTGATGAACCTGATGAGCCTCTCGTCCGACCTGATCCTCGTGATGGACGAGGAGCTCTTCATCCAGCACGTCAACAACACCCTGCTTGAATACTTCGGGTTCAGACAGAAGAACCTGAAGGGGCTCCGCCTCGATCAGACGTCTCTCTTTCCGTTCTTCTCCGACACGGGCCTTTTAGAGCACCTCCCGCTTGCACTGGAAGGCTATGACAGGGTCTTCGAACTGACCCTCGAACTGGGGGGACGCCCGACATACTTCCGTGCGAAGGTGCTCCCTCTCGTCTTCGAAGGGGGATCCCGGGGGGTCGGGTTGATACTGGAGGACGTCACGGAGGTCCGCAGGTACCAGATGGAGCTCGAAGAACGGGTCCGTGAACGAACCCAGGCACTCGAGCGGGCGAACGAGGCATTGCAACGGGAGATTATCGGTCATCAGCAGACCGAAGAGGCACTCGCCGCCAGTCGTCATTTCGTCGAGCAGATCCTCGAGACGACACCGAACCTGATCTATACCTACACGGTGGACCCGTTCAGGATGCGGTATGCCAATGCGAACATAATGACAATCCTCGGATACACCACCGACCAGGTGATCGGCGATGGCCGATCCGACTTCATGGAACTGGTCCACCCCGATGACAGACCGATACTCGAGGCCCACCTCTCCGAGATCACCGGGGTCACGGATGGTGATGTCAGGGAGATCGAGTACCGTGTCATGCATGCGGGCGGTCACTGGGTGACCCTCCGGTGCAGGGAGGTCGTTTTCGAACGAGGCGGGGAGGGAATCCCGTTCCAGGTGATCGGTACGGCCGAGGACGTGACGGAGCGGCGACGTGCCGAGGACGCGATCAG
This sequence comes from Methanobacteriota archaeon, assembly GCA_029547145.1. Classification (GTDB taxonomy): domain Archaea; phylum Halobacteriota; class Methanomicrobia; order Methanomicrobiales; family Methanospirillaceae; genus UBA288. The sequence goes on from JAKPPV010000024.1 coordinate 160,119, forward strand.
GAAGGCGAACCGGCAGCTCCTCCTGCTGAACAGCATCACGCGCCATGATATCCTGAACCAGCTGAACGTGCTGACCACCTCTCTTGGGCTCGCGAGGACCGACCCCTCCCCGGGTTCGCTCCTTGAGCATTTCGAACGCGAGGAGAGGGCCGTCGAGACGATCCGGCGGCAGATCACGTTCACGCGTGATTACCAGAGCATCGGTGCCCAGCCACCCCAGTGGCAGGTCGTTCACGAGGTGATCGGGCGTGTCCTCTACGGGCTCGATCGGGAGGGGGTCGCGATCGAGACCGGTGGATGTCTCTGGGAGGTGTACGCCGACCTGCTGATCGAGAAGGTCTTCTTCAACCTGATCGACAATGCTCTGCGCCATGGTGGCGGGATAACCAGGATCCGTTTCTCCTGCAGGGAGGAGGAACGCGGGCTTCTGATCGTCTGCGAGGATGATGGTGACGGTATTCCGGAGGAGGACAAGGAGCGGATCTTCGACCGTGCCTACGGCAGGAACTCGGGGTACGGTCTGTTCCTGGTCAGGGAGATCCTGGGCATCACCGGGTTGTCGATCATGGAGACGGGAGTCCCCGGGGCGGGGGCGCGGTTCGAGATCCAGGTCCCTTCCGGACTCTACCGGGCGGCGCCTGAGACCGACTGTCGACCTCCTGAACCGGCCTGATCCGTCACCCCTTCAGTCAAGGAGGGGTGCGGGGGGAAGGGGGATCTCAGCCCTGCCGGTCCTCCTGGCGAAGGTGTTCGTGAGAAAGGTATAGAAGAGCCGCTGGGGACGGGGGTCATGACGGAACCGTTCCGGGTCGGCGGAGAAGGTCCGGTACACGTCGGGATACTCACGGGCCAAAAAGTCGCGGAAAGCCCTGCTCTCGAGCATCGCATCCGCCGACTCTGACCCCGGGAGCCCGTGCAGAAGCTCATGCCAGCACCTGAGCCCGAGCACCTCGTCGGTCTCGTTTCCGAAGACGGCGACGGAGTACCGCGTACCGATACACCCCCCGGCAGCGCCTTCCACCGGGTAATCGGCCGACGAGAAGAGGACGAGGGTCTGGTCCCGGAGTGGAAAGGGGAAGTGATGCCATTCATGCCAGATATACCAGTTCTCTCCCTCCTTCGGCGTTCCGATATGAAACGACCAGATGTTCGGAGGAACCCGGTCCAGGATCCGTTGAACCACTTCCAGGGGGAGGGAACCTGGAACGAGGACCGTGACCCGGATCGGGAGGACCGGTCGCCCCCCCGTTCTGACCAGGCCGAATAGACGGTCGAGCATCCTTCAGCATGGTGCCGTGCGTGATAAATATCCTTGTATCCGGAAGGGACCCCCATCCCAAAACCGGGGCTCCGGGATTTCCCATCCTGCTCCCCCCCGGAGCAGGTGCAGCGTTTGAAATACTGCAGAAACTGTAATAATGGCAATTTTGGCGTCAAAATTCCCGGATCAGTAGTTTTTTCACATGAGATGCCGAACAGAAAATAGCGGTCGATCGATGGATCCCAGCACCAGGGCAAGAACCGGAGACGGGTGTTCTTCCGGCGCTGGAGCACCAGTCGCGACCCCTTCCTGAATGAGGTGCGTATCGGTGGTTTGGCTCAAGTGCATCCGTCCTCAGCGGACCTGCGGCGACGAGATCGTTCAGGAGACGGTCTTCGTCAACTCGAAGGACATTGACGCATACACCATCCGTCATTCTGCGGGGATGTACTATCTGCTCTGCGGAAACATCGAACAACCGGACTACCTCACCGTGGGGGCCTTTCCGAGCGAGGAGGAGGCTGAACAGTGCGTTTCTGCCATCCTGGACTACACCGACTATTCCCTGCTGGACCCGAGGCAGATCGTCGAGGAGAACCGGCGCATCGTCGCCGGGACCTACGAATCGATGGCAGAAGAGGCGCCCCTCGAGGTTCAGAGCGACTGAATCGCCCGGATCTCTCCTCGAACCCTCGTCCCGATCACTGTGTTTATCCGCTCCCGCGCGAAAACATCTTTGGAGACTGCCATGTGCATCGCTGTGCCGGCTGAGGTGATCGAGATCCGGGACGGAAACGTCGGGCTTGTCGACTACGGCGAACTCCGCCAGGAGGTGCGTCTCGACCTTGTCGATGTCGAGGTCGGAGATTTCGTCCTCGTGCATGTCGGGTACGCGATTCAGAAGCTCTCGAAGGAGGAGGCGCTCGAAACCAGAGCGGTCTTCCAGGAGCTCTATGCAGTCCTCGATCAGGAGGCGTGAGGCGTCCGGATGCACGAGTCCGGGATCGCCTACGATCTCTATGCCACCGCGCGTCGGGCTGCGGTCGAGCATGGAGCAGACCGCGTCATCCGGGTCTCGGTCGAGTTCGGAGAACTCGCGATGGTGAACCCCGAGCAGGTCCGTTTTCTCTTCTCCGTGATGGTCGAGGAGGATCCGCTCTTTGCCGGGACCCTTCTCGAGATCGAGACGGTACCTCCGGTGATGACCTGTGACTGCGGGCACTATTCAGGCACCGATCGCTATGTCTGCCCGGGGTGCGGAGGTCTTCCCAGGATGCTCCAGGGGCGCGAGGTCCTGGTCAGGAACATCGAGATCGACGTGAGAGACGGGGACGAGTGACGTTCAATTACAGGGGGGGTTTCAGTTGATGAAGGTGGACCTGATGCATGGTGCAGGAGGCGAGGCGATGGGAGAGCTGATCTCCGTCATGACCCGGCTCACGCACACGAACGCGGGAGGGATCGGGCTCGAGGCCCTTGACGACGGCGCTGTCATTCCCATCAACGGGGCGAACGTCGTCTTCACAACCGATTCGCACGTGGTGCGCCCGCTCTTCTTTCCCGGCGGCGACATCGGCAGGATCGCCGTCGCTGGAACCGTGAACGATCTGGCCATGATGGGGGCCCGGCCGATTGCATTATCCTGCGGGGTGGTGATCGAGGAGGGGTTCGAGGTGGCGGACCTCGAGCGGATCGTGGCATCGATGGACGTGGCCCTCGGCGAGGCGGGTGCCGCCCTCGTCACCGGTGATACCAAGGTGGTCGAAAGGGGCTCGCTTGACGGTATCGTCATCAACACGGCGGGTGTCGGGGTGGCGGAGACCGTCGTCCGCGACTCGGGCCTGGTCCCCGGTGACCGGATCATCGTCTCGGGGACGCTCGGCGACCATGGGTTGGCCCTCCTCGCATTCCGGGAGGGCTTCGATCTCGGCGATCAGCTTTGGTCGGATGTCGCTCCGGTCTGGCCGCTTGTCGAGCGTGCCCTTGCTGCCGGTACCATCCACGCGATGAAGGATCCGACACGGGGGGGGTTTGCCAGTGCGATCAACGAGATGGCGGCGAAGTCCGGGGTCCGGATCCTGATCGAGGAGGAGAGCCTGCCGATCCGGAGGTCGGTCCGTTCGGCAGCCGGTCTGCTCGGGATCGACCCGCTCCAGGTCGCAAACGAGGGCAAGGTCGTGATGGGAGTCCCGCCGGGTGAAGCGGATGCCGTCCTCTCCGCCCTCCGATCACATCCGCTGGGTGCGGATGCCGCGATCATCGGCACCGTGACCGAAGGGTCACGGGTGGTGATGGCGACCGCTGCAGGCGGGGAGCGGTTCATCGAGACCCCTCTCGGCGACCCGGTCCCTCGGGTATGTTAGACCTCGTCCTGGAACATGTCCGCCTTCCAGGGGGGCGATGCGTCGATATCGCCATCCAGGACGGGCTGGTTGTGCATGCCGGTGCTGTCCGCACCGCCGCCGCCAGGCTTGACTGTCGCAACTACCTTGTTCTGCCCGGTGCGATCGACATGCACGTGCACATGCGGGGCGGGACTCAGTCATACAAGGAGGACTGGGAGTCCGGTTCAAAGAGTGCGCTCGCAGGCGGAGTGACGGTCGTCGTGGATCAGCCGAACACCGATCCGCCGCTCGACTCGGTGGAACGGTTCCACGCGCGGGTGGAGGAGGGGAGGCGGCGGAGCCTCTGCGGGTTCGCCATCAACGCCGCCGTCACGCCGGGATCGGACCTGGAGGGACTCCACCGGGCAGGTGCGATGGCCTTCGGCGAGACCTTCGTGGCGGCATCCAGTTACGGGGCGGCACTCGACGAGGAGGAACTCGCGACGGCCCTCGGACGGATCAGGGCGCTCTCGGCATGCGCAACCCTCCACCTGGAGGAGCCATCTCCGGGAGTGCCCATGACCCTTGAGGAGCACGATCGACTTCGCCCCCTTGAGGGAGAATGGCATGCACTCGAACGCGTGCTTTCGCTCGCCCCACCGTGCACCCGACTCCACTGCTGTCATCTCACGTCGCCGGAGGCGATAAGGCGCGCCCGTCTGGCCGGCGCGACGGTGGAGGTGACACCCCATCACCTCCTCCTGGACAGGAGCATGTTCGCCCCGGACGATGCCCGTGCTCGCGTGAATCCCCCGCTGCGCCATCCACTCGCCCGTGGAGCGCTCTGGGAGGCACTCAGGTTCGTCGACGCGGTGGCATCGGATCATGCCCCGCACACCCCCGCAGAAAAGATGCGGCCCTTCTCCGATGCCCCGTCGGGCCTCCCCGGCATCGAGACGATGCTGCCCCTCCTTGTCGCCCGTGTCCGGAGCGGGGTACTGTCACTCGGGCGTCTGATCGAACTTTCCGTCACCGGGCCGGCCCGCATCCTGGGGATTCCGCCCGCAGGCTTTGTCCCGGGAGATCGGGCGGACTTTGCCCTCTACCCCCAGGGTGAAACGGGGATCGATGCAGATAAGCTCCATTCCCGGTGCGGATGGACCCCTTACACAGGCATGGCGGCGGTCTTTCCCGAGCGGGTGATCATGAACGGTGAACTCGCGTACGACAGCGGAAGGTTCTGCGGAATCCCTGGACGATGGTACCCGGGAGAAGGCTTTATGGGGTGAGAGCGAGATTGTTGTTGCGCCGATACAGCGCTTCCATAGGTCCCCGGGTGATCGATTGGCAGGTGCCTGGATGTGATCCATGGGACAACCCGGTTGCGCGACAGGCGCTGCCCGGCAGGGTAAAAACCGGCGAGGGACGGCACCATGCCACCGATGAACCACGTTTGTTAATGCCGGGCAACATTCCCTTCAACGCTGAACAGGGAGCATAGGCGATGGATCTCTCCGGTGCCCTCTCGCCTCACCCCGACGGTTGTCTGATCGCACTGGAGGTGTCGCCGAATGCCCGTCGGAGCCGGTTCCCGGACGGGTTCAATCCCTGGCGCCGCACGATCGGGTGTGCGATCACCGCTCCGCCCGTCGAGGGGCGGGCGAACCGCGCAGTGATCGAACTCGTCGCCGCAACCCTCGGGGTGAAGCGGGCACAGGTCGAGGTGATCTCCGGTGGAACCTCGAGCCTGAAGCGAATCCTCGTCCGGGGGAAGAGCCCCGGGGATCTGCTGCCTCTTCTCCGTATCCGGGATGACGATGAGGAGCAGCGATGATGCGCCGCGTGCCCGAGTTGCTTGCACCCGCCGGAACCCCCGAGGCACTCGAGGCTGCCTGTACTGCCGGGGCGGACGCCGTCTACCTGGGTGCATCCAGGTTCAGCGCCCGCGCGACGGCGGGGTTCGACGAGAAGGCACTGGTGGCGGCGATCGATTTCGCTCATTCCCGCGATGTGCGGGTCTATGTCGCGCTCAACACCCTGATCGCCGAGGAGGAGCTCCCATCGGTGGCCGACGAGCTCGTTACGGTCTATTCTGCCGGTGCCGATGCACTGCTCGTGCAGGATCCGGGGGTCGCCTCGCTGGCGAGAGAGCTTGTACCCGCGCTACCTCTCCATGCTTCGACCCAGATGACGATCCATTCCTCCGATGGTGCCAGGGCGGCGATGGATATGGGGTGCTCCCGCGTGGTGCTCGCACGGGAGCTCTCTCTTCCGGAGATCGAGGCGATCGCTGCCGAGGTACCAGGGATCGAACTGGAGGTCTTCGCGCACGGAGCGCTCTGCTATGGCTGGTCGGGACAGTGCCTCTTCTCCTCGGCGATCGGCGGAAGAAGTGGAAACCGCGGGCGGTGCGCGCAGCCCTGCCGCAAGCCGTACCGTCTTCTGGTCGGAAAGTCCGATCGATGGGGCCGGATCACCTCCCCGCGAGTGGTACCGCTCGCGGACCGCTACCTCCTCTCGCCTCGTGACCTCTGGACGTACCCCGAGATTGAACGGCTCGTGCGGGCCCCGATTGCGACACTCAAGATCGAGGGGCGTCTCCGCCCCCCCGGGTACGTGTCCACCGTGGTCGGCGCCTACCGGCGGGCGCTCGACCTCGCTGCCGGGGGTGCGTTCGTCCCCGACCCCTCGACGATCGAGGCGCTGGCCCTCGCATACAACCGGGGTTTCACCCTGGGGCGTCTCTTTGGCGAGACCGGAGATACCCTGATGGGGCGCGACCGCCCCGGGCCCCGGGGTGTGCGAGTCGGCACGGTGGTGAACACCGACGGGGCAGGCAGGATAAGGGTCCGCCTAGAAGGGACGGTGCAGCTGAGGACGGGGGACGGACTGGTCGTTGCACCCCGAGGTCGACCGGAGGGGGATATCGGGGCCGTACTGAAGCAGAGTCCGGGGGGGTCTCTTTTCGATCTATCGCTGGGAACCCGTGTCCCCCGGGGGACTCCCGTCTATCTCACGGGCCGGGCAGGCACCAGGCCACCCGGAGAGGGTCATCTCGTGGAGATCGCACTCTCGCTTGAGATCGACGGGGCCGGCCGACCCACCTTTGAGGGGACGATTCGGCGCCGGCGCGGACAGGCAGTCCGGTTCGCGGGCTCTGGAGAACCATTTTCCCCCGCCCGCTCCCGCCCCCTCGATGCAGAGACCCTCGAGGCTCACCTCCGTCGCACGGGTGGCACACCGTACCGATTCGGACCGATCGGTATCGTGATACGCGGCGAACACTTTGCGCCGGCGGCGATGCTGAACGGACTGCGCCGCCAGGTGCTCGCTGCCGCTGCCGACGCCCTCATACGCAGTGGGCGACCCGGCCCGGACGCACTCCGGGCGGTGACCGGGCACCACGCCGAGCTCCGGCTGCTGGCGACTGAGATGGCGGCAGATCGTCCGACCCACCCTCCCCGCCTCCGGCTGATCGTCGACTCCGTCGAGGCGGCACGCGAGGCCTCCAAGCATCGGGCCGACGAGGTCTGCCTGGAGGTTGTCGGGTCACCCGCATCGTCCTGCACCTGTTCCGCGATGGGAAGGGCCGAGGTTCTCGAAATGCTGGAAGACGGCGCCGATGCGTGTGGAACGATCCCGTTCCTCTGGAAATGGCCCAGGATCACGCGACAGGCCTTTCTCGACCAGGTCCGTTCCCCCCTCTCCGAGACGACGATCGCCGGAGTCCTCGTCGAAGGGCTGGGGGCAGCGGAAGCGGCCCGCAGAGCGATGCCCGGCATCCCCATCCATGGAGGACAGGGGATCAACCTCTGGAACTCACGGGCTGCCCACCAGCTCGCCCCCCGGTTTGCCTCGTTCACCCTCTCACCAGAACTCTCCGAGGCGGAGATCCGGTCCGCGATCGGTGCGTGCCGCGCCCTCGGTATCCACGTGCCGTTCTCACTCCAGGTGCAGGGGAGCCTCGAGGTGCTGATTTCCGAGGATTGTGTGCTCTCGCTCGCCGGGTGTCCCGCCCCGGCGGGATCGAGGTACGTCCTCGAGGACGGCACGCACCGCCGCTTCCCGGTCCTTTTGGACCCGGGAGGACGGACGCGGATCCTGAACGCCCTCGAGACCTGCCTGGTCGATCAACTTCCGGCGATCACCCGCGCGGGGGTCGAGATCCTCACCCTGGATGCACGCAGACGGACGGCGGACTACACGGGAGAGATCACAAAGATCTATCGCCACGCGATCGGGGCCCTCTCCCTGCCCGGGCCCGAGCGGTCGGTACGCCTGGGTCTCCTGAAACAGCAGATCGTCCGGATCGCTGCCGGTGGGATCACCGCCGGCCCGTTCGTGAGCGGGAGACGGGAAGAGTAACTGTTATTGCCCGGATCGGAGCACGGTAACCCATGCCAGAGGTCACCATCCTTATCAACCTCAAGACCTACCGGGAAGGGCTTGGCGAGAATGCCCATCGCATCGCTCGTGCCGCGGAAGATGTGGCGGCGGAGAGTGGTGTCACGATCGGAATCTGTCCTCAACCGATGGACCTGCATCCCCTCGCACGTCACTTCGATATACCGGTGTACGCCCAGCATGTCGACGGCGTGGTGCCGGGCGCCTCGACCGGTCATATCACAGCAGAGGCACTCCGGGTCGCAGGTGCGGCCGGAAGTCTGATCAATCATTCAGAACGGCGTCTCACGCTCGCCGGAATCGAGGCATCGGTCCAGGCGTGTGCCAGCAACCGGATCCACTCCGTCGTCTGTACGAACAACGTGCTGACCAGCGCCGCCGCCGCCGCCCTGGGACCGGACTTCGTCGCGATCGAACCCCCAGAACTGATCGGGTCGGGGATCTCGGTCGCAAAGGCGGACCCGGAGATCATCGGCAACTCGGTCGAGGCGATCCGGATCGTGAACGAATCGGTTCGGATCCTGACCGGTGCCGGGATCCAGTCGGGGGAGTGCGTCCGGATTGCGACCGATCTCGGCACGGACGGGGTGCTCCTTGCTTCATCGGTGGTGAAGGCGGAGGACCCGGCAGCGGTCCTGCGCGACCTGGTCTCGCAGGTGTAGCTCCGGTTCACGGGGATCCCCCGCCATCCCGCGTACCCCACCCTCCGACTCAAGGCTGTGTGACGAGGAAGACGCCGAGGGCGATCGAGGCGCAGAACAGCAGGATGATCGCGATACCGGCGAGGAACAGGGCCCGAAACCCCCGCTGTACATCACGATCCCTCCCGGGGCCGGATGGGGTCGCCCCGTTCCTCCTCCTGTGATCCTCCGGGTGTGCCTTCCCGGGAACGCCGGTGCTCCCGGGTGAAACGACCCGGGTTGCCTGACGGATCGACAGGTCCGTGGAGCCCTGTTTGATGGAGGCGTTCGGTTGCGGTGGTCCCGATCCCTCCGCGGACCCTCCCGGCCCGACGGTCATACGATCAGCGAGATCAGGTCATGCTTGGTGATGACCCCCTGAACCTTGCCGGCATCCACCACGAGCACCGCGTGGTGCTGCTGGAGGATGTGCTGGACCGTCTCGATGTCCATCTCCGGCGGGACGGTGGGAAAGGATGGCTCCATGATCTCACGGATGCTGCTGACGTGAGAGCGATGCTGCCGCTGCTCCTCGAGGGTGGAGAGGAGCACCGTTTCCGAGATACAGCCGACGGGCACCCCGTCGTTCAGGACGGGGAGCTGCGAGATCCCGTGGGTACTCATCAGGTCGACAGCAGTCGTCACCTGGTCATCGGGTGTGACGAAGATGACGGGTGTGTGCATCACTTGGGACGCGGGTATGACGGAACGTTCGGCGATATTCAGGACCGAGATCAGTTTCTGGAGCGTGGAGACCCTCGGGTCGACCGATCCAGCCTCGATGCGGGCGATCATGGACTGACTGATTCCGGCACGAGCGGCAAGATCGGTCTGCGTCATCGACAGGCTCTCACGCATCGCCCTGATCTCGGCGGGCGTCGGAATATGCATCCCATTACTCAAGGAAATACGGACGGATTAGATTTATGATTCTGACCGCGGGGGCCCCAACCGGTGCAGTACCCGTCGGCAACGGCGCTGCCATGGAGGTATGCGCGGTCATCAGGACCAATACTGGGAGAAAAATATGCCGGATAGCGCAGGTTCGAACAATCCCCGGAGCATGTTCCCCCGCGAGTACCGTCCCGGCCGATCTGTGTGCTGTAAGCCCGGTGGAGATGTATCAAGTCTCTCTCCGGGGGGAAGACGGTATGTCCGAAAAACCAGGTGTCATGAATCACCGGTCTCACCGGCACCCCCTCGAAGGCGGGTAGGTGATGCATGAGCGGACACCTCATGTGGACCCTGACGAGGATCAGGGGATGGAGTCGATAGAGGATATCGCCCCTCCTGCCGCCCAGTCCGTCACCGGAGGACTGCCTTCGGGGCCAGAAGTTCCGGGTTGGAATACTGGACTGATGATGGAGGGATCCGTCGTTCGAGGCTGGATCTCACATGAACGATACCATCGACTGAGAATCAAACTTCATGCCAGTTTGGACTGTACAGGACCCAGAACGGTTCTCGTTGGAATTATTGCCCCGGAACGGATCCTCAGGCACGCATAAAAGGTGGTTGCGTGACTGAAGTGAAATCGAGACTCTACAGGATCACGCACGGGGAAACATTAATCCAGGGTTCAGGTGTACTTTATAAAATATGGAAGGGTGTCAGGATCGATGATATCTGTTCCCCTTTTGCAAACAAGCCATGGTATGACCGACATTAAAGGATTCAGAACGTCCCCGGTGCTTTTTGTATGACATTTCCACTCCATGAAGTCGTCATCGCTGCGATCATCCTCCTGTCCTGCACTGCCGGTTGCATATCCGCTCCTCCGCCAGTAACCAATGACAGGGCCCCGCCGGGAACGGAGTACCCCCCACTGTCGATCCGTGAAGCGCCGGTCCGGTATGCGGACGTGAACGGTGTGCGGCTCGCGTACCGCGAGTTCGGGAGCGGCGAGCCCCTGCTGGTCATCGTCGGGTTCGGGGCAACCATGGAACAGGCCAACGACACCGCCATCAGCGTTCTTGCCGCGCACTACCATGTCTTCCTGTACGATCACAGGGGCATGGGACACAGCGGCACCGGGAATGAAACCCCCACAATCCCCATGTACGCCGATGATGCCGCGTCCCTGATCCCGGCACTCGGGCACGAGAGCATGCATGTCTATGGCACATCCATGGGGTCCTTCATCGCACAGGAGCTCGCTCTGAACCATCCCGACCGGGTCAGAAAGATGATCCTGGACTCGAGTGCGTACAGTATCCGGGTTCCTGAGACCCGATACCTGCGGGATTATATGGAGTCTGTTGCTGCCGACACCGCGTCCCCGCCCGGCACGAGGGACGAGGCACGGGCAATGCTTGCGTGGAACGGGACGGAGGACCGGTTGACCGCTCTGCACAAGGATGTCCTGCTGGTGGTAGGGACTGAAGACACCATCACGCCTCCGGCCCTCTCATACCAGATGGCCGGGAAGGTCAATGGGTCATGGCTCGTCCGGTTCGAGGGGCTCCCCCATGCAGGCGGCGATGTCGCACCGGTCGCATACGGACGGACTGCCGTGCATTTCCTTCAGATGGACACGTCCGGATAGTATTCGTTCGTTTCCGATCCGGAACATCGTATGCCCGCCCGCCCCGCTGTGGGACCCCCTGTGCCCGTCGGGGACAGGCATACCTGTAAAATCCTCGCTGCTTTCATTATTCCCCGTGGATCTTCGCCCGGTCATTTCCATATCCGGCTGACTGCACCGGATCTACGATCCCGGTGTTTGCCGCCGGGCCCGCGATCGACACCCGGTCGATTACAGGGGACATACAGGTGCTGACAAACCTGCTTGCGCTCCTGACCGGGGTTATCCTGGTGACCCGCCTCCCGGTTATGGGAAGAGACGGCCGGTTGTCGTGGAAAAACACCCAAAAGGTTGTCCTCACTTCGTTCTCAGCAGTCCTCTGTGCCGCCGTTGTCATACCGTTTGAGGTATTCGTGCTGATTCCGGGCATCAGCGGTTCCCGGCCTGTCGTTTGAGTTCGTGTTCCGGGAGGCCATACCGCTGCTGCGATTCCTGGGAATCAAGCATTCAGATGACCGGGATAGAGATAGAGGGAAAAAATTGTCGGCGAATGGGATGAAGTGTTGAGGAACATTAACAGAGTACTGAATCACGATCTGCACGGATCCCAATCCGTGGTTGATGTACCTTCTCCAGGAGCCAGATCACACTACGATCGGGAGACAGTGCGCGAATACAATGGTGACGAGAAGAGCAATCAGATGAGTGGGAGGAGTAAGCCCCCTTCTGTTCGGTGCGGCATTCGGCTATCGCGTCAAACCCGGGCCGGGACCGGACTCCCGAAATGCCCTGTTCTGACTTGCACCCGCAGGGATTCACCGTTTCAACGTCACCCGCGCCTCGACGCTCGACGAGTCTCCGCCCGAGCAGGCGGCGCTCGCCCCGGGGGGGCTCGATCGTCTCATTGCTCCGCGCGGTCCGTACCGTTTCTGTGCCATTGCCATGACTCTCGCCATCCGCACTTGCATGCGGCTGCGCGTCCGGTGGGTGGGGGGACTTTCCTCAGCGGCGCAGGAGCGCCACCGTCGGCCGCACTCTCCCTCTCATTACTCACTCCGGGGCATACGGGATAAAGGTTCGCCTGCTGCAACAACCGCGATGGCCGTCAATTGCGCCATCGTAACGGATTTGCCGGAGGAATGGAGGCCCTTTTTCCGAGGATTCCAGCACCTTCATAAGAGTCGAGCACGAGATCGTGATCAATGATCCCCCTGCTGTTCGATCTCTCCGAACAACGGATCCTGATCTTCGGAGGGGGAGCGGTCGCCACCAGGAAGGCCCGGGCATTCGCAGGCCGTTCGCGGGTGACCGTCGTCTCCAGGTCCTTCCACCCGGATCTCCCACCGGGTGTGGAGCGGGTCGAGGCGGAGATCGGCTCGATGGAGGACGAGATGCTCCGTTCGCTCTGCACAGGGGTCTTTCTCGTGATCGCAGCCACACCGGACCCCGCGATCAACGACCGGGTGGTCCGGATCGCACGCGAGGTCGGTGCCCATGCAAACAATGCCGCCGGCATCCCGGGTGACGTGCAGCTGCCCGCCGTCTCCCGGGGAGAGAGGTACCTGGTCGCGGTCTCGACGTCAGGAGAGAGCCCCGGCATCGCCCGGTTCATCAGGGAGGCGATCGAGCGGACCTTCCCCTCTCTCGATCGGATGATCGCGCTCCAGGGGCGGCTCCGCTCCGCTCTCCGGGAACGTTCAGGGGACCAGGGAGAGCGGTCAGCCATCCTTCGCCGGGTCCTGGAGGATCAGGAGGTCTGGGCGGCCCTCGACCGGGACGAGGCGCAGGCCTGGCAACTGGTGGAAGCGAGGTATGTTCATGCCTGAACCGCTCCTCGCCAACCTTTCCGTCGGCGGACTCGTTCATCACGTCGCCGGCGTGGATGCACTCGAGGCCTTCCGGTTTCCGGACGAGACCGGGGCACTCCTGGAGGCGGGACGGCGGTTCGGAGGTGCGCTCCTGCTCCAGACCTGCAACAGGGTCGAGCTCCTCGTCCCGGCCACCGGTGCTGATCTGGAGGCGTTCCTGCGCGAGTCCGGGCGGTCGGGATTCACGATCGCGGAGGGGGATGCAGCGGTCAGGCACCTACTCGAGGTTGCATGTGGCATCGACTCGATGATCATGGGCGAGGACCAGATCCTGGGGCAGCTCCGGCGGGCCCTTGCACTGAGCCGTGAGGCCGGCACCCTATCGCCGCTCCTCGAGAGCTGCGTGACCACCGCCATCCACCTCGGGGTGGAGGCACGACGGCGGACCGAGATCAACCGGGGAGCGGTCTCGATCGGCTCTGCCGCCGTCCAGCTCGCCGAGCAGATGCTCGGGTCACTCGAGGGAAGGCACATCCTGGTGATCGGTTCCGGCGAGATGGGGATGCTCGTCACCCAGGCGCTCGCCGCACGGAACCTGACCGCGATCTACGTCGCGAACCGCACCCACGGGCGGGCGGTCGAACTCGCCCGGAAGATCGGCGGAAAGGCGGTCCATCTCGACGAGCTCCGTCGATACCTGATCCTCTCCGACGTCGTCATCTCCTGCACCTCTGCCCCCCATCCGGTGCTGAAGATCGACGACCTGAAGGAGGTGATGAAGGGGCGCTGCTGGCCGCTCGAAGGCTCACCGCGTCCCCTGATCCTGATCGACATCGCCCAGCCGCGCGATGTCGAGGAGGGGGCGGAGCGGCTGGCAGGAATTCACCTCTGTACCATCGACAGTCTCCGCCTGATCAGCGAGAAAAACATGGAGATTCGTCGTGGCGAAGCCGAACGGGTACGCGAACTGATCGAGGTCGAACTCGGCAGGTGCATACGAAGGCTCAACCGTAAGGCGGCCGACGAGCCACTTGCCCGGCTCCACACCTGGGCAGAGCAGGTCCGCGAACGGGAACGGGACCGGGCCCTGAAGAGACTCGGGCAGGTCGATTCGAGAACCCGGGAGGTGGTCGACGACCTCTCCCGGGTCCTCTCCTCGCGCCTCCTCGCCGATGTCACCTTCGCCGTCAAACGGGCGGCAGAATCAGGCAGGATCGGAGAGGCCGACCGGCTCGTCCGAGCGATCACCGGCACCCCTGTACCGTCCCTGAATGAACCAGGTACCGTGGAGAGACCGAACCCGACTGGAGACGATGCATGTATCCCCAAAAGCGCATGAGGCGCCTGAGGCGGCGGCGGATGCTGCCGCTCTTCGCCGAGCACCATCTCAGGACCGAACAGCTGATCGCCCCGCTCTTCGTCGACGAAACCGCACGGGAACCGACGCCGATCCCGTCGATGCCCGGGCAGTTCCGGTACCCCCCCGATGAGGTTGTACCGGTCGCTGCCCGACTCGACCGGGCCGGAATCGGTGCCGTCCTCATCTTCGGCATCCCGGCAGACAAGGACAGGGAGGCGAGCGCTGCGTATGACGAGAACGGTGTGGTCCAGCAGGCGGTCCGCAGGATCCGGAAGTCGGTTCCCGAGCTCGCGATCATCACCGATGTCTGCGCCTGCGAATATACCGATACCGGCCAGTGCGGTATCGTCGGTCCGTGCGCCGACGGATGCATGGACCTGTTAAACGACCCGTCGCTCGAGCTGATGCAGCGGATTGCGGTCAGTCACGCACGTGCCGGTGCGGATATCGTCGCCCCCTCCTGCATGCTCGACGGGATGGTGCAGGCGATTCGAGCAGGGCTCGACGATGCCGGCTTCTGTGAGACCCTGATCCTTTCCTACTCTTCGAAGTTCGCATCGGCGCTCTACGGCCCGTTCAGGGAGGCGGCGGACTCGGCATGCCGGTTTGGAGATCGGAAGAGTTACCAGATCAATCCGGCGAACGGCCGCGAGGCGTTCCGTGAGTCGCTGACGGATGCAGGGGAGGGTGCCGACGTCCTGATGGTGAAACCGGCCGGTATGTACCTGGATGTGATCGCGGCCGTACGCGAACTCGGGCTCCCGGTGGCTGCGTACCAGGTGTCGGGAGAATACTCGATGATCAGGGCGGCGGCGAAGAACGGCTGGATAGACGAGCGCGCGGTGGCCCTCGAGAGCCTGATCGCAATCCGGCGGGCAGGAGCCGACCTGATCATCACCTACTTTGCCGAGGACGCGGCGAGGTGGCTCCAGGAGGCGGCATGAGGAGCGCTGACCTCTTCCGTGAGGCGATCGGTCTCCTCCCGGGCGGTGTCTCGAGCCCGGTGAGGGCGATCACGCCCTACCCGTTCTACACCTGTTCAGCCGCCGGTGCGTACCTGGAGACGGTTGACGGACTTCGCCTCCTGGACTGCTGTCTCGGGTACGGTCCCCTGATCCTCGGGCATGCCCCAGCACAGGTTCGAACCGCGATCGAGGACCAGCTGGCCCGGGGATGGCTCTACGGCACGCCGACACCCACCGAACTCGAACTCGCACGCGAGATCATCGCGGACCACCCGTCGATCGACCGTGTCCGTTTCGTCTCCTCCGGTTCCGAGGCAACGATGTCCGCGATCCGCCTGGCCCGTGGTTTTACCGGGAAGACAGGGATCGTGAAGGTCGAAGGCGGGTTTCACGGGGCCCATGACGCAGTGCTCGTCCGGGCTGGTTCCGGCGCCACCACGCTTGGAATCCCGGATTCCGCGGGCGTGCCTGACAGCACGGTGGCCCGCACACTTCAGGTCCCCTTCAATGACGCGGACGCGCTTGAAGCGGTCCTGTCGTCGGATGACGATGTAGCGGCGTTCATCCTCGAACCGGTCCTCGGGAATACCGGGTTGATCCTCCCGGAAGAAGGATACCTTGAGGACGTCCGCGAGATCACGAGGGCCCATGATGTCCTCCTCATC
The DNA here is from genome assembly GCA_029547145.1 of Methanobacteriota archaeon. Lineage (GTDB taxonomy): Archaea > Halobacteriota > Methanomicrobia > Methanomicrobiales > Methanospirillaceae > UBA288. The sequence goes on from JAKPPV010000024.1 coordinate 176,110, forward strand.
TTCGACGAGGTGATCACGGGGTACCGCCTCGGCATCGGGGGGGCCCAGGTCAGGTACCGGGTGACACCGGATCTCACGACCCTCGGCAAGGTCGTCGGCGGGGGGCTTCCGATCGGGGTGTTCGGGGGACGGACGGACATAATGCAGCTCGTCGCGCCTGCCGGCCCGGTCTACCAGGCGGGCACGTTCTCGGGCAACCCTCTCTCCCTGGCGGCAGGGCTTGCCACGGTCCGCTGGTTAAAAGAGCACCGGGAGATCTACGACCGGTTCGAGGAGGGGACCCGCGCGATCGAGGAGGTGATCGACCCCCGCCTTGGGTCGTTCGTGAGGGTGGGATCGCTCTTCAAGCACTTCTTCAGGATAGAACCCCCGAGAGACTATATGGAGGCGAAGCAGGCCGACACGCTCGCATTCCGCCGGTTCTGGGAGCGGATGCTGATGCGCGGGGTCTTCATTCCGCCATCTCAGTTCGAGACCAACTTCCTCTCGGTCGCACATGGCGACGCGGAGATGGCACACCTGGAGGCGGCATACCAGGCATGCCTCTCGTGATTGGGACGCGCGGGTCGGCCCTTGCACTCGCTCAGGCCGAGCGGGTGCGCCGGCTCCTAAAATCCGCCGGGATCGAGACGGATCTGAAGGTGATCGCCACCGCTGGTGATGAGGTTACGGGCGTCCCGCTTCACGAGATCGGGGGCCAGGGGGTCTTTGTGCGGGCACTCGATGACGCCATCCTGAAGAACGAGTGCGACTGCGCTGTCCATTCGATGAAGGACATCCCGGCCGTCCGGCCCCACGGGGTTTCGATGGCGGCGGTACTTGCCCGTGACTCTCCGTCGGACTTTCTGGCGACGCACGCCGAGGCGCCGAAGGTGATCGGCTCCTCCTCGACCCGTCGACGGGCTCAGCTCCTCCGGCACGACCCGGACTGCAGCGTCCAGTCCCTCCGGGGCAATGTCGACACACGCCTCCGCCGGCTCTCGGAGGGTCGTTTCGACGCGATCGTCCTTGCGGAAGCCGGCCTGGAACGGCTCAATCTCCGGGTGGAGGGGCGACGGCTGGATCCCAGGGAGTTCGTCCCATCGACGAACCAGGGGACGATCGCGGTCGTCAGCAGGGACGACCCCCGGATCGTTTCCCTTTTGGCACAGGCGCTCGACGACCCAACAAGCCGTCGGGACACCCTCGTGGAACGGGCCGTGATGGAAGAGCTCGGCGGAGGTTGCTTCACCCCGATCGGCTGCTGGTGTGCCGACGGTCACCTGGTGTCGGAGGTGCTGAGCCTCGACGGTGATCGCTGGGTCCGGAAGGAGGCGGAGATCGGTGGTATCGATGAGGCGCGTACCTTCGGGAGAGCGTTACGCAAAGAGGCGGCAGGCCTGATCCGAGAGGCATTCGAACGTTTGAGGTTGAGAGATGGCGGGTAAGGTCTATCTGGTGGGTTCGGGCCCGGGCACGCTCGGGCTCCTCTCCTGTCGTGGTGCGGAGGTGATACGGAGAGCGGACGTGATCCTGTACGACCAGCTCCCTGGCGACGAGATCCTTGGATCGCTCCCCGAGACGGCGGAGAGGATCGATTGCGGCAAGTACGGGTCCGATCACACGAAGGAGCAGCTTGAGATCGAGCGGTTGATCGTGGAGCATGCAAGGGCCGGACGGATCGTCGTCCGGTTGAAGGGAGGTGACCCGTTCATGTTCGGACGGGGAGGCGAGGAGCTCGAAGCGGTACGCAGGGCGGGCATTCCTGTCGAGGTGGTGCCGGGGATCACGTCGGCGATCGCCGTCCCCGCCTCCGTCGGTATCCCGCTCACGCACCGTCGCTATACCTCCCAGGTGACGGTGGTGACGGGGCACGAGGATCCGTCCAAGCAGGAGAGCGCGATCAACTGGGCGGGACTAGCACCCGGCACCGGGACGATCGTGGTCCTGATGGGGGTGAAGAACCTGGCGCAGATCGCCGATATCCTGATCCTGCATGGACGGGACCCGGCAACCCCCGTAGCGGTGATCGAACGGGGGCTGCGACGCGATCAGCGAGTCACGGTCGGCCCCCTCGACAGGATCGCAGTCCTCTCGAAGGAGAGAGGGGTCAGGCCACCGGCGGTGATCGTCATCGGTGGCGTGGTGGAGCTCTATGACCCGGATCATCCGATCCTGACACCCCCCGAGGGTTCGACAAATCTTCTTTAGGTAAGGCAACTTAATTTTATCTTCACATGGCGCGACTGAAGGGGGGTCCGACACAGGAGGAGGTGCTTGCGGTCGCGCTCCAGAAACTCGAGCTCGGGCCGGACGACCGGGTACTCGACCTGGGGTGCGGTACCGGCAGTGTCTCGATCGCCGCGGCGGCACGGGTGGCGGAGGTCGTCGCCATCGACCGCCGACCGGAAGCGATCGCCCACGCGATGCAGCGGGCCGCAGAGGTGGAAGCAGGCAACATCCGGTTCGTCGAGGGAGAGGCGTCGAATCTTCTCCCCGCTCTCGGCCGTTTCGATGCCGCCTTCGTCGGGGGCAGTCGTGATCTCGACACACTCCTCGGGACTCTCGCCGACCGGGTGCGACGCCGGATCGTGGTGAATGCAGTGCTGGTGGAGACCCTGTCCACCGCCCTCTCCCGGATGAACTCTCTCGGGATCTTCGAGGAGGCCGTCCATGTCCAGTGTTCAAGGGCCGTCCCCCTCGCGGGGTCGGTCTTCTTCCGGCCCATCGATCCCGTCTATATTATCGTCGGGAGGGGACGATGCTCATAGGACTCGGGCTCGGTCCGGGGAACCCCGACCTTCTGACACTCCGGGCGGTCAGGCTCCTGGAGTCGGCAGACGCAGTCTTCGTCCCAGGCAGGATCGCTTCTGCACTCGTCGCCCCTTGGCGCGATGCGGAGATCCTGGAGTTTCCGATGACCGATGACGAGGAGGAGATCAGGCGTTGCATGGCGCGGAATGCCGACCGAATCGCCGAGGCGGTGGGCGACGCCGACCGGCAGGTGGTGCTCGGCATTCTCGGAGACCCGAACTTCTACTCCACCTTCTCGAGGCTCTGTGCGGTCCTCTCCGAGCGCCATCCGGGGATCGCGTGGAGAACCGAACCGGGGATCTCGTCGATCACTGCCTTCGCCTCGGCGGCAGGGGTCAGCCTCCAGGGTGGTTTCATCGTCTCCGATGGCCCCGAGCCAGAAGCCCGCATCCTCCTCAAGGTCCGCCATCCGCGCCGTACGGCCGAGGCGCTCCGTTCTGAAGGCTTCACCGAGTTCGTCCTCGTCGAGAGGATGTGTATGACAGGGATGCAGGTCTACCGGAACGACGACCTCCCCGAGGAGTCCGAATACTTCTCGGTGCTCTTTGCGAGGCGGTGATGGAGACCGTATATTTCGTCGGAGCCGGTCCGGGAGATCCGGACCTGATCACGGTCCGGGGCATGCGCCTGCTCGAAGAGGCCGATCTGCTGATCTATGCCGGTTCCCTCGTCAACCCGGAACTCGTCGCGCGGAGCGGTGCGGCGGAAAAACTCAACTCTCACGGGATGTCGCTCGGCGAGCTGGTGGACGCGATGTATTCTGCCGCTCGCAGGGGGCGGCGGGTTGTCCGACTCCATTCTGGAGATCCGGCCCTGTACGGCGCGATCGTCGAACAGATCGCCGATCTCGAGGCGCTCGGGGTCACGGTCGAGGTCGTTCCCGGGGTCTCGTCGATGTTCGGAGCTGCTGCGGTGCTCAGGACCCAGCTCACCCTCCGGGGCGTCTCGGAATCGGTGATCATCACCCGTCCGGCGGGTGCAACACTGGAGAGGGACGAGATCCCCGCCCTCTCCCGGATGGGCGCAACCATGGTGATCTTCCTAGGGACGGAGCATCTCGAGTCGATCACGGCAAGGCTCGAATGTCCCCCCAAGACGCCTGCCGCTGTCGTGTATCACGCAACCTGGCCGGACCAGCAGGTCATCATCGGAACTGTCGAGGACATCGCCCGGCAGGCACGGGACGCGGGTATCACCCGGACAGCACTGCTGATCGTCGGGGAGGTCGTGCGGTCCGCCGCAGCGGGATTCGAGCACTCGGTTCTCTACTCATGACCCGCACCTGCGTCATTTCACTCCCACGCTTCATCGAACGAGCGGAGCGGATTGCAGGACCACTCGATGCCGAAGTCATGGCGTACTCCAGCGGAGTGTTCGCAGAGGTATGGGACCGTTTCGATGGGATCGTTGCGCTGATGTCGGCCGGTATCGCCGTCAGGGGTATTGCACCCCTTCTCCGCAACAAGTGGGTCGATCCGGCCCTCATCGTCGTCACGCCGGACCTGAAGTATGCTGTACCGATCGTCGGCGGACACCATGGTGCAAACGGCCTCGCCCGTCGGCTCCAGGAGGCACTCGGCGTCGTTCCCGTTCTCTCGACGGCGACCGAGTGTCTGGGGCGACCGTCGGTGGAGGGGATCGCCGATTCCCTCGGGCACGATATCGTGAACCGAGACTCAACGCGGATGGTGAACGCGGCGGAACTGGACGGCAGAGTCCCCACCTACCACGTGCGGGGTCCGGCGATCGTGGTCGCCGGTCCCGCCGTCTCGGTCCTGCTCCCGAAAGGAGAGTATGTCGTCGGCGTCGGGTGCCGCCGGGGTGTGGGGGCCGATGAGGTGGAGCAGGCGCTGCGTGCAGCGCTCACCACGGCCGGAATTACTCCGGACGAGGTCTTTGCCTATGCGACGACGGTGCAGAAACGTGAAGAGCCGGGTCTTGCCTCCGGTATTGCCCGCCTCGGAGGATCTCTCGTCCTGCTGGATGATGACACCCTCAACCGGATCCCGGGATGCGGTCCGTCGAAGGCAGGGCTCATCGGGCTTGCAGGTGTCGCGGAACCGGCGGCCCTTGCGCTCGCCAGGAGACAGGAGTGGTGCATGAGAAAGACCGTATTCGGGAGGTTGACCATTGCCATCGCAAGGTAGGCTCCTGATCGTCGGGATCGGCCCCGGTGCGATCGACCAGATGACCTGGAGGGCTCGTGCTGCCCTGAAAGAGGCCGAATGCATCATCGGCAACGACAGATACCTCGACCAGATCCGGCCCCTGATCCAGGACAAGGAGGTGATCGTGAGCCGGATGGGGGAGGAAGTGGACCGCGCGCGCCGCGCGGTCGGGCTTGCCCGGGAGAAGATCGTTGCGATGGTCTCCGGTGGCGATGCAGGGGTATACGGTATGGCATCGATCGTCCTTGAGGTGATCGAACATGAACCCGAACCGGTTCCTTTCGAGGTGGTGCCCGGCGTCACTGCTGCGAACGGTGCGGCGGCATTGCTGGGATCACCCCTCTCGGGCGACTTCTGCGTCCTGAGCCTCTCTGACCTGCTCACACCCATCGAGGTGATCGAGAGGCGGCTCGATCTGGCATTCGCGATGGGTGTCCCGGTCGCCCTCTACAATCCGAAGAGCCGGGGGCGTCCGTATAACCTGGCGATCGCGATCGCGGCCGCCCGGCGGCAGCTTCCCGGCACCGTCCCGGTCGGTGTGGTCCGAAACGCATTTCGCCCGGGCGAACAGGTATTCGTAACCACGCTCGAATCGTTCGAGTCGATCGAGAACGAGGTCGACATGAGCGCCATCGTGATCGTCGGAAATGACGAGAGCCGTATCATCAGGAGGGAGAACGGTCATGGCATCATCACCCCGCGAGGGTACCACCGGAAATACGTATACTGACCTGGGTGCGACGACGCCCGAGGCACTCTCGATCTCCAGGCGGAGCCGCGAATTCGCTCGCGCCGAGCTGGGAGACGCGACGCTCGAGGACCGGATCCGCCAGCGCTGTTCGATCGCAGTCGGCGACCTGGGTATGGCTGGCCTGCTCCGGTTCCGGAACGGTCCCGTCGAGGCCGGACTGGAGGCCCTCGAGGCGGGGGCACCGATCCTGGTCGATATCCGGATGGTGGAGGTCGGGATCCAGAAGAGGGGGCACGATTCACCGGTGATCTGTGCGCTCGATTACGGAGCAGAGCTCGCCGCCCGTGCGGGGATCACCCGCACCTCCGCGGGCTTCAGGGCACTCGAGGACCGCCTCGAGGGTGGAATCATCGTGATCGGGAACGCGCCTTCCGCCCTGCTGGTGGTCTGCGAGCAGATACGGATGGGCTGCCGGCCGGCGCTGGTGGTTGGGACACCCGTCGGGTTCGTGAACGCCGCGGAGTCCAAGGCGCTCCTGCGGACCCTCGGGGTCCCATCGATCTCCAACGAGGGGACCCGGGGCGGCACCCCCGTTGCCGTCGCGGCGATCAACGAGATCATCACGATCGGCGCCGAGCGGCGGGCATGATCGATCCTGTCACCGGTTTTGTATACCCCGACCCCTGGGTGCAGGCGTGCACCTCGCCGGAGGCGCTGGACCTTGCCGCATCGGGACTCGGCGTCCTGACGGCGAACGGCACCGTCCTCCGCCGGGGCTTCACCACGGGCACCACGGCAGCGGCTGCAGCAAAGGCTGCTGTGCTCTCGCTCCGATCACCCTGCACGGGAGTGAGCCTCACCCTCCCCTGCGGGCTCGCGGTACGGGTTCTGGCCGAGGGTTCGGATGGATGCGGAACCTGCCGAAAGGATCCGGGAGATTACCGGGATGACGTCACGGGAGGGATCCTGATCCGGGCCCGGGCAGTGATCGGTTCCGAAACGGTCGTGATCGCCGGCGATGGAATCGGGCGGTATACCCGCGACACTCCCCGGTTCCGAGCAGGTGATGCCGCGATCAGCGAGGTGGCCAGACGGTCGATCGAGCGGGCGGTCAAGGAGGCCTGCAGGGAGATCGGCGTCGAGGGGGCCCACGTGACCCTCGATCTCCCGGACGGAAGAGTGGTCGCCGAACGCACCCTCAACTCGCGTGTGGGCATCGTGGGCGGGATCTCGCTCCTGGGGACGACCGGACTGGTGGAGCCCTGGGACGATCATCTGGCAGAGTCGGTGACAGAACGGATCGGCCATGCCGACCGGGTCGTCCTCACCACCGGGCGGATTGGACTCGCCCATGCACGGCGGAGGTACCCCGACTGGGAGGTGGTGCTGGTCGGCGGAAGGATCGGCGAAGGGCTGGCGGCAGTTCGGGGCGAGGCGGTCCTCTTCGGACTTCCCGCCCTGATCCTGAAACACCTCTGGCCCGGGATCCTCGAGAGATTCCGCTATCCGACGGTGGAGGAGCTGATGGTACGTCCCGAGGCGAAGGAGGCGATCGACCGGGCCTTCCGGGAGACAACCGCGAGGTATCCCGGTCTGCAGGTCGTGCTGATCGATCGAACCGGCCGGATCATCGCGGAGGGGCCATGAAGATCGTCGGGGTCGGATGCGGGCCCGGTATGATGACCGGGGAGGCGATCCGCGCAATAGGCGAGGCAGCAGAGGTTCATGGGTCGGCCCGTGCCATCGAACTCGCCTCCGAGGCGATCCGCCCCGGTTGCCCGGTTCACGAGATCACCGATTACCGGGCGCTCCGGACCCTCGATGACGGTGCCGTGGTCCTCTCAACCGGTGACCCGATGCTCTCGGGACTGGGGTACCTGCCCGGGGAGATCGTGCCCGGGATCTCGTCGCTCCAGGTGGCCCTCGCGCGCCTTCACCTCCCATGGACACGGGTGGTGGTGGTATCTGCCCACGGACGGGATCATGCAGCCGCCTGTGCGGAGGCGGGCGCCGAGGTGGCGAGAGGAAGGATCGTCTTTCTGCTCGCCGATCCCACCTTCGCTGTGGACCGTCTCGCCGGAGTTCTCGGAGCTGACTCTCCGGGAGCCCGGATCGCCGTCTGCGAATCACTCGGGTATCCGGACGAGCGCATCCGTGTCGGCACCGTCGGCGACCCGCCGATCCCCTCCTCTCCCCTCTTCGTCGTCGTCGCGGGTATTTTTTAGCGCAGGGAAAAGACCTTCACCTCCTTAAGGAGGTGTTCGATCTCCTCCCGCCGGGCCAGTGCGGTCCCTTCCCGGAGCGTGGTTGCGGTCCCTGCTGCCACCGCCCAGCAGACGGCTTCGTGGTAGTGCATCCCCTTCGAAAGGGCGTGGATGAATCCCGCGACGGCTGAATCCCCTGCCCCGATGGTGTTTACCACCTCGACCTTCGGAGGTACCGCATGGAGGGCCAGGTCACGTGTCGAGAGGACGATCCCATCGGGCCCCATCGAGGCGACGACGACCTCGACCCCTGCATCGAGTGGCATCTCGCTTGCCCGGAGGACGTCTTCGACCCCCTTCAGGGGACGTCCGACGAGGTTCGAGAGCTCGTGAACGTTCGGTTTAATCGCGAATGGCCGGGCCCGGATACCTCCGAGGAGGGCCTCGCCATCCGCGTCGAGGAGCACCCGGCAGCCGATCTCCCGTCCGATCTCGATGCACTTCCGGTACATGGCAGGCTTGATATTCGGGGGCAGGGACCCTCCGATCGTGAGATATTCCGGGTCGGAGAGGTTTCTGAGCTGACGGAGCAGGGTCATGATCGCCGATGGTTCGACCTCGGGTCCCTTCGAGTTGAGGAGCATCTGGCAGTCGGAGTTATGCTGTCGGATCACGATATTCGAGCGGGTGTCGCCCGCGATACGGATGAACGAGCAGTGCACTCCCTCACCGATGAGCAGGGCCTCGAGCTCATCGCCACGAAATCCTCCAACAAACCCGAGCGCGACGTTCGGAGTGCCGAGGGCAGTGAGCACCTTGGAGACACCGATCCCCTTCCCTCCTGGAAAACGATACTCCTCGACGATCCTGTTCGCCACGTCGCAACTGAGGCTGTCCACGTGGATCGTGCGATCGAGGGCCGGGTTCAGAGTGAGTGTATAGATCATACATCACCTGCTCTTCTCAGGATGGTCAGGGATCGTTATCAGAGTTTCGACGAACGGGGCCAAACGATTGTGTCAGGGAGATCCTGGACCTACCGGGGGGAGACTAAGCGGAATCCTGAGACGAACGACCCTGACACATGCCGAACCGGATGACCGGATAATTTTGGTGGTCACCTAGGTACCGCCATCCGTGGATCTACAACGATCGTCGCGATGAGCCGATCGAAGAGAGCGGCACCCCGAAAATTCTCTCCGAACTCCCTTTCCAGAGGATGAGACCATTGAAACTCCGAAATTCATCCGTGTTCTGCCAGGATGCCGACCGTCAGGGTGAAGGGAACTCCTGGATGTTGCCAGTACACCATGATGTCGAGGATGGATCTCTCCACACTCTTCGTACTGGATATACCGACACAGGTTGATGTGGGTGCCTATCCAGCTCCATCCTCATTCCATATTTAAAGGTGGGCAGAATATCCGGATCATAAAAGAAAAGAAATATTTATCACCTACATCAAGGTGAAGACAGGACTGGGGATGAATATGACAGTTGAAACAGCTAGCCAACAGGGGATCGGAATAGCGGTGGATGGCGCGGGGAACGTTTTCATGCTGAACCCCGCGACGGGACGGATCGAAAAATATTCGTCCGATGGTTCCTTCGTCGCCCGCTGGGGGTTCGAGAGTCCCGGAGAGATCGAGCCGAAACGGTCGCTCGGTGTCTCGGTGGACGGTGCGGGAAACGTCTACCTGCTCGATGCAGAGACGGGCAGGATCCAGAAGTATTCGGCAGACGGCAGGCTCATTGGTGCCTGGGGATTTCTGGAACCGATTGAGAAACCTTCCGGTGCGACGTCGTCTGCAGGCAATCCCCCCACCGGGGGAGGCGAAACCGTGAAGGAGGCAGCTACCGCCGCGAAGGGTGCCGTCACCGACCTGGCCTCCGGGGGAGGCGAAACCGTGAAGGAAGCAGCTGCCGCCGCGAAGGGTGCCGTCACTGACCTGGCTTCCGGAGGAGGCGAAACCGCGAAGGAGGCAGCTGCAGCGGCAAAGGGTGCCGTCACTGACCTGGCCTCCGGAGGAGGCGAAACCGTGAAGGAGGCAGCTGCAGCGGCAAAGGGTGCCGCCTCGGGGATCATCGGAAAGGGGGTTGATGCCGCCAGGGGGGCCGGCGACTTCGCGAGCGCCCCTGGAGACGGGTTGAAACAACCGGTTGAACCGACGAAGGGCCAGCAGACCGAGAAGAAACGACCCTGGTGGAAGTTCTGGTAGGATCGAGCCCGGAAAAAAACCGATCAATCTTGGGAGAAATTTCGATCCCATCCTTTCGACGTACTCGTGTTCCGGTGGGGATGATGACCCGATCTCTTCTCTCACCCATCCATCCCGGGATGGCGGGCGGATCGATCCTCCTGTTTGCAGGCCCTCCGTGGAAGATGGAGCTCCGTCCCTGAGGGCGATACCGTTCACCGGATAACGAACGCTCTTGGGTTCATGCGTATTCCTGATCACCGGGGAGAGACCGATCGAGAGAAGATATGCTTTTTCTTCGAACAGAACCGCCGGCAGGTCGTCACGTGGAGCAGATGCGACCGAACCAGGGGTCTTTTTCTCCTGTCCGGTGACGACGGGGGTCGATATGTCGCAGAACCGTCGTTCGGTATAATGATGATGGTGCGGGTCTCGGGTCTTCCCTCGTTGCGTTGGTCCGATCCTTGCGGCGATCGTCGGGTAGGTTGAGCGTCGCGATGCATCCCCCTCTCGTTGCAGGCAGGGTTAAGGGTGGAACGGATGTCTGCCGAGTGTTCGGGCGATTCCGTGGTCGTGTGAAGAAGTTCAACCGTGCCGTTTCAGACCGGGAAATGATTCGGGAAAGGTGAAACGGGCGCCGGGTCTCTTCTTTGTCTGAAAGCCGGTTGCTGGCTGCCGACGGGAAGCAGGATAGAACCGGGTTGGATCGCCCGTCTCGGAAAAAAAGATCAGATGTAGAGTGTTGAGAGCACGAGCGTGGTCGTTGCGAGGAGCTTGACGAGCACGTGGAGTGACGGGCCGGCGGTATCCTTGAACGGGTCCCCAACCGTATCGCCCACGACCGCTGCCTTATGCGTCTCCGAACCCTTACCTCCGTACTCTCCGGACTCGATAAACTTCTTGACGTTGTCCCACGCCCCGCCCGAGTTGTTGAGCACGAGAGCAAGCATGATGCCGACGATCGTCGCGACCATCAGGAAACCCGCCATCGCCTCAAACTTCAGGGAGATGCCGACGATCGCCGGGAACACGATCGCGACGACACCCGGTGCCACCATGTTCTTGAGGGCCCCCCTTGTGGTGATATCGACGCAGGAACCGTAGTCGGGCTTCACGGTTCCGGCAAGGATGCCGGGGTTCTTGAACTGCCTCCGCACCTCCTCGATGATGTACTGCGCGGTCTTGCCCACTGCGCTGATCGCCAGGGAGGCGAAGACGAAGATCAGCATTGCTCCGAAGAGAGCTCCGACGAAGACGGGCAGATTGGCCAGGTTGACGACCTCGAACGGCCTGCCGATCAGGATCGCGATCTCCGACATGTAGGCGTTGAAGAGAAGAAATGCGGAGAGTGCTGCCGAACCGACGGCATACCCCTTGGTGAGCGCCTTGGTCGTGTTGCCGGCGGAGTCAAGTGCGGCGATCCGGTCGATCACCTCGTCGGTCTGACCGGACATCTCCACGATACCGCCGGCGTTGTCCACGATGGGACCGAAGGTATCCATCGCCAGGATATACGCCACGGGTGCCAGCATTCCGATCGTGGCAACCGCCGTTCCGTAGAGACCCCCGTTCGTGACGCCGGACATCTGGCCGCAGAAGTACGCGGCAAGGAGCGAGACGCCGATCGAGATCGCGGCGATCCCGGTCGTCTCGAACCCAACGGAGATACCCGAGATGATGTTCGTTGCCGAGCCCGTTACAGACGCTTTTGCCATGTTCCGGACCGGCCGGTACCTGCTGTCTGTGTAATAGAGGGTCAGGTAGAGGAATATAACCGACAGGACAAGCCCGATCACGGCTGCATAGAAGAACCAGATATTCCCGAGCAGCCATTCGATGGCGAAGTACAGAAAGACAGCGGATAGGAGTGCGGTCACGTAGTACCCGCGGTTGAGCGCATCCATGGGGTTCCCCGAGTTCCCTGAGGACTCCGTCACCGTCAGGATCCCGATGATCGTCGCGATCAGGCCGAGCGAGCCGGCGACGAGGGGGAAGAGCACACCATTCACTCCGAAGACGGAGTAGAGCGCCACACCCAGAATCATTGCGCCGATGTTCTCGGCGACGGTCGACTCGAAGAGGTCTGCACCACGACCCGCGCAGTCACCCACGTTGTCGCCGACCAGGTCTGCGATCACTGCCGGGTTGCGGGGGTCATCCTCGGGGATGCCGGCTTCGACCTTTCCAACGAGGTCAGCTCCGACATCGGCCGCCTTCGTGTAGATACCACCACCGAGCTGGGCGAAGAGCGCGATGAACGAGGCGCCGAAGCCGAAGCCGACGATGAGTGATGGTGTCCGCTCCGGGTCACCGCCCAGCAGCGTGAAGACGATCGAGACCCCGAGCAGGGAGAGCGCAACGATCGTCAGTCCGGAGACGGCACCGCCCCGCAGGGCGACGACTATCGCCTTTCCGAGGCTGGTGCGCGCCGCCGCCGCCGAGCGGAGGTTCGCGTGGACGCTGGTCCACATCCCGATGATCCCGGCGATGCCCGACATGGCCGCGCCAAAAAGGAACGCAATCGCGGTCGGGATCGCAAGCTCGGTCCGCCCCGTAAACATGAAGATCCCGATCAGCAGAAGCGCCGTAACGACACCGAGGATCGCGATCGTGGTATACTGGCGGCGGATGAAGGCCTGAGCCCCCTCCTTGATCGCGGCGGCCACATCACGCATCCCCTGCGTGCCAGTTTCGGACCGCATCACCTGCATTGCAAATATCCCGGCCATCAGGAGCGCTATAACGCCGACGGCACCGGTCAGCACCAGTTGTATGTACATCAGTCACCTCTCAGGTAGTCTGTTGAACCTTGGTGGATTAATACTCAATGATAATTTTGCGAGACTATAACTATCCTTCCCGGTGATAAAAAAGGTTGACGTTTTATTTCGTATCCCCGTGCACGGGTTCCGCCTCTTCGCGGCACCGACTCCGCCCGAGCTCCCGCCGTACCACCAGGAGGGAGCCTATCGCTCCGATCACGATGTTGTAATAGTAGAGCAGGGCCCGCCAGAGAAGGACGAAGACGCCCACGATCGCGGAAGGCACGATCAGGGCATACAGCGTGGTTGCCGAGATCTCCGCGATCCCGGAAGAGCCGGGCGTGAGCGGGACCATCATCACGATCGCAATGATCAGCTGGAACAGGAACGACTCCGCGATGAAGGGTGGTTGAGCGAGGGCGACAAGAATCAGGGACGCGACGAGAAACTCCGATGCCCAGAATCCCGCCGTGCAGAGCCCGCCGGTCAGGAGTCCGCGCCGGCCCTTCGAGGTGAAGTACAGGAGGCTGGCAAAGAGGTTATCCGCCTCCTGGTTCGCTCCCGCAATCGCCCGGCGCACCCGCTCGCCCGGGAAACGCACCTCCGCCCATCCAAGGACACGCATGATCAACCGCTTGACCCGTTCGGGACGACGCACGGCGATGGCAAGGAGCAGGATCAGACCGACCATAAAGATCCATGCGACTCCCATGGCGACGATGATCGAGAGAGGAAGCGACAGCCAGATTGTGCCGAGTGCGAGGATGGCCACCACTCCCATCAGGGAGAGGACGACCCCGTCCAGGACCCGTTCCATCAGCACCACTGCGGTGGCATCACCAATCTTCATCCCGGACCGGAAGAGCCCGTGGATCCGAACCGGTTCGCCTCCGGCCTGTCCTGGGGTGATCGCACCCGCAAAGAGGTTCGCCGTCACGACGAGGAAGGCATACTTCGGGCAGACGCTGTAGTGAAGTGCCTTCGAAAGTTCCGTGAGCCGGTACGCCCAGAAGACCAGTGAGAACGTCCGGAGCAGGAGTGCAAGAAGAAGGTACACGGGGTTGAAGTCGAGCAGGAGCTCAAGCGTGGTCCGGTCGACGGTCAGGAAGAGTACGACCCCAAGTACAAACAGCGAGAAGCCGATCGAGAGCCATGTCCACCGTCTCTGGGTCCGGTCCATCGCGATGGTACCTTGCACGTACTTCAACGGCGTACGACTTGAGCATGCCGGACCCTGGTCGATTCGGGCGCGGGCGGGAAAAAACGCGGGAGGAAGAGGGCACCCCCCTGTGTTTCACTCGGGCCGACGGTCAGAGCGCGCGAGATCGGAGGCGTTCGACGACCCTCTCCACCTGTTCAACGGCAGTACCGATGTACCGGGTGGGGTCCAGGAGCGTCTCGATCTCGGAAGGCCCGACCAGCGCTGTCACCTCCGGTATCTCCCGGAGCACCTCCGCGAGCGGTCGCTGGGATGCACGGGCCTCCATGGAAGCGATACGGATCCGCTCGTGGGCAACCTGGCGGTCCATCCCCCGCTGCGTAAGCGAGATCATGACGGATTCCGCCATGTTGATGTCGTACAGGATATGCAGATTCTGGTGAATCCGGTCCTCGTGGAGGACCAGCCCGTCGAGTACGGTGGTCATCAACCGGATGATGTGGTCGCAGAGGATCGATGCCTCGGGAAAGATGACCCGCTCGCAGGAGGAGTTGGTCAGGTCGCGCTCGTCCCAGAGGGTGTTGTTCTGGAGGGCAGGCTCGACCGTGGCTCGAATCACCCGCGCAAGACCGGAGACCTGCTCGCTCCGGATCGGGTTGCGCTTGTGGGGCATCGTGGAGGAACCGACCTGCCTTGAGCCGAATGCCTCCTCGACCTCCCCGATCTCCGATCGCTGGAGCGACCGGATCTCGATCGCGATCTTATCGAGGGTAGTAGCCACGTTCGCAAGGAAGAAGAAGTATTCGGCGTACCGATCCCTCTGGATCACCTGGTTCGAGACCTCGACCGGGACGAGCCCGAGGTGCTGCATCATCCGTGCCTGGATCTCGGGTCCCTTCGCCCCGAGGGCCGCCTGTGTCCCGACGGCCCCGGTCAGCTGCCCGACCACGATCCGGGGTCGGAGCTCACCCAGGCGGTCAAGATGGCGCCCGACCTCCGCCGCCCAGATGGCAAACCGGAGGCCGAATGTGGTTGGTACTCCGATCTGACCGTGCGTACGGCCCGCGCAGACCAGTCCGCGGGTCTCCACTGCCCGTCGAAGGAGGACCCCTAAGAGCCGGCGGAGTCGCGTCTCGATCAGGTCGATGCTGGCCCGGAGCTGCAGCCCCGTCGCGGTGTCAAGTATGTCATTAGAGGTGGCTCCGAGGTGGACATAACCACCCGCCTCACC
The DNA here is from genome assembly GCA_029547145.1 of Methanobacteriota archaeon. Taxonomy (GTDB): domain Archaea; phylum Halobacteriota; class Methanomicrobia; order Methanomicrobiales; family Methanospirillaceae; genus UBA288. Next base: position 191,316 of record JAKPPV010000024.1, read on the forward strand.
GCACTCCTCGGAGATCGCCTTTACGATCGCCATCATATCGTGATTGATCTCCGCCTCGATCTCCCTGGCGCGGGCAAGCGATGCCCGCCGGGCGCCGGTTGCGATCGCGTCCGCGGCATCGGTCGGGATCATGCCCACCTCCGCCTCGGCACGGGCCAGGGCCACCTCCGCCGCGACGATCGCCTCGAAACGACGCTCCTCCCCCCAGATCCCGCGCATCTCGGGTGTTCCGTACCGGTACTCAATCGGATGGACCGCCATGGTGCCAGTATATTCGTCCCTGCAGGATAAAAGAGGGGCGGACCCTGCCGATGCCTATTTCGTCACCACCATCAACCCTGTAAGGCAGCATGTTCTGGCACCTGGTACTGACCGACGAGTGCAACCTATGCTGCTCGTACTGCCGGGCAAAGGCCTTTGAACCGGGTGCGGAGCCCTCGCTCCCTTTCGAGTACGACCCGGAGGTTCCGGTCGAACTGGCCGTTGACCCCGCCGAGCTCGCTGCCTTCCTTGCTCGTGATCCCGAGCCGACTCTGACCTTCTACGGAGGTGAACCGCTCCTCCGTGCGGATCTCATCGAAGAGATCATGGACCTCGTACCGGGCTGCCGGTTCATGCTCCAGACGAATGGCCTCCTCCTCGACCGCCTTTCTCCGCACGTTCTCCAGCGGTTCCATACCGTCCTCGTCTCGATCGATGGTCCCGAGGCACTGACCGATCAGCACCGGGGCCAGGGAGTGTACGCACGGGTGGTTGCCAACGTCGGGAGGTTGATCGACGCCGGTTTCAATGGCGAGCTGATCGCCCGCATGACCGTGGACGAGGCGACGGAGATCGTAGAAGCGGTGTTGCACTGCGACGCACTTCCATTCTCCGGCATCCACTGGCAGCTCGATGCAAACTTCTGGGGAGACTATGACCGGCGCGATTTCTCCGGATGGGTGGAAGGATCCTACAACCCCGGCATCCGCCGGCTTCTGGAGATCTGGGTGGAACGGATCGAGGCAGGGCGGGTACCGCGCTGGTACCCGTTTCTCGATACCACCTGGGATCTCCTGGCCGGCCGATCGTCTCTCCTCCGGTGCGGGTCTGGACATGCAAACTACACCATCCAGACCGACGGGCGGATCGTGCCGTGTCCGATCATGACCGGGATGTCCGACCATTACCTGGGTCACATCCGTGATACCGACCCCCTCCGCCTCCCGCATGTCATGGTACCCGGGGACTGTCCGGGATGCGAGATCGTCAACTTCTGCGGCGGCAGATGCCTCTACTCCGCAGTGACCCAACCCTGGCCCCCCGAACACCGGGCCCTCGTGTGCGGTACCGTCAGGAACCTGCACGACGCCCTCGTGCAGGTCCTGCCGCGCGTCCAGGCCTCGCTCGACGACGGAACCGTCTTATTGGAGGACTTTGCCCACGTGAAGTATAACGGCTGCGAGATCATCCCCTGAACCGAATGCCAATAGAGCAAAGCCCTGGAGGCGCCCACATGAGAGGGATGGAAGATCCCGACTCCTGGTTCCCGTACCCCTCCTTCCGCCCGCACCAGAGGGAGATGCTCGCGCTCGCCGCCACGGTCACCAGGGAGGGCGGCATCGCGATGATCGATGCGCCCACCGGGAGCGGGAAGTCGAGCATCGTTTCGGCCATGCTCGCTGCGCGTGCCGGTCGCAGGGTGCTGGTCGCGGTCCGGACGGTCAGCCAGCTCGACACCTTCATCCGCGAACTCTCGCTCATCCGAAAGAAGCAACCGGCGCTCCGTTTCGCCTACCTGATCGGCAAGGGGAGCATGTGCCCCCTTCCCGGACAGGGCGATGTCTACCGGCGCTGTGAGGGGGTCAAGGCCTTCTCGACGGCCCTGATGAAGGAACGGGCCCAGAAGGGCTCTCTCGTCCCGGCCCGGGATCCGACCATTCGTCTCCAGATCAAAAGGCAGGACCCCGAGCACCCCCTCATCTGCCCGTACTATATCGCAAGCCGACACTTCGTGCAGGCCGAAGACTCCGCCTCGCCGAGGATGGTACCATCCGCTGCCCTCCGCACGCGGGCCGAACGTCTCGCTGCGGACAGAGTCAGTCCCCGTGACCTTCTGGAGGCCTGCGGTGACTGCTGCCCGTACGAGGCGATGCTCCAGGCAGCGAGGAACGCAGACGTCGTCATCCTGAATTTTCATCACCTCTTTGACGACGGGATTCGCGAATCGCTCTTTCAGTCCCTCGATATCGACTCGCCCGGGGACGTGGTCCTCCTGATCGACGAGGCCCACAACTGTGGCGAGGTGGTACAGGAGATCCAGTCGGTGGAATGCGATGCCGGAACAATCGAGCAGGCGGGCCATGAACTCGCGGGGCTTCGGCGGTCCCGGTCATCGGCGGGCGCGATCCTCGAACTCTTACCGCGGATCGAACGGTTCATCGAGGGGCTCCGGGTCTCCCCGGAGCCGATGGACTGGTTCGACCCCGCCATCTTTTCACGCATGGTCCTCCGGGGCTCGTTCTACCAGTCCGTCTCGCAGGTCATGGAGGATCTCTCTCTCTTACGTGACTTCATCCGTGAAAAGAAGATCGAGGCGGGCGATTACAGGGAGACCGCGATAGAACGGCTCGCCGAGTTCTTTGATCGGGTCGATCGCGCAACAAGGGACCCATCTTACCTCACGGTCTTCCGCCGGGTGGACGAGGAGCACCATGCGCTCGCCGTCCGCAACATCGATCCAGCCCCTCACCTCTCCAGGGTGGCGAGCCTGCCCTGGTGCACCATCCTGATCAGCGGCACCCTCTCACCGGTGGACGCCTACCGGCGTTATTATTTCAACGACATCCCGGTGCGGACCATCGAACTGCCGAACGCATTTCCGTCCAGCAACAGGCTCGTGCTTGCCGCGCGTGACATCTCCACCGCGTACTCGCAGCGGCAGAACCGGGAGAACACGAAACGGATCGAGGACTATATCGTGGCATTCTCCGGGGCACCCGGCAACCTCGCCGTCTACTTCCCTTCATACCAGCTCCTCGATCAGTTCGCAGGGGCGTGTGCACGCCGGATCAGAAAGAAAAGAACCTTTATCGAACCGAAAGAGGCGGCGGAAGCGAGCGCGGCCTTACGAGATTTCATCGCCCTTCCCACGAGGGGAGAGGCGGGGATGCTCTTCGCGGTGACGGGCGGCAAGTGGTCCGAGGGGCTCGACTACCGGGGAGAGATGCTCTCCGGTGCGATGGTCGTCGGGCTCCCGCTCGCTCCGTTCAACCGGGTCCGCCGGATGGTGATCGACCACTTCGTGCGCAAGTTCGGCGATGAGGGGGAGTTCATCTCGTATACCCTCCCTGCGATCAATCGTGCGCTCCAGGCACTCGGGAGGGTGCTCAGGACACCCGAGGACAGGGGTCTGCTCGTCCTCGCCGAGCAGCGGTTTCTCGAGGACCCGGTCAGATCGGGCCTGCCCCCCTGGATGCAGCAGGAGCTCGCACCGGTCGATCTAACGACGTTCAAGGCGGTGATCTCACGGTGGCGGTGACGGAGGGAGCCTGTCGGCTCGGCAGATGGATCGTCCGCGTGACGTGCGAGGATGGAGTCGTTCTCCGGGTCGAGTTCACGGAAGGGGAGCCCTGGGGTCACGTCCCCGCCCCGATCGCTGCCTACTGCAGGGGCGAACCGGTGGAGCTGGAAGAGCTCCGATCGGTTGCATTGGAGCGGCCCGGAAGGTCGGCGGAGATATACCGGGAGTGCCTCGCAACCAGGTATGGCACGACCACCACCTACAGGGCGATCGCACGAACGGTCGGGACGTCGGCACGCGCTGTCGGTCAGGCGTTGCGACGTAACCCCACCCCGCTCCTGATCCCGTGTCACCGTGTGATCGCCTCGGACGGTTCGCCTGGCGGCTTCTCGCCCTCGCCGGCAATCAAACAATATCTCCTTTCGATGGAGAGGGGGTGCCCCCAACGGTTAAACGGTCACGGATTGAACCTCTAGGAGCATGAGGATCGCTGTCCTCGGTGCGGGCGCGGTCGGCCTTTCGATCGCGGCCCGCCTCTCGAACGTGGCCGATGTGGTCGCGGTGACCCGGGAACGGCACGTGAGGGCCATCCGACGGGAGGGATTCCGGTTGACCGGGCGCTGGGGGGACAACCGGTATGACCTCGATGTCCGCGCCGGAGTTGATCGGGGTGAGAGGTTCGACTATATCCTCGTGACCTGCAAGTCTGTCGATACCGAAACGATCGCCACCGGTTACGCAGACCTGATGAAGGATACTGAGGTGGTGAGCCTTCAGAACGGAATCGGGAACGAGGAGGTCCTCTCACGGTTCACGGACCGGGTGATCGGCGGGATGATCATCACCGGGTTCGAATGGCGGGCCGAGAATGCGGTCCATGTCTCCGTTGAGGGGGGACCGATGCGTCTCGGGCGTTTTCCGGCGGGGATGGACCGGGAGGTCGCGTCCCTGGTCGAACTCGTCCTTCGTGCCGGCATCCCCGTGGAGGGGACTTCCACCATCCGGAGCGAGATCTGGGGGAAGACCATGTACAACTGCGCTCTCAACCCCCTCGGAGCCCTGATGAACGTGCCGTACGGACGTCTCGCTGAGCCCCATGCATGGGCGATCATCACCGAGATCGTCCGGGAGATCTACGCGGTTGCGAAGGCCGAGGACATCACGCTCGCGTGGCCCCAACCGGCTGATTATCTTCGGTACCTCGCCGACACTCAGCTACCGAACACGGCGGGACACCACTCTTCGATGCTCCAGGACCTGTTGCGGGGGCGCCGGACCGAGATCGACTTCCTGAACGGTGCGATCGCGCGCATCGCCGGAGAGCACGGGATCCCGGCTCCTGTGAACAGCTGCATCGCGGACCTGATGCGGTTCCGTGAATCGGTTCAGGGGTCGTGAACCCATGAAACGATCGGCCGTGATACTCGTGGGCGGCGAGGCGGTCAGGGCCGGCGGACAGGAGAAGTATTTTTTTTCCCTCCAGGGGACCACATTCCTCGAACGGCTGATCAGAAGCCTGACCCCGATCACGGACGAGGTGGTGATCGTCGCACGGGACGCCGATCAGTGCAACCGGTTCTCTTCGTTCTCCACCGTCCGCGTCACGGTCGACCGTCGCCGTGGAATCGGACCGATCGGTGGGCTCCACGCAGGGGCCCTGACCGCGACGGGCGAATCCCTCTTCGTTGTGGCCTGCGACATGCCGCTGGTCAATCCCGGGGTCGTCGAACATCTCTTTTCGCTCCTCGACGATTGGGACGCCGTTATTCCCTGCTGGCGCGAAGACATGCTGGAACCGCTCCATGCCGTCTACCGGCGTGACCCGCTCCGCCGGTACCTGGAGGACCACCGGGAGCTCTCCCTCAGGGCGATGATCCGATCCCTCCACTGCCGTTATGTCCCGGTGGAGTCACTGAGAACTCTCGATCCCGGCTTGAGGACCTTCACGAACATCAACCGGCTCGACGAACTCGCACGCCTCGACGGGGAGATGGGTTCCCAACCCTGAAGGCAACAGGTTGTGGGGTTCGTCGTCGGACCGGTCGCATTTTGGTTAATTTTATATCACAAATGAACAAAATTATACATCATGGTATTGATTTGCATGAACAGTAACCTCTCCCTGGCCTGCCATGCGGGAGTGGTCCCGACATCCGGTCCAGGATTGCACGCCTGCACAGCACTCACCCCCCGCGGGAGAACGGCATGAAATCAAGGGATATTGCTATCGTGGGTATACTGCTCGCGATCGGGGCGATCGTCCGGTATCTCTCGCTCATCATCCCGGGGCCGATCGTCGCCAACCTGGTGATCGCCTTCTACTGCCTGGCGATCCTGCTCGTGCTCCCGACGCTCACGGAGGCGATCGGGATCGGTTTTGTTGCCGGTATCGTCTCCGCCCTGATCAGCCACTCGGTCTTCCCGCCCGGAAACCTCATCTCCGAACCGATCGGGGCGGTTGTCTGCCTGCTGCTCTACCGTCTCCTCAAGGACCGCGTCCCCGCTTCCGAAGGCATCACCACATTCATTGCCACCGTTGCATCGGGTTCGTCGTTCGTCCTCGTATCGCTCGTCGCCGTCGCTCCGACGATCCTCTCGAAGTACGCAACACTCGGCGCCTACGCCGTGGTCGTGATCCCGATCGTCCTGACGGCTGCCGTCGCCAACGCAGTGATCGCCCAGCTCCTCTACACACCGGCCGCACGCGTGTTGATGAGGGGGCGCCGATGATTGTACTCGAGGATTATACATACATCTACCCGGGTCGTTCCGAGCCTGCGCTCGACGGCGTGACCCTTCACGTTCGGCAGGGCGAGGTCATCCTGGTCACCGGCCCCACGGGTGCCGGTAAAACGACCCTCTGCCTTGCTGCATCCGGGATCCTCCGGCACGAGTTCGGCGGCACCAGCACGGGGAAGGCACGACTTTTGGGTCGGCCCGTCGAAGAGTTCAGGGACCTCTCCGAGATCGGCCGTCACGTCGGTGTCGTCTTCGACGATCCCGAGGCACAGCTGATCTTCACGACCGTCGAGGAGGAGATCGCCTCCGGGCTCGAAGGTCTCGACCTGCCGCGGGACGAACTGAACGCGCGGATGGAACACGTCCTCGAACTGACGGCAACCACAGACCTCCGGGAACGTGCACCCCACACGCTCTCCGGAGGCCAGAAGCAGCGCGTTGCGATCGCGGCAACCCTCGCCCTGGGCACGGAGATTCTAGTCCTCGACGAGCCCACCTCCGAGCTGGATGAGGAGGGGACACGGATGCTCTTCCGGATACTCCAGCGGTTGCGGTCAGAGGGGAAGACCGTGCTGCTCGTAGAGCACAAGCTCGATGCACTCTTCGATCTTGCCGACCGGATGATCTTCCTGGAGAGGGGACGAATCCTCGCTGAGGGCACACCGGATGAACTCCTTCGGGAGGACCGTATCCGGTCGGTCCTGCATACGACACCCGAGACCCCCTCGTTCTGTCGGACACCGAAGGTCTGTCTTCAGAAACCGGACGTCCCTGCATCGTCTCCCCTGATACGGATCGAAGGACTCGTCCACGATTACAGCGGTGTGACCGCCCTGAAGGGCCTTGACCTCGAGATCGAGGCGGGCTCGCTCGTCGCCGTCATTGGCGACAACGGGTCAGGAAAGACCACGCTGATCAAGCACCTGGTGGGGCTCCTCAAACCGACGCAGGGTCGGGTGATCGTGGGTGATCACGATACGCGCGCCGAGACGATCACGTGCATGGCCCGCCACGTGGGTCTGGTCTTTCAGAACCCCGATACGATGCTCTTCGAGGAGACGGTGGAACGGGAGGTCGCGTTCGGCCCGACCAACCTCGGGATGGAGGATGTACGGGGCAGGGTCGAACAGGCACTCGCCGAGGTTGGTCTCCTCGCACACCGGGACGAGTACCCCCGTTCCCTTTCGCGGGGGGAACGCCAGCGCCTGGCGATCGCCTGCATCCTCGCGATGGCCCCCGAGGTGATCGTACTCGACGAGCCAACCACAGGGCTCGATGCAGCCGAATCGGCACGCATCATGACGCTTGTGTCCCGTCTTCGGGACGAGGGACGGACGATCGTGATGGTGACGCATAACATGCGGATCGTCGAGGACTACGCGGACCGGATCGTGCTCCTGGAGCACGGCAGACTGGTCGCCGATTCGCAGAATGGAGGAGAAGAGCTCATATGCCAGAGATTTTACAGTACGTTCCGGGAACCAGCGTCTTCCATCGCCTGAATCCACTCACCAAGATCCTGATGATCCTGGTGGTGGCGGTGCTTGCCGTTACGACGAGCAGTCTTTCTCTCCTGACCCTGCTTGTCGTTGTTCTCTTTATTGCGGCGGCGGTAACACATCTCTCGAGACCGCTCGTCCAGCAGATGCCGCTTTTGATCTCGCTCGTCATCTCGCTCCTGCTGCTGACCGTGCTCTCGATGCAGTCCGGCGAGACGATCGGCCATCTGGTGCCCGTCGCTATCCCGCTGGTCGGCGGGGCATTTCCGATTACGGTGGGAGCCATCGAGTTCGGGCTGTTGCTCTCCCTCCGTTTCATCGCGATGCTCTTTGCGTTCCAGCTGCTCGTCATCACGACCCAGCCCCACGACCTTGTCCACGCGCTCCAGCGCCTTCGTCTGCCCGTGGACTACGCACTGATGTTTCTGATCGCCCTCCGGTTCATCCCGAGTCTCCAGCTCGAGGGGCAGCGGATCAACGAGGCGCAGCTCGCGCGGGGATACAATCCGGGGACAGGTCTGCGGGGTGTTGTCAGGACCCTCGTTCCGATCATCGTGCCGCTCGTCTCGAACTCTCTTGCCAAGGCAAACGTGCTTGGGCTGACGATCGATCTGCGGGGGTACCGCACCCCGAGGCGCGTCTCGCTCAGGGATCGCTCCCTCAGGATGAGGGACTATTCAGCCATCGCTCTGATACTTGTGGCATCCGCCGGATTTGTTGCTCTCCCGCTGGTGCACCTGCTCAACTGATCATCATTTTTTCCAGGAACTCAGGAGACGGGGCTGATCATCCCGGTTCGGCTCCATCCCCCTCCTGTGCCCCTCAACATAGTACCGATGGTCTCTGTGCCGGCGACGAGCGTTATACCCCGTCGGATCCCGGTCCTGTCACAGGATCAGGATGCATCGGTGAGGGGGTGCGCATCGACGAAGGCGGCGATCTCGTTGAACCGATGGAGCACCTCGGGGTAGGAGGGAGAACGAAAGAGGATCAGGGGGTCGTCGCTGCCCTGGGTATATGCCGCGATCGCGTAGTGATCGATCAGTTCGCTATCCTCGGTGATCCCGATCTCCTCAATCAGGTCGAGGTTCAGCATGTCCGGGTTTCCGGTCTGAACGTTCTGATACCTCAGCCACATCTCCCAGATGTTGCTCCTCCTGACTTATGGGACTATGCCCGTGCCGTTCCGAACGGTCGTCGGAACGGATGAGAGGGGGTCGTGGTTATACGCTGATATAGTATAGCAATATGCGGTTTATCATTATCACTTTCGATAACACCTTTCCGGAGGGAAATCCGGGGAACACCCTCCAAACCCATAACTGGCAACAGGTCCAACGATCATGATACAGGCGAACCCGCGTGGGTATTCCCGCCTCGGAAGAAGATGGAGTCGACGATCCTGTCCCCCCTGCTGGACCGCGTTCGGACGGTCAGGCCGCTTGTCCACCACATCACGAACACGGTGACCATCAATGACTGTGCGAACATCACGCTCGCGGTGGGAGCATCGCCGGTGATGGCAGAAGCCCCCGAGGAGGTCGCAGAGATGGTCTCGATGGCCGATGCACTGGTCCTGAACATCGGAACGCTCTCGGCACAGCAGGTCGGATCCATGTTCCTGGCCGGAGAAGCGGCAAACGATCGAGATTGCCCGATCATACTCGATCCGGTCGGTGCCGGAGCGACCCGATTCCGGACCAGCACCGTGATGCAACTCCTCGATCGACTGGAGATCGCCGTCCTGAAGGGGAACGCGGGTGAGATCGGCACACTTGCCGGTGCAGATGCTGCAGTCAGGGGCGTCGATTCCGGGGGGATTGAAGGCGATCCGGGTGAGATCTGCCGGGAATTAGCCGAACGGCTCGGGGTGATCGTGGGGATGAGCGGACCGGTCGACTATGTCTCCGACGGGACGAGGGTCGTCTCGGTGGAGAACGGAACCCCGATGATGGACCGCGTTTCGGGCACTGGATGCATGCTCTCCTCTGTGGTGGGTGCCTTTGCAGCTGTCTCGGACGATCGTTTCCTGTCAACCGTCGCTGCGATGGCCGTCTTCGGCCTGGCGGGCGAACGTGCTGCCCCGAGGGCGAAGGGTCCCGGTTCATTCCGGTTCAAGCTGATCGATGCACTTGCAACCATGGAACCTTCTGATATCATCGGGGGAGCCCGGATTCTGTCGCTATGACCACCGAATGGGCCCTGTACGTGGTCACCGACGAATACCTCTCGCGCGGCAGGAGCCACGTGGAAGTCGCAGAAGAGGCGATCAGGGGGGGGGCTGACGTGATCCAGCTGAGGGACAAGGAACGTTCCTCGCGAGAACTCCTCGAAATCGCGAAAGAGATTAAAAGGATTACAGCCACGACGGGGACCCGGTTCATCGTCAACGACCGTCTCGACCTTGCTCTACTGGCGGCAGACGGAGTGCATCTCGGACAGTCCGATCTGCCGGTCGAAGCGGCTCGTCGCCTCGCGAAGCGGCCGTTCATCATCGGTGCCTCGGTTGGTTCCGTTGAGGAGGCTCTCCGCGCCGAGAGGGAGGGGGCGGACTATGTCGCCGTGAGCCCGGTCTTTACCACCGGTTCGAAGGGCGATGCCGGGCCCGGACTCGGACTCGGGATGGTCCGGAGCGTCAGGGCAGCGGTAGAGATCCCCGTCCTGGCCATCGGTGGGATCAACCAGGAGAATGCACCCGAGGTGGTCGGGGCCGGTGCAGACGGTTGTGCGGTGATCTCCAGTGTCGTCTCTGCCCCCCAGATCGCACCTGCTGCCCGGGTGCTCCGTGAGACGATCGTCCGGGCACTCATCGAACGCCGGGGGAGATCTTCGTGAATACGACGTCTTTCCCGGGCATCTGAGCCCCTTTTTCGAGTCACCCGGACCGGACATCGGGCAGGACGTCTTTTCCAGTACCGACCGGGTGAACGAGTGAGCGATCGATCTCGATCAGGGCCCGGCGCCACACCCTTGATTTCGCAGAATGGACATTCTGCGAAATGCTGCGGATCGTGCTCCGATCACCGGTCTCGACGCTTCTGGCGGACCTGATGCGTGGAGCGCTGGTAGAGCCCCTTCGACCCTTTCGACGAGACCTTTCTCGCCGGGACACCGGCGATGGTGATCCCAGGTTCGGTGAATGAGCGGTTCACCACCGCGTTCGCCCCGATAGCGCAGTCGTCCGCGATCTCGATCGGGCCGATGATCACCGCGTTGGGGCCGATGAACGCATTGTCCCCGATCCGTGGGGCCGCGTGGGTCTCACCGGCAGCAGTGCCGATGGTGACCCCGGGATGCACCCGGCAGTTCTCGCCGATCCGAGCGGCATCGTTGACGATGAGCGTCCCGGGGTGGGCGATCGAGAGGCCCGGTCCGAAGACGTTGGGTGGGATCGAGAAACCGAGTCTGAGGGAGAGACGGCGGAACCGCCAGTACAGAAAGTAATAGATGGGCCGCCAGACGGGTGAGCGGCGGCAGTTCTTCCAGTACTCGAGCCTGCGGAGGTGACGCTCGAACCGCCAGATGTCATGAGAGAAGTACCTGGGCCACCAGGAATCGATATTCAGGGCCACCCGATCGGCTTCAAGATAGAAACGATAGTCCTCCTTCGACTCGATCACGCCTACGAGGTCAGACGCCCCGGAAATAATCCTTTCGTGGAGGCACAAGGAGGCACTGACGAACGACAGTTCTGTGTCGACCCGGGTTGACTGTGCGCACCTCTCATCGGGACGCTGTCTTGGACTCACCCATTTCTGTATCGTGAAGGATTGGACCTTCCCGCTGTTTGGCAGATTATCATGCTTCATCATCATGCTTCAAAACGGACTGGATGCCCTGCGGACCAATCACGGAGCGGAACCGGGACCCAGGATGAACCCATCGCGTTCGCCCGTTCAGGACTGGATCGCTGGCGAGAGGGATTTGCGCCCAATACCTCCAGGAGAGTGGAATTGGAAACGATGGGTTGACCAAGATGCAGGATCCCTCTACCGGCACGTCACGGCAGATGGCAGGGAGCGAATGGGGTCATCTGGTATCATTCAACCGATCCAGCTGCATGGCCCAATTCCACCATCATAAACCATATGTTGCTATACAATTATCAGCCGGGTGTGGACAGCTCTCTCCATGCAGACCAAGCCTGGTAGACCTCTTTGGACAGGAGAGCGTTCACTTCCCGTCCCCTTCCGGTTCAGGTGGGGTTACAACAGAGCGTTTGACCGGATCCTTCGAATCTCCACCCAATCCTATCTCCGCCCACCGGACCCCGGTGTCATTGTTTGTCATCAGGGTTCAAGGAAAGGAGAGCCGATCGGGAACACTCGAACGACCCTACCTGCTCATCCGGTACGACCCTAAAAAAATCTCTTGGAGAGAGGCACCGGAATTTCGGAAAAGATTCTGCGAAATCTAGATGGCAACGGAGAGCACAGAGGTACAGCGTGGAGAGCCCAACGCTCGACGAATGGGTGGATCGGTACGTCGAGTTCATGCGTATGCGCCACTACTCGGACAGCACCGTAAAGACGTATCGAAGAACCCTTCGTGCTCTTGTTCGTGGACTGATGGCTCGGAACGACACTGGACTCGCACCAACCCCAAGAACGGTGACGACGGCGCAGCTCTACGATCACCTCTCCGTGCTCTCCGCGGAACGTTCCCTCTCGCCCCGCACCCTGAACCGCGTGATCTGCTCGTTTTCTTCTTTCTTCCGGTATCTCGTTGCGCTGGGAGTCATCGACGCGAACCCCGTCGACCGGATCGAACGGCCGAAGGTGGCGAAGAACGGAGTCCGCTGTCTCAAGCACCGCCAGGTGACCCGCTTTCTCCGGTCGATCGAGAACCCGCGCGACCATCTGATCGTCCGGCTGATCTATGCGACCGGTGTTCGCGTCTCCGAACTCTGCGCAATACAGGTGGAGTCGATCGACCTTGAGGATGGGTTGATCCGGGTCGTCGGCAAGGGAAAGAAGGAACGAATCGTCTTTCTTGACGATGCAACAGCGGACGAGCTCGAGGGGTTCATCGGGGACCGGGTGTCGGGTCCGCTCTTCGTCGGGTACGGGGGTCGTCCGCTCTCTACGAGGTCAGTCCAGCTCCTCTTCAAGAGGTATGCACCGGCAGGAGTTACACCGCACACCATCCGCCACTCATACGCGAGTGAACTCTACCGGCGGAGCCGGAACCTCCGCGTTGTCCAGGAGAATCTGGGTCATACCTCGATCAAGACGACCGAGGTCTATCTGCATACCGACATCGAGGAGAGACGCGAGGTCTATCGCCGCCACTTCCCCCTCGCTGCTGGCGATGGGGACTCCGGATCCAGTCCTGGGTGACGCCCACAGGTGTAGCAGGGGGCGATGTCGAGTCCTGTACCTGGTATTCTCCTCTGCTGGATCGCCAGGGGATACGACGGAATTGTTCCGGACCCAACGTCCCGGTTGAACGTCTCCCTCCTCCGTCTCCCGGATTGCCCGGGATCCCGACGATCAGGGCATGGCGTTTCCAGACCGTACGATTTTCAGAAAGATCGAGACACTCCCTTCTCCTTTTCATGACGGGAGCATAACATTGCCCTGGACATACCAACTCATCCTCCCAATCGCACTTTCCGTGCATGGGGCGATTCCTAACACTACCGGATATTATGTTGCTGAACTGCCGGCGGAACCGGAATACCGGGAGGAGAGGAGATCTTACCGGTGATTCTGTCCACCGGTCTTCAACCCGCTGGACAGGCTCTGCCCAATCAAAGCAACCATCGAAAGCGCTAAATTCCATCTAGCGCCACATCCCTGAGTGAACCGGATGGAGATTACCGCCAGAAGAGCAGGAGGGCTGCTGGTCATCGACCTTGCCGGCAGGATGGACGGCATGGGAGCGCAGCAGGTTGCCGACGCCCTGCAGCAGAACCTGACCGATACCGATACCGCCATCATTTTTGACACAGGCGGTGTGGATTACATCAGTTCCGCCGGTCTTCGCGTCTTCCAGGAGTATATCAGGAAGATGAGTGCAAGGAACGGGGTTGTCGCGGTCTGCCGGCCACAGGAATTTGTGGAAAAGATCCTTAAAATGGGGGGATTTATTTCATCAATGGCTGTCTATGCAGACGTTGACGCTGCACTCGGTGCACTCACGCCGTCACAACCGCCCCACTCTGGCGACAGGCAGTTCTCCGGCGCTGGCTGGACGCTCTCTGCGGAACACCTTTTCAATACACCCGGCACCCTCACTGTGACCGGCAACCTGCAGCAGGTCCATGCGGGAAACGTCACCATACGCGACGTGAAGAGCGGTGCCGGGTGTGCCAGGGGGTACTGGACCGGGATCGGAGCACCGGGAAAAGAGCTGGATGCCACGGCCCCGCTGCTCGGCGAGATGATCGGATTGAACGGGGCGGTCTTCTGGGTTCCAACCGACGGCAACCTCATACCCGATTTCTTCACCGCCGAGCACTTTGCATCCAGCGGTATGACGTGCTTTTCCCTGTTTGGCGTCGGGTTTAACGGCCCGTTCACCGACATCCTCCGGTTCCAGTCAGAGAATCCCGCGGGGCTGAGCCTGTCGGAACTATACGGCGCTGTCTTCCGGTACTTGCGGGATACGTATCCCGATTATACGGGGGTCTGCGCCCTCGTGATGAAGGCAACAATAGGAGGCCTGTGCAGCAGGGACATGAAAACATCGCTGCTTGCTGCCTGCGACGAACAGGTAAAAAATGGCCCTGTCGGAACACTGAGGGATAGATCCATCATGATAATGCCGTTCGACCGGTCGGTTCACGACAGGATATCCGTTGTCGATGTGACACCGAAATATGCCGGCGACGTGCTGATCGGCGTTGGGTACGGGATCGATCCGGCTGTCGCGCAGCATGCATGTCCGCCAGGGATCCTCCCCTTGCTGCCCGATACGGTTCCCGGAACAGAAGGCAATGCAGTGTTCCTTAACACCAGGGGAGCTGTCTTTAAAAACGTCCCGTGGGATACTGCCAGCAGCCTCGAATCGCAGATTGACAATGCCATTTCGAACGGTGAATTCGTCGGGCTTCATAACCTCCTGAACATCACAACCGTGCGATCGGCGCTTGTCGGCATCCTGCCGATCTCCTCCATCAGGAACGAACCGTGAACAGGAGGCAAAGAATCACACATTGACAGGATATTCTTTCCATCGTTACCCTGGTGGGAACAGGCCTTATCAAAACAACAGGCATTGCCAGTGAATGCCGGCAATATCCAACCGTAGAATAAGTCGTTGATGCTGTCCCGTCTGCAAAAACCCGGAAGGCCGATCTCCCTCATCTGGTACCTGATCAGTCTGATCGCGCTCATTATCGGCATCGTCGTTGCAGGTGTGCTCTTCGTCTCGTACATCCAGGCAAAGGAAGAGATCGAGTACGACTACGCGATCAGGACGAACAATACCGAGGAAAATGTCATCGGATCCGTCTGGCTCGTCAACAAAGGCCTCACGCTACTCGACGAGAACCTAGACCCGGTCCTGAAGCAATCGTTCGGGGTATTTTTGGATGCATACAACCAGAGCGGCGGCGATCCATCGAGAATGAACCTTTCCGAGGTCAGGCTGGCCATCGAACCTGCGTACTCAGGCGACGTCAACCTGTACATCATCAATGCGGATGGTGTCATCGAATACACCACACTTCCCGATGTCCAGGGCGTGGATTTCCGAAAGTTCCCCGATTTCTACCGGTCCCTGACCCGAATCCGGCTGGGTTCGGACTTCTCAGCAGACCCGGTTGTCCGGTCCGTCCGGAATGCGAGCGACACCGCCGTTGCCGGAACACTCCGGAAATTTGCCTACCTGCCGACCCCTGACCACCAATACGTGCTCGAGATCGGTGTCGAGAATCCCGACTTTGCCGATGTCCGGTCCCGGTACTCATACCAGCAGATGGCGGATCGCCTGCTTGCGATCAATCCCGATCTTACCGGCATCCGCGTGTATGACTACTACGGCAATCTTGCTGCAGAGGCCGGTCTCCCCGGTGATGAGGGCCGGCAGCTGGCAGACATGGCCCGGACGAACCGCACAAGCCTTTCGGTGCAGGAATCCGGGACCGGTACATGGAGCCGGTACATCTTCGTCGACCTGAACGAACCCGGTGCAGCATCCGATACCAGTGTCGTCGTCGAGCTCCGGTTCAGCACGGCGCGTCTGGATGCAACCCTGGCAAACCTCGTGTTACGGTACCTGCTCATCGGGCTCATTGCCGTCATCATGGGCATCGGCCTGGCGTACGCGATGTTCCGGAAACTGACGGGTTCCATCAATGAGATTGTTATTGACGTCGAGCAGATCGCAGACGGGGACCTCGAACATACCATCCGGAACGTAAACACGGCGGAATTTGCAAAGCTCGAGTCCGGTATCAACACGATGGTGAAAAAGATCCGTGTCTACACCGAAGAACTCGAGCGCAAGAAAGCCGAACTGAAGGTGGCGGCAGATATCCAGGACGCATTCCTGCCGAACAACATCCCGCACCCGGCACACTTCGACCTGTCTGCCTTGAGTATCCCTGCACGGGAAGTGGGCGGGGATTTCTACGATGTCATTCATGAGGAGGATCAGGCGAGATATGCGCTCGTGGTCGCCGATGTAGCGGGCAAGGGTGTGCCGGCATCCCTTTTCATGGCGCTCTCACGGACGGCGGTGCGGATCATCTCCCGCTGGGAGAAGACGCCACAGAGGGTGGTGGAGAACTCGAATACGACCTTCATCAAGGATGCCGGCAGCACCAGCTTCGTGACACTCTTTTATGCGATCCTCGACGAGCGATCCCGGACGCTGACCTATGTCAATGCGGGCCACAACCCCCCGCTGCTCTGTCGTGCTGATGCCACCCTTGAAGAACTCCTGCCAACCGGCCCGGTCATCGGACTTCTGGACACACCTGCATATCGTGAGGGGGTCGTCACGATGGGGAGCGGTGACATGCTGGTGATGTATACGGACGGCGTGACCGAGGCGATGAACGGAGAAGGGGAACTGTTCTCGGACGATCGATTGAGAGAGATCGTGATTGCAGGCCATACGGAGTCCGCGCAGGCAATGGTTGAAAGGATCCGGACCGAAGTGGCATCGTTCTGCGGTTCCGCGCCGCAATCCGATGATATCACGATCATGGTGCTAAAAGCCATATAAACCGGTTTTTTATGGGACTGTGAATGTTTCCCCCCCACCTCTGATAGCTCAAGCGGGCGAGGTGCATGAAAGCGCTATGGTCTCCCGTGGTAATGAACAGGAGAATTTATATTAGCCGACTATATTCGGACTGTTTGGATACACCCCCGCCGGAGCGCACTTCGGAGTGGACTGGGTTATACACCAGTAAGGCACGTGGGCGAATGCTCCTGCACCTCTTCCCAACCACCTTCTCTGAATGGTAAAGAGCCCAGAATACGACGTAACCTGACTTCCGGACAATTAAGCGCATAGTCCCATCTTCTCCAGAATGGTTCGTTGCTTCTTGGAGAGTTCCGTCACGATGGTCTCTCCATTCGCGAGTTTGATCTTCTTGATCTTTGCCAGTTCGAGGAGTAAACCATCC
>JAKPPV010000025.1 GCA_029547145.1 Methanobacteriota archaeon
CCTTCAACCGCCCGTCGTACGACGCCGGGCCGTACTGTTGGGTCGTGATCCTCACCGCCGGACCCGTCGCCGCGATCGCGCCGGTCACGTCGTACCACGCCAGGAAGTCGGAGTAGACGCGGTTGCAGTGGTCGTTGACCGGGTACACCATCCCGTCCGTCGAACCCGCAGCGGTCGCCATCGTCTCGTTGCCGAGCGTCGCCTCGAACGTCCCGTCCCCGTTCCCGTCGAACGAGACGTTGGTCAGGGCCTTGTACCCGGGATCGGCCGACCCCGCGTAGACGCTGAGGTAGAGGCGGGCCCAGGCGACGTTCGCCCCCGATGCACCGGCGGGCAGCGTGAACGCCTGGGTGAACTCCCGTGATGTCAAGGTTGGCGAGGGCGAGGGCTGGTTGCCCCACGGCACCGGCTGATACGCCCGGACGTAGAGGTCGCCCGAGACGGTGCCGCTCTGGACCGTGGCGAGCTGTCCCGGCGCCTCCGCCGCGACCACCCCCGGCAGGAACACGAGCGCCAGAACGAGCACCAGGCAGGCTCGTTCGCATGGTCTCCATCGTATCTTCATGAACAGTCCTCGTATGCAATGCATTCTTCAGTGGACGGTCCCGGGAGGGACCGGGAGATCCTACCGTCCGCAGCACGACGGACCGAAGGCCTGCAACGGGGCCGGCAGGCGGAGAAGGGGGGGCGGTGGTCCCGGTGCCGGACGAGCCTTGTTCTCATCCTCCCATCATTCTCCCCCCCCGCCTCCTCCGGAACAGTCCACCCGCCCCCAGCCCGGCGAGGACCAGGACTGCGGCAGGCGCCCCGAAACCGGGCGTCGCCCTGTTCGCGGTCGTGCTCGCCGCGGCACCGACCTGGAGGGCCTCGGTCCTCTCCGCGAGGAGCGCCCCGTCACGGGTCTCCATGCGCGAGGTGAGCCGGTACGTCCCGGCGGCGAGCGTCTGGTTCACGGTCACCGCGGACCGGACGGCATTCCCGGGGACCAGCGCCCGCTCGAGGGGCTGCGTCTTCGCGGTGGCGACCGTCGCCCCGCCCGCGTCGGTGACCGTCACGTGCTGGACCACGCCGTAGACGTGGCGGTTCCCGCTGTTCCGGAGCGTCGCCGTCGCCTCGAACGGTCTGCCGGGCGGGACCGAGGCGGGTCCGAGCTCCTCGATCGTCCCGGAGTCGGAGACGGCGGCGCCCTTCACGGTCAGGAAGACCGGAATGGCAACAGCCGTGGCAAAGGCAGCCGGCGCACCCGTCGCGGTGGCGGCCGGGTGGACCAGGAGGATCGCGTACCTGCCGCCCTCGCGGACGTCGGCGGGTACCGAGATGGTCGCGTTCAGGGCGATCCGCCCGCCCGCCTCGAGGCGGACAGGCGATCCCTGGATCGCGATGAACGGCCGGGCCGTGTACGGCGAGGTGTCGTTCGCGGCCTCGAGGCCGATGTACGTCCCGTCGGCGGGCGACTGGCCGAACCCGAGCACGTCGACGGCGAAGTCGCCGCCGGGCTCGTCCGCCCTGAGCGAGATCCCGATCGGGGCGGTGTACGTCTTTCCCGGCTCGACGTCGAGCGCGATCCGGGCGCCCTCGACCCGGAGGGCGGCGGCGGGCGCGGCAAGAACGGCGCCGGCGAGGAACAGCGCGAGTAGAAAGAGGCAGAACCGTGCGTGGGTGGTGGTGGTCATTGTGTGATCAAAACTCCTGATCGTAGTATCCTGTAGCGATATTGTCACAACCCGTAAAAAGGTTGTGAGAGGCCTCCCCGACCGCGCCGCTCAGGCGAACGATCCCGTGAAGGTCAGTGTGATGCTGTAGCTCCCGGGCGCGTCCGCCGTCGCGATCGCCTGCTTCACGTCCGCGGTGCCGGACCCGTCGGCCCCCGCCGCTCCTGAGAGGAAGTTCGCGAAGTCCGAGGTCATCGCCTGGTAGTTCGTCCCGTCGTTCGAGAGCTGGAACGGGTTCGCGAGGTGCACCGTGCCGGTGCTCATGTACCCGCCGTTGTTCGCCGAACCGGTGACGGACCAGGCGGTGCCGCCGGTGACGTCCACGTTCACGGTGGTGCTGCCCGTCTCGTCGACTCCCGCGGTCATCGTGCCGAAGTCGATGGACGTCGGGCTGACGGTGACGTCGATAATGGCCGCGCCGACCTGGAGATAGGCGGTCTTGGTCTCGGTGTCACTGTAGTCCGGCCCGGTGGCGGTGACACGGATCGAGTAGGTGCCGTCGGTGAAGGTGTACGACGGGTCCTCCGTGGTCGCAAACTCGGTCCAGGTCGAACCGTCGGTGCTGTACTCCCACGTCCACGAGGTGACCGCTCCGCCGGTGTTGGTCGCGTCGAATGCCACCGTGAGCGGCTCGACACCGGATGTCGGAGTGGCGGTGAAGTCGACCACCGGCGCCGGTGTCCTGACCGTGACCATGCCGGATTTGGTCATCGTGTCCGAGCTGCCGATGCCGGTGACGGTCAGCTTCACCGAGTATACGCCGGGCGTATTGTACGTGTAGGTCGGGCTCTGGTCCGTGCTGTCCGTCGTGCCATCGTTGTCGAAGTCCCATGCGTACCCGACCACGTTGCCGGTGGTCGTCGCCGAGAAGTCGACGTCGAGCGGTGCGTCACCGGTTGCCGGGGTGGCGGAGAAGTCGGTGATCTGTACCGCTGCCTCGGTCTTCTCGACGACCAGGATCAGGTTCTGGGCCTGCATGTTGTCGCCTTGGGTGGGATCTCGGCTCTGGAACCTCCCCTCGTTCGCACCGGAGACGACGTTGGTCAGGGCGAACTCCTTGATGGATACCGTTTGTGAGGTGCTGGCGCTGGAGCTGATGTAGAAGTCATCCTGGTCCACGCCGTTGAAGATGAACTGGCTCTTCCCGTCATCATTCACGGCAGCAACGAACGCGATCGCCTTCGCGCTCGCCATGCCGGTCACGTCGACACCGGAGAAGGTCGCGTAGGCGGTCGCCTCGGCGTCGTTCGTGTTGTAGCTTGCCCTCGAATAGAGCAGGTCGCACTCGTCGTTGATGTAGATCGTCTTCTCGGTCTGCGTCGCGGGGTCCTGGAAGACCACGACCATGACGGTCGGGTAGAGGGCGACGTTCAGGTACTCGCCGGAGGACAGGCTCCAGGTGTTGGTCCCCGCCTTGTCGAACGCGCTGGTCACGTCGTACATGTAGACCTCGGACGGATAGTTGTAGGTCCCGTAGCCCTTCCGGTCCGTGTAGGTTGCCGTGGGGGTCACGGTACCGCCGTTGAAGGTCGCCGTCCAGAGGGCGCCGGCGTTCTCCCCGGGGGTCTGGTCAAAGGTCGTGGACTGGTAGAGCCGCGCGGAGAGGATCGTGGCACCGCTCGGGATGACCAGGTTCGCACCGGAGGGGCCGGCGGTGAAGCTCGCCGAGTAACTCATCCAGTTGGCGGTCTGGTACGCCGCGTTGCCGGTCGAGTAGACGACGCCGTCACGCCCGGTGTAGGTGTTCACGGTGGTAAAGTCGTTGCCCGCGGTGAAGCGCTTGCCCTTGTACCCGTTGTAGTACACGGTCGAGTCTGTCGTGAGGGCGTTGTTGGTCTCGTCCGACTCCGTGATCGCGTTGCCCGGGTCCGCCGTGGTGACGATGGAGATCGCACCGATGGCGGAGGGGGTGTAGGTGAAGTCGAGCGTGGTTTCCGCTCCCGCACCGAGAGACGCCACGTTGAGCGTCTGCGTGAACGACCCGATCACCATGGTGACATCGAAGGCGCCTGCAGCGAGTCCCCCCGTGTTCTTCACGGTGACCCGGAGCGTGTTCGGTTCGTTTGCGCAGATCACATTATGGCCGCTTGCGGAACCGGGGTTGATCGCGAGCGCTGTCACGCTCAGGTCTTCATCCACGACACTGCCGGACACGGAGACGTCCGCGGCCGATACCGCTCCCGGCAGGGCCAGGAGGGTCAATAAGAGGGCCGTCAGGCCCAGAAGAACGACTGGTCTCATCTCTGGTCTCCATCCGCGCCGGTCCCACGGATGGATGTCCGGAGACGTCGGCGGCGGCATGGTTTGATGAAAGCTCTTTTTTGTAAAAAAATTTATGATTAATTTGTTGAAAAATCATACATAAAAATGAGCGGATGAAAAATATCGGTTACTGCTGGTGCGTCCTGCGGACCCCTGGGACGGGCTCCGTGCCGGCATCCCCCGGTTGGTGCTCTGTCCGACGCACCAGGAGAAGAGGAGAGGGGGTCTTTGGGGGGTCAGACGACCGTGATGTAATTGGTGCGGTGGACCTCCTCCACCGTACCGTCCGTGTAGACGATCCGGACGTACGGGCTGAAACTGCCCCTCGCCGGGTAGAAGAAGGTCGGGTTGACCGCCCGGGAGTTCCAGGTCTTCAGGTGCGCGGGTGCGTCGAACGACCACCAGACCGACTGGATGGTCTTCCCCGCCGGGCGGGTCAGCGAAAAGCGGACCCCGTTCGCCGTGATCGGCGTCGCCGTGAAGTTGGCGGACGGGCCCTCCGGGAGCGAGAGGGACGTCCCGGCGACCGTGACGTAGTCCTTCCGGTGGACCTCCTCCGTCGTCCCGTCCGTGTAGGTGAGGCGCACCAGGGGGCTGAAGCACCCCGCCCGGGGGTAGAAGAAGGTCGGGTTCACCCTGCGCGAGTTCCAGGTCCAAAGGTGCGCGGGCGCGTCGAACGACCACCAGGCCTCCCGGACCGTCTTCCCCGCCGCCGGCGTCACCGTGAACCGGACGGCGGCGCCCCGCGTGGACGGGACGGGGACGGCGGAGAAGGTCGCACCCGCAGGAGTCCCGGTCGTCGGGACGGTGGTGACCACCCCCGTCGTGGGGACGGTGGTGACCACCCCGGTGGTCGGGATGGTGGTCGGGACGGTCATCGGCCCGGCACCTCCTCTCTCCAGGACGAGGATCACGTTCTGGGCGTACATGTTGTCGCCCCCCGAACCGGTGTCGAAGGACTGGAGCCGGGCCTCGTTGTCGCCGTCGGTCAGGGCCCCCGTCACGTCGTACGACGAAAACCCGACCTGGGGTCCGGCGAGGTACCCGGACCAGAAACCGGGGTACTC
Source organism: Methanobacteriota archaeon (assembly GCA_029547145.1). Lineage (GTDB taxonomy): Archaea > Halobacteriota > Methanomicrobia > Methanomicrobiales > Methanospirillaceae > UBA288. The sequence continues at coordinate 5,042 of JAKPPV010000025.1, forward strand.
CCTGCTGTTGAAGAAGAACCGGCTCTTTCCCTGCTCGTTCGCGTTGCTCAGGATCGCGATCGCGCGCGCCGACGAGAGCCCGGTGGTGTTGACCCCGGTGAAGGGGGCGAACGCCGTCGCCTCCTCGTTCGTCGCCCGGGTGCTCGTCCCGGAGGCGAGGATGTCGCACTCGTCGTTGATCCAGATCGTCTTCTCCGTCGCTCCGGGGTCCGAGTAGACGACCACGAGGTAGGCACCGTAGATGCCGTAGTTGTTGTCCGCCTCGGGGGTGATCGAGAGGGTATTGCCGGAGGGATCGAACTGTCCCGTCACGTCGTAGACGTAGAGCCCCTGGGGGAGGTCGTAGGTGCCCCACCCCTTCCGGTCCGTGTACGTGGCGATGGGGGTGACCGTCACGCCGTTGAAGCTCATCGTCCACGCCGGGTCGGTCGGTCGCTGGTTCCAGGTGTACCCCTGGTAGAGGCGGGCGGAGAGGACCGTGGCACCGGGCGGGACGGGCAGGTCGGCGGGGGACCAGGAATAGGTCGACGCGGACCAGAATGCCGGGTTGTAGACCGTGTTCCCCGCCGAGCAGAGCACGTCGATCCTCCCCTCGAACCGCGCCCGGGTCGTCATGTCGGGACCCCCGTTGAACCGCTTGCCCCGGTACCCGTTCAGAGAGGTCGATCCGACCGTGATGTAGCCCGTCTTCACCTCGGAGTCGGTCCCGCCGGGCCCCGATACGGTCAGGTTCACCGAGAAGGTCCCCTCACCCGCGTAGACGGCGGTCGGGTGTTGCTTCGTCGAGTCGACCGTCCCGTCGTCGTTGAGGTCCCAGGCCCAGGAGGTGACCGTGCCGGTCGATTCGTCGGTGAACTGGACGTGGAGGGGTGCCGCCCCCGCCGTCGTATTCGCGGAGAAGGCGGCGACCGGTGCGCCGGACGGGTCCGGGGTCGGCGTGGTCGTCGGGGTCGCCGTCACCGTCCCGGTGGTGGTCACCGTCGGGCTGGTGGTCACCGTCGTGGTGGTGGTCACCGTCGGGGTGGACGGCGCGGTCGTCGGGGCGGCACCCGGGGAACGGACCGCGAGCGTCGCCAGGAACGTCTTGAACGAGCCGGCGCCGTTCCCGAGGCCCATGGTGAGCGTACCGGCCGATCCTGCCGCGAGGTGCTCCCTGACATCCCACGAGTGGCTCTCGAAGTAGCCGACGGGGCGCGCCGGGTCGGCACCCGGGAGCGGGTGCCCGTTGAAGGCATACGTCCCGTCCGTGCTGGAGAGCGAGACACTCTGGAGGACGGCACCCGTGAAACCTGCCGCCACGGCGGTGGTCCCGAAGACGGTCGCGGTCGAGCCGGAGTCGATCCAGGCGTGCCCGTCGTTGACCCAGTACTGCACCCGGTCGGTGTCCCCGTCATCGTAGGCGACGACGAGGGCGACCGCCTTCAGCCTCCCGTCGTAACTCCCGGTCCCGATCTGTTCGGTACGCACCCGGACCGCGGGCCGGGTCGACGAGATCCGGTCCCGGACGTCGTACCAGGCGAGGTAGTCCGAGTAGACCCGGTTGCAGTGACCGTTCAGGACCCGGACGGTACCGTCCGTCGAGTACCCGACCCCCTGCATCATCTCGGTGCCGAGGGTCGTCTCGTACGTCCCGTCACCGTTCCCGTCGAAGGTGACCGTCGTCTTCACGGGCCAGTCGGCGGAACCGGACCCCGAGTAGACACTGACGTACCTGACTTCCGGACAATTAAGCGCATAGTCCCATCTTCTCCAGAATGGTTCGTTGCTTCTTGGAGAGTTCCGTCACGATGGTCTCTCCATTCGCGAGTTTGATCTTCTTGATCTTTGCCAGTTCGAGGAGTAAACCATCC
>JAKPPV010000052.1 GCA_029547145.1 Methanobacteriota archaeon
TCGCCGCGATCCCGGTCCGGGATTCAAAGACCCTCTCCCCTGCTGCGCGGACGGACCTCTTTGGCCGGATCCAGGAGAGCGTCCACTACACCGTGCTCGTCATCACGGCCGAGGAGATCGATATCCGCCGGCGCTCGATGAATATGAACCAGCTGATGGCCGCTGCCCATGCCGAGGTGATCCGGGAACTCCACCCCGCGATCGCGTACGTGGACGCCTGCGACGTGGTGGCCGCCCGGTTCGGGCGTGCGGTCACCGCCCGCGTCGGCTATCCCTGCCGGGTCGTCGCCCGGCATCATGCCGATGCCACCATCCCGGTCGTCTCTGCGGCGGGGATCGTGGCAAAGGTGGTCCGCGACCGGCTGATCGCGGAACTTGCCGGGGAATACGGGGTGATCGGGAGCGGGTATCCGTCAGATGATACCACGATTGCGTTCATGGAGGCGTACATCGGCGAGAACGGCCGGCCGCCACCTATCGCCCGCACCTCCTGGGAGACGACCCGTCAGATCCTCGGCCGTGCCGGGCAGACCGATCTCTCGTTCTTTTGCGGGGAACGGCAGGAGCCGGGGCACTTTCCTGGCCCCGGGAGTCCCTGAACCGCCCGGTTTCCCGGGTCATCATTATTATGTCCCCACCCCACCCATAGCTACAGAATGGAATGGCTCCCCGTACTGATCACTGCCGTCGCGCTGTACGCAGCAGTCGCGCTGATCATCCGGCAGAAGGGGTACTTTTCGGAGCATATCATGTTCTATGGCCCGATCATGGCGGTCAAGACCATGAGCGTGGGCTTCTTTGACCGGTTCCGGAAGTACTCCACCTTCCTCCGGGCCTACGCCACGTTCGGCGTGCTGATGGTCATCGTCATATCGGTGGTGATGACCATCCTCCTCGTCCTTTCGCTCAGTTACACCTTCGCGGTGCGGCCTGAGCCCACGGGGATTTATGCCCCGCAGAACATCCTCCTGATCCCAGGGCTGAACGAGTATGTCCCCTCCACCATCGCGGTCTGGCTCGCCTTCGTGGTAACGATCGCTATCCACGAGTTCGGGCACGGCATCCTCTCCCGTGTCGAGAATATCCGGGTGAGGAGCATGGGGGCGCTCCTCTTTGTCCTCCCCATCGGCTTCTTTGTCGAGCCCGACGAGGAGGAACTCAGCCAGGCAAGGGGAATGAAGAAGATCCGGATGTTTGGGGCCGGCATCACGAACAATATCGTGGTGGGAGGGCTCTGCTTTGTTGCCCTGATCCTCCTGATGGGGCTGGCAGCCCCGGCAGCCGGTCCGGTCATCGGCGGGGTCTACCAGAACTACTCTGCCGAACAGGCAGGGATACCCGCTTATTCCCTTATCCACGCGGTGAACGGAACCTCCGTCAGCACCCCGGCCGATGTCGCCGCCATCCTGAACAGCACCCGGCCCGGGGACACGGTCACCCTCACCATCGGGCACCAGGGGGTGATCAGCGATTACCAGCTGACCCTGTCGGAGTGGCCGGAGGAGCTTGCGAACCGGACCACCGGGTTTATGGGGGTCACCTACTATGACCCGGCCCTCGTCCTCGACACGATCAAAGGCAGCATCTCCCCGATAGGGTTCCTCAGGTTGTTGACCGTGCCCTTCGATATCGGTGGGTTTGGAAACCCCCTCCGGATCCTGGCTCTGGATACCGCCGCACAGGAGTTTTATTCCGTCCCATGGGCAGGGTTCTTCGGGATCATCCACTTCCTCTTCTGGTGCGGGTGGATCAACATCAGTGTCGGGCTCTTCAATGCCATCCCGATGGTCCCGCTGGACGGTGGCTACATCCTGAAAGAGGGGGTCGACCGGCTGTTTGAACGGAGAGGGATTGGGCGCTATTCCCTGTACGTGGTGACCTTCATCTCGACCCTGATGATCGTGATACTCTTCTCACTGATCATGCTCCCTTACCTCTTCAGTCTGACCGCAGTCTGAGAAGAGGCGCTTCGCACTCCTGCGGGCGAGGATCGAAAACAGGGGCTTTGTCCCACCCTGCCTCCCTTGCATGCCGACCCTTTGCAGAGGTTCATTGACGGAACCGGCACGAAGCGGGCAGCCATGATCCCTGCACAACAGCAGGGACCGCTCGAAGGGAATCAAAAGGCTCATCTCGGAAACCGGCGAACCTTTCTCCAGAAATTCACCCTTCCCGAGGCTTCCTCCCGATGTTACTCTCCTCCTGCAGAAAGGTCTACCTGAACGATACCCAGCGGACGGTCTCCCCCGAAGAGACCCTCGCACGGGTGGAGCGGATCCTCCCAGCCGCCGGCATCACCCGGGTTGCCGATATCACGAACCTCGACCGGATCGGGATACCGGTCTTCTCGAGCATCCGGCCGACCGCCGGGCTTGGCGCCGTCTCGGTCTACAACGGCAAGGGGGCCACCCCCGCCGAGGCGAAGGTCTCTGCCATGATGGAGGGGATCGAGCGGTACTCGGCCGAGCTGGACAACCGCACGCTCCTGGTCTCGCCGTATTCCCGGCTCTGCGGCGGGGAGGTCTCCGTGCTCGACCCGTCCCGGCTGATCCTCCCCGCCGGGAGCATCCCGGATGCCCCGATCCCGTGGGTCACGGGATATGACCTCGGTGCAGGCGAGGAGATCCTCGTCCCTGCCAGTGCGGTCTTCCACCCCCTGCCCCGCGAATACCCTCAGCTCTTCCGGACCTCCACCAACGGACTTGCGTCCGGCAATACCCGCGAAGAGGCGGTCTTCCATGCCCTGATGGAGATCATCGAGCGGGATGCCTGGTCCCTTGCAGAGGTCACCCGGGATACGGGACCCCAGGTCGGGGAAATCGATGATCCCCTCGCCGGGAGTCTCCTCGAAAAATTCGGGGCTGCAGGAGTCGAGGTCACGGTGAAGGATATCACCAGCGACATCGGGATCCCGACCATTGCCGCGGTATCGGACGATACCCTGCTGCAGGACCCCGCCCTCCTCACCATCGGCATGGGCACCCATACCAGCGCACGGATCGCGGTCCTCCGGGCCCTGACCGAGGTTGCCCAGAGCCGGCTCACCCAGATCCACGGGGCGAGAGAGGATACCACCGTCGCCGACATACGGAAGAAAATGGGGTACGAGCGGACGAAGCGGATGAACCGGTACTGGTTCTCTTCCCATGAGACGAGGAACTTTGCCGATATCCCTTCCTGTGACACCAGCGATTTTCTGGAGGACATCGATCGTGCCAGGGAGCGACTGAAGGAGGCCGGCCTTCCGCAGGTGATCGTCGTGGACCTCACGCGGGAATCGATTGGAGTCCCGGTCGTCAGGGTGATCGTGCCGGGGCTCGAGGTCTTTGCCCTGGACCGGGAGCGGATCGGCAGGAGGTGCCATGAGGCACGGGATCGTCATTTTTCTCGGTCCAAGTCTTGACCAGGCCGCTGCCGGCCGGCTCCTCGCGGCAGACTATCGTCCGCCGGCAAAACGCGGGGACATCACGGATGCGGCAGCAGAGGGTGCCCGGATTATCACCCTCATCGACGGCGTCTTCTTCCAGGACTGCTCGGTCGGGCACCGGGAGATCCTCGGTGCCCTTGCACAGGGGGTCCGGGTGATCGGGGCATCCTCCATGGGGGCGCTCCGTGCTGCCGAACTCGCTCCGCTGGGTATGGAGGGGGTGGGGACGATCTTCCGGCTCTACCGGGACGGCATCCTGACCTCCGACGACGAAGTCGCCCTCGTGTATGACCCGGAGACGAATCTTCCCCTCTCCGAACCGCTCATCAATATCCGGTGCACGATCAGGGCTGCAGAGCGGGAAGGGGTGCTCTCGCCCGCTTCGGCCGGGCTCCTCCTCTC
>JAKPPV010000002.1 GCA_029547145.1 Methanobacteriota archaeon
CCTCGAACTCTAACCCATTACAAAACCCGAAAAAATGGAGTGACTAAAATGCGTACCCTCTACTATCCCGCACAGCAGGGCCGGCAGGCCGACCTCTGCCGCACCCTGGCCGCCAGAATCCTGAGCATCCTCCGGGCCCCGGAGACCGCCGAGCAGTACAAGCTCGGCTTCACCGCCGCGAACCTCCGCGCCGAAGGCGTCGAGATCCCCGCCGGGGCCATGACTCTCCTCGAGGTCCGGGGCTGGATCGCCCGGTCCCCCGAATGGTCGAAGGCGAAACCCCGGGCGGCGATCTGGATGCTGACCCCGGAAGCCGTCCGGTTCCTGGACGACCACGGGCTCGCTACCTCTTCCGGGGGTGCGACGGCATGAGCGGCGCAAGCGTCATCACCGACAAGACCGTGGATGCCGTGCTCGACGCCCTCGAGAAGAAAGGCTACGAGCAGACGGACCTCACAAAGCCCCGGCCGGAGGAGGCCGTGATCACCCTCCACTACCGGCATTATCGGATCCGGTTCACCGTCCGGGTCGCGGACGAGGCCGACCCCGAACCGGAGGAGGAGCACCGCTGCACCTGCCCGACCTGCACCTGCCAGCACGGGGGGGCCTGAGATGTCCCCGACCGTCGAAGAGGCCTGGTTCGCGGTAGTCAAGACCCAGCCGGGGGAACCCCGGCCCCGGGTTGTCACCGTCAGCAAGGACGCCGGGAGCCTCCAGCAGTACGTCACCGACCTCGCCGGGATCGCCCTGATCGCCGGCGCCGCCTACCGGGTCGTCCCGGTCCTGGTCGTCGGGATGGACGGGGTCCAGGTGGGGGACGAAGTCCGGGTCGTGACCTCGCAGGGGAAGCAGGCCTCGACCGGCTACGTCACGGAGATCCGGGACGGCCTCGCGAAGGTCCGGTACGGGACCGCTGGCGGCACCGCTGAGGTCCCGGTCGAGCGCCTGGAAGTGGTGTCGCGCTGGGTGCGGTTTCCCCGAGCCGGGGAGGCGAGATAGCCCCATGCCCCCCTGCCCGAAAAGGAGTTCTGCATCATGTGTGGGAAGGACGTATCTCGGTCCTCGTAATCGACATGCCGGGGCGAGAAAAAGTACCGCCCGTACTGCAAGAAATGTG
>JAKPPV010000012.1 GCA_029547145.1 Methanobacteriota archaeon
CCAGAGAGGAATTGATTTTGAAACTGATTTCTGATAGTCGGGAGCAGACCGTCGAGATCGGCCGCCGGATCGGAACCCTCCTCGGCGGTGGCGACATCGTGGCGCTCATCGGTGAGCTCGGCTCCGGGAAGACCAGCCTCACCCAGGGTATCGCCAGAGGGCTCGGCGTGGCGGAGAACGTCCCCGTCGTGAGCCCCACGTTCACCCTGGTCAACGAGTACCCCGGGAGGCTGCCTCTCGTCCATCTCGACGTCTACAGGCTGTCGGGACCCGCGGAGCTGGAGGACATGGGCTACGAGGAGTACTTCTACGGCGGAGGGGTCGTCGTCATCGAGTGGGCCGAGAAGATCCTGCCCCTTCTGCCGGAGACGGCGATCATCATCCGCATGGCCTACATCGACGAGAATGCCCGGGAGCTCATCATCGAGGGCCCCCCGGTGACGTTGGGAAAGCTGGAGGACCATCTGAGATCCGGAGGAATCGAATGGCGCTGATCGTACAGAAATACGGCGGGACGTCCGTGGCCAACCTGGAGAAGATCCGGAATGTGGCCGCTCGCGTCGTCCGCGCCAAGGAGAAGGGAAACAACCTCGTCGTCGTGCTTTCCGCCATGGCGGGCGAAACGGACCGCCTCATCGGACTGGCGAACCAGGCCTCGGAGAACAGGCCCGACGACCGGGAATACGACGCCCTGATCGCGACGGGCGAACAGGTCACGGTGACGCTGCTCGCGCTCACCCTCAACCGCATGGGGCACAAGGCCCGGTCCTTCCTGGCCCACCAGGTCAAGATCCACACCGACCGGGCCCACACGAAGGCCCGGATCATCAAGATCGACACCCGGGAGATCGAGAAGGAGCTCAAGAAGGGCCACGTGGTCGTGGTGGCCGGGTTCCAGGGGGTCGACTCGGAGAACCACATCACGACCCTGGGGCGCGGGGGCTCCGACACGAGCGCCGTGGCCCTTGCAGCCGCCCTGAAGGCGGACGTCTGCGAGATCTACACGGACGTCGACGGCGTCTACACGACGGACCCCAACCTGTGTCAGGCGGCCCGCAAGCTCGACAGGGTGTCCTACGATGAGATGCTCGAGATGGCGAGCGCCGGGGCCAAGGTGCTGCACCCCCGTTCGGTCGAGCTGGCGAAGAAATACGATGTGCCCGTGTACGTGAAATCGTCTTTCACGGACGATGCCGGGACTCTGGTCACCAAGGAGGATGAGGAAATGGAAGCAGTCGTCGTGTCGGGAGTCACCTATGACAGGGATCAGGCCAAGGTCACCGTCGTCCATGTGCCGGACCGTCCCGGGATTGCAGCCCGACTCTTCACGACATTGTCGGATCGCAACATCCCCGTCGACATGATCATCCAGAACGCCAGCATCGACGGATTCACCGATCTGTCCTTCACCGTGTCCAAGAAGGACATGAAGGAGGTCGAGAGGCTCATCGGTCCCGTGGC
>JAKPPV010000014.1 GCA_029547145.1 Methanobacteriota archaeon
TTCTTCGTCTGGGCGGACGGACGGGTCTGCGAGAACATCGAGTTCGTCCGCTGCAAGGCGATCGATGTCGGTTCGACCGGTTTCAACCTGAACGGCATGCGCTCCCCGCGGGTCAACCGGAACATCCGGTTCGAGGACTGCCTGGCACTGCGGTGCGGGAACGAGGGCTCGGGCAAGATCTGGGCAGTGGGGTTCGACTTCCACGAGGGGGCTGACCTGTACGACCTGTACGTCAACAACTGCCGGGCGGAGGACTGCTGGGAGTCCGGGTTCTACTTCGAACCGAACTTTTACAACGGGAACGACCCGAACACCGCGATCCCGGTGCAGGTGAACAGCCGACTCAATAACTGCGTGGCGGTCAACAACGGGTGGCGGAACACCGAGCCGACCCGATTCTACATGACCGGGTTCTACCTCTCGTGCGGTGTCACCCTCAACAACTGCGTCGCCATCAACAGCCGGAACAACGGTTTCTGGGTCTGGCAGAGCGCGAAGGACGTCATCCTGAACAACTGCACCGACGACGGGTCCGACAAGTCCTTCCAGGTACGGACCGGGACGAACCTCCGGTTCAATAACTGTGTCTCGAAGAACGCCCGCACGTATGCACTCTATGCGTGGGGGTCGACCGACGTGGTCTTCTCCAACTTCCGGATCATAAACCCCAAGAAGTCGAGCGGTGCCGTCTCCCTCGGGCTCCGCGAGGACCACCCGAACGATCCCTGGCCCGTCCGTGGGTGCACGTTCGACATCCTCCTCACCGGGGCCGATCCGGACACCCTGATCAGATATTACAACGCCCAGAACAACGTGGTGACGATCAACGGCGACCCGTCCGGTCCGGAGCCCACGACCACGATCACGCCGTTCACGCCCGGACCGACCCTGCCGCCGACGACGACCGGCAGCCCGACGATCGGGCCGTCTCAGACCCAGGGTCCGCTGCCCGCCGCCGTCGGGAACGGCGTGATCCCCGGGTTGATCGAGTTCGAGGACTACGACGACGGCGGTGAGGGGGTTGCGTATCACGACATCACCGCCGAGAACGAGGGCGGTGCCTACCGGCAGGACGGCGTGGACATCGAGTTCAACGAGGGTGCCGGCAGTTACGTGATCGACTACAACCGTCCGAGCGAGTGGCTCCAGTACACGGTGAATGTGACCACGAGCGGGCTCTACGACGTGTCCTTCAGGGTGGCGTCGCCGAACTCGGGGACCTCCTGTACGCTCGCGGTCGACGGTTCGCAGGCCGCGACGGTCTCGGTGCCGAAGACCGGTTCCTGGGGGACGTACGTCGAGGTCAAGAAACAGGTGACGCTCACGAAGGGCAGGCACGTGCTCCGTGTCTCGACGAACGGGTACCACAACCTCGATTCGATGAAGTTCGACCTCGCGGGGACCGGGTCCACACCGACCGTAACGGCTACCCCGACCGCGACCGTGACACCGGTCCAGACCGTCACCCCGGTGCCGACATCCACATCCACACCGGTTCCGAGCCTCCCGCTGCCCCAGCAGCCCGGGGCAAATGTCCCGGGCGTGATCGAGGCCGAGAACTTCAACAGCGGCGGTGAGGGCGTTGCGTACCATGACACCACCCCGGAGAACGAGGGGAAGGTGTACCGGACCACCGAAGCGGTCGATATCGAGTATGCCACGGCGGAGAAGAGTTACGTCGTCGCCTGGGTACGCCCGGGCGAGTGGATCCGGTACACGGTCACCGTGGCCCAGGCCGGCGTCTACGATGTCTCGTTCCGCGTCTCGAGCAACCGGGCGGACGGCTCCTTCAAGATGCAGGTCGACGACAGGGACGTCTGTACCGTGGTCGTGCCGAACACGGGCAGTTATCTCACCTACAACACCGTGGTGCAACAGGTCTCTCTCCCGGCCGGGGTGCACACGATCCGGCTCTACTTTAATGGCTACACGAACCTGAACTGGATGAAGTTCCAGATGAACTCGGGTACCGCCCCGACCGCCACCACCCCGGTACCGACCACCACGGTGCCGGTCACCACCCCCTCGATCACCCCGACCGGTACCTCGGGCACGCCGACGCCCGTCTCCACGCCGGTCATCCCCCTCCCGCCACCCGTCCCCATCGTCTACGGCGAGGCCCGTGTCCCCGGGGTGATCGAGGCAGAGGATTACAACAACGGCGGTGACGGCGTCGCCTACTACGACACGACACCGTCCAACTTCGGTGGTGTCTACCGGAACGACAACGTGGATATCGAGCTGGCCGAACAGGAGAACAGCCCGGTCGTCTGCTGGATCCGGCCGGGAGAGTGGCTGAAGTACACGGTGAACGTGGAACGGACGGGCTATTATGACGTCACCTTCCGGGTCTCCAGCCCGAACACCAACTCGCAGATGCATCTGCAGGTGGACGGAGCGGCAGCGACAACGATCACGGTCCCGAATACAGGGGACTTCCACAAGTACACGAATGTCACCAGGCAGGTGAAGCTGAACGCCGGTCCGCACGTGCTCCGGCTGGTCTTCAGCGGTTACCAGAACATCAACTACATGTCCTTTGCCTACACGGGGGCGTCCAGCGCCACCCGTGGAGTCGATCCATCCGATGGCCAGCAGGCAACCCCGACGCCCGCGGTCACCCCGCTCCCGACGGTGAAGGCGACAGAGGTGGTGACGCAGACCCCGATCATGACCGTGACTCCGAAGGAGGTCACCCCGAAGGCTACAGCGACAGTGACCCCATCGCCGACAACACCGGCCCCGTCGGGTCCGATCACCCCGCAACCGACCGTCTCACCGAAGGTGACCGCGGAAAGGACGACCGTCGCAACGCCCGCGCCCGCGGTTCCGACGGTTGCTCTTCCCGGTTCGGTGCCGGCGAACCGCACCGAAGAGCAGTGATTGAAGAATCGATCCCAGCCCCATCGAACCTTTTTCTTCTGCCGGTTCGTGTGACAGCAGTGGTCGACCTTGACCACACGCTCAGGCATCAGGCCAAAGACCGGATCCCGTCCCATCGCTTCCCGGGTTTCCTGCGCTGTACCAGCGGTATCGATCGACACGGGATGTATCGGGCGGTCCGTCACGATCCGCACCCCGTTCAACGGGATGCCGGGAAACGGCCTGAACTGTCGTACGTGATCGCCGGTCGTGGAAACCTGTGCGGCGATCGGGCAGTACGTCCAATCCCGGTCATATGCCTGCCAGGTTCGGGTCCGGGGGACCGTCTGGCAGGCGTCTCGCCTGCCGCCGTCCCATTCCTCCTCCCCGCACGTATTCTACGAAGCGTCATCAGGGTGACAGCGCCCGCGATCGGATCGACTGGAACCGTGGACGGGGCGACGAGAAAAGAACGGGGAGAATCGAACAGGACCCTCAATTTCAATAGGAATTGAGATTTTCTCGTTCTTCCCCGTGTTCTTCCCCTGGTCTGTCGACCTCTGCTGCGTAGGGTTTGATGTCGATGACCGGGGTCCCGTCCAGGGCATCGAGCCCCCGGACGGTGAGAACGCCTGCATCGACGGAGACGAGGTCGACGAGCGAGAGGGAGACCGGGTTTGGCCGGTCCGGTGAACGGGTCGCAAACACGCCGCGTTCCACCGGATCGTGGGGTGGGATCGCTCTGAGCCTGCTCCGGTCGGACCTGTCGAACCAGCACAGGATAAAGAGGTGCTGTTTCTCCTCGATCCGGTACAGCCCGTCATGGAACTTGGGCCTCACCACGATCTCGGCGATGGCAGGTGCAAGTCTCCCCTGCCGTGGAGCGTCTCTCCTCTCGCGGTACGGCGAACGCACGTACCCGATGGGGACGAGTTCCAGGGGTGCCGGGCTCATGCTCTCCCGGATATCTCACGTGCCTGGGCGCAGGGGATGCAGACCCGTCTGCCGCCCACGACCCGCGTCCGTACATCGGCGACCGGCTCACCGCACTCCCCGCACACGACGGACGCGAAGATACGTGCCTTTTCCGGTGGTTTTTCGGTTACTTCGCGGATCTCGAGCAGGTCATCCTCGGGCGCCGCAAGCAGTGAACGCGTCGTTTCCGCCATCATCTCATGGAACCGGGCAATCTCGTCCGGCGTCGCAATCCCCGAAAAGACCTTCTTTCGAAGTTCATCCATCGCGGACCTCCCCGGTATGTCGGAGTTCCTGACGAGGACCCGGATCGCCCTCCCGCTCTCCCGGGAGAAGAAGGAGAATACGTGTTTTCCGTAGTCCCGGATGATGAGGTTTCCCTTCCCCGCGGTGCATCCCGTGACCAGCTGGACGGCGTCCACGCTGCACGCATCGGTCTCAGCGATGCAGACGAGTTCCTCGTCGTAGGGGCGTTTCACCCCCAGCGTCCTCATCGCAGCGGTCGACACGCGGTACCCGGTCGCAAGACCGGGACAGGAGTGCCCGTGAAACCGGACACAGTCGTCGAAGGTGGGATACGCGGGCCCGTGACGGGCCGCTTCATGGTTCTCGCACATGTATATATACCTCATTTTTCGTGTTCATGCACCCGTCGGGACCGGGCAACTCGCCGGGACGACGCAGGTCACCCCTCCGAGTTTGCCGATGATGACCGGCAGACCGTAGACCTCCTCGATCGTCTTCGAGGTGATCGTCTCCGGACCCCCGTGTGCATGGATACGTCCATCCTTGAGAAAGATGAACCGGTCTGCATACCGGATTGCATGGTTGAGGTCATGCATCGTCATGACGGCAGAGATGCCGTGCTCGGTGACGATGCGGGCGATCGTCGAGAGGATGGAGACCTGGTTCCTGAGATCGAGGTTGCTCGTCGGTTCGTCGAGGAGGAGGATCCGGGGCTCCTGCACGAGGGCACGGGCGATTGCCACCTTCTGCAGCTCCCCCCCGCTCATCTCGTCGATGTACGCGAGGCGCAGGTGCTCCATTGAGAGCCTCCGGAAGACCGCGTCCACCTTCTTCAGATCCTGTTCGGACAGGTTCCACCCGATGTGGGGCTTCCTGCCCAGGAGCACGGCATCAAACGCGGTGAGCCTTCCGGTCTCGATCCGCTGGGGAACATACCCGATATTCCGGGCGATCTCGCGCCCCTCCAGCCGGAACAGGTTCTGACCGTCGAGGTAGACGACACCTTCCCTGGGTTGCAGTATCCTGTTCAGGCATTTTAAGAGCGTGGTCTTTCCCACGCCGTTGGGACCGAGGATGGCGACGATCTCGCAGTGACCGATCGCGAACGCGATCTCGTGGAGCACCTCCCGGTTCCGGTAGAAGAACGTGAGGTCTTCGATCGAGAGAGTCATCTCCTGTACCCCCTGAGCAGAAGGTAGATGAATACCGGCGCTCCCATGAATGCCGTCAGGACGGCGACAGGAAGGACGTAGGGGGCGACGATCACCCGTGCGACGGTATCGGAAGCGAGCAGAAGGATTCCGCCCATGAGGCAGGAGCCGGGCATGAGGTACCTCTGGTCATCTCCGATGACACGCCTGACCATGTGGGGGCAGACGAGACCGACGAACCCGATCACGCCCAGGAACGCAACGATCACGGCAGAGACGAGGGCTGCAACGACCATTCCGACCAGGCGGACACGCTCGACGTTCACGCCGAGGCCCTTCGCCGTCTCGTCCCCCGCATCGATGGCATTGTAGTTCCACCGGTTTGCCACGAAGAAGACGGTTGCGGCGGCGACGATCAGGGACATGAACCCAAGTTCCGGCCAGTTCGCCCGCCCGACGTCGCCGAACGTCCAGAAGACGACGGCGGCCAGCTGCGCGTCGCTCGAGAAGTACTGGAGATACATCGTCCCGGCCGTAAAGAGCGAAGATAATGCGACCCCCGCGAGCACCATGACCTCGGGGGAGGCCCCGCGGACCCGAGAGATGAGGAGGATGACGGCGGTCGCAAGCAGGCAGAAGAGGAACGCCATACCCGTGGTGAGGTACGGGTTGTTGATCAGGATGGCGTCCGCGACCCGGGACTGCATCGTGCCGGTGCCGAGCACGATGACGGAGAAGGCTGCCCCGAAGGCCCCCGCGTTCGATATCCCGAGGGTGAAGGGGGAACCGAGCGGGTTCCGGAGGATGGACTGCATGGCAACCCCGGCGACGGCGAGCCCGCACCCGGCGGCGATCGCGGTCAGGGCCTGGGGGAGGCGGATGTTCCAGACGATCGTGTCCCACCTGTGAGAGACGTTCTGCCCGATCAGGGTCAGGAACACGTCGGAGAGCGGGATGGCGACCGCCCCGACGGAGACGGAGAAGATGAGGAGGAAAAAGAGGATGAGCAGGCCTCCGGTCAGCCAGAGAGCCTTTCTATGGACATAGCCCAGGTAGTCGCCCGGGACGTCTCCATCGGCAAAGTGCATGCACCGTGACCTCTCGCCGTGTTGTGATACCCCGTCCACATCACTCCGAAAGCGAAATCTTACCGAAGCCCTGGTTCCTGTACTGGCTGTTCAGCTGGGTATAGACCGGTTTCCCGATGAAGAACGAAAAGATCTCGTCGGCCTTTTTCTCCGGGTCGACATCCGCGAACCGGTCCGGATAGAGCACTTTCCCGACGAAGTAGGCGTTGGCAAGCACGGTCTCGTAGTTCGTGTTGTAGAAGTTATACGGAAGCACCCCGTAGACCCTCCCCTCTTTGACGGCGGATAACCCCTGAAGGGCGGGATCGGTCTTCAGTTCGCCCACTGCCCCCTCGCTGTCCAGCTGCAGCGTCCCCACGTCGATGAAGAGATACTCGGGATCCCAGTTGACGAGGGCCTCCTTGGCAATATCCGCGTGGGCGGTTCCCATGCCTGCAGCCACGTTCTTCGCGTGAACCCACAGGAACGGCGGGTAGGCCGGTTCGGTGGAGATGATCCCATGGGCTCCGGAAGCACTCACTCCACCGACGTAGACCCTCTTTTGGTCAGATTCTGGGATACCTGCCGTCCGGTTCTCGAGGTCGGCCATCGTCGCCTCGATGTAGGTGATGACCTCCTCGGCCCTTGCCTCCTTCCCGGTGGCTTTCCCCATGAGCCGGAGAGCACCAAACATCTCGGCCTTCTCTGCATCGTTCCGGAGGGAGCCGTACGGGAATGCAACGACCGGGATACCAGTCTTCTCCTGGAGCCTGTCAGCGTCCGCGGCGTTCGTCGCCGAGGGCTGACCTGTCGTTCCTGTCTTGAAGATCAGTTCGGGGGCGATCGCACTGATCTTCTCGGGGTCGTCCTTGCCCCGGAATTCGCCGATCAGGGGAAGGCCCTTGAACTGCGAACCGTACGCAAGGGTATAGGGCCTCCCCTCGATCGTCTGGTTCTTCTTCTCGATATCATCGACACCGGCGACAAGGTCCTGACCCCCGAGGTACACGAGGTAGCGGAGGCAGCCAGAGCCGGAGCAGACGACCTTCTGGGGCGGGAAGGGGATCGTGACTTCTCGTGAAAACCCGTCCGTGAGGGAGAGGTTCTTTGCCGTGGAGGAAGTCTCCGGGGCTTTCTGCTCCTCCTGTCCCGTTGTGCCTGTGCATCCTGCCACGAATGCAAGGCCGGTGACCAATAATATGGAGAGGATGAAATAGACTGATTTAGTCATATTAATGAATCTAAATTTTTTACTATTTCAATATAGCTAAACTTATAAGGTGAAAAATGATGCTTATTAATGTAGAAAATATTAATTTGATCTGATATTTTTTTGGTATAGCACAACATCTTCTGGCAGGCGTCTCTATTTATATCAACCATTCCTGTCGGCTCCGCGAATTCAACAGCGTCACCCGCAGAACGGCTGCGTTCGTGATCAGGCAGGATACCTGAAGGGATTTTGGGAGAGAGAAGATGGTCCGAAGGCAATCCCAGACAGATCCCTCTGTGGGAACGATGAGTTATGGAGAGATCCCCAAAGAATCAGAGCGATTCCTCCCTGACAGGCTGATCAAAACGCCCGGCACACATGCCCGGGTTGCAGTACCGGAAAAACCACCTGGTTATTCCTGGAAGTCCGACCGGGAGACCTAGTACGTGCAGTTATCGGTGGAGCAGAATCCTGCGAGGTGATGGAAAATAGAGATCCCAGTGGGTTCTCAGACCCTGAGTACGACCTGGATGCTGCACGAGTCGGCCCCGAAGAACTGACGGGTGAACTCCGCCGCCTCCTCGGGTTCGTATTCCTTGCAGCTGAATATATCGATGTAGGCCGAATTCGTCTCGTTTGCAAAATGTCCCGAGATGAGCGAGGTCTCGATCAGCTGCGTCATCGAGTATCCGGCCACCCTCTCGTTGGGACCAAAGTGGATCACCTGCGGTTCTCCGAAGCGCTTCATCCTGATCAGGTCGCAGATCTCGACCACGTACTGCCGGATCCTGTCCGCGTCCCGAATCGTCGCCGGGTTGCATCCCTTCAGATCGATGCAGGTGCAGAGGCCCCATGCATCCTTCTCCCGGAATTCCCGGACGATCCTGCTCTCTCCGCTCTTCTCTTCCATATTTCAGCTCCCTTGGTTCACCGCATCCGATGATGAGTCTGTACAAGTTTTTGACAGCGGGAATTAAACTTTTGCAAATGCTCAAATCGCAGCATTCGATCGCCCTTCGCTGAAGGGTGCATTGGAGCGACACAGAATGCGTCCTCTGTCCCAGCGCAGATCGGGCCGTCTCGATGGGGGGACGAAAACAGGTTCGTCAGATGCCGCATTGTCCCCCTCATCGGTTCGACCGATCTTGGTCGATATCGCGCGCCGTTCGTCCGAATCGGAGAGAAGAGAAAGTATTAAGTCACCCCTTCCGGACGATGATCCGGTAGAGTCGTAATACCCGGTTGATATACGAAAAAAATCAATGATTTCAAGCTCCAGACCGATCGGGCCGGGTTCCCGAGAAATCCATGATTCAACGTCAGTTTGGAAAACAAATGGAAAATTATTAATAAGACCACAAAGGATTTTTACTTTGACCTAACAGCGGCAGTTTAATACGTTGCTGGTATAGGTGCATGATTCAGAGAGGTGTATCGATCAAATGGCATTTCATCCACCAGTAGCTATCGTTGCGAAGGCAGGCGACGCCGGCAAGTACAAGACCGGTCTGCCCTCGTGGAACATGGTGCTCCGCGGGTTCTTCTCCGGGGCATACATCGCGATGGGCGCGGGTCTCGCGACCGTCTGCAGCACGGGTATTATGGCCGGAACCGCAGCGACGAATGCTGGCTTTGTCAATGCAGGTTTCGCGGCAGCAGGTATCTCGCAGCTCATCCTGGGCGCCGTGTTCCCTGTCGGGCTTATCATCACCATCCTGACGGGTGCCGAGCTCTTCACCGGCGACGCGATGCTCGCGCCGGTCGCTGCGTTCATCCACAAGGTCTCCTGGGTCAGTGTCCTGAACCTCTGGGTCTGGGTCTACATCGGGAACCTGATCGGCTCAGTCACCTGGGCGTACATCATGGCGAACGGGCCGTACTGTTCCATCAGCGCGACCGGTTCGATCACGGCGACCGCCTTCGGTGTCAGGGCCGTCCAGATCGCGCTCGCGAAGGTAAGTTACTTCGGAACGGCAGGGATCTGGTCCGCCTTCCTCAAGGGTATCGGCTGTAACTGGCTCGTCAACCTGGCCGTCCTTCTCGGTATCTGTGCCGACGACCTGATCGGTAAGTTCTTCGGGATCTGGTTCCCGATCATGGCCTTCGTCTCGTCCGGCCTGGAGCACTCGATCGCGAACATGATGTTCATCCCCGCGGGGATCCTGACCTCGGCCTACCTGACTGCAGACCAGATCACCACACTCGGCGGCGCAGAGAAACTGGCAACCCTCAACTGGGTCACCATGTGGACCAACAACATCATACCCGTCACGATCGGCAACATCATCGGCGGTATGATCTTCGTCGGCCTGCTCTACTGGATCGCCTTCCGCAAGGAGATCCAGGCGCTCAAGTAAACCCTGACGACTCGATGAAGATTGGAAATATCCGGGTGAGGTTCGCGATCCTGCCGATCGCGGTCTTCCTCATCCTCACTTTTATCCTCCTGTACACGGTATGGGTGACTGGTGACCGGAACCTGCTCTTCTGGGGCATCCTGGCGCTCGTCTTCATCCTCCTGATACCCCTGGTCCTCAACTACATGAGCCAGCACCAGTACTCGAACCTGATACCCGTCTACGAGGCGCAGGCAAAGACGGTGCGGGTGAACCAGGTGAATCTCTCGCTTCTGGCCGAACCCGTCCGGCTCGTGGGTATCGTTGAGAAGACGCACTTCCAGTTCCTGAACCGGCCGACGTTCGTCGTGGGAGACCGTACCGGCGAGATCTCGGTCAAGATGTTCACCGCTCCTGCAGAGAAGATCAGGAAGGGTGACCGGGTGGAGGTGCTGGGCCAGGTGATCAAGCGGTACGTCGCGGCGGGTGAGGCCGTAATCAACGCCGTCTCGATCCGGAAGCTCGATCCCGTGACCCCCGTGGAGGCGGCGCTCACCGTTCCGAAGAAGAAGGGTCGACGAGGCTGATCCCGGCCGGTTCTTCACCAACCCTCTTTCCTGGACCTCCTCCTGTTCTCTCGCTTCTGGACAATAATTGGCCTCCGATCGGCATTCCCTTCGATGAAAAGAACTTTATCCGGACACGGATACACGTATGTGAATGGCACGGAAGGCCGGCAGGAAGAGTGCGGCAGAGGAGGCCCCACTGAAACTCTTCTACATCTTTTACAACCAGGAGAGGTGGAATAACTGGCTCCAGTCGCTCTCGGAGGCCGACTTCGAGGGCGACGGAGGGGAGGGCGTCCCGGAGGGGGTCGCGATGCTCTACTCCTTTGCCGAGGACATCACGCTCTCGGTCTTGAAGATCATCCGACTCTGGCAGAACGGTCGGTTCGACGTAGAAGAGACGCTGCAGAAGATCGGAGAGGTCGAGGCGATCGTCCTCTCCCCGCTCCCGGACGGTCCCCTCGTCGAGATGGTCGGCCCGATCCAGGAGAGCCTCCTCGTCCTCTTCGCCGCCTGCCGACGGTTCATCGAGGGTGACTACGAGAAGGACGTCAGGGCACTGGTGAAACGGGGACGGGCGCTCGCGCCCGATGACGCGGAGCAGGCCCTCGTCGTCGCCGCCGAGATCGGTGCCGCTGTGATCGGTGGGGCAGCGTGCTGCGCCAAGTATGTCAGAGACGACCTCGAGGACCCGACCCTCTTCGACGACTGGCTCGCCGAGATCGAGACGATGGGCGAGGCGATGAAGTCGCTCAAGAACTTTGACGAGGAGCCCGGCGAGGGGGCGTGATCGCCGACAAGGCCCGTCTCCGCTCGATCCGCCGGCTCGAGCGGATCGCCGGGTTTCGACTCCCGGACAGGGCATTCCACGGAGTCGTCCTGGATACCCTGGTGTCGCGCCTGGACTTCGACCGGCTCGATCCGACGACCCGCGAGCAGCTCCTCGAGTTCATCGGCGACTTCCTCCGCTGCGACTGTCGGAAGGCCCCCCACTGCGGGTGCCCAGAGCGCCGGTTCGCCGCGACCGTCCTTGAACTCCGCGAGTCCGGGCTCGATCACCGCCAGATCAGCGCCCATCTCGACGAGGTCTACGGCATCGAGCTCTTTCCCGCGGACATACTCTCGTACCTGGAGGACTCGGTCCACGTCCTCGAGGCGATAGAGAAGGTCGCCGTCCTCCTCGATCGCCCATCTGTCGCCGCCGGTGCGAGGACCCATATCAAAGCGCTCGAACGCTGAGGAGACCGTCTTCGCGGCGGGGTCGGATCAACCGCGGTCGTATCGCGAGGTATCCGTCCCCCTCCTCGATACCTTTTATATTTCCCGTGTCGACCTGTTTGGGATGAAGGTCGTGGTTACCGGCGGAGCAGGGTTTATCGGCTCCAATCTCGCTGAGGAACTCTCGAACCGATACGAGGTGACCGTTCTGGACGACCTGGCCACCGGGAGAGAGTCGAACCTCGATGGCCTGGATGTTGAGTTCGTCCGGGGTTCAATCCTCGATACGGACCTGCTGGCCGAGACCTTCCGGGGGGCACGCTACGTCTTTCACGAGGCCGCCCTCCCCTCGGTCCAGCGTTCGGTCGAGGACCCGGCCCGATCGAACCAGGTGAACATCGACGGCACCCTCAACGTGCTGATCGCCGCCCGCGACGCGGGGGTGCAGAAGCTCATCTTCGCCTCATCGTCCTCGGTCTACGGCGACACCCCGACC
Organism: Methanobacteriota archaeon; assembly: GCA_029547145.1. GTDB lineage: Archaea > Halobacteriota > Methanomicrobia > Methanomicrobiales > Methanospirillaceae > UBA288. The sequence continues at coordinate 12,131 of JAKPPV010000014.1, forward strand.
CTGCCGAAGGTCGAGACGATGACCCCTGCGCCGATGTCGCCGTACGCGGTCACGAAGCTGACGGCCGAACACTACTGCCGCGTCTTCGAGTCGCTCTACGGCCTCCGAACGGTCGCGCTCCGGTACTTCAACGTCTTCGGACCCAGGCAGGACCCCACCTCCCAGTACGCGGCTGTGATCCCGAACTTCGTCAACCGGATCCTCTCCGGCGAGCCGCCCGTCATCAACGGCGACGGACGGCAGACCCGTGACTTCACCTTCGTCAGGGACGTGGTCCAGGCCAACATCCGCGCTGCCGAGTCCGACGCGACCGGAGTCTTCAACATCGCCTGTCAGAAACGGGTCGACCTGCTCACCCTCGCCGGGATGATCATGGACCTGGTCGGGACAAGGGTCGAACCGATCTTCAACGAACCGCGTCCAGGCGACGTGCGGGACTCGCTCGCCGACATCACGCGCGCGCGCGAGGCCTTCGGCTACACGCCTGCGTACACGCTCAGACAGGGCCTTACAGAGACGATACAATGGTTTGCCAGGAAGTGACAGAGCTAACCGTCTGCGTGGTCGGTCTCGGCTACGTCGGCTATCCGCTTGCAGAGGCCTTCTCGTCCCACCTGCGGACGATCGGGTATGACATCGATACGGGGAAACTCGAACGGATCCGATCGATCCCCGGGAACCGGATCGAGGTGACCGACGATCCCTCCCGGATCGGGGAGGCCGATGTCGTGATCATCGCCGTTCCGACCCCGGTCACCCGGGCGAAGGACCCGGACCTCGGTCCGGTGAGGGCCGCCGCAGGGACGATCGGCACGCACATGAAGCGGGGCGCGATCGTCGTGCTCGAGTCGACGGTCTACCCGGGCGTGACGGAGGAGGTGATGCGGCCGATCCTCGAGGAGCGCTCCGGGCTCGTCTGCGGTACGGACTTTGCGATCGGATACTCCCCCGAGCGGATCAACCCCGGGGACGAGGAGCACGTCCTGCCCCGTATCGTGAAGATCGTCGCTGGAATGAACGGGGAGACGACCGATCTGCTGGCCGACCTCTACGGCCTGGTCACCAATGTCTACCGGGCTCCGTCCATCAGGACGGCGGAGGCTGCCAAGGTGATCGAGAACATCCAGCGCGACCTGAACATCGCGCTCATGAACGAACTGTCGCTGATCTTCTCCCGGATGGGACTGGACACCCAGGCGGTCCTGGATGCGGCGGGGACCAAGTGGAACTTCCATCCCTACCGGCCGGGGCTCGTCGGTGGGCACTGCATCCCCGTCGATCCGTATTACCTCGTCTACCGTGCCGAGGAACTGGGATACCATCCGCAGGTGATCCTGGCCGGTCGCGCGATCAATGACTACATGCCCAAGCATGTCGCGGAGCTCGCGATCAAGGGCATGAACGATGCCGGCAAGGTGATCCGTGGATCGCGCGTCGTGATCATGGGTCTCACCTACAAGGAGAACGTCCCGGATACCCGGGAGAGCCCCTCCCACGAGATGATCCACGAACTCAAGGAGTTCCACGCGGAGGTCTACGGGTATGACCCGCTCCTCACCACGGAGGAGATCGCCCGCTTCAACGTCCACCCCCTCTCCGACCTCTCGATCGAGGCGGACTGCATCATCATCAACGTCCCTCACGATCAGTTCAAGGACCTCACCCTCGGAGAGATCCGTCGGATCAGCAGGGGGACGCCGGTGGTCATCGACGTCAAGGGCGTCCACAGTCGCTGGAAGGAGGTCGACCCATCCATCCAGTACCGGAAACTCTGACCCGCATGTCCCAGGAGAGAGAGTCCGCCAGCGTCCCGCACATGACCCGGAGAAAGGGCGTCCCGACGGCCCCTCGCAGCTGGAAACAGCGGCTCTTTCAACTCTCTGTCTTCGGTTTTCGGGCCGTGGCGGGTCTCTTCTTCGACCGGCAACGGCTCGTCGGTATCTACTTCGACGACTCAACCACCGGCTGGAAGTGGGTGCTGCGCGGACTCCTCTTCCAGAAGCTCCTGGGCTTCAACCGGAACATCCCCTGGCCCGTCTCCCCGCTGAATACCATCTCGGTTCCGTACAACATCGAGTTCGATCCCGATGACATCAACATGTTCAACGAGATGAGCGGGAAGTACTTCCAGAACTTTGCCGCACCGATCCGGATCGGGAAGGGGACCTGGATCGCGTCCAACGTCGGTATCATCACGGCGAACCACGACCCGGACGACCTGAAACGGCACCTGCCGGGCAGAGAGGTGGTGATCGGCGAGGGTTGCTGGATCGGGATGAACGCGGTGATCCTGCCCGGCGTGCACCTCGGGCCTCGCACGATCGTCGGTGCAGGCGCGATCGTCACCCGCTCCTTTCCGGAGGGCCATTGCGTGATCGTCGGCAACCCCGCGCGCGTGGTCCGGTACCTCCCACGCGCTCAGGCCGACGGGGGCGTCGCTCCGAAATAGCCCATGCCGCGGGGGAAGGAGGCGGTCTGGTTGAAGGTGCGCGTGTTCTGCGGGCTCGAGACGACGAGCGAGGGGATCGTAACCCCGAACTCGTGTGCGGGGAACCAGAACGACCCCTCCCCGTAGTCCGTCGAGGCATTCGCGACCAGCAGTTCCGCCCGGTCGAGACTCAGCGAGATCACCCTCGCATCCGGGTAGTTCAGGATCCGTCGTACCTTCTGCTGGAGGTCGCCACGGCCGAAGATCGCGACAAGGGGGCGAATTCCGGCATCGATCCGGTACTCCGCCACCACCTTTGCCTGCTCGCCCGAGAGCGTGATCGTGACCTGGTCGAACGACAGGTAACTGTAGCGGTTCGCGTCCATTGCGGCCGCTCCCGCGACGAGGGTGAGGAGCAGGACCGCGCAGATGAGGGGCGATCGCATCGATACATACGTCGTCGACCCGGGGATAAAGCCCTTGTCCCCGATGCGCGCCCTTTTTATCGGTCCCAACCCCACCACTCATCGCCCCGCCGAGGGAGAGGACCGACCGCCGGCACGGGCGGGGATGGGTGATCACCGCATGAAACTCACTACCAGGATCCTGGACATCGCCGATCGTGGTGTCCTCCTCAATAAGGCCGACGCGCGCAGCATCGGCGTTGTCGAGGGTGCCCGCCTCCAGGTGAAGAACCACGTGAACGGAAGCACGGTCTCCGCCCTGATCGATACGACCAGCACCCTCATCGAACCGGGGACGATCGGCCTGTACGGGCTGACGAGCCGGGCGCTCTCGGTGGCCGATGGCGCGGACGTCGAGGTCTGGGAGGCCCCGAAGCCCGCCTCACTCGAGTTCATCAAGAAGAAGATGAACAATGAACGGCTGACGGCGGAGGAGACGCGGACGATCGTCAGGGACATCGTCGACGACTCGCTCTCCCTTCCCGAGCTCTCCGCCTACGTCACCGCGAACTACATCAACGGCATGAATATGGACGAGGTCGAGTACCTCACGCTTGCCATGGTCGAGACCGGCAACCAGCTCAAGTTCTCCGGCCGGCCGATCGTGGACAAGCACTCGATCGGCGGCGTGCCCGGGAACAAGATCTCGCTCCTGGTCGTGCCGATCGTCGCCGCGGCAGGCCTGAAGATCCCGAAGACGTCGTCGAGGGCGATCACCGGGGCGGCGGGGACGGCGGACCTGATGGAGGTCCTCGCGCCGGTGGAGTTCTCGGCAGAGGAGGTGCAGACGATGACCGAGAAGGTCGGCGGCGTGATCGTCTGGGGAGGCTCGACCAATATCGCACCGGCCGACGACCGGATCATCGTGGTGGAGTACCCGTTCAAGATCGATGCACGGGGCCAGATGCTCGCCTCCGTGATGGCGAAGAAGTTTGCCGTCGGGGCGAACCTGGTGGTGATCGACATCCCGGTCGGCCGGACGACCAAGGTCCCGGATGTCGCGGAAGGGCGGAAGCTCGCCCGTGAGTTCATCGAGCTCGGCGAACGGCTCCGGATGCGCGTCGAGTGCGCGATCACCTACGGTGACGCTCCGGTCGGCCACACGATCGGCCCGGCGCTCGAGGTGAAGGAGGCCCTGTCCGTCCTGGAGGGTGCCAGCGAACCCCAGTCGCTGATCCAGAAGTCCCTCTCGATCGCGGGGATCATCTTCGAGATGGCCGGAAAGGCCGCACGGAACCAGGGGTACCAGATGGCGGAGGAGATCCTCCGTTCGGGCAGGGCGCTCGAGAAGATGCGGCAGATCATCCAGGTACAGGGCGGCGACCCCTCGGTGACATCGGAGTCGATCTCCCCCGGCCCGCATACCCACGTGGTGAACGCCCCGGAGTCCGGCTACGTGGTGGAGCTCAACAACCGCTCTCTCGTCTCGCTCGCCCGGCTCGCGGGGGCCCCGCAGGACCACGGCGCCGGGATCCGCCTTCATGCGAAACCCGGGGAACGGGTGGACAGGGGGGACCCGATCTTCACGATCTACGCGGATCGCGCCTGGCGCCTGAAGCTTGCCGTGGAGGAGGGGCGGCGGCTGATGCCGGTCATGGTCGAGGGCATGCTCCTCGACCGGGTACCGACCGAGTTCCGCATCTGAATGTCCGTGTGCTTAATGGTAACACGGGTCAAATAGTCCTGAAGGAGAGCGCGAGGGGGCTCTTCGCCCCTCGCGATCGGTGCATGTACTGGGACGAGAGGCACGAGACGATGCGGCCGGAAGAGCTGGAGGCGCTCCAGATCCGCCGGCTGCGCGAGACGATCGAACGGGTCCGGCACGTCCCGTTCTACCGCGATCTCCTCGCGCATAAGGGCATTCGGACAGAGGAGATCAGGACGCTCGACGACGTGAAAAAGCTGCCGTTCACCAAGAAACAGGACCTGCGCGACGGCTATCCGTTCGGGTTCTTTGCCGTCCCCCTCTCGCAGGTGGTCCGGATCCACACCACCTCCGGCACGACGGGCAAGCCCACCGTGGTCGGGTACACGCGGGGGGACATCGACCGCTGGTCGGACCTCATCGCCCGGAACCTGACCATGATCGGTCTGACGGAGGACGACATCTTCCAGAACGCGGTCAACATGGGGATGTTCACCGGCGGGCTCGGTTTTCATTACGGGGCCGAGAAGGTCGGCATGACCGTCCTTCCGGCCGGCACGGGCAATACCCGCCGGCAGATCGAGATGATCGACGACTTCGGCGTGACCGCGATACACTGCACCCCGTCGTACGCGATGCACCTGGCCGAGGTGGCGGAGGAGATGGGGACCGATCTTTCCACGCTCAGGACCGGTATCTTCGGAGCGGAGCCATGGTCCGAGACGACCAGGGATGACCTCGAGGACCGGCTCGGGGTGACCGCCTACGACAGCTACGGGCTCTCCGAGCTCTACGGCCCGGGTGTCGCGTTCGAGTGCCCCGAGCAGGACGGTCTGCACATCTGGCACGACAGCTACCTGGTCGAGATCATCGACCCCGCGACGGGTGAGCCGCTCGGTCCGGGGGAGCGCGGGGAACTGGTCGTGACACCACTCGTCAAGGAGGCGATGCCCCTTCTCCGGTACCGGACGGGCGACATCACGATGCTCCTCGAGGACGACTGTCCCTGCGGCAGGACCCGCCGGATCGCCCGGTTCTCGGGCCGCGTCGACGATATGCTGATCATCCGCGGGATAAACGTCTTCCCCAGCCAGATAGAACATGTCCTGATGGCCCTCCCCGAGGTCGGTGACCAGTTCATGGTATACGTCGACCGGAACGAGCACCACCTCGACGAGATGACGATCCACGTCGAGGTGAAGCGCCCGTACTTCTCGGGCGAGCTCGCCGACCTGGCCCGGCTCCAGCAGAAGATCGTGCGGACCCTCCGCGAGTCCCTCGAGCTTCGCACGGCCGTTCAGCTGGTCGAGCCCGGCAGCCTGCCGCGGTTCGAGGGGAAGGCCCGTCGGGTCGTCGACAGGAGGACCGCTGTATGAGTCACTGGAACCCCCGATTCGAGGAGATGCCGGCCCACGAGCTTGACCGGCTCCAGTACCGACTGCTCAAGACCCTCGCCTACCGCCTCTACGCCTTCTCGCCGTTCTACCATGCCAGGATGCGCGATTCCGGTGTCCATCCCGACGATATCCGCACCCTCGACGATGTCCGGAAGCTCCCGTTCATGTACAAGGGGGACCTCCGGGACAACTACCCGGACCGTCTGTTCACGGTGCCGCAGGAGGAACTGGTCCGCTACCACGTCTCTTCGGGGACCACCGGCAAGCCGACCGTGGTCGGATACACCGAGAAGGATGTCGATCTCTGGACCGAGTCCCTGGCCCGTGCCCTGACATCGATCGGGCTCACGCGCGGGGACGTGATCCAGGTCAGCTACGGGTACGGCCTCTTCACGGGCGGGCTCGGGCTCCATTACGGGGCAGAACGGATCGGGGCGACCGTCCTGCCGACCTCGGTGGGAAATACCGAGCGGCAGATCGAGCTGATGCAGGACCTCGGGGCGACCGCGATCTGCTGCACCCCGTCGTACCTGCTTCACATCGGTGAGGTGGCGGAGCGGATGGGGATCAACCTCGGGCGCGACACCTCGCTCAAGGCCGGCATCCTGGGTGCCGAACCCTGGACCGAGGAGATGCGACGCCATATCCAGGCATGGCTCGGCATCAGGGCCTACGACATCTATGGCACGAGCGAGCTCTCGGGGCCGATGTTCACCGAGTGCGCCGAGCAGCGCGGCATCCACGTGTGGCGGGATCTCGCTCTGATCGAGGTGATCGATCCCGAGACGGGCGAGTCCCTCGTACCCGGTGAGAGGGGGGAGCTGGTGATCACGATGCTCCAGAAGGAGGCCCTGCCGATCTGCCGGTACCGGATCGGCGATCTCACCAGCGTCGTCGACGGGGAGTGCAGCTGCGGGAGGGCCCACCCGCGGATCGCACGTATCACGGGCCGGGTCGACGACATGCTGATCATCCGCGGGATCAACGTCTTCCCGAGCCAGGTCGAGCATGCGCTGCTCGGGCTCCCCGAGGTGGGGGAGCACTTCCAGATCGAGGTCGATCGGAAGGGAGCGCTCGACGACATGCTGGTCCGCGTGGAGGTCAGGAAGGAGGCCTTCTCGGACAAGATCGCAGACCTGATGGCGATCCAGCGCCGGGTGGCCGAGCGGCTCAAGAGCGTGCTGAACGTCGCGGTGCGGGTCGAGCTCGTCGAGCCCGGTTCCCTGCCGCGGTTCGAAGGAAAGTCGAAACGTGTGATCGACAAGAGGGTGCTCTGATGGCAGAAAACGAGTTCATCATCCGGCAGATCTCGGTCTTCTCCGAGAACCGCCCCGGCCGTCTGGCCGCGATCGCCCACGCGCTCGAGGAGGAGCGTGTCAACATCTACGCGTTCTCGATCGCCGAGGCGAGCGGCTTCGGCGTCGTGAGGGCGCTGGTGGACCAGCCCGAGCGGGCACACGCCCGGCTGAGCAGGGACGGGTTCAATGTCGCCTTCACGGACGTGATCGCGGTGAGGATGCGGGACGAGCCCGGTGGTCTCTACGAGGTGGCGGCGATGCTCGGCGACGCCGGGATCAACATCGAGTACAGCTACGCCTACAGCGGTCCTGCGGGTGCCGTCCTGATCCTCCGGGTAGACCGCCCCGAGGAGGCGATCAACCGGATCAGGAGCGCCGGGAAGGAACTCCTCTCATCGGCGGCCTTCCACTAGGTCCGCCTCTTCTCCCACTTCAACAGCTCCGAGACCGATGCCAGTGTCCCGCCGCGGCGGAGCTCCTCGCGGATCCGTTCCTCGGTCTTCCGCACCTCGACCGCCCGCCGCGCGACCTCGTAGGCCTTCTCCCGCGGCACCACCACGACCCCGCTCTCGTCGCCGACGATCCAGTCCCCGGGCCGCACGACCTGGCCGGCACACCGGATCTCCGCGTTGATCTCCCCGAACCCCTTCGGCTCTCCCGCGTTGGGACAGGTGCCCCTCGCGAAGAGGGGGAACTCCATCCGCCGGATATCATCGACGTCGCGGACGGCCCCGTCGATCACCACCCCGGCGATCCCGCGGTTCCGGGCCGAGAGGGTGGCGAGCTCGCCCCACGGGGCGACGTGCGTCCCGCCATCGTTGTTGATCACGAGCACGTCCCCGGGGCGCGCCCGGTCGATCGCCTCGACCGGTTTTGCCCAGTCCCCAGCGAAGGTCTGGACCGTCACGGCCGGGCCGACGATCCGGAGGCCGGGAGAGAGGGGCACCATCCCGATCATCGCGCCGTGGCGGTGCATCGCATCGGTGACATGGGGCGCGGAGACCGTTTCCAGGAGCCGCCGGATCTCCTCCTCGAGCGGGACGGAGGTCTTCTGGATCCGCTTCGGCGCGGCGAGTGCCGCCTTTACCCGACGGGTGGACGCCTCCACGTCCCCCGAGCGTACAATCGTCCCACCGACGATCACCACCGAGGCCCCGCTCGCCACGGCGTCCGCAGCAGTCCGTTCATCGAGCCCCCCCGCGACCGCGAGGGGGACCGTCACCTCGCCGGCCAGCCGTTCGATCAGCTCGACCGAGGTGCGGCCGATCATCTGCTGATCGATCCCGACGTGCGCGTTCAGGATGTCCACGCCGAGCTCCGCAAGGCGTCGGGCTCGCGGCAAAGGGTCGGCGACGTTGATCAGGTCCGCCATGATCCGTACCCCGTAGAGGCGTCCGGCGCGGAGGGCCTCCTCGATCACCGTGTCGTCGGCGTCGGCGAGGACGCAGACGATCGTGGCACCGGCCTTCGCGGCCATCTCGACCTCGAGCGTCCCCGTGTCCGCGACCTTCATGTCGGCGACGATCTCGTGACCTGGGAAGCGCTCGGCGAGTGCGCGGACCGCGGTCATCCCTTCGCTCTTGATCAGGGGCGTCCCGGCCTCGATCCAGTCGGCACCACCTGCCACCGCCTCCGCAGCGATCGCGAGGGCGCGTGGCAGTTCAAGAAGGTCGAGCGCGACCTGGAGGACGGGTGTACTCATAGCGGTAGGGATGCGCACCCCCCTCCGATTAAGATTTCTCTGCTCTTCTCCCGCACGTTCCAGGCCAGGGACCGCCACGGGGGGTATCGCCCGTCCCGGTTCCTGCACTCCAATAGCGGCGTAAGCAGGATCCGGCCGTTCGAGGTGATGTCCGGCCCCTTCCCGGGCTTCGTGTGCGCGGCACGGCGTGGGCTGACGAGGGCGCGCCGCGATCGGAGCCCGTCCGAATCTATAAGTACTCTTCTACCTGACGAATCTGGAAGGATGGATCTCCTCTCTGCCGTCCTGATCGTCCTCGGTCTCGTCCTCTTCGAGACGATCAGCAGCATCGACAACGCGATCATCAACGCCGAGGTCCTCTCTACCATGGCCCACCGGGCCCGGCGCTGGTTCCTCGTCTACGGTCTCTTCATCGCTGTCTTCGTCGTCCGGGGGGTACTGCCCTGGTTGATCGTCTGGGTGGCAACGCCCGGACTCGGACCCCTCGAGGCACTGACCGCCACCTTCTCGAACGACCCCCGGGTGATCGAGGCGATCGAGGAGTCGGCCCCGATCCTGCTCGCCGGTGGCGGGACGTTCCTCCTGTTCCTCTTTTTGCACTGGCTCTTCGTCGAGCCGAAGCATTTCGGCCTGAGGGGGGAGCGGTTCATCCTTCGCAAGGGGGTCTGGTTCTATGCCGTATCTTCGGTCGTTCTCCTCGTCATCGTCTGGCTCACGATGAACCGGGACCCTCTGATGGCCTTCGGGGCGGTCGTCGGGTCCACCGCGTTCTTCATCGTCTCGGGGTTCCGGATGAACGCGGAGGCGGCGGAGAAGCAGCTCACCTCCGGTTCGCTCTCGGACTGGTCGAAGATCTTCTACCTCGAGATCATCGATGCAACCTTCTCGATCGACGGGGTCATCGGCGCCTTCGCCTTCACCCTCTCTGTCCCTCTGATCCTGCTCGGCAACGGGATCGGGGCGTTCGTGGTCCGCGAGGTGACGATCCGCCACGTGGACCAGGTGAAGCGGTATCCGTTCCTGAAGAACGGCGCGATGTACTCGATCGCGTTCCTGGGGATCATCATGCTCGTTGACAGTTTCGGGTACCATATCCCACCATGGGTCTCCCCGATCTTCACGTTCTGCATCGTCGGGTTCTTCCTCGTCAAGTCGATCCGCGCCGACGGGACCGAGATGGGAGACCTGGCCGCCGGATTGCCCGACCCCTTCTCGCTCGATGAGAGTCCGTCCCAGGACCGGTGAAAACGGGATCGGGGTTCAATCCATCTTGCTGGGCGCCGTCGGAAGATCGGTAAATTTTAAATCAATAATCTCCCTAACTTCTCGCCATGCATCGATGGAAGGTGATGATGGCCCTGCTCCTCCTCACCCTCTGCGGGGTGCCCCCTGCAGGTGCAGCGGGAGTGGGAACGTTCTCGATAGAAGGCTCCACAACCGGGTTCGGTGTCAATCAGTTCGGACTCGCGACCCTCTACCTGGACAGTACCTGGGATCCGCGGGCCGACGACGTCTTCCTCTACGTCACCTGGGACCCGAACGTGGTCCAGTATGTCAGCACCGACTGGAAGGTCGGCAACTCCAAGGCGGCGACGCTCACCAGCCCGGGGGAGCTCTTCCTCCAGTTCGCGGACTGGACCAACCAGTTCCCGAGTGGTCGTATCGCGATCGCGGACATCAACTTCAAGGGCCTGGCGCCAGGCAGGACGTCCCTCGATCTCCGCGTCGACCACGTCCGGTCCCATGTCGGGGCGAGCCCAACGAACTTCGTCGACCTGACCCCGTCCGCGATCACCACGAGCGGGTCGCTCACCGTCGGGGGGGAGGGTTCGGTGCCGACCACCCCTGTCCCCACGACCGCGACCCCCCTTCCCACCACCATGACGGTTCCCCCGACGGAGCCCCCCCTGACCCCCGGGACCTCGCTCCCCACTGCGATCTCGACGGAGGTGACGACACCGGTGACCGCCGTGCCGACCGAATCGACCACTCCGACGCCGTCTCCATCGGAGGTCCCCACATGGTCCGCTCCGACGTCCGTGCCATCATCCATCCCCATTGCCGGCGCCGGCGGCGGGAGCGAGGACTACACCGGGGTCCGTACCGCGACTCCGACGGTCAGGACGACGGTGACGGTCAACGCCACGACCGCGACTGCCACGCCGACCACCACGACGGAAAAAAAGGTCACGGAGGTGGTGACGGTGCCACCGACGGTCGCCACGACTCCTACGGAGGTGGAACCGGTGACCATGACGCCCCGTGAGACGGTTCCGCCGCCCCTCACCACGGTGCCCGCCACCATGCCTCCGACCACCGCCCCGACCCGGGCCGCTCCCGGTCTGCTGATCCCGCTCGCCGGGCTGCTCATCGCGCTCGCGACCGCCGGTTCGCGGCGATAACTCCCTCTCCTTCTTTCAGCGCCGGACCGGGAGCCCCGATCGGCACCAGGACTCGAACCCCCCGGCGATGTTCATCACCCGTCGAAAGCCAACCTCGCGCATCATCTCCATCGCCTTGTGTCCCCGGATCCCCCGCCGGCAGTAGACCACGAAGGACCCCCCCGGGTCGAGTGCGGCGATCCGGGTGCGGAAGTCGGGGGCAAAGAAGTCGATGTTGACCGCGTCCGCAAGGTGCCCCTCGAGGAACTCGGCGGGGGTCCTGACATCGACGATCCGGCACCCTCCTTCGTTGATCGCCCGCCAGCACTCCTCCGGTGATGCGTCCCTGCACTGCTGCTCTCCTGTCATGTCGGCAACTCCGTGTATCGTACTTCGTCGTTGAGCGGATAATCGATCCGCACCCCTCCGGGTCCGGGTAGACCACTGTATTATTATTAGCGTTCAGGCGGAACCTTATACGGCATTCCCGGACCGTCTGTCGGCCCTGGATCGCACGGAGCAGCAGAGCGGACATGACAGAACAGAACGTGCACGTCGCCTTCGACCCGATCCGGTGCGAGAAGGCAGATACCCTCCTCGAGCAGGGCGTCCCCTGCTACCCCCACGGGTTCGATCGGACAGCGACCGTCTCCGAGATCCGGGCGCGGTTCGAATCGATCGGCCATGAGCCTGCGACCGAACAGACGACCCTCGCCGGCCGGCTGTATACGGTCCGGAACCATGGCAGGACCGTCTTTGCCGATCTCGGCGATGAGACAGGACGGATCCAGCTCTACGTCCGGAAGAACGACCTGGGGGACGAGGTGTTTACAAGGTTTGTGGAGTACGTCGACCGGGGTGACATCATCGGCGTGACGGGCCGTCCGTTCCGGACCAGGGTGGGCGAGCTCTCGATCTGGGTCGACGGACTCTGTCTTCTCTGCAAGTCGCTCACCGACCTGCCCGAGAAGTTCCACGGGTTGAAGGACACCGAGAAGCGGTACCGTCAGCGTTACCTGGATCTCGTGATGAACGACCGGGTACGGGAGACCTTCCGGGTCCGGAGCCGGATCGTCTCGTTCATCCGCTCGTTCCTCGCCGACCGTGGATTCCTCGAGTTCGAGACTCCGACCCTCCAGCCGGTCTACGGCGGGGCGAACGCGCGCCCGTTCACGACCCGTCACCACTACCTGGAGCAGACGCTCTTTCTCCGGATCGCCCCCGAGCTCTATCTGAAACGGCTCGTCGTCGGGGGCTTCGAGCGGGTCTTCGAGATCTCCAAGAACTTCCGGAACGAGGACATCGACTCGAGCCACAACCCCGAGTTCACGATGGTCGAGGTCTACGAGGCATACCGGGACTACCACCAGATGATGGACCTCACCGAGGTCCTCATCAGCAGTCTCGTCGAGACTGTCAACGGATCGAACCTCCTGGTCTCTGGTGAGAAGACGCTCGACTTCTCCCGCCCCTGGAGGCGCATGACGATGGAGGACGCCGTCCGGGAGCTGGCCGGGATCGACGTCCTCTCCCGTTCCGTCGAGGAGCTCGGCCGGATCGCCGCCGAACACCGGATCCCCGACTGGTCTGCAGCCACGAACCAGCGTGAGTTCCTGGTCCTCTTCTTCGAGTTCTTCGTCGAGGACCGGCTCGTCCAGCCGACCTTTATCTACGACTTTCCGGTGGAGAACTCCCCGCTCGCGAAGAGGCACCGCGAGAAGGATGGCTTCACCGAACGGTTCGAGCTCTTCATCGACGGGATGGAGCTGGCGAACGGTTTCTCGGAACTGAACGATCCGAGGGACCAGCTCGAACGCCTCCTCGCCCAGGACCGCCGGCGGCTCGAGGGAGACCTCGAGGCGCAGATGATCGACTACGACTTCATCAATGCCCTCGCCCTCGGGATGCCCCCGACGGGGGGCGTGGGGATCGGGATCGACCGTCTCGTGATGCTGCTGACCGGTCACACCTCGATCAAGGAGGTGATCCTCTTCCCCCAGATGAGGACCGCACCGGAGCCCGGGTCCGACCAGGAGTGACGGGAGCGTCCTCCCCCTCCTCCGACCCGGTCCTCCGTCCGGTGGATCACCCCCGGGGTCGTCTTTCACATCCCTTCCCGATCGTCACGCCGCGTCGTGGGGATGTCGTTCCTGGTCAATCCCGTATCCTGCCCGGCGTCCGTTTCATCGGATGGATTTATCTACTATCATCTCCCGTCTCAATAACAGCGGCCGGATGCCCGGCCGGATGCAGGTGATTCCGATGGAAACAGAGAAGTTCTATACGTTGCCACCGCTTCCCTACGGCAACGGTGAGCTCGCCCCCGCGATCTCGGAGGAGCAACTCAGGCTCCACCACGACAAGCACCACAATGCCTACGTGGTCGGCGCGAACGGAATACTGGAGCGGCTCGATGCAGCCCGGAAGAACGGGACGGATCTCGACATGAAGGCGACCTTAAAGGAGCTCTCCTTCCACGTCGGTGGTCACATCCTCCACTCGCTCTTCTGGGGGAACCTCGCTCCCGCGGGAAAGGGTGGAGGAGGAACACCGACGGGCGCCCTTGATGCAGCGATCACGGCAGAATTCGGTTCTTTCGAGCGGTTCAAAAAGGAGTTTTCGATGGCCGCATCGGGTGTCGAGGGCTCGGGCTGGGGGGCGCTGGCACTCTGCAGAAAGACCGGGCGCCTGGTCGTGATGCAGATCGAAAAGCATAACGTCAACGTCTACCCGGGATTCGCGATCCTCTTGGTGCTCGACGTCTGGGAGCACGCGTACTACCTGGACTACAAGAACGACCGGGCCACGTTCGTGGAGAAGTTCTGGACGATCGTGAACTGGGACGAGGTCTCCCGCCGGCTCGAAGCGGCAGTCCCCGCCTGATCACCTTTTTTTTCCGGATTATCCTGCCGGTCAGTCCCTCCTCATCGCCTCTCCCCTCATCCCGGGTGGCATCGGCGCGATTGCGTACCGCTGCGCGGTGCGGGGGCGGAGCATGCAGTCGAAGATCCCCTGCCGGTGATTCCGGCTCGCCTTCTGGAGGCATGCGCCAGGTCTCGCCGGCACAACGAGAGAGAGGGCGGCGGCACGCCGCATCCACCGTTTCGGGATACCGACCCGTCCAGTGGCACCCGCGTTGGATCGGGGGTTGCGGACCACCAGGTAATTGACCGCGTAGTTCCAGAAGGTGTTGCACGATGCCCGGTCGTCGATGCAGGTCTGAATCCGACGAGCACCGGGCGAGGTCCTTTCGTTCGAACTCACCGCTGAGCCGGCGGGAAGGCACGAGCCGGCGATCGAGGCCTGCTCCGGGAGCCTGCTTGAGAAGGGTCCAGCGCCCTTCGAAGAGCGCTCCCTTCCCAACAGCACCCGTCTCAGACAGTATAACCGTGCGATCTTCGTGACCGTCTCCTCACGGATGCCCTGGCACCGGATCGGCTCCTAAAGGAACCCTGCCCATCGCCGAGGGAACAGGGGGTCAATGGCAGGCGCCGCATCCCGCGCAGGCGTCGTGCACGGTGCACGGGAGGTCCTTCGCGACCAGCCGGCCGGCCGCGTACTCCCGGGCCACGTCCCCCACGCCCCCCTCCACGCCCCGGACCACCCGGACTCCGTTCTTCTCCAGGGCCCTGCAGAGCCCCTCGCCGGAGTTCCCGACGAGCACGGTCTCGATCCCGTGTTGTCGAAAGAAGAGCAGCATATACCCGGGTGCGAGCATCATGTTCTGTATCTCCTCCCTGAAGCGGGCCTCGCTGCCGAGGCGGTCGAAGACCGCGAAGTCGATGCAGCTGCCCAGGTGCGGGGCGACCGTCTCCCCCTCGTGTGCCACGGCGAACCGCTCCTCCTCTGTCCCGGACACCGGGACCGTGGTCAGTCCAGTCATCATATCGGCACCACTTCCGACTCCTGCTTCCGTCTCAGATGTACGGCGCCGTAGGTGATAACCGTGAAGGTCCCTGTGCCCTCATACGGAAGCAGACCGTCCCGGGGGGAGAAGAAGGTATTTGTGGATTGGAGCACGACCACCCATCGATCGACCGGGGGAGCCGGCCGGTCGCAGGTGTGGGGCGATGGTCGAACGCTATCCGTTTCTCGTCTCGGTGCCGCACGGGGGTCTCGGCGTGCCCGAGGAGGTGGCGGACCGTCTCTATCTCTCTATCCCTGACCTCGTCCGTCTCTCCGACCCAGCAACCATCGACCTCTTCGACTACCGGGGGCGTATCGAGGCCTGGACGGCGGTACCCGTCTCCCGGATGGTCGTGGACGTGAACCGGTCCCCCTTCGATCTCCCGCCCCGCCGAAGTGACGGCGTGGTCAAGAGAATGACGATCGAAGGCCGGCCCGTCTACCTCCCCGGACAGGAGCCGCCCATCGACCTGGTACACCGGTTGATGATGGAGCATTACTTCCCGTTCCACGAGGGGATCGACCACCGGATCGACGAGGATGGAGTACGTGTCGCGTTCGACTGCCACTCGATGATGGACTGCGGGCCTCCGAACGCCCCCGATGCCGGGCAGGCCCGCCCGGAGATCTGCCTCGGCAACCATGGGGACACCTCTGGTGCGCCCAGACCCCACCGGCTCGCGACCTGTCCCGCCTCCTGGATCGTCGCACTGGCCGGTGCCTTCCGGAACGAGTTCCCCTCCGCGGCGGTCTCGATCAACCGGCCGTACGCGGGCGGCTTCACCACGATCGCCCACTACTGGCATCGCGGCGTTCCGTATATCCAGATCGAGGTGAACCGCTCACTCTACGAGTCGCCGGAGGGGACGGTTGACCTCAACCGGCTCCAGGACCTCCGCGAGCGCACGTGGCGGGCGCTCGTCGCATTCTGGGAGGTCGTCGGCGATGAGGAACCCGGTCATCCCCGGGGGGAGCGGCGGCAGCACGGCGCCCGCATGCGCTCGTGCCGATCGTAGATCGTCGCGTCAATCACATACAGACCGGCGCATCGAGGGTCCTTCCGGACGAATCGTCCCCGCCGCTTCATAGGCAACAACACATTCGACGGGTGCGCTCCGCTTCTGGCGGTGGGTCGAACCGGTATCCCGGCGAATATGGACGGGGTGGGCGATCAGAGGGGTACCCGTGCCCTCGACCCGGACCAGGGTGTTGCTGACCCGGGTCTCTGCCTCTTTGGTCGGGAGCTCCGAAGGAGTAAAATGCTCGATATATTTATATAATGGGTCTGATAATGGCTCGCCATGCCACTCTACGTCATGCTCGGGAACCTGAAGAGCGAGGCGTTCGCCACGATCGACGGGATCGAGGAACGGGACAGAAGACTCGCAAACCTGATGGAGTCCCTCGGCGGCAGGATCGTCGGGCTCTACTACATGATCGGTCGGTACGACTTCGTGCTGATCTTCGACATGGAGAAGAAGGAGGACCTGGTCCGATTCCTGGCGATCCTTGCGAAGCACGGGTCGGTCAGGACCGAGACACTGGAGACGATCCCTGCCGATATGTTCTACCGCGTGTCGAAGCAGGTCTGAGGGTGGAACAACGGACGCTCGCGTCCTGGCTCATCGGTCTGATGTTTAAACAGAGGATTCGGCGGGAAGGAGGTGCGGGCATTCCATGGACCCGTTCCGGGGGTATCCAGGCAAACCCGCGGCGGGGTGGTTTTCCCCCGTGCGCTTCACCCCCGGGTCCGATACCGCCCGGATCTCGGTCCATGTCGGTTCGACAAGAGATCGTCACCGGTTGATAGGAATGCAACGGGCAGACAGGGATCGGGGGTTCAAAACGGTCCCTGAGGATGAAAAGTGACGCCCAGGTCGGAATTTGAATCCGAGTCGATGCCGTGACAGGGCATCATGATAGGCCACTACACTACCTGGGCATGCGATGGAATCTGGGTGTGCCGCAGTCCCGCCTCCCGGAGTCGAACCGGGGACATCGCGGTAGCCGCGCGATCACCTGGATCGGTGAATCATACTACAGCCGCGCACTCTACCAGGCTGAGTTAAGGCGGGCCTGTTGCCCTCCAATGTGAGACCGGTTTCTAGTTAAAGATATCGCAGGAAGAGGCGCGATGGTGGATCAATGAGCGCGCAGAAGGTCGGATACTTTAAATCCAGCGCGCACACATCTTATCGGGTATGTCCCAGGACGTAACAGCGCCAAGAAGGGATCGCTTTCTTCACCGAACGGCGTGAAGTGACCGTTTTTGACACCACCCTCCGGGATGGTGAACAGACTCCGGGCGTCTCGCTCCGGCAGGAACATAAATTTGCCATCGCTCGACAGCTCTCCGAATGCGGAGTATCGACGATAGAAGCAGGCTTTCCCGCTTCGTCGGATGCCGAACGCGAATCGGTTCGGGCGATCGCACGGATGGGGCTCGAGGCGAAGATCTGCGGCCTCTCGCGGATGCTGAGATCCGACGTCGATGCCTGTCTCGACTGCGGGGTCGACCTGATCCACGTCTTCATTCCTACCTCGGAGATACAGCTCGTCCACACGATCAGGAAGTCGCCCGCTGAGGTGATCGAGACCACCCGGGAGGTGATCGGATACGTCCGCGACCACGTGGACCGGTGCATGTTCTCCGCGATGGACGCGACGCGCACGGACGTCCCGTTCCTGATCGAGGTCTCCAGGGCGGCGGCAGAGGCTGGTGCGACGATCGTGAACGTTCCCGATACGGTCGGCATCAGCACGCCCACCCGGATGCTGGAGCTGATACGCACCTTGGCGTCCGAGGTCCCGGCACCACTCGATGTCCACTGCCACAATGACTTCGGTCTGGCGGTCGCCAACACGGTGGCGGCGGTCGAAGGGGGCGCCTCCCAGGTCCAGGTGACCGTGAACGGGATCGGAGAACGGGCCGGTAACGCGGACCTCGCGCAGACCGTGATGGTCCTCGAGTCGATCCTCGGTATCTCGACCGGGATCGAGACGAGACGGCTCGTCGAGACCTCGCGCCTCGTATCGCGCTATACCGGGATCGCGATCCCGCCGAACCAGCCGGTGGTGGGTGAGAATGCCTTCAGTCACGAGAGCGGAATCCACTCACATGGTGTGCTGGCGAACGCTGCCACCTTCGAACCCGGGATCATGACCCCCGAGATGGTCGGGCACCGGCGTCGGTTGACCCTCGGCAAGCACGTGGGCCGCCACGCGGTCCGCCAGATGCTCTCCGACGTGCACCTCGAGCCGGACGATGCGGAGCTCGACCGGATCGTCGAGAAGGTGAAGGCGGTCGCGAACCGGGGTAAGCGTGTCACTGATGCCGATCTCTACGAGATCGCCGAGGCGGTGCTCGGGGTAGAGGCGGTCGGGCGGAGGATCGACCTAAAAGACATCGCGATCATGACCGGGACCCACTCCATCCCCACCGCCTCGGTCCGGGCGATCGTCGACGGGACCGAACGGGTCGCGGCCTGCACCGGAAACGGGCCTGTCGATGCCGCCGTCAAGGCGATCGGGCGGGTCGTCCCGCTCCCGGTCACGCTCAAGGAGTTCGAGATCGAGGCGATCTCCGGGGGGTCGGACGCGATCGCACACGTCACGATCGCGGTGGAGGACGAGAAGGGCCGGATCTTCGACGCCTCCGCTGCCGGAGACGACATCGTGCTTGCGTCCGCGGAGGCGATGGTGAACGCGATCAACCTGCTTTCGCGGGCGGACGGCACCTGAACGGCCGGTGTCGAAAAATTGAGGTTATGCGGCCGAGGGGGGGTTTTTCCCCTCGAGCGCCGCCTTGATCTGCCCCTGGAGCGTCTCGAACCGGCCCTGAAGCATCTGTTCCTGTCGCTCGAGCTGTTTGACGCGGAGCTCCAGGGTCTCGATCTTCTCGTTCAGCCTGCTGCTGACGGTCTCTTTCGGCTTCTGCATCATCACCGTGCCCACCGACAAAAAGACGGTGGCGTCCTCCGGAAGGTCGGCGAGCTCCTCGCTGGCCCGCCGGGTCTCCCGGATCTCGATCTCAAACTGTGCCTTCTGCGAGAGGATCGTCTGGAGTTGCTGCTGGACCTGCTGCAGCTGGAGGATCTGGTTCTGGACCTTGGGAGACATCGAACTCATGATGGACCTCGGATACCGGAAGGATGACCGGTATGCCTATCCGGTTTGGACCCCCGGCATATAAACGTGCGGCTCGGTTCAGAGGTCATCGACCGCGATCGCGTGCACCTCGACCATGTGGTGCGGATGGTACCGCGTCTTCGCCTCGCGGAGTCCCGGCACGCCCATGTCGGACTCCCGGTTGATGTAGGAGCAGGTCTCGCGGAGCCGCCGGGCGGTCTCCTGGTTGATCGCCTTGTAGATCCCCTCGCAGTCCGGGAGCCCCTTTTCGAAGTGAACGAGCGCGGTCCCGGGGTTTATCATCTCGAAGACCGTCATCGCTGCCACCTCTCCGTCGACCCGGATCGCGATCCCGTCCAGTCCTAGTTCCTCGAAGTGGGCGAGGGCGAAGAGAACGGCTTCGCGTTCGCCCTTCAGGAGGGGGTCGTTCTCGCAGTCCTTCCAGTTGCACCACCGGTTCACGAAGACCCGGACCTCCTCGATGGTACGGGCGGTGATCGCCTCGACCTCGCTTGAGCAGTTGCGTCTGAACCGGCTGATCTGTCGTCGGATGGTCAGGTAGCCCCTGCCGGGGAGATCGGCGAGGTCGGTGGTCCGGTAGACGTACTCGAAGAGGTCACGGACGGGACGGAGGGTGAGTGCCGGATACCGGGCGGCGATCCGAGCGCGGGAGGCAGGGTCCAGGAGGTAGAAGAGTCCCCCGGGTGACTCGGTCTTTGCCAGTGCGAAGAGGTCCTCGAGCAGCGTCGGGTCGTCCGGCCCGATCGGTGCACGAAAACGTACCTGCCCGTCGATCGCCGAGCAGATCAGAATACTGTCGCGCACGTGGGCAAAGCGGTAATGGGCATAGTGGTTCCAGCAGACGAGGTTGGAGAAGATGTTATCCGAATGGACCTGCGGAAACCGGCGGTACTGTTCCTCGAAGAGGGGACGGTGCTCGAGCGTCACCGGCTGAAAATCGTCGATCGTGAGCACCGGTCAGTCACCCGCCCTGTACCGCATCGCCACGAAGCCCGGCAGTGGGGAAAACCCTTCCCGTTCGTAGAAGGCGACCGCCTCCGGCTCTGCGACGACGCCGATCCAGAGGATCCCCGCCTTTCGGCATGCGTCAAGGAGGCAATCGACGATCCGGCGTCCGATCCCCGCGCCCCGATAAGCGGGGTCGACGATCACGTCCTGGATGTAGGCATCCGAGGCACCGTCCGAGAGGCACCGCCCCATCCCGACCGTCTCCCCGGTCGCCTCAACGACGGCCACGGCGAAAGCAAAAGAACCCCGGACCATCGGGGGGACGTGTGAGACGTCGTAGTGGTCGTGCCACCAGCCCCCCGCGCGGTAGAGGCGGACGATCGGTTCGACCGGGTACTCACGGACCAGCCTCACGTCCACCCCTTCCACACTTTCCACCCGTACCTCTTCGGTGCCCCGGGTTTTTCCCGATCTCAGTCCTTCTTGTCGTTGATACGGATCAGGTGATAGCCGAACTGGGTCCTGACGGGTCCGACCACCTCGCCCTTCTCTCCTGCGAACGCTGCCCTCTCGAACCCCGGGACCATCTGGCCCTTCCGGAACCAGCCCAGGTCGCCACCGTCCCGTCCCGAGGGGCAGGTGGAGTGCTTCCTGGCGAGGTCACCGAAGTCCGCTCCGTCCGCCAGCTGCTGCCGTAAGGCGATCGCCTCCTGCTCGGTCCTGACCAGAATATGGGCCGCCGATACCTGTCGTGGCATACCATCTTACGGGGCGGGATCGTATAAATATGCCACGAGGGCGGCAGGGACGCCCCGTCGGGTGTTCAGGATGGAACTCGGGGCTCTCTTTCACCTCGTGCTCACGCTGTTCGTCCTGGTCCTTGTCGGGTGGGCGGTCCGGCGGATCGGGATCTTCTCGGACGAGGTGACCGCCGGTCTCTCGAGGTTCCTGGTGAACATCGCCCTCCCTGCGCTCGTGATCGACTCGATGCAGATCCCGTTCGACCCCGCGCTTGCAGGCGAGGGTATGGCAGTCGCCGTCTTCGGTGCCGCCTGCTACCTGGCAGCGATCGCCTTCGCGCTCGTCTTCCCTGGCCTGATCCGCGCGCGCCCCGATGAACGACAGGTCTTCTCGTTCCTGGTCATCTTCGCGAACACCGGTTTCATGGGGTACCCGATCGTGAGGGCGATCTGGGGGGAGGGTGCGATCTTCCTCGCGGCGATCTACAACCTGCTCTTCTCGTTTCTCCTCTTTACTGTCGGTGTTCTGATCCTGAGCGGCCGGGGGGCCGGGTGGCGGGGGGTCAGCCCGCGCGTGCTCCTCTCGCCCGGTATCGTCTCGGTCGGCATCGGTCTTTCCTTCTTTCTCCTCTCGGTCGACCTGCCGGAGGTGATCGGAGGCCCCCTCCGGATGCTCGGCGACCTGACCACCCCGCTCTCGATGGTCGTGATCGGCGCGCTTCTCGCCCGCCTCGACGCCCGGACGATCTTCGGCAATCCCCGGGTCTATCTCTTTTCAGCCGTTCGACTCCTTGTCATGCCGCTCGCGACGTTCGCCGTCCTCCGGGCGGTTCTCGACGACCCGCTCGTTCTCGGGGTCCTGGTGATGATGGCCGCGATGCCCGGAGCGACCAATGCTGCGCTCTTCGCCGAGGAGTACGGGGTCAACCCCGAGCTCGCTTCGCAGGCGGTCTTCGTCACGACGCTCTTCTGCATCGTGACGATCCCCCTCGTGGCCACCCTCGTCACCTGAGTGAGGTTGTCCAGGGTGGCGGGGCCTCTCCGGAGCCGGCAGGACCGCCGTTCCACACGCTCTCCCGACCCCGGGATACACGCCGGATGCCCGGGTTGCACGTTCGGCGCCGGTGCCGGTCCGGGCCGGTCTCCGTTCATCTATAGAGAGAACAGTTCGGCATGGTTTAATACCGAAACTATCGAAAAATACGTATGCACCGTACTCTCTTCCGTGCGGCCCTCGTCGGGCTCATCGCGATCGCGATGCTGTTCTGCGCCGGCTGCACGACCACTCCGTCGGGTAACGCGACCCCGTCCGGAACGACGGTTGCGACCGGCACGCCGACAGAGACCACCGGCACGGCGACCATCGCCCCGACGACCACCGAGGAGGCCAATCTCACCCCGACGGTCGGAGCAAATCAGACACCCGCAGCGGAGCCCGTCGTGACGCCCGGGCTGATGAACACCACCTGGGAGTGGACCGCGATCGAGACGATGGACGGCATGAACCAGACCGTTGTCACGAACCCGTCCATGTACTCGCTCGTCTTCCACCCGAACGGGTCGTACGGCATCAGGAACGACTGTAATGTCGGTGCCGGCAACTACACCCTTGCCACAACCTCGCTCAACCTGACCGCCCCGGTGACGACGCTCGCCTGGTGTGGAAACGAGTCGCATGACCAGCTCTTCCTTGCATCGCTCCTGAACGTCTCCGCCTATACGCTCACCCCGGCGGGCAGGCTCTCCCTCGCTCTCGGCGAGTCCGGTCAGCAGATGGTCTTCAAGGCGAACGTCACCGAAGCGACCCCCGTCATCAACGCCACCTTCGTGAACAAGACCTGGCGCT
This sequence comes from Methanobacteriota archaeon, assembly GCA_029547145.1. GTDB lineage: Archaea > Halobacteriota > Methanomicrobia > Methanomicrobiales > Methanospirillaceae > UBA288. The sequence goes on from JAKPPV010000014.1 coordinate 35,035, forward strand.
GGACCGGCATGACCCAGACGATGCCCTCGAAGGAGGTGACGGTCTCGAACCCGAACCAGTACACCATCTTCTTTGCCCCGAACGGAACATACGCCGTGAAGGCCGACTGCAACACCGGCACGGGGAACTTCACCCTCGAGAAGACGGTCCTCAAGATCTCGAAGCCCACCCTCACCAAGGCGTACTGCGGTGACCGCTCGGTCGACCGCGACTTCCTCGACGGGCTGTCCCGCGTGAAGGCATTCCAGACCGACTCGACGGGCCGGCTGATCCTCACGATGGAGAACCCGAACAACCGCATGATCTTCAAGCCCTGAGGGCAGAACGATCGTCCATCTTTTTTTCCCGGTCAGCCGCCGGTGGCGGGTCCGGTACGGGACGCCCCGATCCCCTCCCCCACGAAGTGCACCCTCTGCAATCCGCCCCGCTGTACGCCTGGAGGCGCGAGGAGGTGGGATCCCTCAAGGCCGGGACCGAGGTGCGCTGAGATAGCCGTGCCACACCCCGCCTGCCCGAACGGTGGAATGGGGGAAGGTACGGGTGTACCGCCTAGATCAGCTTGATCACGCCGTTCTTCGGCTCCATCGCCTCGCCTGAGCGGAGGAAGTGCTCGATCTGCTTCCTGATCTCCTCGCGCGCGTAGCCCTGCTGCGCGAGGAGATCCACCACCTGGGCGATCTGAGCCCGACCCGTGATGTCCGCGTTCTCGCGGATCGCCTCCTTGATCGCACGAATCAGGTCGCGCTTCCCCTTCGAGATCCCGGTCGCCACCCTGTCGATGTCGAACGTCCCGGTCTTCGGGTCGTAGGCGACCTGCCGAAGGCAGGTATCGACGATCCGCACGACACGTTCCGCATCGGGCGCCTCGATCCGGCGCGCCAGCCTGATCCGTGCCGAGGCCTCAGCGAGCCGGACGAGCGCCTCCAGCTGCCGGGCGGTGACCGGGACGGGCTTGTTGGTATCGGCCAGGTCCCGGAGGCGCATGTAGTAGTTGACGAGCACCTGCTTCGCCTCGGGGGACATGATCGGGAAACAGGTCCGCTTCGCGTAGGCCACGTACTTTCTGAGCATCGACGGATCGATCTCCGGGGTCACCGGCGCGAGCTCCCGTCGGATGTATTCATCGTCAACGCCCTCAATCGGCTGGCGGGCGTGCTGGGCGATCAGCTCCCCGATCCCGTGGGACTTCAGGATATGCTCGGCGATCGCCTCGTCCCGCTTGTGATCGGGCTTGTCGGTCAGGATGAAGATGAGGTCGAACCGCGAAAGGAGCGATGGAGGCATGTTGATCTGCTCGCCGATATCAGCATATTCGTCGAAACGGCCGAGTTTCGGGTTCGCAGCCCCGAGAAGGGCGCAGCGCGACTTCAGCGTCGCCGTGATCCCGGCCTTTGCGACCGAGATGGAGTTGCCGCACCAGACCGGTATCCCGTTGCGCCGGACGTAGACGACGTGGTGCGGCACCTCGACGCAGTAGATCCGTCCGCGGTAGGGGTGACGCTCGATCTCCCGCCGACCCCGTGCGTTCACGTCCGGTTCGTTCTCGTTGCCACGGTTGAACCTGACCTGCCAGGTCCCCTCCCCGGAACGGTCCTGCGGTCCGTCCGTCGTTACCAGGGACGAACGGTCCCCCGACCATCCGGCCTTGAGGAGGACCTCGGTCAGGTCGTCGGCGAGGCGCCGGGACGGCGTGCGGAAGAGGACAGACCCGGTTCCAGGATCGACGGGGCCACCTTTCGGGACGAGCGCGTCGAGAAAGACCCGGAGCTGCCCGGGCGGAAGCCTCCTTGTGTATTCGGGGATGCCTGTTCGGTCATCCTTTCCGAGCAGGGCGAGATGGTGTGCAACCGCCTCCGAGTGGATCTCGAGGGTGTGCCCATCCCAGGTGAACGGGAAGGGGAGCCGTTCAAGGCAGGCACGGATCGGGTCCACCGCCTCGCCGGGTGCAGGGGTGATCAGCACCCGGTACGCCAGGCCCGTGCCGGGGCTGACGCGAAGAGCACCCCGGGAGAGGTAATACCCGAGCAGGGCGAGCCATTCGTCCATCGGCACCCGGATCGGTCCGTCCGCGGACGGGATCTCGTGGTGCTCGCGGTGCTCCCCCTTCCACATCGCGTGCTTCCGGAACCGCATGCGAGCATCGGTCGGCACCCCGTCCATCCGCCGGAGGGCGAAGCCCTCCCACTGGTCGTCGTGGCGACAGAGGTCCACGTAGATCGAGTGGTTCGGGGTGACCGCGAGGTCGAGGGCCGGCGACTTCACGTAGTAGAGGTCTCCGTCGTACTCCCCTGCGAAGAGGCGGGTCGGCCTCGCGTACTCCAGCTCCCCCTCCGGCGAGAGGGTCGCGACACGGTCGTCCGGCCTGAGTTCGGGGAAGGGGATCCACCCGCGCTCGGTGAGGATCTCGGTCTCTGCGTCGTAGCACTGCTGTTCCATCGCCTCGTGGAGCGCCGATCGGTCCTCCTTCTGCATCTTGTCCATCTCGTCCACTGCGGCGATCCCCATGTCCGCCAGGACGAGCGCCCCTGCCTCAAGGGTCCAGCGCCCGTCCCCGAACTCGTCCTTCACGGCGGTCGCCGTCAGGCCCGCCTGGGTCGACGACTGCCCCGAGGTGTAGATACCGCGCGGCGAGAGCTTCACGACGTACCGGAGGAGCTGCGACTTCGCGATCCCGGGGTCCCCGATCAACAGGCAGTGGATGTCCCCGCGCAGGTGGGAGCCGTCCGGCATCGTCTTGGTGATCCCACCGAAGAGCTGGAGCGCGATCGCCTCCTTCACCTCCGCGTTTCCGTAGATCGTCGGTGCGATCGAATGCGTGATCTTGTGGTAGATCTCGGGGTCGGACGAGAGACGGTTGATCTCCGCCTCGTCCTCCTCGCTGATGGAGACCTCCTCGAACTCCTTCTCGGCCACCTCGATCGAGTTCGCCTGGAGGTAGATGTCGAAGACCGTCGACTTCGTGCCGTGCGTCACCCGCTGCTGCGAACGCAGGATGCCGTTGATCACCACGCGGTCCCCCGGCGCCACGATGCCGGCGATGTCGTCGGTGACGTCCACGTCGAGCGTCTGGGGCTGCTCTCCCCCCCGGAGCCCCTCGGGTGACTCCTGGATACGGAGCTTCTGGGCATCGACGAAGGAGGACCGCTTCGGGAGGAGGATCAGCTTCCGGTACGTGCACCCCTCCGTCGCGCACCCGTCGGGTTCGACGAACTGGCCGTACTCCTGCACCTTTCTCGTCAGGTGCCCCCCCGGGCAGCGGAAGACCGCCTCGACGATCCGGGGACGGACCTCGGTGGCCTTGCGGAGGATCCCCTCGACCGAAACGAATCGGTTGATGTGTTCCGAGCGGATCTCGCGTGCCTGGATCCGCTGGGGCAGGTTCGTGAACCGGATGTTTATCCCGGGCTCCTGTGCGGACCGTCCCCGGGCGAGCTGCTGGGACTTCACCGCGTCCCGCACATCCTCGATCACCTTCCCCGGGTTCTCGAGAAGTTCCTCCGCCATCCTCACGCCCACCTTGCCGAAGGCGTAGACGTCGCGGAAGTCGATGTACAGCGACCGCTTCCTGGGGTACTGCCTGAGCAGCTCGCCGAGCTGGTTCCGGTATCTGTTCTTTAAAAAGCGGGACCAGTCACCCACCCGGTTCGTCGTCTCGTGCTCCTCGGTTGCCATCGAGCCCTGCCTACCCGTAGCGTCCTGCCGAGAGGACGCACCGTGCGAGGAGGGCCTCCATCTGGAGCTCGGGGTTTCCCCCCTCGGAGAGCCGGAAGTCGGCCTCTCCCAGGTGGTCGATCATCTCCACTTTCAGAGCCCGGTGCATCGGCAGGCGGATCAGGGTGCGGTAGCACTGCCCGAGCAGCTCGCTCGGGGCGATCCCGCGCTCGTGCATCAGCTGGGAGAGGAGGCCCTGCGCTGCCTCGAAGTCCTGGGTCACCACAAGCCGGAGGAGCTCGGTGATCTCCTCGGGGCGCGCGGTTGCCGTCGTCGCGTAGACCATCGTCGCATCGATCCTTTGCGAGGAGAACGCCGCGCCCTGGAGCGCGTTGATCGCGCGCCGCATGTCCCCCTGCGCCACGTAGGCGATCGCCTGGATCGCTTCATCGGTCACGACGAGCCCCTCGCTGGCGGCGATCCGCCGCATCTCGATCGCGATCGCCTCGGTGCCGAGTGGCCGGAACCGGTAGATCGCGCACCGGCTCTGGATCGGGTCGATGATCTTCGACGAGTAGTTACACGAGAGAATGAACCGGCAGGTGCGGGCGTAGGTCTCCATCGTCCGCCGCAGTGCGGCCTGCGCGTCTGGTGTCAGCGCGTCGGCCTCGTCCAGGAACAGGATCTTGAAGTCGGCCCCACCGAGCGGGCTCGTCCGCGCGAACTCCTTGATCTGGTTCCGGACGACGTCGATGCCGCGCTCGTCCGAGGCGTTCAGTTCGCGGAAGTTCATCTGCCAGGTGTCACCGAAGAACTCCCGTGCAAGGGCGACGGCCGCCGTCGTCTTGCCCACGCCGGCAGTCCCCGTGAAGAGGAGGTGCGGCAGGCTCCCGCTCCGTACGTAACTCTGGAGCCGCTCAACGATCTCTTCCTGGCCGACGATCTCGGCAAGGCAGGTCGGCCGGTACCGCTCGATCCAGATGGTGTGGTCGGTCTCCATGCGTGTGTACTTCTTCTCTCTCGGTGTCCATCAATCGTTTGATCGATTCACCGGGACGATCATTGGAGAGGCAGAGGCGGAGGGCGAGGTCCCGTAGGAGACCGCGAGGCGGAATCGCTGGGAGACATCATCAGCCGCTCCTCGAATCGGGCGGGGGTAGAGGACCGATGGCGTCGATTCCCTCCCCTTGGCCGGGAACGTACAGAGGCCCCGGTGCCGGCATCGACGGCTTGAAACGCTGACGGGACGAGATCTCGTACAGGATTCAGGACGGGTGGAGAGAGCGTTGGAACCGGCGGCGCGGGTCTTTGCGGGCGAACTCGAGCGAGCGACACAGTCATACCGGCACGGGGGCGCCGACTGCCTGCTCCTTCCGTCGGGCGCCGCCATCACCCTCGTCTACCTCGTCGGCGCGGTCACGGCACTCTCCGGAGATACCAGGACCGCCATGACGGCCCGGGTCGCCGACCCGACGGGAGTCTTTCTCGTCCGCGCAACCAGTCGGGAACCCGAGACGCTCACAGCCCTCGCCGCAGTGACCCCTCCGGCGTTTCTTGCCGTGCTCGGATACGCCGTGGGTGGTCGGAACGGCCCCTCGGTCCATCCCGTCTCCGTCGCGCCGGTCGATCGCGGGACCCGCGACCGGTGGCTGCTTCGGACCGCGGACCTGACCGCAGCGCGGCTCGATGCCGTGCTTGCCCGCCTCCGTGGCGATGGTGACGACCCCATCATCGATGCGGCGATCGCGGCCTACCGCATGACGCCGGAGACGGTCGAGGCGCTCGGGGCGATGGCTCTCCGGGCGCTCGACGTGCTGCCGACCGCGGGCACGCTGCCGTCGCCCTCCGTCCTCCACGAGCTCTCATCCCTCCTCATGGAGCGGATCGAGGCGGGGGGGCGTGACGGGGTGACGATCGATGACCTCCTCGTCCTCGCCATGGGAAGGGGACACTCGAAGTCCGAGGTCGAGGAGGCGATCTCCGGGCTGCTCGAGGAGGGTGAATGCTACATGCCCCGCCGGGGGCTGATCCGGATCGCATGAGGATCGAGTTCCTGGAACAGGGTCCTGCAACCCTGGTCGTCAACCGGGAGCGGACCCTGGTCGTCGCCGATCTCCACTTCGGGATTGAGTCGGACCTCGCGCGGCACGGGTGGCACTTCTCGAGCCGGTCGCTCGAGCGCTTGCACCGGGTGACGGACCTGGTCGACCGGTTCCGCCCCGATCGCCTCCTCCTCCTCGGCGACGTGAAGCAGTCGGTCCCGTTCACCACCAGGCAGGAGTGGCGGGAGCTCCCCGAGGTGCTCGCCGCGTTCCGCGCCCGGGCCCCGCTCCTGGTCGTGCCGGGCAACCACGATCCGGGGATCGAGCGACTCCTCCGGCCGGAAGAACTGGCGGAACGGACCGGGGTCGTCGTCGACGGGGTTGGCTACCTCCACGGTCACACGCTGCCCGCTCCCTGCCTTGCCGGCCTTCTGGTGCTCGTCGGCCACCACCACCCGCTCGCGGCGATCCAGGACGAGGTCGGGTGTGCGGTGCGCACCCCGGCGTACCTGGTGGGCGAGCTCGACGGTCCCTGTCTCGGTCTCCCTCCGGCCGGTCGTCCGACCCGGGTGCTCTTTACCCCCGCGTTCAACGAGCTCGCCGGGTACGACGTACAGAGGATCGTGACCGCCCCGTTCAGCCCGGTCTCGCGGTGCCTGAAGAGGGAGACGGTCGAGGTGCTGCTCGCCGACGGCACCCTGCTCGGGCCGATCGAGGCGCTCGCACCTCCCGATCGGGGCGGAGGGGAGGTGTCGGCGGGATGACCGCGCTCGACCGTCTCGACCCGCGCATCCGGCAGACGATCGCCGAGCGGGGCTTCGCCGGGCTCTCGGAGGCGCAGGAGCTCGCCATCCCCGAGGTGCTCGCCGGCCGGCACCTCCTCCTGATCGCCCCGACCGGGACGGGGAAGACCGAGTCGGCGATGCTCCCGGTCTTTCATGGCCTCCTTTCCACGAAGAGCGCGGGATTCTCGGCGATCTACATCACCCCGCTCCGCGCCCTGAACCGGGATATTCTCTTAAGGATGGAGTGGTGGTGCGCCGCCCTCGGTCTCCGGGCGGGTGTCCGGCACGGGGATACCACCCAGGCGGAACGGCGGCGGCAGGCCCTCCACCCTCCCGACCTGCTGATCACCACCCCGGAGTCGCTCCAGGCCCTCTTCATGGGAAAGACCTTAAAAAGGCACCTTACCGGGGTCCGGTACGTGATCGTCGACGAGGTCCACGAGCTTGCCGGATCGAAGCGCGGGGCCCAGCTCTCGGTCGCGCTCGAGCGAATCCGGACCTATGCGGGCGAGTTTCAGCGCATCGGCCTCTCGGCGACGGTCGGCAACCCCGGGGAGGTGGGCCGGTTCCTCTGCGGTCCCCACCGCCCGTGCCGGGTGGTGGCCGTCCCCGTCGCAAAGTCCCTCGACCTCTCCGTCGTCTATGCAGGGGATCGGTTCGAGGCACAGGCGAGGTGCGTGGAACGTGCCCTCGACCCCTCCGGATCGAACCTCGTCTTCACCAACACCCGTGTCACCGCCGAGGCCCTCGGGCACGCCCTGTTCCGGAGGGGCGACATCGAGGTCCACCACGGGTCGCTCTCGCGGGAGGTCCGGATCGACGCCGAGGAGCGCTTCAAGAGGGGGGAGCTCGGCACCCTGATCTGCACCTCCTCGATGGAGCTCGGGATCGACATCGGGCACGTCGAACACGTGGTCCAGTTCGGCTCGCCGCGGGAGGTGGCACGGCTGGTCCAGCGGGTCGGGCGTGCGGGCCACCGCCTCTCCGCCATCTCGAGGGGGACGATCCTCGCAACCGGTTTCGACGACCTCCTCGAGTCCGGTGTGATCGTCCGGCGGGCGATGGCCGGCGAGCTCGAGCCGGTTCGGATCCCGTATGGTGCGGCCGATGTCCTGGCGAACCAGGTCGCGGCGCTCGCGGTGGAGCACGGTGAGATCGACCTCGCGCAGGTCCGCGCGATCCTGGGCAGGACGGCGGTCTTCCCCGAGCCTGACCCCCTCCTCGAACGCGTCGTCGCCGAGATGGCCGGTCACCGGCTGTTGAGGGTTGAGGGTGACCGCCTGGTCACGACCGCGCGGGCCCGGCGGTACCTGATGGGCAACCTCTCGATGATCCACGACGAGCGCAAGGTACAGGTCTTCGATCTCGCCTCGCGCCGGACCGTCGGGACCCTGGACGAGTCCTTCGTCGTCGGCACGATCGATCCGGGTTCGGTCTTCATCACCAAGGGGCAGCTCTGGCGGGTCCTCGAGGTCGAGGAGGGGAGGATCACGGTGGAGCCCGCCCGGCGCGCGAAGGGAGAGCTCCCCAGCTGGGAGGGCGAACAGATCCCGGTTCCCTTCGCGGTGGCACGTGAGGTCGGCGGACTCCGCCGCACACGCCGGATCGGCGACTACATCGGGAGCCGGCGGGCGATCCATTATGCAGAGCACGTCCTCGACGAGATGGACCGGAACCGCTCCGTCATCCCGACCGACCGGACGATCACCCTCGAGAACGCCGAGGAGGGGGTGGTATGCAATATCTGCGCCGGACACCGGGCGAATGAGGTCATCGCACGCGTCCTCTCTCTCCTGCTCTCGGCCCGCTACGGGACGAGCGTGGGGATCGAGATCGATGCGTACCGGTGCCTGCTCCGGCTACCGAAATCGCTGGGCGCCGCCGATGTGCAAGAGACCCTGCTCTCGCTCGACCCCGCCCATATCCGGGGTCTTCTCGAGATCGGACTGAAACGGACCGCGCTCTACAAGTGGAAACTCGTCCAGGTGGCAAAGAAGTTCGGGGCGATCGACCCCGACGCCGATTACGAACGGATCTCGATCCACCGTCTCTCCGATCTCTTCGACCGGACCGTCGTCCAGCAGGAGACCTACCGGGAGCTCTTCGAGGAGTACATGGACGTCGAGAGCGCCGTGGAGATCGTCTCTGCCGTCCATGCCGGGACGATCGAGGTGGTGACGACCCAGGTCTCGCTCCTCGGCGCATCGGGCCTCTTCTCGTCGCGGGACCTGGTGCCTCCCGAGTCGGCCGATACCGCGATCCTGGCGACCGTGAAACGGCGGATCGACGACTCCGAGGTCGTGCTCTGCTGCATGAACTGCCGGCGCTGGAAGCAGAAGACCCGGGTCTCGCGCGTGGAAGAGCGCCCGCAGTGTCCCGTCTGTTCCGCCCGGCTGATCGCCGCACTCAAGCCCTGGGACGAACCGCTCTATGCCGTGGCGAACCGGAAGACGAAGAGCCCCGAGGATCGGGAGGTCGAGAAGCGGTTGCTGCGGAACGCGAACATCGTCCTTTCGAGCGGGAAGAAGGCGGTGATCGCGCTCTCGGGGAGGGGCGTCGGACCCGAGCACGCGTCCCGTATCCTGGGTACGCTCGCGGAGGGAGACCAGTTCTACCGCCAGATCCTGAAGGCCGAACGGCAGTACATCCAGACCCGGCACTTCTGGTAGCGGCACGAAGCGTCCCCTGTTGGGCGAAGGGCATACCGGCGAGCCTGGAATACCGGCTCTTTTTTCCGGAGGACCCCCTCCTGCTGCCCGTGACCTCCTTCGGGTCCGCCCGCGTCTCCGGAGCGGCAGCTGTCCGGAAGTCCGCCGTTCTTCTCCGTCCCGAATCGCCAGGAGGTTTTGGAGGATGCGAACAGCACCCGGTGCGGGCGGATCCGGATACCCGCCGCTCTTTCCATCGTCCAGCCGAACGATGACCGTGCCCGGTTCGGGCGGACGGTCATCGGATCCCGGGGTCGATCTCCCTTTTCGCAGGACCGACGGCCGAAGGCCTGTGATGGCCCCAGGCGAAGGCTTCCGTGAGAGGTGCGACGGGGCACTCCCAACGAGGGCTTTTACGGGCGTGCTCCTCCTCCGTCGAAGAAGACCCACGGGGGCGGCACATCCACGCGTTCGGTCGGTTGGGAGCGCGGCCCGCTTCGCACGGGAGGACGCAGAGGATGTCCCTTCCGAGCACTACCACGGCGTCCTTCTCGACGGGTGCGGGTACCGGGCGTGATCTTCGCGGACACGAGGCAGTACAGTTTCACGGGACCACCGCGAACAGTAAAGGGGCCATCCCGGTGACCGGTCCGATCGCGCCGGAATGGTCGTAGTGTCCCACTCACAATAGATCGGGTTCATCAGGCGGTGTATGCCGGGTCCGAACCCCGTGCCTGTTCACCGATCGCCGTTTCGGGTGGCTTTATCATGCTCGACACCGGCTCTGACGCGGAGGTCAGGGGATTTTTCATCGAGCGAAAAAGGGAGAATGCGCTCTCCAGGACAGGAATTCCGGTTGGGAGATCCGGAGGCCAACGGCGGGACGTCCTGGCCCGGCACTTCGATGGGGATGTCGGAAGAGAACGGAGTCGTGCCTCTCACATGATCGACTCGAGTTTCTGCTCGAGGAAGTCGAGACCCCGCTTGATGTCCTCCAGGTTCTTGCCCCCGGTCAGGATGATCTTTCCCGAGCTGAAGAGGAGCGCCACGATCTTCGGGTCCCTGATCCGGTAGACGAGCCCGGGGAACTGTTCGGGTTCGTACTCGATGTTCTCCAGGTTGAGCGTGATCACCACCTTGTTCAGGTTGATATATTTCCCGATATCATACGAACAGACGATGTTGGTCACGGCAACCTGAGGTTCGTCGTAACAGGCGACTCCAGCCTCGCGCAGGGAGTCGATGATGATCTCGAGGCCGTCATTGAGGGCCTGACGGTCACGGATTCCGGTCAGAACGACCTTTCCCGAGCTGAAGATCAACGAGGCGATCTTCGGCCTCTCGATCCGGAAGACCGCTCCAGGAAAACGTTTGGTATTGAGTTCGCAGGCCGGGATCCGCTGCGAAACATCGGCGAGATCGATCGAGTCTGCGATCACACCCGAAGCGACGATATTCTCGATCTTGAGCGACTCGTATCGTTTCTCTTCCATCTCTCTATCTATGCTGTCCTTTAAAACATAATAGTTCTGGAGAACCTTTATCCCGGTTTGAAACCCCCGAAAATTGGTTTATTCGCGCAGAATTAATCTCCCTCCCGGGCAAAACCATTAGTGTTTCATATGGGCGAGAACCGGCACAACATGAAGGACTACGACGAGTCCTACCGGGACTTTAAGATCGAGGTACCCGAGTATTACAACTTCGGTTTCGACGTGGTCGACGAGTGGGCGAGAAAGGACCGCAACAAGCTCGCGATGATCTGGACGGACCAGAAGGGGAACGAGAAGAAGTTCACCTTCTGGGACCTGATGGGGCTCTCGAACGCCGCCGCAAACATTCTCCTCAAGCACGGGATCCACAAGGGAGACCGCGTGATGCTGATGCTCCACCGGGTCCCGGAGTGGTGGATCCTGACGCTCGCCCTGATCAAGCTCGGGGCGGTTGTCTCCCCGGGACCGACCATGCTGACGTCCAAGGACATCCGGTACCGGATCGAACTCGGGCAGTTCAAGATGGTGATCACGGACCTGGAGACCGCCCCGAAGGTCGACGCGATCTACTCGGAGTGCGAGTCGCTCATGAGCCGCATGGTCGTCGACGGTTCCCGGGATGGCTGGATCTCGTACCAGGAGGAGCTCACCTACCCGGCACCGGTCTCGCACCGGTTGATCCAGCTGCCGGGGATGTCACGGACCCGTTCGACCGACCCGATGATCATCTTCTTCACCTCGGGAACGACGGGGGAACCGAAGATGGTGCTCCACGACCAGTCCTATCCCCTGGGCCACATCGTGACGGCGGCGCTCTGGCACGATCTCCGGCACAACGACCTCCACTTCACCCTCTCGGACACCGGGTGGGCGAAGTCGGCCTGGGGCAAGATCTTCGGCCAGTGGATCCAGGGGGCGGCGATCTTTGTCTACGACATCCGGGGTAAGTTCAAGGCGACCGAGATCCTCCCCCTGCTCGAGCGGTATGCGATCACCACCTTCTGTGCCCCGCCCACCATCTACCGCATGCTGATCCTCGCCGACCTGGACAAGTTCGACTTCTCCGAGCTCCGTCACTGCACGTCGGCCGGAGAACCCCTCAACCCCGAGGTGATCCGCGTCTGGAAGGAGGCGACCGGGGTCACGATCTTCGAGGGCTACGGCCAGACCGAGACGGTGCTCTGCATCGGGACGTTCCCGTGCATGGAGTCGAAGCCGGGCTCGATGGGTAAGCCCGCACCCGGGTGGAGGATCGAGCTCCACGACGACGACGGTCGTCCCGTCCCGATCGGCCAGGAAGGACGGATTGCGATCGCGCTCGACCCCCGCCCGGTCGGGCTCTTCCGGGAGTACATCGGTTCGGAGGAGGAGAACGACCGGTCGTTCGTGAACGGCTGGTACTATACCGGCGACAAGGCATACATGGACGAGACCGGTTATTACTGGTTCATCGGGCGGGACGACGACGTCATCAAGTCATCCGGTTACCGGATCGGTCCCTTCGAGGTCGAGTCGGCCCTCCTCGAGCACCCCGCCGTCCAGGAGGCGGCGGTGGTGGGATCTCCCGACGTCATCCGCGGACTGGTGGTCAAGGCCTTCGTGGTTCTCGCCCCCGGGTTCAGGCCTTCGGAGATGCTGGTCCGGGAGCTCCAGGCGCACGTCAAGAAGGTGACCGCCCCGTACAAATACCCGCGCCTCGTCGAGTTCGTCGAGAGCCTTCCGAAGACGATCTCCGGCAAGATCAAGCGGAACGAGCTCCGGGAGGCCGAACTGCGGAAGTTCCAGAACGGCAACCATACGAAGCGATAGGCGTCCCGTGGACGCCAATCTTTATCTTTCCGACGCCCGTATATATTCAGGCGCGAGGGTAGCCAAGCCAGGTCAACGGCGCCAGATTCAGGGTCTGGTCTCGCAGGAGTTCGGGCGTTCGAATCGCCTCCCTCGCACTCTTCTTTCATCCCACCTCCCGACGCCGGACCGTCCCCCTCTCCTCGTCCAAGTCCCGATCGGTTCTTCTCTTTTCCGCATGTCCTTCCTGTTCCTCCGCAACCCAAGTGCCCTGACTCTTCTCGTGCCAGCTCCGTCGGGTTGATCGTCTGCCCGGCGATCATGTCGCACCGTTCATTTCAGGCAGTGCCGGATGGTCTCAATCGTTCTGCGGATGCCATTCTGAGCACCGGGAAGGGGTCGCCCGGTATTATCGGGCTCAAACGATCGATCGGGATCCCCCTGCCGTGCATCAACCGATTCGAAGGGTTCTGCCTGTATGCCATGCGAAAGAAATCGTCGGGGACGGTTCAATGGAGTCGCTCGTCTGGGGGATCGGATTGTGCAGCGTTGGTGTTCGACATCATTGCTGTACAGTCTGTACGGGCAAAATTCGTGTCCAGGGAACCCGGTTCCGTTCTTCGGAAGGACGCCATGGACCGTGATCGACCGGTCGTGAGAGATCAACAGCGTGATGAAGAACCGCAACCGTCCATCCCGGAAGTGTCGCGGTATTAGAGAAACCCGCACGTGCACGATCGAAAGGAGTCTACCAGCGGTGAAGACGGGCCCTGCCAGACCCCTCGAGCATGCTGACGGGGGAGGTGTCCCGGGGGTGCGTATGGTGAGGGGTCAGGAGGTCCTTCAACCCGGCGAAACCGGAGGTCTGAGACCGACGTTTCCATGTGCAGTAATGGTTCCGATCCATCCAGGTACGACGACCCGTTTCCGGGACACTCCCCGACGTTTCGGCCAGGTGCAGGGCCCGGAGAGGATGGTGGGGGGTCTCTTGTGGGTGCCTTCGGTCGTCACGAGAGTGGGGATCATGGTGTCCGGCAGGGGATGCTTCATCGGGAGAGCCCATGATTGGATAGATCCCTGGGAAGGTATCCGGAATAGCTCTGGTGAGCCATTGCCGAATCCTGGTCAATGCTTGAATGAATCGCTATCTTTCATCATCGGTTCAAAGAACGATCCGCTCGCTGCCATGTTCGAAGAGGGGACGGATGATGATCGCTTCCCATCCGTTTCGGGTCGGAAAGCGGAGCACAGGTGAGGAAACCATTCGTAAAGAGGCTGCGAGCTATGTCGCTGTCCCGGGCGCGCCGATCGGTAGCGTTTCAGAAGTGCTGTAATTTCCCTCGGGTCCTGTCTCCCTGGATCTCCATCACTCGTCCATCAGCAAATACCTTTTCCCGGTGATCCACTCCTCGTTGATGTCCTTGAGAATCGATCCGGCGAGTCGCAACAACGACTGATCGGAGGGAAACGCTCCCACGACTTGGGTCCGCCGCTTCAGCTCCCGGTTTATCCGTTCCATGACATTGGTTGTACGGATTCGTTTCTGATGCGCCTTCGGGAAGGCGGTATAATTCAGAAGCCCTGGGAGAAACCGTTCGATGGTCGTCGCAGCCTTCTGATATCCTCGCGCAGCAAGTTCATCCGCACAGTCCTGGAGTCGCTGTTCGTTGCCGTATGCCTCCCGCAGCAGGCCGGCGACCTCCCGCTGATCCTTCTTCGGGACGTTTCTCAGGACGGCCCGGGTCGTGTGGACCTGACACATCTGCCAGGACGCCCCCAGGAAGGCCGTGGTCACGGCTGCCTGTATCCCCCGATGACCATCGGAGATGACGAGCTGCACACCGGCCAATCCCCGCTCTTTCAGGTCGTCACAGAACCCGGACCAGAACGCCTCGTTCTCACAGTCCGCAATCGTGGCCCCCAGGATCTCACGATACCCATCCTCCCGGACACCGGCCGTCACCAAGAGTGCTTTCGAGACATATCGGGGACCATCGCGGACGGTGTAGTACGAGGCATCGAGGAAAAGATAGGGGAATGGCTGCTCGATCGTCCGCGTCAGAAATTCGTGAACCTCGCGATCGAGGTCCTGCGCGATCCGGGAGACCGAGGATGGTGAGAGCTGGTCGACCCCCAACTGCGAGACAATCGCCTCGATCTTCCGGGTCGAGACACCCTGGAGATACGACTCGGCGATCGCGTTCACCAGGGCTTTTTCAACCCGGGCATACCGCCCGAAGACCTGGGTCTCGAACGGTTTCTCTCTGAACTGCGGTTTGGAGAGGACGACAGTGCCACATCGGGTGACGAGCGAGCGATCGCGAGTACCATTTCGATGCGCAGTCCGGGTCGGAGTCCGCTCATGACGCTCGGCGCCGGCTTGCTGGAGCGCTTCGAGCTGCATCACCAGGTTCAGGAACCACGTGATGACAGCACGCATCCCCTCTGATTGGTCGCAAAGATAATCTTCGATAATTGATAATGGGATCATGGCCCTGTTTCTCCTTTCTTCAAATCTAGGTTGGATTCAGGGCCATTGAGATTTTACATCACTTTTGGCACACTACCG
>JAKPPV010000015.1 GCA_029547145.1 Methanobacteriota archaeon
GACAGCACGCATCCCCTCTGATTGGTCGCAAAGATAATCTTCGATAATTGATAATGGGATCATGGCCCTGTTTCTCCTTTCTTCAAATCTAGGTTGGATTCAGGGCCATTGAGATTTTACATCACTTTTGGCACACTACCAGAATTGTGCATAGGTTATGGAAGCATCTCCTTGGATCAGGAGTATGGTGCAACACCTCCTGGCAATAGATAAAGTCGAAGGTGCCGAGTTCACTCAGATCGTTTGATAAATCCTGACTTCCGGACAATTAAGCGCATAGTCCCATCTTCTCCAGAATGGTTCGTTGCTTCTTGGAGAGTTCCGTCACGATGGTCTCTCCATTCGCGAGTTTGATCTTCTTGATCTTTGCCAGTTCGAGGAGTAAACCATCCACCGTATAGTCCTTGAGCAGCCCCGTCTCCTTCATCCTCTTCACTAATTGCATCCTCAGGATCAGCCCGATAAAGGTCACAAAGAGGAATCCCTTCATCGTTGTCTCTTTCTTTGCATTGAGTGGCAGGACCTGAAGGTCCTGTTTCATCATGCGAAACGCCTTCTCCACGGCATCGCGTTCCCGGTATACCATGAGGCACTCCTGCCAATCCAGAGCACTTTGGGTGAGGATTATCTGTTTGCCCATGCGGTTCACTCTCTGTGAGACGGCATTCTTCCGGATCTCAATCCGAAATCGATTATCGTCCACGTGCCAGGAAAAATAGTTGGCCATCGCGCCGGCTCGTTCCCGGAAGACCTCCTCTGGTCGTCGCCATCGAGGTATTTGTCGCGATTCGAGGTTTTCTTTCAGGTCGTGCAGGCGGATGTAGAACAGGTTACGCTCGGTCTGTTCCCGTTTCAGGTCGTAGTAGCAAAACCCCGCCACCGGGTGATCATGCACCATGAGCGTTAACGGTTTGACGAAGATCGGGTCTTCCTGGAACACCTGAAGATACTGTGGGCTATCCAGGTCCCGTTGCACCTCTGTCAGAAGCTCCTTGACCTGCTTGAGGGTGAGCGAAGCGGGAATGACAAACGACACCTCCTCTCGGAGCAGCTCGTCCAGGTTTCCCTGACTGAAGAACCCGCGATCGAGGACCAGGGTAGCATTCCGAATGCCGTGAGCCTGGAGACGATGGACGGTGTTTTTCAGGGTGACAACATCGACGATACTCCCGGGATAGAGCTCGTACATAACGGGAATCGCGCGCTGGACATCGACGATCAGGGAGAAGTTGATCTGCGGCAGATCGAGGCCATCCCGATTGTATCCGTATTCAAGGAGCGGCAGGAGCCGGGAGTAACTGGATAGGCTCGTGATGTCGTAGATCAGGGTCGAATCGGTCCCGATATCCCGAAGGAGGGCGGTCATGAACGCATCGGGAACGCCGCTCGAGCCCAGGTCGGCCAGGAGCTCGCTGACCTGTTGACTCGATAGCGGTAGATCGGGGGTGGTGAGAGAGAGGGAGGTCTCGTCGTACCAGGAGCCGATCAGATGCATGGCCATCGGTCGCACCACCCGGTTCATCGAGAGCGCGAGAATCGCTTTCGTTTCTCGTTCGTTCGCCAATGAAGAGAGATACTCGTCGAGATGCAGTTCCCGGATGATCGCCTGAAGAGGCAGATAGGGGCCGTGGGTGTAGGCCGTCGTCGGCACGGAGGTGATGGATCCATGGGCCAGTTCGGTCCGTACCTTGACGGGTTTTCCGTCGATATTTTTCCCCAGATACCGCGATGTGTGTCGGATCTGCTTCGTCTCGGGATCGTAGTACGGCGTGTCCTCATACCAGTACTCCTTCCCTTTGATCCGTTTGATTCGGACCGTGGGCTTCATCTGCTTATTAGTTAAGCGCATAATATGATATAGATCTTTCGATATCGCAGGCGGATCGGGGATTCAAGAAGGGGGTGAGGTGATACTGCGCCTAAAAATTCGGAAGTCAGGGACGTAGAGTCGCGCCCACGCGACGCTGGAACCCGTGGCGGACGCCGGCAGGGTGAACGCCTGGGTGAACTCCCGGGACGTCACCGTCCCCGGTGCTGCCTGGCTGTACCACGGCACCGGCTGGTGGGCCCTGACGACCAGGTCCCCCGAGACGGTTCCGCTCTGGACCGTCTTCAACTGGCCGGGTGCCTCCGCCGCCGCGATGCCCGCAAGGCAGAGCAGCAGGAGAAGGACACCGGCGAGCCGGATTGAACCCCTCCATCTCATTCCCATGATGACCTCCTGTTGTACCATCCTTTCCGAGCGCCGGTTCGTCTCTCCGGTGATCCCTCTGCGGGTCCCGTTCCCCCGGCAGACGGGAGTGGCCCCCCGACGGCGTCCAGCGGGAACGGGGACGGCGCGAGGCGCAGGACCCCGCATCTTGCCTTCGCAGGGATGACGGACGATCTCTCTCCGATACGAGATAATAGTTTGCTGTCTGTCTGTATTCGTAACAAATGATCAGATGGATCCCTGTATTCTCGTTACGGGGTGTCACCAGGGGATGCGGTCCTCCGGAGGAACGGCCCGGGCGATCAGAAAAAAGCGGGGTGCGGTCGAGACCGCACCCGGTTCAGGTGACCCTCACATACCCGGTCCGCTCCACCGTCTCAACGGAACCGTCCGTGTAGGTGATCTTCACGAGGGGGGTGTAGGTGCCCGCCGCCGGGTAGAAGAACCCCGGGTTCACGTTCCGTGAGTTCCAGGTGGAGTAGTGACCGTCCCGGTCGAAGGTCCACCAGACCGAACGGACGGTCCTGCCGGGGGCCGGCTGGAGGGTGAACCGGATCAGCGCGCCCTTCCGGACCGGGTTCGGCGCCGCGGTGAAGCCCGCCCCGCCGGGCTGGGGGGTGGGAGTCGTCGTGACGACGTCCGGCTTCAGGAACTCCAGGTAGTCCAGGTTGAACCGCTCGCTCTCGTCGAACCGGAGGGTCACGACGTGGCGGCCCTTCGGGATGGTGAACGGTGCGGAGAGCGCAGAGGACCAGGCGGCATATCCCCCGGTCGCCGGGAGCGTGAGCGTGGCGACGGGGGTCCCGTCCACCAGGATCGCGATCGGCCTCTGGCCGGACGGAGCCGCGTACCTGGCCCGGATCTGGTAGGCCCCCGCCGTCAGGTCCGTCGTATCGACCGTGTAGGAGAGCCACTCGCCGCGGCGGATCCAGCCGACGTTCGTCACCGTGCCCTGCACCTCGATGTCGACGTCGTCGGACCGGTAGGCACCTCCCTGGTTGCCGGGGGTCGTGTCACTGTACGCGACACCGGCGCCACCCGTGTCATAGTCCTCCGCCTGGACGACCCCGGGGAGGTCGTGCCGGTCCGGGTAGGGCTGCTGGACGGGCGTGACGGTCGGTGTCGCGGAGGGTGTCGGCGCGATGGTCGTCGCCGTCGGTGTCGGGGTGACGGTCGTCGTGGTGACGACCGGCTTCTCGGTCACCGTGATCGTCATGCTCGTCGCGGACGACGCCCCCGCCTGGTCGTAGACCGTCAGGGTCACGGTGTAGGTGCCCGGGTTCCTGTAGACCCGTGCCGGGTGCTGCTGGTACGAGAGGGACCCGTCCCCGAAGGACCATACGTAACGGACGGCGTTCTCGGAGCGGTCCGTGAACCGGACGTAGAGTGGGGCGTACCCCGAGGTGGGGCTCGCCGTGAAGTTCGCCACCGGACCGCCCGGCGTCTGCGTCACCGTCGGGGTCGCAGTCGGGGTCACCGTCGGGCTCGACCGTTCAACGACCAGGATGGTGTTCATGGCGTACATGTTGTCCCCCTTCGTTCCCGGGTCGACACTCTGGAGCCGGGCCGTGTTCGCCCCGTCCGCGAGTGCGGAGGTCACGTCGTAGGACGAGAACCCGATCTGGGGCCCGCCGAGATAGTCCGGCCAGAACCCGGTGTAGACGTCTCCGTTGAAGAAGAACCGGCTCTTCCCGTTCTCGTTCGCGCTCGCGAGGACCGCGATCGCCCGCGCGTGTGCGACGCCCGTTGCATCGACGCCGGCGAACGTGGCGAACGCGGTCGCCTCGTCGGTGGAGACGGAGTACTGCGCCTGGGACTGGAGCATGTCGTAGCCGTCGTTGATCCAGATCGTCTTCTCGGTCGCGTTCGCATCCCGGTAGACGACGACCAGGTAGGCACCGTTGATGGAGTAGTCGTTGCCGGACTCAGGCGTGATCGTCATGCTGTTCCCCGACGGGTCGAACGCGCCGGTGACATCGAAGACGTAGAGCCCGTACGGGTAGTCATACGATCCGAAGCCCTTCCGGTCGGTGTAGGTCGCCTCCGGGGTGACCGGGTTGCCGTTGAACGAGAGGGTGTACGCCGGTGGAGAGGCCTTCTTGTTGTAGTTGTAGGACTGGTAGAGCCGGGCGCTCGCGACGGTCGCACCGGCCGGGATCGGAAGGTCGCCCGTCGTCCAGGTCACCGTCTTTTCCGTCCAGTTCGCACCCGCATACACCGAGTTGCCTGCCGAGTAGACGAGATCGACATGCCCGTCGAACGGTCCCGCCTGCGTGACGAGGTCCCCGCCGCCGGTCCACCGCTTGCCCTTGTAGCCGTTGTTCCGGACGGTGAGCACCGTGGTGTAGACGTTGTTCGCCTCGTCCGACTCGGTCACCAGTCCGAAAAGGTCGACCGTCGCGGTCACCGCGAGGTTCGTCCCTCCCGCGTACAGGCCGGAATCGGTCACGTTGATCCGCGTGGAGGTGTTGGCAGCGAGGGGCGGGACGACCGCCGTCTGGACGGAGCTCCCGATCGCAACCTGGAGGGTGGTCGACCCGGCATCGCCGGTCCCCTGGTTTTTAACCGTCACCGTGAGGACGTTCGGCTCGTTCGCGAAGAGCGCCGCGCCGGCACCCACGTTCGGCTCGATCGCCGTCACGTTCAGGTCGGCACCCGGCGTCGACGTCACCGTCGGCGTCACCGTCGGAGTCGCAGTCGGGGTCACCGTCGGGGTCACCGTCGGGGTCGCCGTCGGGGTCGCAGTCGGGGTCGCCGTCGGGGTCGCAGTCGGGGTCGCAGTCGGGGTCACCGTCGGGCTCGACCGTTCAACGACCAGGATCGCGTTCGTGGCGACCATGTTGTCGCCGGAACCACCGACGATGTAGCTCTGGAGCCGGGCCTCGTTGCTCCCGCTGGCAAGGGCGTCCCTGACGTTGAACTCGCCGAACGAGACCTGGGGGCCGCTGAGGTAGCCGGACGAGAGGTCGCCGAGTTCGGCGGTGTTCCAATAGACCCTGCTCTTGCCCGCCTCGTTGGCCGACGGTGCGATGGCGATCAGCCTCGCGTCCGCCATGCCGGTGGTGTCGATACCGGAAAAGCCCGCATGGGCCGTCCCCTCGTCGTTGCTGACCGAGCGCGCCGTCCCCGCGTAGAGCATGTCGCACTCGTCGTTGATCCGGATCAGCTTCTCCGTCGTCCCGGCGTCCTGGTAGACGACGACGAGGTAGGCCCCGTAGAGACCGTTGTTGTTTCCGGACCCCGCCGTGACGGTCATGGTGTTTCCGGCGGGGTTGAACTGCCCGGTGACGTCGTAGACGTACAGGCCCGACGGGTAGTCATACCCTCCGTACCCCTTCCGGTCGGTGTAGGTGGCCACCGGAGTGACAGCAGCACCGTTGAACATCATCGTCCAGGACGGGTTCCCGCCGGGCGTCTGGTCGAAGGTGTAGGCCTGGTACAGGCGGGCGCTCGCGACCGTCGCACCGGGGGGGATCGGCAGCTGCCCGGACGTCCATGTCGTCGAGACCGACGTCCACCCGGCGTTTGAGTAGGCGGAGCTGCCTGTCGAGTAGAACAGGCCGTACCGGCCGTCGAACGAGGCCCGGGTGGTCAGATCGCCCCCGCCGGTCCACCGCTTGCCCTTGTATCCGTTGTTCCGGACCGTGTGCACCGCGGTGTACGCGTTGTTCGCCTCGTCCGTCTCCGTCACCTCCCCCGCCGAGTCGGCGGTCGCCGTCACCACCACGTCCGCCCCTCCCGTGCGGAGGACCGTGTCGGTCACGTTCACCGTCGTCGACGCGCCGGCCGGAAGGGGGCCCAGGGACGCCGTGTAGAGGGTGCCCCCGGCGTCGAGCCGGAGCGTGGTCGACCCGGCATCGCCGGTCCCCTGGTTCTTGACCGTCACCGTGAAAACGTTCGGCTCGCTCGCGAAGAGGGCCGCGCCGGCACCCACGTTCGGCTCGATCGCCGTCACGTTCAGGTCGGCACCCGGCATCGGCGTCACCGTCGGCGTCGGCATCGGGGTCGCCGTCGGGGTCGGCGTCGGTTCGGCGGTCGACCGGACGGCGAGAGCGGCGAGCACCGTCTTGAACGAGCCCGCGCCGCTCCCGAGTCCCATCGAGAGCGTGCTCCCCGAACCCGGCGTCACCATGGACGTGACGTCCCAGGTGTGGTTCTCGAAGAAGTTGATCGGCGCCACCGGGTTGGCACCCGAGAGCGCGTTGCCGTTGAAGGTGTAGGTGCCGTCCTTGCTCGAGAGCGCGAGGTTGGAGAGGGTCGCCGCCGAGAAGCCCGACGGGACCGACGAGGTGGCGAAGCTGGTCACCGTCGTCCCTGAATCGATCCAGGCGTGACCCTGGTTCACCCAGTACCGCACCTGGTCACCGTCGCCGTCGTTGTAGGCGACGACGAGGGCGACCGCCTTCAACCGCCCGTCGTACGACGCCGGGCCGTACTGTTGGGTCGTGATCCTCACCGCCGGACCCGTCGCCGCGATCGCGCCGGTCACGTCGTACCACGCCAGGAAGTCGGAGTAGACGCGGTTGCAGTGGTCGTTGACCG